>DCTY01000009.1:45543-89564 GCA_002329335.1 Christensenella sp. UBA1428
GATCATGCGGGCCAGCTCGCGCGTTGTGATGGAGATATCCACCGCGCGCATGCCTTCCACTTCCATTTCAGGACGTGCCGCTTCAAACTTCTTGGAGGTGCACGGCATCACGCCGACGACAACGATCTTTTCCGGATCGATGCCCGCCTGCTTGGCGTAATAGGTCTTGATGATCGCGCCTTCCATTTCCATCGGCGATTTGCAGGTGGAAAGGTGCGGAATCATTTCGGGGAAATTATGCTCGACATATTTGATCCATCCGGGCGAGCAGGAGGTGAACATGGGCAGCACGCCGCCGTTGTTGATGCGGTCCAGCAGCTCGGTTGCTTCTTCCATAATCGTCAGATCCGCGCCGAAATCGGTGTCAAACACCTTGTCAAAGCCAAGACGCTTGAGCGCCTGGGTCATTTTACCGGTAACGCGGCTGCCGATGGGCATGCCGAATTCCTCGCCCAGCGCTACGCGGATCGCAGGAGCAGGCTGCACGACAACGAACTTGTCCGGATCGGCCAGCGCCGCCCAAACCTTATCCGTATCATCCTTTTCACGCAGCGCGCCGACGGGGCACGCTTCGATGCACTGGCCGCAGAAGATGCAGTTGGTCTGGCTCATGTTCTTTTCAAAAGCCGGCCCAATGATGGTCTTAAACCCTCTGTTGATCGCGCCAATCGCGCCGATGCCCTGGACATTGTGGCACACCGCAACACAGCGGCGGCACAGGATGCACTTGTTGGGATCGCGCACCAGAGAAGTGGACGCCGTATCCAGTTCATAATGGATATTGGGGCCGTCAAAGCGGGACTCGTCCACGCCGAGCTCGCGCGCCAGCGTCTGCAGCTCGCAATTCTGGCTGCGCACACAGGACAGGCATTTGCGCTCGTGGTTGGACAGGATCAGCTCCAGCGTCACCTTGCGGGCTTCCCGAACGGCGGGGGTATTGGTTTTCACCACCATGCCCTCGCTTACAGGCATCACGCAGGCCGCGCTGAGCGCGCGGGCGCCGGTATCCACCACGCAAATGCGGCAGGCGCCGATCTGATTGATTCCTTTGAGGTAGCACAAAGTGGGAATATGAATATTGGCTTGACGGGCGGCTTCCAGCACGGTCGTGCCGGCAGGGACGCTGACCGCAATGCCGTCAATCGTCAGGTTCACCATAGACATCTGTCAATCACTCCTTTGATCGCAATTAAGAACGGGAGATCGCGCCGAACTTACACTTATCCATGCACGCGCCGCACTTGAGGCACTTGCTGGCGTCGATCACATGCGGCTCTCTGACCTTGCCGCTGATGCAGCCGGCCGGGCAGTTTCTGGCGCACAGCGTGCAGCCCTTGCACTTTTCAGGATCGATCTTGTAAGTCAGCAGCTTTTTGCAGTGGCCGGCGGGGCAGCGCTTCTCATAAATGTGCGCCTCGTACTCGTCGCGGAAATACCGCAGCGTGGACAAAACGGGGTTGGGCGCCGTCTGCCCAAGGCCGCACAGCGCGCTGGCCTTGATATTCTTTGCCAGAAGCTCAAGCTTTTCAATATCGCCGTCCTCGCCCTTGCCTTCCACGATGCGGTTGAGGATTTCCAGCATACGGCGGGTACCGATCCGGCAGGGAGAGCACTTGCCGCAGGATTCGTCAACCGTGAAGTCCAGGAAGAAACGGGCGATGTCAACCATGCAGTTGTCCTCGTCCATAACGATCATGCCGCCGGAGCCCATCATCGAGCCGATCGCGATCAGATTGTCATAGTCGATCTTAACATCCAGCTGCGAAGCCGGGATGCAGCCGCCGGAGGGGCCGCCCGTCTGCGCCGCTTTGAATTTCTTGCCGCCCGGAATGCCGCCGCCGATGTCGTAAACGATTTCGCGCAGCGTCGTGCCCATGGGCACTTCCACCAGACCGGTATTGTTGATCTTTCCGCCCAGCGCAAAAACCTTGGTGCCCTTGGACTTTTCCGTGCCCATGGAGGCAAACCATTCCCAGCCGTTGTTGATGATCTGGGGAACGTTGGCATAGGTTTCGACGTTGTTGAGGATCATCGGCTGGCCAAACAGGCCCTTGACCGCCGGGAACGGCGGACGGGGACGCGGCTCGCCGCGGTTGCCTTCGATGGAAACCATCAGCGCAGTTTCCTCGCCGCAGACAAACGCGCCTGCGCCAAGGCGCACTTCAATATCAAAATTAAAGCCGGTGCCGAAAATATTTTTACCCAAAATGCCGTACTCGCGGGCCTGATTGATAGCAACTTCCAGGCGCTTGAGCGCAATGGGATACTCCGCGCGGCAATAGATATAGCCCTGATCCGAGCCGATGGCATAACCGGCAATGGCCATTGCCTCCAGCACCACATGCGGATCGCCTTCCAGCACGGACCGATCCATAAACGCGCCCGGATCGCCTTCGTCCGCGTTGCAGCAAACATATTTCTTATCCGAAACCGAAGCGGCTGCAAACTTCCATTTGGTACCAGTGGGGAAACCCGCGCCGCCGCGGCCGCGCAGGCCGGACTTGGAAATCACATCGATGACATCCTGCGGCTTCATGGTCGTGAGCACCTTTTCAAGCGCCTTATAACCATCAAACGCAATATATTCGTCGATATTCTCCGGATCGATCACGCCGCAGTTGCGCAGGGCAACGCGCTTTTGCTTTTTATAAAACTCAACATCGTTGAGCGACTGCGCCGCCTGCTCCTCTTTTTTGAGCTGATCGTGATGATACAAAAGATCCTTCACGATACGGCCCTTGATCAGATGCTCCTCGACGATGGTTTTGACATCGCTGACCTTCACGCGGGAATAGAACGCGCCTTCGGGATAAACGATGACGACGGGCCCGGCGGCACAAAGGCCGAAGCAGCCCGTACGCACGACCTTCACCTCATCGGCCAGGCCGTTGCTCTCGATGAGTTTTTCAAACTCTTTTATGATCGCGGGGGAATCCGACGAGGTACAGCCGGTACCGCCGCATACCATAACATGAGAACGAATCAAATCCATTACAGCTTCCTCCTATTTCTTTTCCGCGTAGCCGATCGTATATTCTTCAACGGGCTTGCCGTTGACGATGTGCTCGGTGATGATTCTGGCGACCTTATCGGGCGTCATTTTAACATACGTCACCTTTTCCTGCCCCTTCACATACACGTCCACCATGGGTTCCAGACGGCATACGCCGGCGCAGCCGGTCTGGCTGACGGTCACGTCGTTGATATTTCTGCGCTTGAGTTCCTCAACAAACTCGAGCATAACAGGTCTTGCGCCGGCGGCAATGCCGCAGGTCGCCATCCCGACGACGATGCGGGCGTTGACGTTGTCTTCGTGGCGCATGCCGACCCGTTCAAACGTTCTTTCACGGATCGCCTGGAGTTCTGCCAAAGTCTTCATTGAAAAATTGCACCTCCATGCAGTTGATTGATTTCCTGAAGGATATACTCGCGAATCCACTGGGCTATCTCGGGCTGATCCAGCCCAAGGGGCGACACCATCTGCCGGATCTGGCGGGTGTCAAATTCAAAGCGCTTGCCGTCAACCTGATAGACGATCATAAAGTCCATCTGAGGATTGAGCGCAACCAGCGCGCACAGCGTTCCCGCAACGTCGCCCATCGGAGGGCGGTCGATGCTGGAAAGCCCGAACCACGCGCGCACCTGCGTCCCAACGCCGATCTGAGAACGGATCTGCATATCGCCGCCGGTCATCGCCGCCGTCTGCTTTAAAAGCGGCAGACCCAGCCCAACCCTGCGCGTTTTGCGCGTGGTGGTAAAAGGATCGGTTACGCTTTTGACAAACTCCGGGCTCATGCCCTTGCCGTTATCGGTAAAAACAAATTCAATGCGATCCGCGCTGTGGTCTACCAAAATGGTAAGCTCCAGCAGGCTTGCACCGGCGGCAACGGCATTTTGGGCGATATCCAGAAGATTGTCGGCAAGTTCGCGCATCATGGCGGCTACTTATCGGCGTACTTGGCGATGATGCCCGGAATCTCCTCCGGCGTCAGACGGCCGTAAACATCATCGTTGATCATCATAACAGGCGCAAGACCGCAGGCGCCCAGGCAGCGGGTGGCAACCAGGGTAAACCTGCCGTCCTTGGTGGTTTTGCCGGCGGGGACGCCCAGCGTCTGCTCAAGGGCTTCCAGCACCTTCTGTGCGCCCTTGACATAGCAGGCGGTGCCCAGGCACAGGCCGATGGTATACTCGCCGCGCGGCTCCAGGTTAAACTGGGAGTAGAACGTCGCAACACCGTAAACGTCGCCGACGGGGATGTCCTGCTGCTTGGCAATGTACTGCTGCACTTCCTCGGGCAGATATCCGAAGATATCCTGCGCCTTTTGCATGATGGGCATCAGCGCGCCTTTGTCGTCCCGATGCTGGTCGATGACTTTCTGCAGGGCTTCATACTTGGCCTGATTTTCCAAAGTCATGTTGAACGTGACCTCCTTATATTGTGAGTTTGACAAAATCGTGTCAATTAGCCATGTATTATTTTATCATATCCATCAGTAAATTGCATCACCTTTTTCAAAAAAAATGGAACCAATTTATGACGAAATACGAAAAACATGTTTAATCGGCCCGTTTTATGGCGTCAAAAAGCGCCTCCACCGATTTTTCGCGCACATCCAGCGCAAAATTCCGTTCCGAAATATCCTCCAGGTAATGTGCGTCGGAAGCGTGAAGGTGCAGGTACCGCCCGTATGGTTCGGGCAGCGGATGCGCCGGTGCAATTTCAAGCGCATCGTAACGGATCTGCTCCGGCAAAAAGCCCAGCGCGCCCAGGACGCCGTTGGCGCCGCGGTTGATATGCGCCGGCACGCAGGCGCCGCCAAATTCCCGGCAAAGCGCGCAGCACTGTTCCAAAGGCAGATCCAGCGCCTGGATCAAAAGACGATCCTCCTGCCCTACCGGTTCATCCTGTACGTTCATCAAAACCTGCGCGCCAAAAAGCGCCGGGTCATTTATGCGCACAGGCAGATGCGCATAAATCTCCCGGCCAAAAGCCTGCGCGTCGGGCACGCTTTTAAAATAGCACAAAAGATGCACTTCTTCGCGCGTATTGAGTTCCAGCCCGGGCAAAAGCAGTACGCCCATCATTTGCGCGACCTGCCCGATCGCTTCCAAATTACCCGCGCTGTTATGGTCGCACACCGCGATGGCGTCCAGTCCTTTTAAATAGGCCATGCCGACGATATTGTTGGGCGTCATGAGCATATCGCCGCAGGGCGACAGGCAGGAATGGATATGCAGATCCACATACAGCTTCATTTTTTTGCCGGCGCAACGCCCTGCTCGTCAAGCAGGCATACCAGCTCATACGCCGTTTTTTCACTGGAAAGCAGCGCAATCCCCTCCTGCTGCGCCTTTTCCACAATCGCCGGATCCACCGCAATGGATTCCGGCACGATCACGCAGGCAAAATCCAGCAGCGACGCCACCGCAATTACGTTCATGTGCGTCTGCACGGTAATCCACGCCATATCCGGCACGCCCCTGCCCATCACATGGCTGAGCAGATCGCATACATAGCCGCCGGTAATTTCCCGCTCCGGCTGCGGCAGGCAGAGCGCCTGTGCGCCCGCAATGCGGGCAAAATCACGGACATTCATCATGAATTTCCTCCTTGTCGTGCTTTTGCGGCCGAGGCCCCAGGCGCGTGGAGCTGTTCAGCTCGACCATTTCCTGCGCCATGGCGTAAAGCCGCTCGCGCAGCTTGAAAATACAGTTCAGCGGCGTGGCAAAGCCGCCGGTAATATCCTCCGCCAGCGCCCTGCACGTCGGCGACCCGCAGGAGCCGCAGTCCAGCCCGGGCAGGCGGCCAAGAATCTGTTCAATCTGCTCCATGCGCGCCAGGCGCTCCTGCAGCGTTCCGCCCAGCTGCATGGCGCTGTTGGCCAAAAGCGGCTGCGTCATCCGGTAGCGCTTCCACTGCGCCTTTTGCGTTTGCGCAAGCGGCTGCGCCCGGGGCAGCTTGTCAACCACCTTGCGCAGGCGGTTTTTCGCCACATATCCGTTTTCAAACACCAGCGGCCCACCCAGACATCCGCCGGTGCAGGCAAGCCCCTCAAAATAATCCAGGTCATGAAAATGGCCGTTTTCAATTTCGTCCAGCACGCGCATCACATTGTCGATGCCGTCCACCGCCAATGCGTTTTCCATGCCCGCGGCTGCGATTTCCCCGCCCGGCAGCGCCCAGGAAACGCCCAGCGCCCCCGCGCGTTCCACCAGGGGCGGGGCCATCGGCTCTTTCAGATGCGAAACCAGCGCGCCGTAAATATCCAAAATCGAAATTGCGCCGTCGATCGGGCTTTTTTCCTGCCCGATCGGGCTTTTGATCGCCGTCATTTTCGCCGCGCAGGGCGTGATAAAAAACACGCCGACCTGCTGAGGCAAAACGCCGTGCTGCTGGCAGAAACGCTCCCGCGCCATGCACGCCGCCGCGTCGATGGGCGCCAGCAGATCCACCACATTATCCAGCAGGCTCGGATAGTTCACCTGAATCAGCCGCACAATGGCCGGACATGCCGAGGAGATCAGCGGCCTTGGCTTTCTGGTTTCCTGCATCAGCTGGGATATGGCGTAGGAAATGACCTCTGCGCCGCGCGCGACCTCAAAAACATCGTCAAAGCCGATCTGCATCAGCCCTGCCAAAATAAACCGCGCATCATGCACGCCCTTAAACTGCCCGTAAAGCGCCGGCGCCGGCAGTGCAATGCGGTATGGGTAAGCCTGGATGGCCGCCAGCGGGTCGGTCGTAGCCACCTTGGCATGATTGGCGCACACCCGGATGCACTCGCCGCAGTCGATACAGCGCTCATTGAGAATGACCGCGTGATTGTCGCGAATGCGGATGGCCTCCGTCGGACACCGTTTCAAACAGGTGGTACAGCCCTTGCATTTTTCGCGATCCAACGTAACAGAATGATAATATTGGCGTTCCAATCGTTTCACCCCTTTGCCACCAATGCTGTTTCATCCGCCGCCGTGCGTCAGGATAGCGGCCGATTATTCAAGATCAAACGCCATGACAATGGTCGTGCCAACGCCAAGCTTTGACTGAATCGAAAACCGGTCGGCGTTGCGGCTCATGTTGGGCAGGCCCATGCCGGCGCCAAAGCCCATGCTGCGCGCATCCTCGCTGGCCGTTGAAAAGCCCTCGGTCATCGCCTGGTCGATATCCGCAATCCCCGGACCGACGTCGCGCACCGTAATGACAATATCGCGCGGCTCAATCTGAAGGATGATTTCGCCGCCTTCCGAGTGAATCACCAGATTGATTTCCGCCTCGTAGGTCGCCACGGCAATGCGGCGGATGACGCGCGCGTCAACGCCCAGAAGCTTGAGCGTACGCTTGATCCTGGCCGATACGTCGCCGGCTCTGGTAAAGTCCATCTTTGCAACTGAAAAAACCTCATTGGCTGCCATAAGCTTCCTCCAGATTCAGCGCGCGCAGCCCAGCTGCATAGAGCTTGCCGCTGGCCTCGTACATGGTATAGCGCGTAGATAAAAGCGTAATGCCCAGCTCGCGCGCCATCTCAATGACCTGCAAGTCGGGTTTTTTGCCGCGCACATACAGCACGCACGCCAGATCGAGCATTTCGGCCGTACGCAGCACCTGCGCATTGATCAGCCCGGTAATGAGCAGCACGTCCTGCGTCACATAGGCCAGCACGTCGCTCATCATATCGGAGGCAAACGCCGCCGCAATCTCCCGCTGGTGCATGGTTTCACATCCGCACAGACACTGCGCATCGGCCGCCCGTGCAATATCGTATACGGTCATCGTCATCCCCCTCTTCGCCAGACAGACTGTCAATCGGTATATAGATCAAATCGTACAATTTTATTATACAGGATATTGCACCGAAGCGCCAGTGGTTTTGTCGAAAATTCAAACGCGCCGCAGGATATCGCGGCGCTCCCGTACAGGATGCGCCTGCGTTTGCATGCGCGCATGCAGAAAAAAGCGATATCCGGCAGGCAAAACGCTGCCGGATACCACTGCATGACCCGCCTGGTGTCATTGCTGCGCAATACTCTGCCGGGCAGCAGTGGTGCGCAGCGACACCCGATCAATATACCCGCGCCAGCGCTCCAGCCACTGGATGCCTAAATACCGGGCGCGGGCGCAAAGTTCCAGCTCCGGGAGTGTATCGGCCTGCCCCAGCGCCTGTACATCCTGCGCGGCAAGCGTACAAAATTCCGCCAGTCCTTCCAGCACGCCGCTCTCGTCCTGAACCGTATTGGTATAAAGCGAAAGCGCCTGCGCCGCATCGTCCAGGTTTTTGCCGATCTGCCGCAGCGTCAAAATGCCCTGCGCGCAGGTCACGCGTGAGCTTGCCAGACCGTCGCACAAAGCCGAAGTTTGCTCCAGCGCGCTCAGCCAGGCCTGATAGGCGTCCTCCAGCGCTTCCACCTGACAGGCAAGCCCGGTCACGTCCATCGACAATCCCCCGATCGTGCAGGGATACAAATAGCAATCCCTGCCCTGCTGGGTCCATTGCTGCACCGCCAGCTGCGCGTGCTGCGCATCGGTATACAATTGCGCCAGCACCCGCAGGCGCGTATCGGGCCAGATATATCCTGCGCCGCCGGTTTGCTGAACCTCCAATGCGGCATTCTGCGCCGCTTCCTGGGTGGAAAAGGCACCGGCCTGAAGCAGATAACAGTCAATTTGAGCAAATTCAATCGTTTTGGCCACGCTTTGCGCCGCCGGTTCCGGCGTGGCTGTCGGCGCTGCGGCGCTGGGCCGCACCGTTTCCACGACCAGCGTGCGAACGGGCAATGCCTGACGGACCGCGCTGCGCTGCAATGCCGGCGCGACGACCCGATCCGCCAGAAAAACCCCGAGCGTCGCCGCAGCGCTGATGAGCAGCAGCACCGTAAGCACGCTTAACAGATGCGGCGCAGATTTTCCGGATGTGCGCCTGCCCGGCATATGTTTGTGATGATTTGACGTGTACTTGATTTCCTGCATACGATCACCTCCGTGGACAGGACAGCCTATGCCGGATCCGGCGCGCTTATGCGGGCGGAAAATTTTGCCCGCCGGTTGCAATTTTGATCCCGTCACGCTATACTGAAAAAAACAAGTACGAAAAGGAGCGCCCATGAGATACCACATTGATACCATCCCGATCTGGGACGCCTTTAAAACAGACTGTGAATGCCCGCTTTGCAAAATCTATGACAAATGCGAAACGGAATTCATCTCAAGCGCCCTTGGCGGTTCGGTCATGGAACCGGACACGCGCATCGAGGTCAACAAAAACGGTTTTTGTCAAACGCATCTGACACAGCTTTATGCCCAGCAAAACCGTCTTGGCCTGGCACTGATGGCGCATTCTCATTTAAAAGATCTGATTGGCGCCGTCAGCGAACAGGCCGGCAAGCTGGAGCAGGCCATGGCGGCGGACGAGCAGAAAAGCGCGCTTAAGCGCGCGGCGCAAACCGTAGCCAAAAACGCGCCCTATCTAGGTCAGGCCGATTCGCTGACGGATCTGGTCTATGCGCGCACGCAAAGCTGTTTTATCTGCAACCGCCTGAAAACGGCCATGGCGCGCTATGTGGAAACCGTCGCCGCCATGTATGTCAACGAAACCGAGTTTGCCCGCGCCTTTGAGGGCTGCAAAGGCTTTTGTCTGGAACATTTTGCAGATCTTGCCGCCTGCGGGCGCCGATATCTTTCCGGAAAACAGCAGCGGGCGTTCCTGCGCGCGCTTTTGAAAGTGGAACAGGATAATCTGGCGCGCATCGAGCAGGAGCTGGAATGGTATACGCTGAAATTTGATTACCGCAACGCCGACAAGCCCTGGGGCAATTCGCGCGACGCGGTAGAACGCACGCTGGCCAAGCTGCGCCAGTGGAAAAAACCATAGCGCAAAAGTAAGGAGGATCTTTTAGATGAACACCATCACCATTCCCCACGTTTCCGGTCGGGAAGCGCTGTTTACCGACGCGGTGCCGGCGATCGCGCTTTTAAACAACCAGTGGCGTGAAAACGATTATCAGGCCCGGGTCGAGGCGCGCCTTTGCTACAGCGACGACGCGCTGCATGTCGGCTTTACCGTTTGGGAGGACGAAGTTTTTATTACCAAATTTGAAAAAAACGACGCGGTAAGCGCCGACAGCTGCTGTGAATTTTTCTTCCGTCCCGACCCGGACGCCGACGCGCATTACATCAACATTGAAATGAACGCCATCGGCACGATGCTCGCCAAGCGGAATTTGCCGGGCGAGCCTTTTGTCTATCTGCCCCGCAGCGAAAACGACGCGGAATTTGCCATTGAAACGACCCTGAACGCCCAAAGCTGGCAAAGCTACCGCGGGCCGTGCTGGCAGATTGGCTACAGCGTCCCCTTTTCCATCATCCGGGAATTTTTCCCCGGGGCAAAGCTTTGCCCCGGCTGGCGCATGACGGCCAATTTCTACAAATGCGGTCATAAAACCCCCCGTCCGCACTACCTGACCTGGAACTATATCGGTCTTGGCGCCAAGGGCTTTCATGCGCCGCTGTTTTTCGGCGAAGTCCTTTTTGGCTGATCAGAAAATATTTTTGTAAAAAACTGTTGACAAAAATTCCTTGCTGTGCTATATTGTATGGGTCGTCGCGAGATGTGCCTTTAGCTCAGCTGGATAGAGCGTTTGGCTACGGACCAAAAGGCCGGGGGTTCGAATCCCTCAAGGCACGCCACCGACGAAAAAAGCAAAGGCGGTTTTCGCTTTTGCTTTTTTTGTTTTTTCTCTTACAAAAAAGCCGCCGGCAGCGCATTTGCCCGCATGCCGGAACAGGAGTTTGATATGCTGAAAATCGGATGCCATCTTTCCTGCGCAAAAGGATTTGCCGCCATGAGCAAAGATGCGCACAGCATCGGCGCCAACACCTTTCAATTTTTCACCCGGAATCCGCGCGGCGGCAGCGCCAAGGCATGGCAGGACGCAGACCTTTCGGCGTTTGCCGATTTTGCCCGTGCCTTCGGTCAGTCGCACTTTCTGGCGCACGCGCCCTATACGCTCAATGCCTGCGCTGCCAGGGAAAACGTGCGCGAATTTGCCTATCTGACCCTGGAGGATGATTTAAAGCGGCTGGAAAGGCTGGGCGGCTGCCTGTACAATTTCCATCCCGGCAGCCATGTCGGTCAGGGCGTGGACGCCGGCATTGAAAAAATCGCGCAAACGCTGTGCGCCATGCCGCTGGCGGATCTGCACAGCACCGTGCTGCTTGAAACCATGGCCGGAAAAGGCAGCGAAATCGGCGGCTCCTTTGAGCAGCTGCGCGCCATCATCGACCAGGTGCCCGCCAACGAAAAGCTGGGCGTCTGTCTGGATACCTGTCACGCTTGGGACGCCGGCTATGACATCGCCGGGGATCTGGACGGAGTGCTGGAACAGTTTGACCGGATAATCGGTCTTGACCGGCTCAAGGCCGTCCATCTCAACGACAGCATGAATCCGCTTGGGTCAAGAAAGGACCGGCACGCCCGGCTGGGCGAAGGGCAGATCGGCCTTGACGCGCTGGTGCGCGTTGTCAATCACCCGCGTCTGCACGCGCTGCCGTTTTATCTTGAAACGCCCAACGATACCCTGGCTGGCTACGGCGCAGAAATTGCGCTGATTCAAAGCCGGTATGATCCGCCGCAGCCGCATTGCGGATCTGCGCACCCAAAGGAGCATGCTTGATGAATTTCCCACTGCGCAGCATGACCAGCGTTTATTTCACCTGGCAGGATCAAATCCTGCTGCTGTACCGGATCGGTTCCCGGGTTGTCACAATTCCTGCCTTTTGCGGCGTCGGCGGTCATTTTGAGCCGGAGGACCGCAACGATCCCTGCGCCTGCGCACAGCGGGAAGTGTATGAGGAGATCGGCCTGACGCCGCAGGCATATGCGCCCCTTGCGCTTTGCTATGTTACCCTGCGTTTAAAAAACGGCGAATTGCGGCAGAATTACTATTTTTTCGCCGAGTTGAACCGGCCGCTGGATCCACTGCCCGCCTGCACGGAAGGAACGCTCGTCTGGTCGTCCTTTGACGCGCTTTGTGAAAAACCCATGCCGTTTACCGCCAAAGCCGTGCTGGCTCACTGGTTAAAAAACGATCGCCGGACGGATACTCTTTTTACAGGCGCCGCCCAACCGGACGGGGTTGTATTCACGCCAATGCGCGAATTCTAGTCTGATTTTCCCGTTTCCGGTGATTTACGGATTCTCTGGCCCGTTTTCCCTTTTATCCGCTGACAAAAAGGCTTTTATACAAAACCAGCGCTGTTTTGAGCGCCGATTCGCGTCGGGCGCTGTCCGCCGCAGCAACGGTATTTCCAGAAAAAAGGCGTCGAACAGCCGTTTCGACGCCTTTTTTTGTATTCCTTTTTAAATTATATTTCAAAAACGCCGCCCCAAAACATTCGCTGCCAGACCGCCGCCCTTCGCCATCGGGCACGCGTTACTCGCGCCAGTCCAGCTGTGTGTACTGCGCCGCGCAGATGCCGTCGTCTCTTAACCGATAGGTCTTAAACGAAGCGTCGTCCGGGCCATAGAGCGCACGCTGAACCAGCAGCTCGCCGGCACGGTTTTGTTTGTGCGTTTCCACAATCAGATAGGCCGTATCGTCCAAAGGGCGGATCTGCTCGGGCATATCGCCCGGCACATAGCTTTTTACGTCAATTACAGCGCTGTCTGCGTCCATTTGACGCACCATGATTTTCTCCGGCGCAAACATCACGCCGATGGTAATTTTCACCTGTGTGGAAACGGTTTTGCATACGCCGTTTTGCGTCACGGTCGTGGACTCTTCCAGCGTCTGGCTGTAAGCCGAACCCTCATCTGTCACACCCTGTACCGAAAAACCGCTGCCCGATTCGGCGTAAACGCTGCCGTCGGGGCTTTGGTAAACCGGGTTGATATAGCAGGTCTGCCCTACGCTGTCAGCGCCGACATAAATCGTGCCCTCCAGGGAAATTTTCTCTTCCGTATCGCCGTAATACAGGTTCATCTGCCCGTCGCTGATCGCATCGTCAGAATTGGAAGCGATATAGCCATCCTGCTGTGAAGCAGCGTCCGGCGGCATAATGTTGGCGGCCAAATAAGCAATGCCGTCCACATCCTCAAACACATACTGCCAATGCGCCGCCGTTTGTCCTGTTTCCTCATTGGTGAGCGTCTGGGGCACAAGCGCAGCGTACAACCGGCCCTGCGGCGCATCGATCTGCCCCCCGGAAAGAAGCTGCTGGGGATGGGCGTTGAAATACGCTTCCCAGTCCGCCAGATCCAGATATTCCTTTGTTACCAAAACGCCGACAAGCCGGTCCCCGTCGTTTAGCGCGCCTGCATCCTCCTGCGCCAGCTGACAGCCGGTCAAAATAGCGCAAAGACATGCCAACACCCCTGCAACCCACTTTTTACGCATCGTCATCCGCCTCCAAACATCCGTTGAATTTTAAAATATCCCCGACGTCGCAGCCAAGATAATAGCAGATCCGATTGATCGTTCCAAACCGAACGCCCCTGGCTTTCCCGCTGCGCAGGATGGAAAGATTGGCCTGCGTGATTCCCACCAGCTCGCAAAGCTGTTTGGACGTCATCCCTCTTTTTTTCAGGATTTCATCCAAGTGCACCTCAATGGCCATCGCAAAGCCCCCTAAATGAACAGATCATTATCGTCGCGCAGCCGTTTGTTCTCGCAGATATACTGCGCCAACAAAAGCGCCGCCAATACAAACGCCGCCGCAAAAACCGGCAGATGCACACTGGCATGGACAACGTGCAGATTGCGGATGCACACAATTTGCAAAAGATTAAACCCTGCGCTTGACAGCATGGTAACGGCCAGCGCCCGGGCGCACAGGCGCGCCAGCGACGCCGCCTGATCTGGCGCATCCTCCTGCCCGGCATCAAGCGCCAGCAGCAGCCGTTGGGCGGCAAACAGAATCACCAGGTCCAGCGCATACGGCAGCGCGTCGACCATGGCCTGAAGCGTCAAAAACGCATAGGTCAGCCCCAGCCCGGAGGACACGGCGGTATTGGCCTGACGCACCTGGTCAATCTGCGTCCAGAGCGCACCCAAGGGCGCGCCGAAAACCAGATAGACAAACGCCGCTCCCAAAGCCCACAGCAGCGCCGACAGGCATTTTCTCAGCCCTGCCGGGTCGGCATGAAAGGCAAAACGAAGCAGTTTCATAACCGCATAGGCAATCAAGAGCGCATAAACCGTGCCGCCCAGAAGCGCGCTGCCAAACGCCTTTGCCGCTTCCTGTCCCAAAAAGCGGCCCATCCAGCCCGGATTGATCATCAAATAAACCGCTGCAAACAGCGCCGCGCTGATCGCAATGAGCAAATAATCCTCTTTTTGCACCGCGTGCTTTCGGTATGCCGCCGCCAGCGCAGCCAGAGGGATCAGGCAAAAGACGCCATAAAGCGCCCAAGCAAGAGCGTTGCCCCAGGCGCCCGACAGCGACAGACGCCGCAGCGCATAGGCAATCTGTTCCAGAGGAAACGCCAGTACAGCCGTAAAAATGCCCGGCAGCGCCTGACGGACAAATGGCAGCAGGATGCAAAGCAGTGCTTCGATCCCCAAAAGCACATATCCGAGTTTCTTTTTCATAGCCGCCTCCAAAAAATTACTGTAAAACGATAATTTCATTTTCAGTATACATCCATAATTATCGTTTGTCAATAATAGCAAGAACGAATTTTGCGCTGTTTATTTGACAGCCGACGCGACAAAACAAAAAGCGATCCTGTCCGCTGTCAGACAGGATCGGTTCATTCTTATAATAGGACGATGATTGGCCCTTTCAGGGGCAAGCGCAACCAACGATCACCGGCAAATACGCGCGTTTTATTGACACACAGCCTTACCCCGCGCATATAAAAAAGGCGGCAGGTCTTTTTCCTGCCGCGATTCGCCAAAGATATGCATCCGGTAAAGCCGCTGATTGCCGCCGCTTCGGTTCACAGTATTTCTCAATGGAACCGTAAACGCCGAGTATACAAAAAATTCAACACAAACCAGAGCCGCAGCTGCTGCAAAAGCATGCGCGCCCGGCCGTTGCTTTCCCACGCAATTACCGGATATCGTAGACGCTGCGCGCCGTCAAGCCCACAGGATCGCCGCTCAGGATCCGCACGCGCCTGGTTCCGGCGTTCATGTCAAAAAAATTGTCCGTTAAAATCAGGTCATCCGACGCATTTTGAATCTGAACCGACTTTGCATAGGCCTGAGCGCACACGGTCAGGACATCGCCGGTAACCTGAAGGGACAGCTTCGGATCCGCAAAATGNNATGAAAATACTTCGGCACAGAAAACAGCGCCGTCCCGCCGCTGACCTCCTGCCCTGCCACAATCGCCTGGAAGCTGACATACTGATCAAACCATTCCACACGCCCCATATCCCGGCTGTCCAGCCAAACGGCGCTTTGCGCGGGCGCATGCACCGTCTCTTCGCCACTTTCCAGCACCGTCCCAAACGCGTCGCGCAGCTGCCAGCAGACAAGCGCATCGGCCATTTCGCGCGATTCGTTGCTCAAGCAAAGCCGGAACGATTTGGGCACCGGATGCGGCTGGGCGTTGATGTTGGGATCATCGGTCAAAAAGCCTTCCTCCTGGCAGGAAAGCAGCAGCGGCGCAAAAAAGCGCTTTGCCGCGTAGTGCAGCGCCTTCCACCGCCCAAAATAATCGATCGACGACCAGGACGCCACCGGCCAGCAGTCATTGAGCTGCCAGTACACCGTGCCCATACACCGGCCGCGGTTGCGTCTGAAATGCTCCACGCCATAGCGAATCGCATCGGCCTGCAAAAGCTGGGAAGCATATAAAAGCGTGTCAAAGTCGGTCGGATACAGGTAGGTTGCCGCCATATAGCGCATGATCGCGCCGTTGGCCGCATTGTTGCGCTGATGCTTTTCCATCACATAGGAAAAAATGTTGCGGTCTTCCTCCTGCGTAAAGGTCTTGACCGTTTCAAGCGACGGAAAGGATTGAAACCCAAATTCAGACAAATACCTGAAATAATGCCGGCGGTAATCGGTAAACGGCAATCCGCCGTGCCATACCTGCCAATAATGGGTATCGCCGCGGTTTTCGCCGTTGGGATCGTCAAAGCTGCCGCCGGAGGACGGGCTGGCCGGCCAATAGAACGTCTGCGGATCATATTGCCGGAGCACACGCGGCAGGATATATTCATACATTTTGATGTAATCCGCGCGCTGCCTGGGCTTGGTCACCCACACGCCCTGCCGGACAAAGTCCTCCATTTCATTGTTGCCGCACCAGAGCCCCAGCGCGGCATGATGGCGCAGACGCTTGATGTTGTCTTTAAATTCAGCCGTGATATTTTCCTCAAACACCTCGTTTAAATCGTAAACGGCGCAGGCAAACATGAAATCCTGCCAGACGACCAGCCCCAGCTCGTCGCAGGCATCATAAAACGCATCGGCAGGATAATGTCCGCCGCCCCAGACACGGATGCAGTTAAAATGCGCGTCACGGCAATGCTGCAAAAGCGCGCGCGTACGCTGCGGCGTCAGCCGGTCCATCAGGCAGTCCTCCGGGATATAGTCCGCCCCCATGGCAAAAAAAGGCACGCCGTTGACGACATGGGCAAACCGGCTGCCGTACGCGTCTGCGGACGTATCCACCGTCAGCGTCCGAAGGCCGATGCGCCGGGACCATGTATCCAGCACGGCGTCGCCTTCACACAATTGAACGCAGACGCAATACAGCGGCTGTTCCCCCAGACCGTTTGGCCACCACAGCTGCGGATTGTCGATTTTTAAAGTTTCCCCGCCGCTGAAAAACTGACGGCCATCCGGCGCGGTAACGGTAATGGAAAGATGCGCGCGCACGGACAAATCCTCAAGCGTAGGATTAAAGTCCAAAAAGACGCACCCGTCCTCATGGCGCTGGGTGATATAAACGCTGTCAATCCGTCCGCCGTCCACACCCCAAAGCGAAACGCTGCGCCAAATGCCCATGTCGGGCAGACGCGGCCCCCAATCCCACCCAAACATGCAATGCGCCTTGCGCAAAAGCGGGAAGCCGCGCATGGCGTCGCCCGTGCCCTCAGTGGGGCAGGCTTCATAGGCGGCCCTGATATACCGCGTAGGCGATTTAAACACGACCTTCAGCCGGTTTTCCGCGCTTTTGAGCATTCCGGTCACAGGAACCTGCCAGGTGCGGTGCATATTATCCGCACACAGCACCGGCACGCCGTTTAAAAACACGCCCGCCAGCGTATCAAGGCCTTCAAAGCAGAGGATATTTTTCTGACACAGCAGCATTTCCGGCGCGCAGTCAAATACGGTTTCAAATTCGTAATCCTCATCCATCCGCGCAAGCGCCTCCAGCTCGTTGTCGCGATAATAAGGATCCGGCATCCGTCCATGTTGGAGCAGCGTACCGTATACGGTCGCCGGAACCTGCGTATTAAGCCAATCCCCGCCTGCACAGCGGCGCATTTTCCAGCAATGGTCAAGCGATTGCCGATACATCGCGCACCCCTCCCTCCGGCCTATTTTGCCGCCGGATACTCGTTGCACAAAAGATAACGCGCCGGCTCGTCCTCTTCAATGGTCGGAAACCGGCCCTGCGGCTCGTAAAACCGATTGTCCGTGTTATCGTCGTTGACCATGGAGACCTCGCCCAAAAGCGCCGTGCCCGTGCCCTTTTCCGACCAGAAAGCATGATACAGCCGCGGCGGCAGCGTAATGCTTTGCCCCGGCTTGAGGCGAACAAAACCGCCGGCCGGTACGGTTACGCGGCAGCCGTCCACGCTGACGCACACCGGCGTATCGGCAAGGCGCTCGTCAGGCGTGCTGTTCCAAAGCTGCACCGCCAGCGTACCGCCTGCGCGGCAGATGATATCTTCCATTTTATTAAAATGAAAATGATTGGGCGAAAGCTGATCTTCACAGGAAATCAGCAGCTTTTCCGCATAAGGCTTCGGATAGCGCGCATCGCCCTTTTTCCCGTTGCGGATTGTAAAGAGCAAAAGCCCGATCTCGTCGAATTTTCCATGCCCGTAATCGGTTACGTCCCAGCCGAGCATGTTGTCGCGGATCTCGTCGTATTCATGCCCTGCCTCAAGCCATTGCTGCGCCGTCCAATAGGCAAAGGACGGCAAATGAAAATTGTGCGCATTGCACAGCGCGATCGCCTGGTCGATCAAGCGGTTGATCTGTGAACGTTTCATAGCGGCTCCTTCCCGGCATACTGCCAAAAGCATCGCTTTTTAAAGTCAAAAATCCTGACCGACGCAGACAGCCGGTCTACAGCGCACCCGCGGCGGTATTTACTGCCCCTGACAAAAAATCCGGGGGGCGCCGCCCATCGCTGATCGTTCGGATAAACAGAATCAGAAAGCCGTACAATCCGAGCGTTTGAACGCTTTTTCCCAAAAGCTTCCAGCCAAAACGGCAGCGTCATTATGTCTTACCGTTTTTAACACGCAGGAAAAAGCGATCGCTTTTACGGTGTCGTTCATTTTCTTCATTTCTCAGCAATGGGGCGCCGCCCTCAAGGATGTTTCCCGCCTCTTGACCGCGCCTCTGATGCGCCGTATGAGGCAATCAAAGGCGCGGTCTGAAAAGGCCGTCCTGCTTAATCGGACAATTTTCTCAACCTCGGACCCACCAGAATACCAAAGCGTTTCAGGTCATACCCATAGCCCCAGGCGTCGTCGGTCATGCGCCAGGAATTGGGGCCGTGCCAGGTTACCGCCTCGTCCCAGTTATGCGCTGCGCCAAAGGCGTTGACCCGGTTGCCAAACAGGGTAATGTCGATCGTTTTGGCCTGCGCCGGCAAGCCGCGCAGCGTCAGCCGGTATGGCGGCAGACAGATCAGCCCCTGGCGCTGACCGCACACATCGACCGCGACCACCGCGCCCCTGTAATGCGTCACCGCCAGCTCATAATCATACGCCGGATCCACGGGCAGATGATAGGTGATGTTGCCGGCGTAAAACGGCAGCGCCTGGCGCGTCGCATCGCCAAAGGCCAGCTGGCGCACGGGCGGCGTAAGCGTTTGACAAACGCCTTGAAGCTGCACGCCAAAATCCCCCAGCAAATAGCAGGCCTCCGGATTGGTACGCCGGCCAAAAGGCATGCGCACCTCGATCTCCAACGTGCCCGCCGGCAGATCCGGCAGCAGAATTTTTTCGATCGACTCGTCGACATAATAACCGTCGTAGCGTTTTTCAACCGGTTTTCCGTTTACAAACAGGTCGATGCCATGTGCGTTTTCAATCGCAAGGCAAGCGCCCTTGAGCGCAATCGCGCTTTCAACCCGATAGCGCAGCTTCAAGCTATGCTTTGGCGGCTCGTCAGGCACAACCCATGGCTGTGCCAGCGCCTCGCAGCGCAGCGGGTAATCCAGCAGACGGCGAAACGCGTCGTCAATGCGCAGAATTTCCTCGCGCGGCTGCCATGGCCCGTCGTCAAAGGCATACTGCGCCTGATCCAGAAGCGCCACGTTCGGTTCGGAAAGCGTGACATCCACCATCTGGGTAAATTCTTCGCCGCTGCGGTCAATCAGCCCAATCCGCGCATCGCCCATCTGCGCCCTGCCGGGAACCAGCTTGACCAGAAGGCTGTCGCAGGGGTTGAGCACCGCATGAAAGACGGTGTCGCCATGGACATAATCCGCGCCGATGGGCCGGATTTTTCCGGTAAGCGTATCATACAGAACCGGCGCATATTCCCCTTTCACGCGAATTTTAACGATGCCGTCCCATAAAACGTCCAAATGCTCCGGCTTTTGCCCGTGGCACAAAAACAGCCAGCGATCGTCGCCGTCCTGGCGCATCTGGTAAAGCACGTCCTGGCATCGCGTGCCCATTTTCGCCGGCACGCGCAGCAATTTATTGCCCGGCACATCGTCGCGCACATCGATCACGCGCAGGGGCTCCAGCGCATCCATCAAAGACGCCTTGGAAAGGCTTAAACACTTCGCCCCCGTTTTCAGCGCCTCAATTTCCGTGCTTTTTACCGCGTCCATCAGCACCGGCGCGTCGCCCAGAATAATCAGCGTGCCGCCGGCGGCCTTAAACGCCTGCAGACGATCAAACGTGGTTTTGCGCATGGTCGTCATGCAGGGCACGACGATTGCATCATAAGCCATCTGGCCGACGCGCAGCGGCGCGCCGCCCTCGGGGCACTGCTGTGCCAGCAGGGATTCGCAGATATAATCAAAATCAATCTGCCCGAACAAAAGCCAGTTGGTAACGTTTTCAAAAGCCGCGTCCAATTCCTCGCGCGCCAGCGCCGTCTGCTCGGACGGCCCGAATTTCAGCCAATAGCTTTCAATGGGATGCACCACGCCGACCTTGACCACGGGCTTTCCGCGCGTCAACGCAGTATTGACCCGGGCAAAATGGTTTTCAATATAAGGATATTCCCGATACCAGGGCGATTGATAGCTGATGGACGCAGGATAATCCCGTTTGGCTTCCCCAGCCATCGACACCCAGGACAAGTGCGGCACACGCACGGTAACGCCCAGCGCCGCCTGCCAGTCCCCCTGCATTTTATGATTGCGCAGATCAAAATCCCAGTTGGTCACGCCATACAGCTCGCTGAGCACGCCGGGGTAGCCATACTGATGCGCGGCGCTTTGCGCCTGCTTGGCGGTGGTATATTCGCGCCGGTCGCACAGCATATCGATGCCCGGCAGGTCAAACGCACGATAAGAGCGCATGGCCTCGCCCAGCGAACCGGTCTGAGACTGGAGCGTCGGCTCCTGCATCATATGGCCGGTAAGCATGATGCCGTTTTGTTTGCACCACGCCCCGCAGGTATCGGCAAAGGCGCTGGCAAAGCGTTCGGCAATATGGTCATGATAACGATATCTTGCCAGCGACGGCGCGCCGTCCGGCAAATCCCAGATCAGCTCCGGCAGCGTTTCCCAGATATCCGCCCCGCCGTAAGCGTCGGCATAGGTTTGGGGCACATCGTCCGTCCAGGGCAGGAAAACGTCGGTCTGGTCCTGCGCAAAACCGAGCGTATTTTTCATCGTAAACTGCGGTTCGTCGGTAAAAATTGCCGGAACAACGCCGCCGAAATCCCGCCCGACCGTCTGTTTATAGCGTTCATGGGTCGTTTGGATAAACGCTTGGATGGCTTTTGGACCCAGCGTATTGACATAGCTCTGATTGTTGTACCAGGGGCTGGGGCCGGCCAGCTGAAGATAAGCATACCACTGGGTGTGCTTTGCGGTTTCGCCCTGCGAAAGCCGCCGGTAGGAGGCAAGCGTACCGTCCGGCGCAAGCTGGATATCATAACGGCTCTGCAGCGTGCCCGAAGCGTCGCGCGTTCCGGAAGCCTTGGACTCGCCGACCGATTGTTCCTGCTGATATTCCTGATTGGACACGGGCGTAAAGACCAAAAAACGCGCCCGGTAAGCGGGATTTTGGGTCACATAGCCGCCGGCAGCGCCGGAAGGCCAGCGATCCTCATCATAAAGCCAGGCCAGCATTTTTTTCTCGCGCGCCTCTTGTACGCAGTGTGAAACCATTCCCATGAATTCATCGCTCAAATACCGGGTCGCCATGCCGGTGCGGCTGTGCATATGGAACCCGCCAAAGCCCATTTGGCGCAGCGCTTCAATTTGCCTGGAAAGCTGCGCTTTGTCAAGCTTGTTGTTCCACGCCCAAAAAGGCGTCGCGCGGTATTCGCTGGTCGGGTTTTCAAACAGGGCGTCGCTCAGCGCCGCCTGTTGGTTTTTGGGGTAAAGCATGCTCTCATCCTTTCAAAACAAGCAAGCGCGGACGAAACGCCCGCGCTGCATCAATTGTCATTCATCCAGGTCGGCAAGCGCTTTTTGCATCATCGCCGGAATGTCCAGATGGTATTCGCACCAGGCGCTGCACCCGCCGCAGCCCACGCAGGCGTCGGCCAGCGGACCGGAAAGCTCCTGATACTGTTTTCTATAAGCCTGCGCATCCACGCCGAGCGCTTTGGCCATGCTGTAGCGCGCATGAATGCCCAGAATCGTCGGAAAATGGATGCCCTGCGGACATTCAAACTTTTCCAGGCAATGCATGCACTCGCGGCAAATATCGGTGAAAAGCCCGGAAACGCGATCCGCCTTGTCCTTAAGCGCCTGACGCTCCTGCGCAGTAAGCGGCTCAAGCAGCGACGCGTCGATATCCGCCTGGAATTCCTCGATATAGCGCGCGCCGGCGTCCACACAGCTGATATTGGGGTTGGACAGCGAAAAACGCAGCATATCGCCATGGCCGATATTGCACACTTCCTGAATGATTTTCGTGGCGGGCACCATGCCGTTGCCGTTGAAACATTTCATGTTCACAATTGCAAGGCCGTGCGCGTGCGCATAGGAGAGCGCGTCAAACGCGCCGTCCTCGCCGATGGAGCGGTTGTAGACGTTGTAAGGCAATTCCACCACCTGCATGGCTCCGGTATCGATCGCCGCCTTGATCTGCTCGCCGTCGCCATAGTGCGCCGAAAACCCCAGGTAGGTAAAATCCCCCGCCGCCTGACGCTTTTTTGCATACTCGATGACGTTGGTTTCCACCATCGGCTGCCAGCGATCCTGCTTGATGCCGTGGAAAAAATACACCAGTTTGATTTCAACCTGCCCGATATACAGCTTGCCGCCGCGCTTTTCAACGCCCAGCGCCTTCATGCTCGCGGAAAAATCCTCGTCAAACCCTTCGGGCGTATACGCATGCCCTTTGGTCACGATCACAATCGGTTCGTCGATGTCCGTACGGCTCCGGAGCACCTGTCCGACAATCTGCTCGCTTTCCAGCGGCTCGCCGGACTGCGTCACCCCATTGTAAGCGCGCGCCGTATCGATCAGGTTGACGCCCTGATCCAGCACATAATGAACCAGCGCCCTTGCCTGATCGCTGTCTTTGAGCATACGCAGGTTCATCGCGCCAAGCGCCACCTCCGATACCATCAGCCCCGTATTGCCAAAAGGTCTTCTTTTTACTTTTGTCTGCATGGTGTTCCTCCGTCCTGATTGGATTGGCGGACGCTGCGCACCGTCCGTATTCCCGGCGCAGGACGCCCGCATTGCGCGCGCTTATACCCCGGCTTCAAAAACGCTCTCTCCGCCGACAATCGTACGGCGGATATTGATATGCGCGTCAAAAAGCACAATATCCGCGTCCATCTGCGCAGCCAGAGCGCCTTTTCGATCCGCCACGCCCATAATGCGCGCAGGCGTTTGGGTCATCATCAAAACGGCGTCCTCCAGGGGAATCTGCGCCAAAAAGACCGCCGTGCGCACCAGCCGGTCGCAGGTGCAGATACTGCCGGCAAAGCTTTGCCGGCCCGGCATCCAGGCAACCTCGTCGTCCACCAGCACTTCCTGGCCGTGCGACAGAGACCCCAGAATGCTCTTTTCCACCTTTTGTCCCGCTGCGCGCATGGAGTCGGTCACCAGCGCAATTTTCTCCGGCCCCTTCAGCTTATAAATCAGCTGCAAAAGCTCCTTCGGCAGATGCACCCCGTCACAGATCATTTCCACCGTCATATCGTCTGACAAAAACGCCGCCTCTACCACGCCGCCATGACGTCTGCCGTCAATGCGGCGCACGCCGGACATGGAGGAGTACAGGTGCGTGGCATGGGTAAAACCGTGCTTCAGCGCCTCCAGGGCAACATCGGTATCGGCATTGGTATGTCCGATGGACCCCAAAACACCGTTTTCCTTGAGAAAGTCGCCAAAGGCCATCGCGCCGGGCAGCTCCGGCGCAGCGCTCCATCTGCGGATGGCGCCCCTGCCATAGGCCAGAATACGCGCATATTCCTGCGGATCGGGCAGGACGATATAGCGCGGATCCTGCGCGCCGGCCATCTCAAGGTCGAAATATGAGCCCTCCAGATGAATCCCCAGAAGCTGCGCGCCGCCGGGCATTTCCCGCGCATTGAAAAAGGCGTCGATCATGCCGTACACGTCCTGTTCCCCGGCGCACACGCTGGTGGGATATACCGCCGTCGCGCCAAAGCGCGCCGAGGTACAGGCCGCCGTATGCATTGCCTGCGCCGTTGCGTCCATATAGTCGCATCCACCGGCGCCGTGGGTATGGATATCGATAAAACCGGGGGCGGCGTACGCCCCGCCCCCGTCGATCTGCTGCGCGCCTGGCGGCGTTTCAAACCGTCCGACGCGCGTAATTTTTCCGTTTTCAAAACCGATTGCCGCCTGTTCAAGCCGACCCTGCGGCGTCAGCGCGCAAACATTTTGGATGACCGTTTCCATTTTATCAAAGCTCCGTATAACTTTCAAGGGTCGGACAGCCCTTGCGCGCCGATTCCGGCGTAATTTGCGCCGCGCTGTCGCGGTCAACGTACAGATGGAAATCAGGGTGCTGTTTTAGCAGCGTGGCGGGCACCTGGTTGGTCAGGCTGTTTTCAACCGTCAGCCGCACCGCGTTTGCCTTCACCGGATAGGGCACGCAGCTGACAATGCAGCGGCACGCCATAATCTGACGGCAGCTCATGGACACCGCCTGTTTGGGCACATCGTCCACGGTTGCAAACCAGCCTTCGCCAACCTGCTGTTTTTTGCAGGTGTCGTTCAGGTTCACAATGATATAGGCCTCGTCCGTCTCAAAATCGGCAGGCGGATCATTAAACGCGATGTGCGCATTTTCGCCGATGCCGATC
The DNA here is from genome assembly GCA_002329335.1 of Christensenella sp. UBA1428. Classification (GTDB taxonomy): domain Bacteria; phylum Bacillota; class Clostridia; order Christensenellales; family UBA1750; genus UBA1428. Next base: position 70,165 of record DCTY01000009.1, read on the forward strand.
AGGCCGATATCGATCGGCGCTTTGCGAAGCTGCTTTGTCAGCTGGGCAATGTTTTCCTTTGTCCCTTCAACGAAATGAACCTCTTTGAGGCTGACATGATCCACAAAGCGTTCCTGCAAATACTTGCGGAATGATGCGGGATGGGTCATGGGCAGATCGACATATTCGTCCAAATGGAACATGACAACCTTACTCCAGTCAATATCCGTTTGAATCAGCGCTTTGATGGTGTCAAACTGTGAAGCGCCGGTAGACAGCACGATGCGCGCCTCGCCCTTTTCGTCGATCGCCTTTTTGATAACCTGCGCCACCAGCTGCGCAGCAGTTTGTCCCAGATGGACCGGATCCTTGCAGACAGTAATTTTCATGATCGTTCCTCCGTTTTTTTATCGATAATCGTCACAGTTGACAAGGTCGTTGATATAGATGGGTTTGTCCTGTGCAATGGACAGATTGGCCGCCGCGCCGATCAGCAGCGACATCGCGCCGTCGTAAGAGCCGGAAAGCTGATTGAGCGGATCCGCCGGCTTTTCCCGCAAAAGCCACTCTATCAAAATATCGTCCGCACCGCCGTGCATACCGGTCGCCTTTGGGAAATCCAGCACCTGGCGTGCGCCGTCGGGCGTGAAAATGGCGATATGGTTCATCGGATCGTCGCTGCCAAAACCGCGGTGATTCTGATAAGCCTCCAGGCGCCCCCGTGTGCCGTTAAACGCCACGCGCCAACCTTCATAAGGCGCAAACGCGTGCAGCGAATAGGTCATCAGCACGCCGCCGCGATAGCGCACAGAAAGGGACATATTGTCATAAATATCGCTTTGCGCAAACACGCACTGATCGCGCCGGTAGCCGTCCTCTTTTTCCGGAATGAAATACATGCCGTTTAAAAACGCGTTTGCCTGTTCCCCCGCCAGATCGTCAAAGCCCTCAAACGCCAGCTCGCACGTTTTAAACTTCGGACAGCCGCGGCAGCGGTCGTGGAAGCTCTTGCCGCCCGAGCCGTTGGGGCCGTAAAAATCCAGCTGGCCATTGGCGTATACCTTCTCAGGCGCCTGCCCGATCCACCAGTTGGCCATATCGAAATGGTGCGTCGCCTTGGTCAGCAAAAGGCCGCCGCTGTTGGCCATGACCTTATGCCAGCGCCTGAAATAATCTGCGCCGTGATGCCGGTCCAGAAGCCACTGAAAATCCACGCTGAGGATTTTTCCCACTGCGCCGCCATCCAAAAGCTCCTTGACCTTTTTCACATAGGGCATAAACCGGCAGTTGAACGTCACGATGATCTTTTTCCCGCTGCGCTTTTCCGCCTCGAAAATCTCCCGGCATTTCTGCGCGTCAATCGTCATGGGCTTTTCGCTGATGACGTCGCATCCAAAATCCAGCGCGCGCACGATATATTCATGATGCACGCTGTCCATAGTGGTAACAATCACCGTATCGGGGCGTACCTGGCGCAGCATGGCGTCAAAGTCCGTATAAACGGGAATGGACGGGTCCAGGCTGTCGCGGACAAATTTGGCGCGCATGGAATTTTTGTCAAAGATCGCGCCCAATTTTGCGCAGTCGCCGTAACGCTTGACAATGGCAGAAGCATACATGTGAAATCCGCGGGAACTCGCGCCTGCCAGCACATAGGTTTTCATGATAAAAGCCTCCTTGCTACAACAAAAAAACAGGTCCGATCCAGTTGTGTACAAATTCTTTTTTATCATAACATATTGCGCATGGAAAATCAACCCATCGGCATCGCTTTTGCGCGCAGGCGAAAAATACGCACATCATGCATTTTTATTGCGATCCGCGGCCGCGCCGGTTGCAAATTGCCGCAACATTCGGTATAATTATGATAGAATATTTTGCGAAAGCGATGTGAGATTTGTGATTATTGAGCTTGAAAAATGCAAGACGGCGCTGAGCGCACTAAGTGAAATGTTGCAAAAGACTGGTGATTCACTTTGACATTGCCCGGCTGAGCAATGAAAAAGAAGAACTGGAAGCCGAAATGAACGCCCCGGATCTTTGGAGCAACGTCGAACGCGCAAATGCGCTCAACGCCAAGCTGAAAAGCCTGACCGGCAAAATCGACGGCTATAACCGCCTGGTCAGCCAGGTCGAGGATGCGCACACGCTCATCGAGCTGTGCGACGATGAAAACGATCCTTCTCTGATTCCCGAGATTGAAGCGGAAATCGACGACATCGACAAAAAAACAAACGCCCTTCGGCTTGAAACGCTGCTCAAGGGCGAATACGACAGCTACGGCGCCGTCCTTTCGCTCCACGCAGGCGCAGGCGGCACGGAAGCGCAGGACTGGACGCAGATGCTGTTCCGGATGTATACCCGTTACTGTGAACGCCACGGCTTTTCCTATGTGGTACACGATATGCTCGACGGCGACGAGGCCGGGCTGAAATCCGTTACGTTTGAAGTCACGGGTGAAAATGCCTACGGCTATCTCAAAGCGGAGCGCGGCGTTCATCGCCTGGTGCGCATCTCGCCTTTTGACGCCAACGCCAGAAGACAGACGTCCTTTGCGTCGCTGGACGTTGCGCCGGTGCTGCCCAGCGACGGCGAGATCAAAATCAATATGGAGGAAGTGCGCATCGACACCTACCGCGCATCCGGCGCAGGCGGTCAGCACATCAACCGTACCGACTCTGCCGTGCGCATGACGCATCTGCCCACCGGTATTGTCGTTGCCTGTCAAAACGAACGCAGCCAGATTCAGAACAAAGAAAAGTGCATGATGATGCTGCGCGCCAAACTCATTGAGCTGAAGGAACGCCAGGATCTTGAAAAGATGAGCGAAATCAAGGGCGAGATGAAAAAAATCGAATGGGGCAGCCAGATCCGAAGCTATGTGTTCCATCCCTACAGCATGGTCAAGGATCACCGCACCAATTTTGAAACCGGCAACGTCGACGCAGTGATGGACGGCGCAATCGATGATTTCATCACCGCCTACCTTCAGATGAGCTAAGGTAAGGAGCCAGGATGAACATACAGAAAACCCGGCGCGCGCTGGCCTGCCTGATGGCGGTATTGGCCGCGCTGCCCATGACGCTGCTGCTGCTGCTTGGCAGCGTCTATGGCTTTACAATCTGCAAACCGTTTTATCAGTATGAATACGAAAAAAACAACACGCTGGCCGTAACCGGCACGGACGAACAGACGCTGGACCAGATGACCGACGCCGTAATCGGTTATCTTTCCGGCACGCGCCGGGATTTAAACCTGCAGGGTACCCGAAACGGCGAGGTGCAGGAAATTTTCAGCGGCCAGGCCAAGACGCATATGGCAGACGTGCTGGTGCTGTATCAGCTTGCGCGCATCGCCATGCTGCTTTGCGCCGCGCTCATTGCGCTTCTGGTGCTGGGCGCCGTATTCACTGCACCGCGCCCGCGCCGGCTCAACTGTCTTTGCAAGGGCGTGCTGGCAGGTCTCGCGGCCACTGCGCTTGGCTTCGGCGCGCTGGCATTTTTGGTTTCCCGAAATTTTACAGCCGCCTTTACGCAGTTCCACAAGCTTTTTTTCACCAATGATCTTTGGCTTTTCGACGCCTCGGACGTGCTGATTCAAATGCTGCCCACGCAGTTTTTCATCGACGTCGCGGTAGGAATCGCCCTCGTCTTTGGTTTTCTGATGCTGACGCTTCTGGCGCTGTGCATTGTCGGGGCCTGTATCACCGGCCATCGGCTGCGCCGCCTGGCGCACGGCGCGCGGCCGGACGCGGAGGAGATTTTTACCACCATGGCGATCCGGGACGACAGCGCGGTGCCGCCTCAGACCAAATCCCTGCTGGAGGACGGCCAATGGCCGCAAGACGCGCAGGAGGAAGGCGCACAGGAAGAAACGGCAACACCAGAGGATTGCTCAGACTGCGAAACACCCCAGGATCCAACGCCGACGTTAAAGGACGGCAGCGTGCAGGAACCGCCCGCGCAGGCGGCGCTTTGCCCGAACGCGATGCCGGTCGATTCGCAAAACGCAGCCGCAGCGTCCGATACCGCGCAGCCCGTCGCCATGGAAGCACCGGCGCAAAGCGCCGTATCCCCCGCCGTTCCCAGCGCGCAGGCGCTTCGCCAGCGGCTTTTAAAACTGTAAAGGCGGAATAGGTCTTGATGTACGAAAAAATTGCAGCGGAAAAGGACCGTCTGCTCAAACAAAAGGGCCAGGCGGTTATCCTGGCAATCGAAAGCTCCTGTGACGAAACGGCGGCAGCCGTCACCTGCGGATTTGAAACGCTCGGCGCCTGTGTACATACGCAGATCGATCTGCATAAAAAATACGGCGGCGTCGTTCCTGAAATTGCTTCGCGCGACCATGTTCGCATGCTGGATTTTGTGGTGGAGGAAGCGCTTTTGCGCGCCGGCAAAACGCTGGCGGATATCGAAGCGGTGGCTGTCACCTATGGCCCGGGCCTGGTCGGCGCGCTGCTTTGCGGCGTAAGCTTTGCAAAATCGCTGGCATTTGCCTGCGGCGTACCACTCTATGGCGTCAACCATATCGAAGGGCATATCTGCGCCAATTATCTGGCGCATCCGGATCTGACGCCGCCCTATCTTTGTCTGGTCGTTTCCGGCGGGCACAGCCATCTGGTCATGGTCAGCGAGCACGGCGTCTATCAGCTTTTGGGCAAAACGCGCGATGATGCGGCCGGCGAAGCCTTTGACAAGGCCGCGCGGGTGCTTGGCCTTGGATATCCCGGCGGCCCGCAGATCGACGAATTGGCCAAACAGGGCGACGCATCGCGTTTCACCCTCCCCCATCCGCGCGTGGAGGGACTGGATTACAGCTTTTCCGGGCTTAAAACCGCGATGATTCAGGAAGCGCAGCGGCGTGAAAAAAACGGCGGATTTGATATTCGTGATGCGGCGGCGTCCTTTCAGCAATGCGTAGTCGCCCAGCTTTGCGAAAAAGCCATGCGCGCCGCGCGGCAGACTGGCGCTAAAACCCTGGCCGTTGCGGGAGGCGTCGCCGCAAACAGCGGACTTCGCGACGCGCTTGGCGCCGCCTGTAAAAAAGCCGGCCTGCGCTTTTGCGTGCCGCCCGTCGCGCTATGTACCGACAACGCGGAGATGATCGGCGCAGCGGCGCATCTGGTCATGCGCTATCGCGCGCCGATGGATCTGACGCTCAATGCGCAGCCATCCCTGCGCCTGCCGATGATCCGTATCGATGCGCTTTAGCCGCTGCCCGCGGACGTTCAGGCAAGCGCATCCCCGTTTTTGTTTCAAATCGAATCATAAACAGCAGGGCTGTTCCCCATTTTTCGGGAACAGCCCTGTTTGGATATCATGATTTCACCGCATCACAACGACCAGTCGACGTCATATTCCTGATCAATCCAGATATATTCACACCCAAACCGCCTGCAGTTTCGAAGATTTTCATCATTCTCCCGGATCATCTGCTCCATCGGAAGCGACGACTCATCCGTCCGGCGCTCCGCAACACAGGCGTAGGCCTGAATCTGTTCAAAATGCGTTTCAATATAGCGCCTGGACATTATCAAACAGCGATACCGAATCTGAGATAAATACGCGGGTTCAAAATCCTTTTTCCAGTCAAAAGGGATATAGCAGCCTTCTACCATCAGATTCTGATCGTTTTCAATCGCCGTCTTAATCATCTCCCGCACAATTGGCCACAGGTAGTCCGTCAGCAGATCGTCCTGCTGCGGCGTCAGATCCGTATACCCGCTGCGGATCAGGCCCATTTTCAAATGATCGATTGAAAGATAGGGATAACCATACTTTTTCAGCAGCCGCTGGGCCAAAGCCGTTTTTCCGGTATGAGACGCGCCCGCCAACAAAACAACCATGCCGTTTCCCCTTCTAAGATCCCGACCGGCTCTGCCGCCGTTACTGAATCAGCAGGATGGCCCGGTCATAGTCTTCCTTTCTTACATAAATAACATATTCCAGATTCATCTCCAGATTTTCACCCAGCGTTCCGGTTTTCGCTCTGCTGCCGGCCGCCAGAGGCGACGGACTTTTTCGGTTGATCGTTTTGAGCGCATAATCGATTTTCTGCTGATCAAGCGCATTTCGAACCTGCGCCTGGCGCTGCATGCTGAAAGTATGCAAAAGCTCCGTCCGATTCAATATAGTAATCATTCAAAAACTCCTCTTTCCGGCTTATCACCGATATCCGCGCAGTACCCCCCACAGGATAAAAACGCATATTCATGCAGCCTATGCTGATAAATATCATACCGTTTTTCAAGGCGTTTGTAAAGCCTCTGCCCTCGCTTTCGGAGGCGGCGGCCGATTTGGCAACGCCGGGTGAGCCAAAACAAAACGGCGCATTTTTAAACAATGCGCCGTATAAAACCTGAGGATAAAAAAAGACCCGCCTCCGGCGGATCCTGAACAAAAAATTGTTCGACGCGTTGCTTACACCATCGAAGAAGAGATAATGGCAGACAGCAGCATGAGTCTTTCCATTTCCTTATCGGTCGTATGGGTACGAACGGTACGGGTGGTTTTGTTCAGTTTTTTCATGATGAGTTCCCTCTTTCTGCTTTCGAGTTATTGACCGAAAGCGATATATTGTAAGTGGCACAGCTTTCGCGCCGCGCGATTACAGCTGCGAAGCGGCCAGTTACTACCCAGCGTTTGCCAACCAATGGAGTCGCAGGCAAATGAAGATAGAACTTCTGTAAAGATTTCAAGATTCTCAAAACCTTTACAGCTTGCATTATAGGAGGAAAATGTTAAATCTGCCACCCTTATAATGTTAAATCCATGTAAAATCCGTTGCCTGTCATCTGCTGACGCTGTATTTCCCGACAAAACTGACTGGCAGATATTGAAAATAGCGTCAACTTGTACTATAATAGGGGTATGTTCGCAAAGACAACTCATGTCCTGCCAAATTCACAAACGGAGGTTTTCTCATGAAAGAGCTCAGACAGAACTGCAAATATGCCCTGGTTGTCCCCACCAGCATGGGCGTGCGCATCACGCCCCACAACGGTCAGCCGGTTCAGACGGCGACGGAATTCACCATGCAGGTGACCAGCGCTGAAACCAATGTTGCCAGCGTCTCTTCCTATCTTGGCCTGCCGGTTAAGGTTTTGACGACCTTTGTCAAGGGCAGCCCCATCGCCGCGATGATCAAGAGCGATCTGAAGAGCCGTCATATGGACTATGAAGGCAAGGATGTCGACCAGGGCGGCCCCTGGGGCTATCGCCATCAGTTCAACATCGCTGACTCCGGCTTCGGTACCCGCGGCCCGCGCGTACACAACGACCGTGCCGGTGAAGTCGGCCGTACCTTGAACATCAAGGATTTCGACCTGGATCGTATTTTCGGCCAGGAAGGCGTGCAGGTGCTGCATCTTTCCGGGTTGATCGGCGCCTTGTCCCACGAAACCAGCATTTTCTGCCTGGAACTGGCGCGCGCTGCCAAAAAATACGGCACCCTGATTTCCTTTGACCTGAACTATCGCGCTTCCTTCTGGGAAGGCCGCGAGCAGGAACTGCGCGACATCTTCACCGAAATCGCTTCCGTCGCCGACATCCTGGTGGGCAACGAAGAGGATTTCCAGCTGGCGCTTGGCATCCAGGGCCCCGAAGCGGGCGGCAAGGAGCTGGCGGCAAAGATCGACAGCTTCAAGGGCATGATCAACAATGTCAAGGCTGCTTTCCCCAACGCTTCTGTGTTTGCCACCACGCTGCGTCAGGTCATCAGCGTCAACAGCCACATGTGGGGCGCAATCATGCTTGCCGGCGATCAGTGGCATGTGGTCGAACCGCGTCAGATCACGGTTCTGGATCGTATCGGCGGCGGCGACGGCTTTGTCGGCGGCCTGCTCTACGCCATGCTGCGCGGTTGGGAGCCTGAAAAATGGATCCAGTTTGGCTGGGCCAGCGGCGCGCTTGCAACCACCATGCTCAAGGACTACGGCCAGCCCGCAGACGAGGAACAGATTTGGAGCATCTGGGGCGGCAATGCTCGCGTCAAGAGATAATCAAAAGTACCAAAAACGGCGCTGTGACCAAATCACAGCGCCGTTTCCCGTTTCATCCGTCCAATCCGTCACAGCAAAATGCATACCAGCCCGCCGGAGCCGTTGTTGATGATGCGCTGGAGCGTTTGCTGCAGCTTGCCGCGCGCCTCCTCCGGCATGCCCATCAATTTGGTGGACAGCCCTTCTTTGAGCAAATCGTTGAGCGACCTGCCGAACATCTCCGTTTCCCAGATCTGTTTGGGATCAGTTTCAAAGCGATCCATCATATACTTGATCAGCTGCGCGGATTCCTGCTCCGCGCCGATAATCGGTGTGATCACGCTTTCAATATCTACCTTGATCATGTGCAGGCTGGGACCGCTGGCTTTGAGCCGTACGCCAAAACGGTTCCCCTGCTTGACCAGTTCGGGTTCCTCCAGCGTCAATTCCTCCTGCGTCGGCGCAACCAGGCCGTATCCCGTCTCCCGCACCGACTTAAGTGCGTCTGCAACGCGGTCATACTCTTGCTTGGCGTAGACCAATTCGTGCATCAGCTGCATCAGATGCCGGTCACCGGTTACCTCCAATCCGCACTGTTCCCCCAGGATCGAATAAAACAGCGTACGCGGCAGGGCCATATCAAAAGCAATGGCGCCGCTGGCCAGATCGATCCCCGTCAGTTTTGGTGCACAGAGCGTTTCACTGGATTCAAAAGCACAGGATAATTTGCTGTAATCCGCCACAACGTCCATATCTGCAACGCCGTCGGAGATGGTTTTGATCATATCCTGCATCAGCCAATGATCGCAGGACAACGCCCCCGCCCATGCAGGCAGATCAAAGCGCAGCTGGGTAATCGGGAATTGATACAGCGCCGTTTCAAGTACCTTGTTCAATTCCGACGCCGTAAGGTTTTTGATATCCAGCGCCAGAACAGGCGCTTCATATTTTTCCTGAAGCGACTGGCGCAGCTGGCAGGTTTCCTCCTTCTGCGGCGCGGTGCTGTTTAAAAGGATCACAAACGGCTTTCCGATCTGCTTTAATTCGCGCACCGCCCGTTCTTCCGCGCCGGTGTAATTGATCCGCGGCAATCCGCAGATACTCCCATCGGTGGTAACGAGCAATCCAACGGTGCTGTGATCGCAAATGACCTTTTGCGTGCCGATTTCCGCCGCCTGTTCAAACGGAATTTCATGGTCAAACCACGGCGTTTGAACCATACGCGGTGCTTCCTCCTCGTCGGCGCCCAGTGCGCCGGGAACCAGATAGCCCACGCAGTCCACCATGCGCACGTTCAGGCGGGTCTGTTCATTGAGCGTAACAGTCACGGACTCAGACGGCACAAATTTGGGCTGTGTCGTCATAACCGTTTTGCCGGACCCGGACTGCGGCAATTCGTCGGTCATACGCGATTTTGCCGCGCCGTCGGCCACATGCGGCAGCACCAGAAGCTGCATCATATTGGCAATCAGCGTCGACTTGCCCGTGCGTACCGGCCCGACAACGCCAAGGAACAGAGTTCCGTCGGTTCTTGCTGCAATATCTCGATAAAGATCATACGTTGCGTTTTCCATGCATCTTCCCTCCGAAGCACGCGTTTTCCTGCCATAACATATGCATCCGCAGAAATAGACAGAACCAAAACCGCGGCTGTACCAAAACAGAAACCAAAACCGCAGCCGTTTTTATTTGAATTTCAAATGGATTTCATTTAAAGCCCCAATATATCAAAAGCCCTCCGTGCCGAATATACGAAGGGTTTGTTCTGCGCTCTGATCTTCCTGTGTGCAGCTTTTTAAGACGCTGCACCGGTCTTAAATCGATTGATCATTGCGATCTCAAATACCGCCATTGTACTAAAATAAACAGTGCCGCTGCCAGGTAAAGCCCAGCAGCGGCATTGTTTATGAACGGATTGTATCGGTCGGTTCGGTTACGGACGCTCCACCTGCTTCAGGTCGATCATCGCCACCTGGGCGACGCCGGTTTTCAAATCCGGATTGCTAAAGAGGATCTGATCGCCCTTGCGGTTAAAGGAAGGATGCGCATGGCTGCCGCCGTCGATGGGATTGCCCGTCTGCGCCAGCTCGCGCTGAGCGCCGGTTTCACCGTTAATCAGCCAGATGCCGCTGTAATAGGGCACCGGCGGCATGTTGTCAAACACGCAGCGGTCCGCGCAGAACCACTTCATATCACGCGATACGCCGGGATGCAGGAATTGATCCTCCGTATAGGTCACAGGGCGGAAATTATGGCCGTCCTTGGTGCCGATCATAATATAGTGCGGGTATTTCATGAAAATCATGTACTGCCCGTCGACGCTCCAAACCTCGTGGGTAATCCAGTCGCCGTCCTGCTCGATGAAATACGGCCGGCATGCGCCGCGGTCCAGATCAAACATCCACATGCGCTGCAGCGCGTCGCCGCCGGTTTCATGGATATAAAAGATGGTATTATCATCGCCCGGACAGGCCTGGGTATGCCCCAGATGGTAGTCGCTCTGATGGACAATTTCCGATTTGCCCGTCTTGGGATCCAGCACGACAAGGGCAAAAATACAGTTGCGCTGCTGATAGGAATAGACCACCAAATCGTTTTTCGTTGTGGTCAGATGCCCGGTTACCCGACCGCCGGAAGGACCAACCTGCTTTTCCTGGTGCGGGAAACCGCCGATTTCAACGATTTCATCGGTCAGACAGTCATAGCGATAAATCCGGTCGCCCTTGGTCATTACGCCATAGGCATGGTCGCGGCTCATGGCAAAGCCGGCATAGTCGCCCGACAGCACCGGATAAATTTCGCCCGTCTCCACATGCGCCTTATGCAGCGCGTTGCGCCCGTCCTCCATCTGGCGGTTAAAGAAAAAGAACTGATCGTCCGGTGAAAAATTCTCCGTCGTAAAATACAGCTTTGTATTGCGCGCCGGCCCCTTGGTGTACTGACGGATTTCATAGCCGGTCTTCGGATCGGTGTAGGTAAACAATTCTTTCAATGTCCTCGTTTCCTTTCTGTATATTTTTCCGGTTGTTTCCATTATAAAGCCCGAAAGGCCGTTTGGCAAGCAAATCAGGCAACTGGACAAAATCCCGTATGCATCTGTCCATGTCTGCTTTTCCGGTACGGCTTCGGCCGTAAACGATGCAGAAAGCCGCGGCCTGGATCATGCCAGACCGCGGCTTTACCGCAATCAAATTACCGGTTAAACCGACAATCAGTATTTGAGCGACACCGGGCCAACCATACCCGCCATGGCATGCTGGCGCTGTTTTTTAAACTTGTTGATGCCGATCAGGCCGTTGCGCAGCGTCGTCGTCACCTTGACGGTAATGACGTTTTCGCCTTCCCGCAGCAAATGCCCGACCCGACAGGCATAGGGCAGGGACAACAGATCGTCTACCGCCGTACCATTGACAGTCACCTGCGCAATATCGCCGATGAGGGTGAAATCCAGCACCGCGTCCTGGGGCGCCGCGCTGTCAAGCGTAAAGCGCTTTTCATACAGGCCCTCGCCCGAAATGCCGGACAACTCCGGCATATCCGCCCAATCCATTGCGTTGACATTTTCCAGCACGATCGGATCCTGGCCAAAGAAGCTGTTGACCGTCAGTTTCCAGCCCGTGCTCAGATCCATTGCCGCAGGCGCACCGATCGATTTTTTCATCACGCGCAGCAAATCGCTGTCGCACGCCGGCAATGCGCTGTCGGTAAAGATGATCATCTGGCTGCCATAGGATACAAAGGGCAGATCCAGCACAGTTTTGCCATTTTCCACACGGGGGGCGACCTGAGCAAGCTTGCCCGTCCAGGGATCCACCGCGCAGACATGCTGCTTTTGAATCGGGAACGTCACCTGCACCATCCGCGGCTCAAAGACCGACGAACGGATCAGATACACCTGCGCGTCGTCAAAGCTGCGATGAATGTGCTGCATCCCCTGTGCGCCGCCAAAACACACGCCGCCATAAACGTCGGCCGCCTGAAGCGTCTCAATCAGCGCCGCCGCATCGATGGCGCTCATGGGCGCAAGCGCCTGATTCAGCTGCGCTTCCAGCGCCTGATAATCCTTAAACCCGGGAACCTGCGCCGGCACACGGCCCACGAAAATCACCGGGAAGCCCGCATCGGCCAGCTTGCGCAGCGCCTTGGCGCTTTCAAGCTCCATCCACGCGCAGGGCGGCACCACAATGGCTTTAAACCGCGCCTTGCCGGCCTGCAGCACACCGTCTTTCAATTCGGCGCCGCAAAGCATTTCACGGTTGATGTGACAGTAATCATAGCCCGCTTCCATCAGACGCATATTGACCGCGCGGCTTTGACGGGCCAGATAATCCCAGCGGTCCAGGCTCCAGCGGCGGCCCATACCGGGCACCTCGGGCTTGCGGTCGATGCCGTCCAGCTCGCCGTAAGACAAATCCTCAACGATTTCATTGCCGGAAATTTCATAGGAAAGATTATCCGTATACACGCATACGTCGATAACCGCCTGTCCCTCCTGCACCACCAGCTGGTTGCGGGCAATCGCCAGGTTCACCTGCTTCATCCAGGGCCACATGGGGCTGGTTCTGGCAATAAAAGTGCCGTGCGCATCAAACCAGGGGAAGAAACCCGGATAATCATAGCGCTCGTTCAGGTACGGCATGCCGTGATAGATCAGCTGGCCAACGCCGCTGATGGAAAGACGGTCGCTGGCAGTTTTGAACTTCAGCGGCGTTTCCATATAGTCGCGCAGCGGCCAAACGGTCGACTCCGCCGTAACCAGCGGCTTGCCGTACAGGTGCGCGGCAGAACCGGCGGTTTTCATAAAATCAATCAGGCCGGAGCAGGCCAGCTGCTCGGTTTCCGGAATGTCCACGCGGCCAAAGGCGCGGATGTTATCCATCACATGGCCATAGCACTGCACGCGCGCTTTGACATTGTGTTCATGCGCCCACTGCGTCATCTGCTCCAGGAAATATTCCGTAAAGATATCGGCCAGGACGCTCTCATAATCGTAGCGCACACGGTCGGCAATATTCGCCTCCAGCTCAAAGGAAGCCTTGCTGGTGCCATCCTCCGTCAATTCGCCGGGCGTGATCATCAGGATCGGCAGATACGGCGAAAGCTCATAGCCCTTCCGGTTGCGGAATTCCGTCAAAAAGCTGTCCGTCCAGAAATAGGGGCCAATCAGTTCAAACGAATCGGCAAAAAACGCGCGGAACGTATCGGGTGAAAATTCATCCCAACGCCCCTGCCCCACATGGCGCTGCATATAATGCTCGATCAAACCGCTGGCAAAATGGTTGACGACATAGCTTTGCTTTTCGGGGAACTGCTTGGAATCGCTCTTGACCAGCTGATAGCTCGGGCCATGATACGCCGCAAACACATACCAGTCGCCGGGGCCGAAATCGTATTCCAGCTGTCCGTCAAACACGCAGCCGGTTACGTCCTCAAGCGAATCGGCGTCGATCATCATCGGCTGCTGGGGATGCAGCTCATATTCGCCTACCGGGCCGTTGGCACGGCCAATCGTCACGCGCAGCAGCTTGAGATTGGTCTTCATCTGCGGATAGTCCATGACCTGAATCATACGGCCATTGATATTGGCAAACGAAGTTTTTTCTGCGCCAAGCAGCGCGTCCACCGCGCTGGCCGCTTTGGGCAGCTCCACACGCTGACGGCCTTTGCCGCCCTGCACCGACGTGCTGCCAACGATCAGCGCCTGCATGCCGGTTTCCGGCGTGATGTTGGTATCGCCCATCGGCCACCCGGATCCAGCAGTGATATCCAAAATCAGGCCGCGCTCTTTGGCCTGCGCCATCAGATCGCGGATCAGATCAAAGTAGTACGGGGTACCGTAGCGGTGTACGCGTTTGGCCAATTCCTTATTGGACGGGTCAAATTTCGCGTCGTTGCGCGTAAAAGCCTGTACCTCGCCGCCGGCAAAACCGCCCTCTACCATGTCGTCCAGTTCACGGCACAGTTCCTCCTGGGTCACATCCAGACCGGTCCACCACCAGCGAACCATCGGACGATACTGCATCCCGGGCTGCTGTAATTGCTGCCAGTTGAATTTTGCCATCATTCACACTCCTTGTCGGTCTTGTTGAAATAAAAAACTCCGGCGCTGATGAATGCGCCGGAGTTTTATCAGCGTTTGGCTACACAGATTGTCCTGTCAAATGCCGTTTATCAGTTACCCATTTCCTTCCAGGCGTTCTGGAGATCTTCCCAGGATTCTTCCGCGCCAGCGGTCAGATATTCCTGCATGAAGCTATCCCACAGCGCGTCAAACTGATCCGCAGGGCACATGATCAGCTGCGCCTTGGCCGTCTTCCACAGCTCCTTGAGCGTCGGGAGATTGTTATCATATACTTCGGTCACAGCAGTGATCGTCGGGCACAGCACGGACATTTCCTGGAACACCTTGCTGTCGCGCAGGATCGCTTCGTGATAATCCTTGTTGTAGTCCTTCATGTAATTGAGACGGAACAGTTCCGCATCGCTTGCAAAAGCCTTGCCCAGCGTGCCGTACTGCGGCTCAATCCAGGTAACGGTGCTCTTATAGTGCTCTTCGTCGATCACAGCGGGGAACTCGTCCTGCCACTCATAGTCAACGCCTTCAAAGCCCATAACAGCAGGCAGATACGCTTCGTCCATGTCCGCCATCCAGTTCAGATAGATCACAGATTCTTTTACATGCTTGCTGGTTGCAGGCACGCAGAAGATGTAACCGGCCATGGGGTTGTCATCATGGTTGAGGTAGTAATAATTTTTATCCAGCGTGCTGTTGTACCACGGCCAAATGCTGATCATTTCCGCTTCCGGCTGATTCTTGCGCAGGTTGTCGTACAGGTTGCCGTACGCGCTGTGATAGGGATAATGGCCGGCAGCAGTAAAGGAGAACAGCTCGCCATTGGAGATCGCAGCCTTGAACAGGGATTCGTCTTTGTCCAGCAGGAAGTCGCGGATCAGCCCTTCGTTATAAAGGGTATTGAGATACTGCAGGCATTCCTTCGTGCCGTCCACCAGCATGATGGGCTTCCAAAGATCGATCTCGGTGACTTCTTCCTTCACGAAAGCGCCCAGGACAACGGTATCCACATGGGCAAACTCTGCGCCCTGGAACGCAAAGGAAGCCAGTTCCGGATACTCGGACTTTGCAGCCAGCAGCATTTCATGATACTCATCCGGATTGGTGGGGATATCCATGCCCATCTTGTCCAGCAGGTCCTTACGCACCCAGGTGGTGCCCAAGAAGCCGTTGTCCAGATGATAGAAGCCATAGAGCTTGTCGCCCTTCATGCCCCATTTGATCATTTCTTCGCCGTAGAGCTCTTTGAGGTTTGCGCCATACTCGTCCATATAGGGGGACAGGTCGGCAATACCGCCGTTGTTGATGTAAGTGCTCATCAGCGCAGGCTGATTGTTGTGCAGAATGTCAGGAGCCGTACCGGCAGCCAGCATCGTGGAGAGCATTTCAGCTTCCTGTGCGCGGGGGGTGATGACGTAGGAGACTTTGATGCCATACTCCGCCATCGCTTCGTTCATGTATCTGGTCCACCAGTTGTCTTCCAGCGTACCCTGATCCGCAGGAATCGTACCGCGGTCCCACACCCACTGAGTAATCTCAACGGTTTCGGCGGGCTTAGCAGCATCGGCAGAACCAGTAGAACCAGCAGAACCAGTCGTACCGGAATTATCGGTCTGGCCGGTCGTTCCACTGCCACTGCTGCAGGCGCCCAGCGGCAAAACCGCCATCAGCAGGCACAGCAGCAAGGCAATCGTCTTGATACTTTTACGCATTGGAGTTCCTCCTTTTTGGCTTTAGCCAAATGGCTTTGTAAAAATGTACCGTTTTGGCACAATATTGGGAAACAATCAGCCCTTTACAGCGCCGATTGCAACGCCCTTGATGAAGTATTTCTGAAGCATCGGGTAGACGATCAGAATCGGCAGTACGGACACGGCGACCGTCGCGCCCTTAACGTTTTCCGGCAGTACATTGGCCACATCCTGCGCTGCATTCAGGGAAGTAGAATCCAGCGCATCGGAGAAGGAGCTCAGCACCTGATACAGCTTCACCTGCAGGGTCATCTTCGTCCGGTCCTGAATGTACAGCAGGCCGGGCATAAACGTGTTCCAGTACTGAACGGCGTAGAAAATCGTCAGCGTCGCCAGGGACGGCAAAGACAGCGGCAGGAAAATGCGCAGGAAGGTGCCAAAATTCGAACAGCCTTCCACCTTGGCTGCCTCTTCCAGTTCATACGGCAGTTCCCGCATGAAGCTGACCAGAATAATCAGCAGGAACGTGTCTACCAGCGTCGGCAAAATCAACGCCCACATGGAGTCAAACAGGCCCATCGTTTTGACGGTCATATAGGTAGGAATCATGCCGCCGGAGAAATACATCGTAAAGATGACCAGCCTCATGATCACAGAGCCGCCCTTGAGATTGCGTCTGGAAAGCGGGTAAGCCAGAAGCGCCGTGGCAATCAGGCTGCACGCCACACCGACGACCGTCAGAATTGCCGTAAACTTCAAAGAGTTCATCGTCGTATTGTCCTTGAAGATATACCGGTATGCGTCGATATTAAAGCCGACCGGCCAGGCAAAAACACGTCCCTCGGTAATCGCCTTGGCTTCACTGAGCGAAACCGACACAATATAAAACACCGGATAAAGGAAGGTGATGCTCAAAAGCGCGAAGAAAATGACGTTAATTACATCAAATATGCGCGAATATACGGTTTCGTTTTTCATCGCTTATTTTTTCCCTCCTCCAAACAGACCTTCTTCGCCGCAAAGCTTGGCGCCCCAGTCGGCCAGAAGCAGCAGCGCATAGTTGATCACACCCTGGAACATACCCGCCGCAGTCGTCAATTCAAACTTGGCGTTTTGCACGCCCTGCTGATAGATGTAAACGCTCAGCACGGAAGCAATATCCTTGACCATCGGGTTTTCAAACAGGTACGGCTTTTCAAAGCCCATCGTCATGATCTTGCCGACCTGCAAAATCAGGATGATGGCAATTGTTCCGCGGATGCCGGGCAGCGTGACATGAATCGCGCTTTTAAAACGGCCTGCGCCGTCGATCGCCGCGGCCTCATAAAGCCCCGGATCGATCGCACTGAGCGCCGACAGGTACATAATCGCCTGCCATCCGGATTCCTTCCAGATGTTGGACAGGAAGAAAATCACCAGCCAGCTTGATTTGTCCGTCAGGTAGTTGCGCTGCGGCTGACCCAGGGTCTTGTTGATAATGTTGAAAAGGCCGGTGTTTTCCTGGTTGAACTGCACGATAATACCGTAGACGATAACCCACGAAATAAAGTGCGGCAAATAGGAAATCGACTGAGAAACGCGCTTATAGCGCTCGCTCTTGAGCTCGTTGAGCAGCAGGGCAAAAAGAACCGGCATGGGAAAAACGATCAGCAGCCCGATCAGGTTGAGCCACACCGTGTTCCATACTGCGCGCCAGAACGCCTTTTCCTTAAACAGCTGTTCGAAAACCGAAAAGCCGACCCAGGGCGAGCCCATGATGCCCAACGAAAAATTGTACTTTTTGAAAGCCAGCTGCAGCCCGCCAATGGGCACATACTTAAAAATCAGGAAGAACAGCAGCGCGGGTATCATCATCAGATAAAGGTCGTAGTTCCCCTTCAGATAGCTGATCCGCCGTGCTCTGCTGCGCTTCTTTTCCGCCAGCTTTTTTTGATCCGTCTGCTTAGCCTGCACACAGATGCACTCCTTTCCCTGTATCAACATGTATCAAGTCTTACCTTGAGTTTCTTCATACACGATGCGAAGCCTGCAGACTTTGCTGCAAATATTCCATTGCGGCAAACATTCGAAGGAAGAAAAAGGTTCACGTCAGTACAAAGAAACCTATACATGATTGCAACTTCTTGCTGACTTATGTTATCATTATACCGTTATTTTGTCAAGTAGTGCAAAAATTTTTTGCGGGTTTTCGTTGTTTTTTCGCTGTAACTCAACAAAATTTTTCATTTATTTGCGTGGTTTTCCTGTTTTGTCAACACAAAACAAACAAAAAAGGGAAGCTCCATCCGGAGTTCCCTTTTTTTGTGTTTCTTTGGCGATTCCTAAAAACCCGCCAGCTTCTCCTGCAGCGCGTCGCGCACCGTCAGGTTTTTGCGCAGTTTTTCCCGCTCGGCTTCCACCACGGCGGCAGGCGCTTTGGCAACAAAGCCTGCATTGTTGAGTTTCCCCTGCGCACGGGCGATTTCCTGCTCGACGGTTTTCAGTTCTTTGTCAAGGCGCGCCTTTTCCTGCTTTAGATCCACCAGTTCCTCCAGCGGCAGGAAAGCCTCGCCGGCAAGACATACGGCGGAGATTGCATTTTTCGGCGCATCCTGACGGCTTTCAATCACCGTCACGCCGCTGGCGCTTGCCAGACGCTCAAAATAGACAGCGCCGGTTTCGATGGATTTGCGGTTAAAGTCCGCACCGGGCAGCAGCATAATATGCGCGCGCTTGGACGGCGGCACATTGCGCTCCGCGCGGATCGCGCGCACCGCACGGATGATCTCCATCACCCCCTGCATATCCTCGGCCTGATCCGGGAAAGCAGGGAATTCATCGGGCGTCGGCCACGGCGCCTGCATCAAAAATCCCTCGCCGCCGCTCAGGTAGCGATAAATTTCTTCCGTAATAAAGGGCATGAACGGATGCAGCAGCTTCAGCACGCAGGTCAGCGCCCTGCGCAGCGTCCACCGGGCGCCGGCCGCAGCCGCTTCATCCTCGCCGTACATGGCCGACTTGGACAATTCCAGATACCAGTCGCAAAGCTCCGTCCAGATAAAATCATACAGCTTCTGCGCCGCAAGGCCCAGCTCATACTGATCCAGATAGTCGGTAATTTCCTTTGTCACCGCGGCGCAGCGGGTCAGAATCCACTGATCCGCCAACGACAGCTTCTCAGGGCTTTCCGGGCCCTGCAGGTTCATAATCGAATAACGGGACGCATTCCAGACCTTGTTGGCAAAGTTTCTGGCCGCTTCAAATTTCTCGTCGCTGCAGCGCATATCGTTGCCGGGCGCCACGCCGAAGATCAGCGAGAAGCGCAGCGCATCCACACCGTATTTTTCGATCATCTCCAAAGGATCGATCCCATTGCCCAGGGATTTGCTCATCTTCCTGCCCATGGCGTCCCGGACGATGCCATGGATAAACACATATTTGAAGGGCTCCCTTGACATATGCTCCATGCCGGAGAAAATCATCCGGGCCACCCAGAAGAAGATGATNNGCCCAGGGATTTGCTCATCTTGCGTCCCTGTGCATCGCGCACCATACCATGTAACAACACATCTTTAAAAGGAATCTCACCCATATGTGCGATACCGGAAACAATCATACGCGATACCCAGAAGGTAATGATATCATAACCGGTAATCAATACCGATGTAGGATAGAAATAATCCAGATCCTCCGTTTTCTC
>DCTY01000009.1:89656-89831 GCA_002329335.1 Christensenella sp. UBA1428
TGGCGGGAGATGCACCAGTCGCGGGTATTTTCCATCCAATGATAGTAGTTTTTATCGAACCGTTCCGGCACAAAGCGGATTTTCCCTTCGCGCACCGCGTCAATTGCAGGCTGTGCCAGCGGCTTCATCTTCACAAACCACTGCAGGGAAACCAGCGGCTCGACGGTATGGCCGC
>DCTY01000020.1:0-15939 GCA_002329335.1 Christensenella sp. UBA1428
AGTCGCCGCCGGGATACTAAAAAAAGACATGTCGATTGACATGTCTTTTTTGTTTGATTTGCTGCGCAAGCGCCTGTTTAAATCTGCCGCTTGCGCTGAATTGAAAACGATCCGAAACCTTATGCTTGATCCAGCCAGCAGATCAGACCGTCATAACCAAATATGCGAAGGATATCCTCAGCGCCCTTTTGAATTTCCGCTGCACTGAAATCGGCACGCGCCAATTCCTGCGTGCTTAACTGCGCCAGGCGCTCATAAAACAGCAATGCCATTCGAAGTTCTTCCAGATTTTGTGTATTCAATTGGTCAAAAAGGTAATTTTCGGCTTTATTGATTTCACCGTGGTCAATCAGGGAAAGCAATAAAGTAAATTTCTCTGCGGCTGGCGCATCGAAAGAAGCAATGGTTTCTTCCTGTGTTTTAAACAGCAGTCTGCGCAGGCCGTGGATCATTTGATGGATCATGCGCATCAAATAGTCTTCTTCCAGCATAGCGGTGTCCTCCGGCATAAAAACGTTTCGCGAAAACAAAAGCCCCGCGAAACTGCTTTCGGGGGCTTTGCGCTTACAGCGCGGATAAATCGATCTTTTTGTGTTCGCGTGACTCACGGTACAGCACAAAGCGCCAACCAATGCATTGCACCGGTTGGGCATGGAGCTGCTCGCAAAGCAGATCACAGGCCTCGCGGGTGTCATAGGGCGCGTTTTTCATGACCTGCACTTTTATCAGTTCGCGCGCTTCCAGCGCATCATAGCCCTGCTTGATCAGATTCGGGCCGATGCCCTCCTTGCCGATATGCAAAATCGGCTGCATATCATTTGCCATGGCGCGCAAAGCGGCGCGCTGCTTGCTGGTAAGTTCCATAATCTGCTCCTTTTTAGTCGATAAAATCGAATTCAAGATCGTCCATGCGTACGGTGTCGCCATCTTTGGCCCCCTGTTCACGCAGCGCATCGATTACGCCCATGGCGCGCAGACTACGCTGGAAATATGCCATGGACTCATCGTCATAAAAATCGATATTGCTCAGCAGCCGATCTACCAGCGGGCCGGACACACAGTAAACGTCCGCGTCTTTGACGATTTCAAACGCAGGGCCCTGATCGCCGGGATCGGGCATGACATACGTCTCAAAAAACGGCTCCGGCTCCGGCAGCTCGGCAAGCATGGCGCGTACGCGGCGCAATAACGGCGTGAGCCCCTGGCGATTGAGCGCAGAGATTTCAAATACTTCAATTTCCGGATGTGCCTGACGAAACAGCGCCAAAAACTCGGGCGCATCCGGCAGATCCATCTTGTTAGCCGCGATGATTTGCGGTTTTTCCGCAAGATTGCCATATTTTGCCAGCTCCCGGTTGATGATCGCATAATCCTCCAGTGGGTCGCGGCCCTCGCTGCCGGACATATCGATCAGATGAATCAGCAGCCGCGTGCGCTCCACATGGCGCAAAAATGCATGCCCCAGCCCGACGCCATCGGCCGCGCCCTCGATCAGCCCGGGAATATCCGCCATGACAAAGCCGTCGTCGTCGACACGCACGACGCCCAGATTGGGTTCCAGCGTCGTGAAATGATAATTGGCGATTTTGGGCTTCGCAGCCGATACAACCGACAGCAGCGTGGACTTGCCGACATTGGGGAATCCGACCAGACCGACATCCGCAATGGTTTTTAATTCCAAAATCAGCTGAAATTCCGGCGTTTTTTCACCAGGCTTGGCAAAATTGGGCGCCTGACGCACCGGCGTGGCAAACCTTGCGTTGCCTGCGCCGCCGCGCCCACCGGGAAACAGCGTGCGCTTTTCGCCGCAGGTGTGCATGTCGGCGATGACGGCGCCGCTTTCGCGTTCGCGTACCAGCGTGCCGACGGGCACCTTGATGAGAATATCCGCACCGGATTTGCCGCGCTGGCGTTTTTTGCTCCCGCGTTCACCGTTGTCTGCAAAAAACTTACGGTGAAAGCGAAAATCCAGGAGCGTATGCACGTTATCCGTCGCTTCAAAAATAATGCTGCCGCCGTTGCCGCCGTCGCCGCCGTCGGGGCCGCCGTTTTCAACGAATTTTTCACGGTGGAAGGATACGACGCCGTCACCGCCGTCGCCAGCCTTGACCTTGATGGTTACATAATCAACAAACAAACAAACCCCGCCTTATCTTCATTTCCACCTTAGTATATCAGAAATCCTGTTTGCGTACAACTGCTGGCGCCGTTTCGTGTCTTGGGATCAGAGCTTGTTGGCGCAATCAGGTGCCGTCGTCTCGATCTTTTGATTTTCTGCAAATGCGCTTTGTTGTAATTGTTTTTAGGATGTGCTATACTTTTGATAAATAAAAAAGGGGGGATATTGATGAAGGATGAACCGACCGGCTCGGTGTTTGTGCTGCCGCGTTGGGAAGCGCTGCCGGAATTGGATTTGTATATGGATCAGCTGATTTCTTTGCTGGAAAAATATCTGGCGCCGCTGATCGACGCCGATCAGGATAAAGTGATTTCCAGGGCGATCATCAATAACTATGTGAAGCTTAAAATCATTCCCGCACCGGTGAAAAAGCGCTATACCCGCGAGCATATTGCGTATTTGATTATTCTTTGTACGCTCAAAAGCGTGCTGCCCTTGCCGGTGATCAGCAAGATGCTGGAAACACGGCTGCAAAGCCAAAGCGTGGACGTTGTTTACGACTGTTTCTGCGATATCGCGGAAAAACGTATGCGGCAGATTACCGAGATGGTTCGCACCGCTGGCGACGATAGCGCCAATCTGCCCTTTGAAGCGGCGCTGCTGTCGGCGACAGGGGCTTATCTGGCGCAGTATTTGACCAAACAATTCCTATAATCCGTCTTTATACAAACTGCGTTGGCTGCCGAAGGATGTTTCGGCAGCCTTATAAAAATTCTTGGGCTGCTGTTTTTGCGGTTGAAGGGCATCCGGGGCGTTATGCGCTTTTGATTTTGGCGGCTTGTGTACGCTGTCAGCCTGAAAATGCTTTGGTTTGATCCTGTAAAATTGAAAAAAGGTCTGCTGCGGCAAATGCCGGGCCATTCGCATCCATTATTCGGAGGTGTTACGATGAAACATATTGAACTTGACGGCGGCGTGTCGCTTTGCGAACTGGTATTTGGCGGTACCAAGCGCTTTGACGATTCGGCGTGCAAACTGCAATTTGAAATGATGGACCGTTATATTGAACTGGGCGGCAATACGTTTGATTCCGCGCGCAGCTATAACGGCGGAAAAAGCGATTCTTATCTTGGCACATGGCTGCGCACAAGCGGGCTTGGGCGCGATCAGGTGGTGCTGACAACCAAAGGCAGCTGCCCAAACAAGGAAACGCCCTATGTTCACCGCCTCAGCCCGCAGGAAATTCAGGGGGATCTGATGCAATCGCTGGATCAGATCGGCACGGATTATACCGACGTGCATCTTTTGCATCGGGACGATCCGTCTTTGCCGGTTGGGGAAATCATGCAGGCGCTCGACGAGATGGTGCGCGCAGGCCGGGCGCGCGCCATCGGGTGTTCCAACTGGACGGCGGCGCGCATTGCATCGGCCAATGCATACGCCCGGGCGCATGGCCTGACGCCCTTTGCCGTCAGCCAGGTTTATTTTTCCCTGGCGCAGACAACGCCCATGCAGGCCAACGACCTGACTTTGGTGACAATGAACGATGTGGAGTTTGGCTGGTACCGGGAAACGCAGATGCCGGTGATGGCCTTTGGAGCGATGGGCCGCGGCTTTTTCCATGCGTATGCCGAAAATCGGCCGCAGCGGGAGCGTGCGTTTTATAATCTGGATCTGCTGCCGGAAAATCTGCGCCGGGCGCAGCGCGCCGTTGCGCTTTGCAGGCGTCTGGGCTGTTCGCTGGGCGCGCTGCTGGGGGCTTATGTGCGTGACAGCGGGCTGCGCGCCGCGGCGCTTTGCTCGTTTACCAAAATGAATCAGCTGGAGGATTCGGCGGCAATGGCGGACGTTGTCCTGACGCCCGGGCAGATCCGGTATCTTGAATCGGGCTGCACCGATGCGCTTGAGCGGTAATTGGGGCCATCGGGCGCAAGTATAAATTTGACGCAGCCGGTATGGGCTCGCAAGAATTTTAAAAGCCGCAGGGAATACCGAATGTTGGTATTCCCTGCGGCTTTGTGCGTAAAAGCAGCGCTGGATCGCTCTGTTACAGCTGGGAAACGATTTCCTCCCATACGGCGGGAAACACGTTTTTGCGTCCTTCCAGGGACATGACGGAAACCACCGCGTCCTTTTCCGGCAGGACGATGATAAACTGACCGTATTTGCCGTCGGCGCGATAGCCCTCCCGGCCGGGGTTGATCCAGAACTGATAGCCGTAGCCGTCTTTGCTGCCGGGCAGCGTCGTCTGAACGCGGGTAGCGGCGTCCAGGTATGCTTCGTCGACGACGCGAACGCCGTTGTAAACGCCGCGCCCCAGCAGCATCCGGCCGAATTTGCTGTATTCGTCGATGGTCAGGTACAGCCCGTTGGCCGCCGTTTGGTGCCCCATGGGATCGCACATCCATTCCGGGCAGTAAATGTCTATTTTTTCAAACAGCCGCGGACGCAGATAATCGACCAGACGCATGCCGGTTTTCTTTTCAATCATGCAGGAGAGCATATAGGTATTGAAATTGGAATACAGAAAACGCGCGCCGGGCGGATAGGGGAACGAGGCGGCAAAAAAATGGCCAATCCAGTCGGTGATTTTCAGCCTTGCAGGATCATCGGTAAAAAAGAGCGGGGTTTCAAGACCGGTGGTCATGGTCAGCATATCGCGGACGGTGACGGAAAGCAGGTTCTCACCGGCGTTTTGAGGGACCCGCTCGGGGAAAACGTCGCATAACCGGGTATCCGGCCGCAAAAGCCCTTCCGCCATGGCGATGCCGACGCCGACGGAAACAAAGCTTTTGGCCACCGACCAGGTGTTCAGGCGGGTTTGACCGCCGAGCCGGTCGTATGCCGCGACGCGTTTTCCGCCCTGATCCACATTGACATACGTTACGCACAGGCCGTCGCGCGCGATGCGCTGTTTAAAATGCTGTAATTCCATCGTCATTCCTCCGTGCAGGTTCGATTATTCCCCGGCTTTCCAGCGCGCCAATCAAACGGCGCGGTTTGTCGCCGGTAAGTTCAAAGCGAACAAAATGCGCAAACGCCTGCGCGGATACCCAACGATAGTCGATACACTCTCTTTCCTGGAGCACGACCGCATCCTTTGGGATATCTACGCAGGTCAGATAACCGTAAAAAATACATCCGTCTGCCGCGCTGACATGCTGATACAGGGGCAGCAGCGTCTGCGCGCGGATACCGGTTTCCTCCAAAAGCTCGCGTGCGGCGGCATCGCGCGGGCGCTCGCCCGGCTCCACCTTACCGCCCGCGCCTGTGTCCCAATCGCCCGGGAACCATTTTTTGTCAAAGCTGCGCTCAACGAGCAGAAAATCGCCGTCCTGATGGCGCACGACGACCTCGCACACCGCGCGCATCACGCAGGAGCGCCGGGAAAAAGCAGATTTAAAAAGCTTTCCCCCTCTACGGCGTCCGCTGCGCCGAACAGCTGGACGATGCTTTGCCCGATATCGGCAAACGACGCCCGTACGCCCAGGTTTACTGGCGCGGCAGCTTTGCCGAAAATCAGCAGCGGCACGGATTCGCGGGTATGATCGGTTCCCGAAGTCGACGGATCGCAGCCGTGGTCAGCGGTGATCATCAAAAGATCCTGCGCGCGGAGCTTTTCCATAAACCCGCCCAGCCACCGGTCAAACGCGCACAGCGCCAGCGCGTAGCCCTGCGCATCGTTGCGGTGGCCGTAAAGGGAATCAAAGTCCACCAGATTGACAAAGCACAGCCCTTCAAAGTCCTGATTTGCTATCGCTTCGGTTTTGGCCATGCCGTCGGCGTTGCCGGCGGTTTTTATCGTCTGCCCAACGCCCTGCCCGGCAAAAATATCGTAAATTTTCCCCACGCCGATAACCGTTTTTCCTGCGTTTGAAAGCGATTGCAGCATCGTCATGCGCGGCGGACGCAGGGAATAGTCGTGCCGGTTGGCCGTGCGCGTAAAATTGGGCGCCTCGCCCACATAAGGCCGGGCGATGACCCGCCCGACGGCATGCTCTCCCTGTAAAAGCGCGCGGGCAATTTCACAGCAGCGGTACAATTCGTCAAGCCCGATGTACTTTTCATGGGCTGCAATCTGAAATACGCTGTCAGCGGAGGTATAGACGATCAATTTGCCGGTTTTGATTTGCTCCGGGCCATAATCGGCGATCACCTGCGTGCCGGAATAGGGTTTGTTGCATAAAACGCCGCGTCCGGTGCGCCGTTCCAATTCGTCGATCAGCGGCTGAGGAAAGCCGTCCGGATAGGTCGGCATGGGGGTGGGGCTGATCAGTCCAGCAATTTCCCAATGACCGGTCGTGGTGTCCTTTCCGCGGGATTTTTCCAGCAGGCGGCCGTAAGCGCCCACAGGCGCCGGACAGCGCTGGCCGCAGGCAACGCCGTCGATATTGAAAAGGCCAAGCCGGCGCAGATTGGGAACCTCCAGCTTGCCGGTGGCGGCGCAGGCGCAAAGCGTGTTGACAGACAGACTGTCGCCAAAAAGCGGCGCATCATTTTGCGCGCCGATGCCGAAGCTGTCCAGCACGATGAGAAATACGCGTTTGATGGAAGCATGGTTGGACATGGTGCGTCCTCCGTATTTTATGGGATAAGCCCGAATTGGCAGATTTTGCCAGTTTACGTCAGCCCAAATAGCCGATGAGCAGCATCAGCGTGTTTTTTGCGCCGTCGCGGTGACTGCGCTCATAGCCGTGGGACGCGTAAACGCCTGCGCCGATCAGGCCGTGGCGCAGGTCGTTGCCGGCGCGCAGCGTGGCTTCCACATCGGAGCCATAGGCCGGGTAAACGTCCAGCGCGTAATCAAGCCCCAAACGCCGCGCCGCTTCGACCAGCCCCTTGACGACCTGATAATGATAGGGACCGCCGCTGTCCTTGGCGCAGATGGAAACCCGGCGC
The DNA here is from genome assembly GCA_002329335.1 of Christensenella sp. UBA1428. Taxonomy (GTDB): domain Bacteria; phylum Bacillota; class Clostridia; order Christensenellales; family UBA1750; genus UBA1428. The sequence continues at coordinate 7,019 of DCTY01000020.1, forward strand.
TCGTCACAGTTCAGCCCATCGCCCACGCAGCCCATGTCAACGCTGATGGCCTCGGTTACCCCCTGGGGGACAGACGCGCTGCCGCCGTGGCCGACCTCTTCAAAAACGGTGAAATGCGCCCAGACGCGTCTGGCAGGCGTGATTTTCTGTTCGCGCAGATATCTGGCATAGGCCAATAAGATGCCGCAGCTGAGTTTGTCGTCCAAGAAACGGCTTTTGATGTAGCCGCTTTTGGTAACGCGGGTGCGCGGGTCAAAACACACGACGTCGCCCGTTTCAATGCCAAGGGCGCGCGTCTGATCCGCGCTTTGAACCGGTTCGTCCAGCACCAGCTCCATGGTATCAAAGCTGCGCTCCGTTTTGCCGTATTGGGTGTTGACGTGCAGCGAGGCGTTGCACAGCTGGAACGTCCCTTCGTATGCGCCGTTGAATTTGGTTATGACGGTACAGTTTTCCGCCTCTGCATTGTTGGGGTTGAGCCCGCCAAGCGGCGTCAGTTTCAGCCGGCCATTGCTTTTGACCTGCGCCACCATGGCGCCAAGCGTGTCCAGATGCGCTTCGAGCAAAACGCCGTTATGGCGATCCTGACCGCCAAGGTCCACCAGAACGCCGCCTTTGCCGGTCTGAATTGGCGCGTAGCCAAGCGATTGCAGCTGGCCGATCAAATACTGCGCCGCGTCCTGCGTATAGCCGGTGGGGCTTGCAATGGCCAAAAGCGCACAGGTTTGAGAGATGATTTCATCCGTGAGCCGTTCATACATTGCCGGATTCCTCGTTTCCTTGATTTCACACAAATTGTAGCACAGCGCGCAGTTTTGTTCAAGCGGCGCGCAGAAAAGGAACGGCGCCCGGGCGGGGGGAGGTTCATCCTCTTAAAGCGGCCATGAAGGCCCGTCTTCCTGTCCCCGGATGGTCAGATAAACGCCAAAGAGCGCCAGCAGCAGGCCCGGCAGAAAAAAGGGGCGCAGCAGCAGCGCAGCCAAAATCATCAGCGCGCCGGTTCGAAACAGCTTTTTGCCATGGCGGCGCGCGGTTGGCAAAGCGGCGCGCGCTTTGCGCGGCAGGGGATCGGGCGCAAAGGACGCATAGATTGCCGCATAGCGCGCCGGGTCGCGCAAATACACGGGCGGGTCGGCAAGCGTTTGAGCAAACAGGCCGGCGCCCGGGGACAGCTCGAAGAGCGAAACGGCGCAAACGGCCTGGCATCCCGCCGCTTTTGCGGCGCGGTGCAGCGCGCACAGGGCTTCCGTGCCGGCGGCGCTGCCCTTTGCCAGCGCGATTAAACCGAAGCCCAAAAGCCCGCGCGGCGTTTCAATCAGCGCGACATCCGGCAGGATTTCACGAACGCAGAGCCCTTTTTCGTTTGCTTTTGCCCGGCAGACCCGGGCAAGCGCTTCCTGCGGCGGCAAGGCCAAAAGCGCCAGCGCGCCTGCCTGCGCTTTTTGCGCCTCAAGGCGCGCCTTGCGTCTGCGCCGCAATGTGATGCGCATTGCTCCGGCGCATATCAGCGCTGCGCCCAGCGTCATCAGCACGGTGATCAGCACCTGATAGGCCCCGGAAAACCCGCGTACTTTCAGCTGCGCGTCGAGCAAAACCGCCGCATAATACCAGAAGACTGCCTGAAAGCCCCAGAAAAAAACCGGACGCAGGCTGTGCAGCTTGAATTTTCCTTCCATTGCCAACACCTCACAGCCTATTTTGCGCCGCAGGGCCGCAGGCATACATCGCCCGGCTCAAAACGGCAAAAAAGCTGAAGGCCGCCGGCTGCGGCGTACCTTCAGCGAAATTGAAATGAGAGCAGGCAATGACGCGGCGCGGTCAATCCGTCAGATAATTGTAGACGTCGTCCTCACTGTTGACAAAGGTCGGAACCGCCATGGTGGCGGCGTCAGGCTCCCAATCCTTGCCGTTGACCTGCAGCTTAACCTGTTTGACGCCTTCAAATTGCGCGCAGGTGAGCATCAGGGACTTGATGGCGCTTTTGCCGCCGTCATATTCGTTGGCGACGTTGACGAACTGCTCGCTGAAATTGATGGTGACTACGCCGTCTTTCTGGCTGACGGACAGCAGCGCGGCGTCGCCGGGCATCGTCGCGACCAGACCGCTGCCGTCCCGGGGCCCTTTGAGCAGCTCCAGCACAGCGGTTTCCACATCGTCGCGGGAAAAAACCATGCGTGTAACGGGCACCATTGCGCCGGACTGGGCGGATTCAAAATACAGCGTAACCGGCTGCGCGCCTGTGAGCGACACATCCTGCGCGACGCTTTCCACATTCAGATCGCATCTGGAAAGCGGCTGGGAAATATCGGTGCCATATTTGAGCGTCGGGACGGCGTACCCGTTGACCAGCAGCTGTACCTGATCGACCGAATCAAATTCCGTCAGCGCGCAGACCACGGCGGAAACCATCGTGCTTTCCTCCAGCGCGTCCGCGCAGGCGTTGACCTGGCTGGAGAGCGAAACGGTCGCCAGCCCGTCTGAGCCGATGTCCAGGCTGACCTGCGTTTCCGGCGGCAGCACCGGTTCAAGACCCATCGCGGCGGCGTCCTGAATGTTCTGCTCGTTTTGCACCATCAGGCCAAGCGTCGCGGCGGCGATGCCGTCCTGCCAGGGGATGGTGCGCGTCACCGGCACGATGTAGCCGTCTGCGTCGCGGTAATAAACCGTGGTGGCGCGGGTGGACTGCGAAAGCTCGCTGGCAGTGGGGATGTATTCCTGGGGAATTTCCAGTGTGGGTACGGTCTGGTCGGCATTGCTGCCGCACCCGGTCAGCATCAGGCCAAGCAAAACCAGGCATAAGATGCAAGTGAACATTTTTTTCAACTGAATCGTCCTCCTTCACAGTGGTTGCGGCAAACCCTTTGCACAAAAAACTATGACGCATGCCGGATGGATATGCTATAATGAAGGTGACAATTCGCGGCATGCGTCTGTGCTCCGGCTTTTTTGCCGCTTTGGGCTTTATGGCGCGCGCTGCAAGGAGGAAACAAAATGCCTTTAGACGGTCTGATGCTGTCCCGCATCGCCGATGAATTACAGACGACCCTGTCCGGCGGCAGGGTGGATAAAGTGACGCAGCCGGAGCGGGACGAGATTTTGCTGCTGATCCGTGCCGGCGGCCAGAACCATCGCCTGCTTTTGTCCTGCAGCGCCAACCATGCGCGCGCGCATCTGACGCAGACCAACAAAAAAAGTATGGATCCGCCGCCGCAGCTTTGCATGCTGCTGCGCAAGCATCTGCTGGGCGGCCGGATACTGGCGGTCAGCCAGGTGGGCATGGATCGGATTTTGAACATTCAGGTGGAATCGATGGACGAATTGGGCGACTATTCGACCAAAACCCTGACGGTGGAGATTATGGGCCGTCATTCCAACCTGATTTTAGTCGGCGCGGACGGGCGGATCATCGACAGCGCCCGGCGCGTCACCGCGGAGATCAGCCGGGTGCGCGAGGTGCTGCCGCATTTGCCCTATCAGCTGCCGCCGGCGCAGGAAAAACTTGACGCGCGCTTTGCCGATGAGGCGCAGATTGTTCAGGCGCTGTCAAAGGGCGCGGCGCAAACGCTGGATAAGGCGATTTTGGGCGCGCTTTCCGGCGTATCAACCCAGGCCGCGCGGGAATTGTCCTACCGGTTTATGATGGACGAAAAGGCGCCGCCGGAGGTCTGGACGCGGCATCTGGCGCCCATTGCGCATGATTTGAAACGCTTTTTTGAAACGCTGCCCGAGCAGGCCGCCGCCGTGCTGTTTTCTCAAAACGGACAGGTCGGCGATGTGACGGCCTTCCTGTACCAGTCCCGCCCCAGGCAGGAACAGGAAATTGTGCCGACGATGAGCCAGGCGCTCGACGCGTTTTATGCGCAGCGCGACAGGCATGAACGGATTCGGCAAAAATCGGCAGCTACGCTGCACACCCTGCAGACGGCGCTGGAGCGCTGCGAAAAGAAGCTGTCGATGCAGCTTGAAAAACAGCAGGAAGTTGCCGGCAGGGAGCAGCTGCGCATTTACGGCGAGCTGATCATGGCCAGCGTATATGCAATTCCCAAAGGCGCGAAAACGGCCAGCGTCGTCAATTATTACGAGCCGCAGATGGCGCAGATTCAGATCCCGCTGGATGAAACCATGAGCGCGGCGCAAAACGCCCAGCGCTACTTTAAGCGCTATGCCAAGGCCAAAGCGGCGGCGGAACTCCTGGTGGGCCAGATCGCCCAAAATGAGGCGGAAATCCGTTATTTGCAGGGGCAGCTGGTCAATCTTGAAAATATTACCGAGGAAAACGAACTGCTGGAAATCCGCCAGGAGCTGGCGGCGCAGGGGTATATCCGCCGGGAGCAGACCAAAAACGGCCGGCCGCAAAAAATCCCGCCTACCCGGCCGGAACGCTTTGTCGCGCCGGACGGGACGGAGATTTTTGTGGGCAAAAACAACGTCCAGAACGATCATTTGACCTTTTCGGCCATGCCGGAGGATATTTGGCTGCATACGCAGAATATCCCGGGCTCGCATGTGATTATCCGCATGTCCGGCGCGGAACAATGGCCGGCGGACGAAACGCTTTTATATGCGGCGCGCATCGCGGCAAGGTATTCCAAGGCGCGGCATTCCTCGCAGGTGCCGGTAGACTATACCCATCGCCGCTATGTCAAAAAGCCCTCCGGCGCCAAGCCCGGTTTCGTCCACTATACCCATCAGTTTACCGTCTATGTCGAGCCGCTGTCTTGACAGCGCGGGGGAAAAACGATACGATAAAAACGGTATCATTCATACCGCGCCGCTTTGCAGCGGCAGCGCTTTCCCGGCCGGGGATGCGGCGGGGCATGCTTTAAAAAACAGTCAGCCGGCGCTTTTGGCCGTACAAACTTTACGAAAGGGTGCAGATTGGATATGACGCAGCATCAGGATATGCCTTCCCTGACCTTGACGCCTTTTGAGGATCAGGCCGCCGCGGCGCAGGAAGCGGCGCAGGAACAACCCAAGGAAAACGGCCCTGTTATTGACGAAAGCGTCCTCACACCGCAGGAGCGCGCGATGGTTGACGATTTTGCCAGCAAGATCGATATTACCAACGCCAACGTCGTTTTGCAGTACGGCGCGCAGACGCAGCAGAAGATGGCGGATTTTTCGGAAAATGCGCTTGAAAACGTGCGCACCAAGGACATGGGCGAAGTCGGCGACATGGTGACCGGCCTGATCGGCGAACTGAAAAACTTTGACGCGCAGGAGGAGGCAAAGGGCCTTTTCGGCATGTTCAAAAAGAGCAGGAACCGGCTGGACGCGCTCAATGCCAAATACAACAAGGTCGAAAAAAATATCGACGTGATTGTTTCCAGCCTTCAGGCACATCAGGTGACCCTGTTTAAGGATATCGCCGTGCTGGATAAGCTGTATGAGCGCAATCAGGTGAATTTTAAGGAGCTGACGATGTATATCCTGGCGGGGAAAAAACGGTTGGCAGCCCTGCGGGAAAACGAACTGAAAGCGTTGATTGAAAAGGCCCGCCAGTCCGGCCTGCCGGAGGACGCGCAGAAAGCCAACGATTTTGCAGGGCTTTGCGATCGGTTTGAAAAAAAGCTTTACGATCTGGAACTGACGCGCATGGTATCCATTCAGATGGGGCCTCAGATTCGTCTGGTGCAGAACAACAATACGCTGATGGCCGAGAAAATTCAATCGACGATTGTCAATACCATTCCGCTGTGGAAAAACCAGATGGTGCTGGCCCTTGGCATCGAACATTCCAATCAGGCCATGCGCGCGCAGCGCGAGGTCACCAATATGACCAACGAACTTTTGAAAAAGAACGCCGATACGCTGAAAATGGGCACAGTGGAAACGGCGCGCGAGGCCGAACGGGGGATTGTGGATATGGAGACGCTGCGCTATACCAACGAGCAGCTGATTGCCACGCTCGACGAGGTCGTGCAGATTCAGGAGGAAGGCCGCGCCAAGCGCCGCGCCGCCGAAAGCGAGCTGCGCGGCATTGAAAATCAGCTCAAGGAAAAGCTGCTCAACATCCGCGGTTGATGGGACAGCCAGGTTATGTGGTTCATCCGTTTGAACCGGCGTTTGACGGCGGGAGCCGTGTGTTGATTTTAGGCTCGCTTCCTTCGCCGGACTCCCGGCGCAGCGGGTTTTATTACGGCCATGCGCGCAATCGCTTCTGGCCCGTGCTGGCGGCGCTGACAAACCGGCCGATCCCGCAGAGCGTCGATCAAAAGCGCGCGCTTTTGGCTTTCAGCGGTATTGCGCTGTATGATGTGATCGCCGCATGCGAAATTTGCGGCGCGTCCGACGCTTCGGTGAAAAACGCGGTGGCGGCCGATCTTTCGCCTGTCTTTCAACAGGCGCGGATTCGCGCGGTATTTACCAACGGGAAGACCGCGCATGCGCTGTATCTGCGCCATCAGAAGGAAAAGTGGGCTGTGCCGGAGTTTTGCCTGCCCTCGACCAGCCCGGCAAACGCCGCGTGGTCGTTTGAGCGCCTGCTGGAGGCTTACCGGGCGATTTTGCCCTATCTTGCAGACGACCAGACGGGCGTGCAGGCATCGCCTGATCAAGGGGCGCAGCCGGGAAATTCTGCAAACGGAAAATAGATCGGAAGGAGCGCTGGGTGCGTGAATCGGCGTTCCGGCAATATGTTCAAACGCATCAGGAAGGGGAACTGTATGGAAAAACTGATCATACTTGGCACCGGAAACGCCAATGTGACCCGGTGCTTTAATACCTGCTTTGCAATTCAGGCGCGGGAAGATGAATATTTTCTGGTGGATACCGGCGGCGGCAACGGGATTCTGGCGCAGCTTGAAAAGGCGGATATCCCGCTGACACAGATTCATGAGATCTTTTTAAGCCACGAACATACCGATCATCTGCTGGGGCTGATCTGGCTGATCCGGATGATCGCCGCAAAAATGAAACAGGATCAATATCAGGGCGATCTGAACATTTATTGCCACGCCAATTTAAAGCAGACCATTTTAACCATTGCCAAGCTGACGGTGCAGGACAAATTTTTTGCGCTGATCGGCAAGCGGATTTTCATCCATACGGTGGCGGATGGCGAAACGCGCCGGATTCTGGATTATGACGTGCATTTTTTTGATATCCGATCGACAAAGGCCGAGCAGTATGGGTTTGATTTGACGCTCCAAAACGGCAGGCGCTTTGTTTTCGTGGGCGACGAGCCGTATCGGGCGCACGAGTATGAGCTTGCCCGCGGCGCCGACTGGTTTTTGCATGAAGCGTTCTGCCTGTACAGCCAGGCGGATGTTTTCAAGCCCTATGAAAAACATCATACGACCGTCAAGGAAGCCTGTGAGACGGCGCAGATGCTGGGCGCGAAAAATCTGATTTTGTACCATACCGAGGACCGGAACATTCAAAACCGCAAGGCGCTTTATTCGAAAGAGGGCGGCGCTTATTATTCGGGCAATTTGTTTGTGCCGGATGATCTTGATGTTATCGCGCTTTAACCCAAACGGCTTACAGGCGCGCCGGATCCGCTTTGCAGCAGGCGGATCCGGCGCGCCTGTGTTTTTTATTTTTCGGAGCATTTTTCTTTTAAAAAGCGGACGTTTTGAGTCAGCCGTTCATTCCCCGGCTCTTTTTGCAGCGCTTTTTCCGCCTCTGACAGCGCCAGCGCGGGCCGGTCGGTATGATAATAGGCTATCGCGCGCAGATCGTGGGGCAGGCTGCCCCAGGCGTCTGCTTCGCAGATATAACTGCGCGGCCGGTTTTCGATGGCAAGGGCGCACCCGGTAAAATACAATACGCCGTCCCACTGCGCGTCGTGGTAGAGCATCAGGGCAAGATCCATGTACGGCTCGCGCAGGTGCGGCGCTTCAACGATTGCCGTCAGATACCAGCTGCGGGCGAGCAGGCGGTCGCCTTTCATCCAATGGGATTTGGCAATATAGCGCATGGAGGCGGCTCGTTCGTCCGGCCAGGCTGCCGAGGGCATGGCCAGATGGCGTTTGAGCATGGCGATGCAGTCGTCCCAACGTCCAAGATAGAGGTATTCCCGTCCAAGATAGTGGACATTGCGGTCGTCGTCGGGATCCTCCCGGACCGAAAGCTCCAAAAGCGGCAGATATTGCGCGCGGGACTTGGAAGCATCCGGATAATGGTTTAACTGGATGCCCGGAATTTCCAGGCGCACTTCCGGCATGCCGGGGTTGGTCCATTGCAAAACCTCATGTACCGGGTGCGTCCAGCGGTATCCGTGGCGCGCGTGGATTTTGTCAATCCAGAACACGACGCCCTCTGCGCCCTGGTCGGTAAAGCTCCAGGTATACCGATAGGAACCGCGCGTGGTCTCCGGTGTCCAGGCCTGTTCCAGCGCTTTGCGCCAGCCGGGCGCAAACACTTCGTCCAAATCCGTACAGACGCAGATATCCGCATCCTGCGCGACCAGTTCCAGCGCCCGGTTTCGCGCCGCGTCAAACCGCCAGGGGTCGATGATCTGACGATGCACCTGCGCGCCGCGCTGTTTCAGCAGCGCAACCGTGTCGTCGCTGGAACCGGTATCCAGCACAAGAACGCTGTCCGCTTCGGACATGGAGTCCATCCAGCGGTTGACAAAGGCGGATTCGTTTTTACAGATGGCATAGACGACAATTTTCATATGGACCTCCTGAAAAATTGTAGGTGTTTGCAGCGGGGCAGTAAAAGCGGAGAGCGGTTTTTGCCGCTCTCCTGCGTGTATCGATCAGCTTTGCAGCAGACCTGCCGCGCGCAGGTTTGCCAAAAGCGCGTTGAATTGTGTTACGATATCGGTTGTACTGGTGGCATCGACGACGGACGCAGCAGCCGTTACCGTCCCAGTCGGTCCAGTGGGCCCAGTCGGTCCGGTCGGCCCGGTGGGTCCGGTTGGCCCAGTAGGCCCTTCGGCGCCGGTAGCGCCGGTAGCGCCGGCGGATCCG
>DCTY01000020.1:16025-16234 GCA_002329335.1 Christensenella sp. UBA1428
CAGTAGGTCCTTCGGCGCCGGTAGTGCCGGCGGATCCGGCAGGCCCGGTGGGTCCGGTTGGCCCAGTAGGTCCTTCAGCGCCGGTAGCGCCGGTAGCGCCGGTGGATCCGGCAGGCCCGGCAGGCCCGGTGGGTCCAGTTGGCCCAGTAGGTCCTTCGGCGCCGGTAGCACCGGTAGCACCGGTTGGCCCGGTAGGACCAGTGGGTCCG
>DCTY01000035.1 GCA_002329335.1 Christensenella sp. UBA1428
GTCTACTGCCGTTATAGCAGTCTAATACCATACCCGCGTGTATTTTTCACGGGAATTTTCACTGTTTTTGGATGAATTTTAATTAAAAAATCTTTACAAACCGATCCCAAACCTGCGCTGCGCCCGTCCACCGGAAAACGGGCAGCGCCGATGCCTGAGGCGTGATAATCTGGACGCTCAGCGCGTCATCCTGCACGGTAAAGAGGATATCGCCGCTTTGGGTACAAAGAATCGTCGTGCCAAGCGCCTGCAGGCGGGCGTCCACCGCGTCGCTTAAGCCGGCGATACTGTCAGCGCAGACAATGGCGTATTTGGGCGCAACGGCGTCAAGGAACGCCTCGCTGCTGGAGGTATCGCTGCCATGATGCCCCACTTTGAGCACATCGGCCGTCAGCTGCGCGCCGGAAGCCAGAATATCCCGCTCTGCAGCAGACTGCGCATCGCCCATAAATAAAAACGCTTTCGAGCCATAGGTAAGGCGCAATACAATACTGTGATCGTTCAATTCCGAATAATCGTCCCGCACGGGGCCCAGAAAACTGATATGCACATCCCCAAAGACAGTTGTATCGCCCGCCTGCGGGGCAACGGTATCAATCTGGCAATCTTCCAGCGCCGCAAGCATCTGCGCATATTCGTCCGTTGTATGCGCCGCCTGCGGCAAATAGCAGACCGCCGGTTCGAAAACGCGAATGATTTCCGACATACCGCCGATATGGTCCGCATGCGGATGCGTCGCCACAACGCAGTCAAGCTTTGTCACACCAAGCTGTTTCAGCCGGCGAACCAGCCCTTCCGACTGTCCAGCCTCTCCGGCGTCGATGAGCATCGCCCAATCCGACGTCTGGATCAAATGCGCGTCCGCATTGCCCATCTGGAAACTGTAAACCCGCAGCTGTCCATCCGGAGCCGTTTCCGGCTTGACGGCCGGCAGAGCCGTGGTCTGTTGCAGGTTTAAAAACGTCTTTGCCTCGTCAATCACCTGCTGCGCGCCATTTTGGATCTGTTCCCAAATGCGCCGAGCCGTTTCCGGCAAGTGCTCTACCGCCTGCTCGACCGCAGGCTGCCACTGCTCTGTCGGCGGGAGTTCATCCCCATGATGATACAGCCAGACCAGCAAAATCGACAACAGCACAATACAAACCCAGAACGCGCCGAAATTATGTCCGCCGCGTCTGCGGCGTCTTCTTGCCATACACACATCCTCCATGGACAATCCTTATCTTATTTTACCACACAAACGAAATGATGCCAACGACCGTTGCGCTTTTCTGACAAAACCGGTCACAGTCTGACAATCGCTGTGCGCCATGCTGTCATCATTCTCAAACGTCCGATCATCGATGCAAACTTTCAGTCCACAGATAGAGGAAAAAGAACGGTTGAGATTGACTGTGTGCAAAAAAGGCGCGCCTTCCAGGGAAGGCGCGCCTTTTCAATTCATGAATACGGCATTGCTGCCGCCGCATCGCTTAACAGAGATCAGCCTGCAATCAGTCGGCCAAACGCTTGTAGTTTGCCAGACGAACCTTTGCGTCCTCCTCTGCCTTGACAAACAGTTTGTCCGCAACCTGCGGGAACTGCTTGGCCAGAGAGGTGTAACGGGTTTCGCCCTTGATGAAGTCCTGATAGCTCTCGGTCGGATCCTTGCTGTCGAGCGTGAAGGGGTTCTTGCCCGCATCGGCCAGCTCGGGATTGTAACGATACAGCGGCCAGTAACCGGCAGCAGTCGCTTTCTTCGCTTCAGCCTGGGATTTGCCCATGTTGATGCCGTGGTTGATGCAGGGTGCGTAAGCAATGATCAGGGACGGGCCGTCGTAAGCTTCCGCTTCGACCAGCGCCTTGATCAGCTGGCTCTGGTTGGCGCCCATGTTGACTTCGGCAACATAAACGTAGCCGTAGCTCATGGCCATCATGCCCAGATCCTTCTTGCGGGTACGCTTGCCGGCAGCGGCAAATTTCGCCACAGATCCGGTCGGGGTCGCCTTGGAGGACTGACCGCCGGTGTTGGAATACACTTCGGTATCCATAACCAGAATGTTGACGTTTTCGCCCTGAGCCAGCACGTGATCCACGCCGCCGAAGATCCAAACGGATTTCTTGGTCAGCAGGTCAGCGCCCTCGATCACCTCGCGGGCCAGCTTGCATGCGTCGCAGTCGCAGCCTTCGATCACCGCGTCCTTGCAGGCGGCCAGCAGCTTGGCGCCGGAAGCCTTGGAGCCTTCCGCATCGTTCATCTGCTCGAGCCACTGCGCACCGGCCTCTTTGATCGGCGCATCGCACCAATCCACCGCGATGAGCGCTTTGACGGTTTCCGCCAGCTTCGCACGGCGCTGGTTCATCGCCAGGTTCATGCCGAAGCCGAACTCTGCGTTGTCTTCAAACAGGCTGTTGGCCCACGCAGGACCATGGCCATCCTTGTTGACGGTGTAGGGGCAGGTCGGAGAGCTGCCGCCGTAGATGGAAGAGCAGCCGGTCGCGTTGGCGATGAGCATACGGTCGCCGAACAGCTGGGTAACCAGCTTGACATAAGGCGTTTCGCCGCAGCCTGCGCAGGCGCCGGAGAACTCGAACAGGGGCTGCAGGAACTGGCTGCCCTTGACGGTTGCTTTGTTGACGGTAACAGGAGCCTTGGGCAGCGAAACCGCATATTCCCAGTTGGCTTCCTGCGCGCTCTGAGTGGCAAGGGGCACCATCACAAGGGCGCTTTCCTTTGCCGGGCAGATGTCCGCGCAGTTGCCGCAGCCGGTGCAATCCAGCGGAGAGACCTGCATGCGGAACTTGTAGCCGGCAAACTCCTTGCCGGTAGCGGCCTTGGCTTCAAAGCCGGCCGGTGCAGCCGCCAGCTGTTCGTCCGTAACAAGCACAGGACGGATGCAGGCATGCGGGCAAACCAGAGAACACTGGTTGCACTGGATGCACTTATCAATCTGCCACTCGGGAACCTTTACAGCCACGCCGCGCTTCTCATACTGGGTGGTGCCGGTGGGCACGATACCAGCCGGATCAAACGCGGAAACCGGCAGCTTATTGCCAGCCTGACGCAAAATGGTGGTAACGGTGGTGTTGAAGTATTCGGTTGCGGGCACTTCGATCGCCACAGCGCCTTCGGTCGCATCGGCCCAATGCGCGGGAACGGGAATCTCCACCAAACCGGCAATGGCATTGTCGATGGCGTCGTAGTTCATCTGAACGATCTTGTCGCCCTTTTTGCCGTAGGACTTCTTAACGGCAGCCTTCATGTAGCCTTCCGCCTCAGCGTAGGGAATCACTTCGGCCAGCTTGAAGAACGCGGCCTGCATAACGGTGTTGGTGCGGTTGCCCATGCCAACGGATGCAGCGATTTTCACCGCGTCGATGTTATAGAACTTGGCATGCTTTTTAGCCAGCAGCTGCTTCATGGAAGCGGGCAGCTGGGTTTCCATTTCCTGCGCCGTCCACGGGCTGTTGAGCAGGAACACGCCGCCTTCCTTCAGGTCGGACACCATGTCGTACTTGGTCACATAGGCCGGGTTGTGGCAGGCGATAAACTCCGCCGCGTCGATCAGATAGGTCGACTGAATCGGGGTCTTGCCAAAGCGCAGATGGCTGATGGTCAGGCCGCCGGACTTCTTGGAGTCGTACTCGAAATAGCCCTGCGCATACATATCGGTATGGTCGCCGATG
>DCTY01000012.1 GCA_002329335.1 Christensenella sp. UBA1428
CTTTATCCGGCGATGGAGGATTTCGCGCTGGATATTTTTATCGGCAAAGGGCCCAGCGCCCGGTCGATCCGCATCAATCTGCCGCATTTTACGCTGGTAGGGGCGACGACCAAGGCCGGTTCGCTGGCGTCGCCTCTGCGCGACCGGTTTGGTATTCAGTTCCGGCTTGCGCCCTACAGCGCGCAGGAATTGTCGCAGATCGTGCTGCGCAGCGCGTCGATTCTGGACATTGAGATCGATCCCAGGGGGGCGATGGAAATTGCCCGGCGCAGCCGCGGCACGCCCCGAATTGCCAATCGTCTTTTGCGCCGTGTACGCGACTATGCGCTGGTGCGCGCGCAGGGCGTGATTACCCAGGAGACGGCGTCTCAGGGGCTTTCCATGCTTTCGGTGGACGAGCTTGGCCTGGATCATGTCGATCGGGATATTCTTGGCACGATGATCCACAAATTCGGCGGCCGCCCGGTTGGCCTGAGCACGCTTTCGGCGGCTACGGGGGAGGACGCGCACACGATTGAGGACGTTTATGAGCCGTATCTTTTGCAGCTGGGCTTTATCATGCGCACGCCGGCCGGCCGCGTGCCCACGCCGCTGGCCTATCAGCATCTGGGCATTGCCTATCCCGGCGGTGCGGCGCAGGAACAAACGCGCCTTGAGATGGAGGAAAGATGAATACATCGGATTTTTATTACGACCTGCCTCAGTCGCTGATTGCGCAGACGCCCGCGCAGCCGCGCGACGCCAGCCGGATGATGGTTGTGCCGGCGCAGGGGGCGATCGAACACCGCCATTTTTATGATGTGATCGATTATCTGGATGAAAAGGACGTGCTGGTGGTCAACAATACCAAGGTGATTCCGGCGCGGCTTTTGGGCGAAACGGAAAGCGGCGGCGCGATGGAGTTTCTGCTTTTGCGCCGTATTGATGCGGATCGATGGGAAACGCTGGTCAAGCCGGGGAAGAAGGCGCGGATCGGGCGTGAAATCCGCTTTGGCGGCGGGCTTTTGCGCGCAAGGGTAGAGTCGGTTACGCCCGACGGCGGCCGGATTGTCCGGTTTTTGTATGAAGGGGTTTTCGAGCAATTGCTCGATCAGCTGGGCCAGATGCCCCTGCCGCCGTATATTACCGAAAAGCTGGAGGATCCTTCGCGCTATCAGACCGTGTATGCGGCGCAGGAGGGCTCCGCAGCCGCGCCGACGGCAGGACTGCATTTTACACAGGCGCTTTTGGACCGAATTCGTGCAAAAGGCGTGGATATCGTGCCGGTTTTGCTGCATGTCGGGCTGGGCACGTTTCGCCCGGTTAAGGCACAGCGTGTGGAGGAACACCACATGCACAGCGAATACTATGAGATCACGCCGGATGCGGCGGCGCGGATCAATGCGGCGCGGGCGCGCGGCGGAAGAATTGTGTGCGTGGGGACGACCAGCGTGCGTACGCTGGAAAGCGCGGCAAAGGACGGCATTGTGCAGCCCGGCAGCGGCTGGACGGATATTTTCATCACGCCTGGCTACCGCTTTAACTGTGTGGACGCGCTGATTACCAATTTCCACCTGCCGGAATCGACTTTGCTGATGCTGGTGAGCGCGCTGATGGGAACGCAGCGGATGCTTGAGGCATACCGTTTGGCGGTAGCCATGCAGTATCGCTTCTTTTCCTTTGGAGACGCCATGCTTTTGCTGGCGCAGCCTGAAAAAGCATAGAGGGCGCAGCGTTTCATTTTTATCGTTTTTTTTACCGGGAAGCTGCCGACGGCTTTCCGGATTTTTCTATCCGGATCGGAGGAGGCGACGCGATGTCAAAGCCGCTTTCCCCGGCGCTTGTGCGTCAATGGCACCCGACTTTAAACGGCGTCCTGCACTGGCAGGAGATATCAGCCAACAGCAGTATGAAAATTTGGTGGCAATGTGAAAAGGGGCACGCCTGGGCATCTTCCGCCCGGAATCGCACCGGAGGCGCCGGATGCCCGTTTTGCAGCGGCCATCGGGCGTGGCCTGGAGAAAACGATTTGCAAACGCTGTTTCCGGCAATTGCGCGCCAGTGGCATCCGACGCGCAACGCGCCGTTAACGCCGGATCAGATCCGCGCGTATTCGGGCAAAAAAATCTGGTGGCGCTGTGAAAAAGGACATTCATGGTGTACGACGCCGGCCAGCCGATGTTCGGGAACGGGATGTCCGTATTGTTCCGGCCGCAGGGTATCGGCGCACAACAGCCTGGCAGCGAAAAATCCACAGCTTGCAGCGCAATGGCATCCGCAGAAAAATCAGGGGCTTTGCCCGACGGATGTTGCGCTGCATTCGCGGAAAAAAGTCTGGTGGCAATGTGAAAACGGCCATCAGTGGCAGGCGACCGTTTCAAACCGTGCCAACGGGACGGGCTGTCCCTGCTGCTGCGGACATACGGCGGCCGCGGGCGTTAATGATCTTCAGACAAAGTATGCGGATCTGGCGGCACAGTGGGATCCGATCAAAAACGGCGGCTTAACGCCGCGTCAGGTGCTGCCCGGTTCTTCACGCGTGGTCTGGTGGCGCTGCGCACAGGGACACAGCTGGCAGGCGCCGATCCGCGGCAGGGTCAAAGGCACGCGCTGCCCTTATTGCTCGGGCAGGCGGGTAACGGCTGGAAAAACCGATCTGGCTGCTGTTTATCCGCATTTGGCAGAGCAATGGGATTTAAGAGAAAATGGGATGCTGCAAATCCAGGATGTATCGCTGGGTTCGAATCAAAAGGTCTGGTGGCGCTGCCAAAAAGGGCATTTGTGGCAGGCAAGCGTCCGGCACCGCGTTGGGGGTTGGGGGTACGGGCTGCCCGGTTTGCTGCGGCAAAAGCGTGGTGCAGGGCTATAATGATCTTGCATCCATCCATCCGGCGCTTGCGGCGCAATGGCACCCGACGCGCAACGGCGCGCTGTCGCCCGGGGATGTAAGCTGCCACAGCGATCAAATTATTTGGTGGCAATGCGCCAAAGGTCACGTGTGGCGCGCAAGCATATCGCATCGAACCTGCGGTACGGGCTGTCCGGTTTGCGCGGGCAAGCAGGTGATCCAGGGGGAAAACGATTTGGCATCCCGATACCCGGCGCTTGCGGCGCAATGGCATCCGCAAAAGAATGGAACGCTTTTGCCAACTCAGATTACACCCGGGTCCGGGAAATCCATCTGGTGGCAGTGCGGGCTTGGGCACGCATTTTGTCAGACGCCGGCCCGGCGCGTCAAGGGATCCGGCTGTCCTTATTGCGCCAATAAAGCGGTTTTGCCCGGCTATAACGATCTTGCCAGCGTCAGCCCGCAGCTTGCGGCACAATGGCATCCCGATAAAAACGGGACGCTCACCCCGCAGCAGGTTCTGGCAGATTCGGACAAAAAGGTCTGGTGGCAGTATCATGGCTACAGCTGGCAGGAGCGCATCCGTGCGCGGCGGCAGACGCCCGAAACGCCCAATGCGGGGCTGGCGCGCTATACGTCCTTTGCGGAACAGGCGATTTTCTATTATGTTCGCCGGCATTTTTTTGCCATCAACCGATATCGGAAAATTGAAAATCGGGAAATTGACATTTTTGTGCCGGAGCTGGCGCTTGGCATCGAGCATGACGGCCCGCTGCATAATCGCGCGCATGTGAAACGACGGGATCTGGAAAAGGAAGCGTTCCTTGCCTCAAGGGGCATTGAACTGATTCGCGTAAAAACCGGGAAGCGTTTTGGCGCAGCGCAGCGGGTTGTGACGTATCCGCACGGCAATTGGGCGATGCTGGACCGCGCGATTGAGCAGGTGCTGTACCTGCTTGGCGAAGCTGCCGGAAAAAGCTGCGCAGCGGATGTGAACTGCCAGCGGGATCAGTGCGCGATCAACCGGCAGTTTTGGGAAAATCCCCATAAAAGCGCACTGACGATTCAAACGCCGGAAGCGGCGGATTATTGGGACCGGGCGAAAAACGGGGCGTTGGACCCGGATTATATCGCCTATACCAGCAAAACAAAGGTTTGGTGGAAATGTCCTTTGGGGCATCGCTGGCAGGCGTCGGTCGGCGCTTTTTCGGCCGGAAGCCGCTGCCCCTACTGTTGCGGCAAAAAAGTGCTGGAAGGCTTTAACGATCTGGCTTTTATTGCGCCGGAGCTTGCAGCGCAATGGCACCCTCAATTCAACGGCGCGCTGACGCCAAAGGATGTTACGCGCGGCGCCATGAAAAAGGTCTGGTGGCAATGTCAAAACGGCCATGCATGGCAGGCGACGGTTCGCAGCCGCATTGCCGGGTGCGGTTGTCCATATTGTTCTGGCAGACTGCCGGTTGCGGGTGTAAACGATCTGGCGACAACGAACCCCAAAATGGCGCGGCAATGGCATCCGGAAAAGAACGGTATGCTGACGCCTTCACAGGTGTCCAGAGGCTCCGGCAGGCCGGTCTGGTGGCGCTGCGCGCAGGGGCATCAATGGCGCTGCCCGCCGGGTCAGCGTCAAACAGACGCATGCCCTTTTTGCAGTGGCAGGAAGATCATCCGGGGAATCAATGATTTGGCTGCATGCAGGCCGGACCTGATGCGTCAATGGCACGAAGAGAAAAATGTGGGGCTGGATCCGGGCAGAATCGGGCTGCATTCCAATAAAAAAGACTGGTGGCGCTGCGAAAAAGGCCATCAGTGGCAGGCGGTGATATCCAGCCGGGTTTCAGGGTGCGGCTGCCCGTTCTGCTCGGGTCGGCGCGCGCTTAGCGGGTTTAACGATTTGGCGTCGGCGGCGCCGGCGCTTGCCGCGCAGTGGCACCCCGATAGAAATGGCGCGCTTACGCCGCAAAATGTAACCCGCGGTTCCGGGAAAAAGGTCTGGTGGCGCTGCGCGCAGGGACATGAGTGGCAGGCGGTCGTTGCCAAACGATCTGCGGGGCAGGGATGCCCCATCTGCGCCAGAGCGCCGCGTGACAGATGATCTTTCTTAAGGCAATGGCAGCGGGTATGTTTGTCTGCATGCATCAGCGCCGGCGTTGGATTGAAACCGGGCAGGCGCAGGCAGATCAAAGCGCCCTGGTGAAATTTTATTCTTTTTTTGTTTTTGCAAACGGGATTGTGTTATAATTATTTCGTAAATACGCATCAGCCGTCCGGATTGGTGCCGGCGATAAAAAAGCCGCATAGATGCACTGCCCTTTTGCAGGGGCGCTGGCGGAAAAATACAAGGGGGAGGATGTCCGATGAACGATAAAACCCGGGTGCTCGTGGTGGACGATGATAAAAATATTTTGCAGCTGATCAAGCTGTATCTTGAAAAAGAGGGCTTTGAGGTGGTCGAAGCGCAGCGCGGCGACGATTGTCTGCGCCTGTTTGAAGCGCAGCCGCCTCAGATTGTGCTGCTGGACATCATGCTGCCGGGCATGGACGGCTGGCAGGTTTGCCGTGAAATTCGAAAAACATCCAATATTCCGATTGTGATGATTACCGCCAAGGACGAGACCTTTGACAAGGTGCTGGGGCTTGAACTGGGGGCGGACGATTATATCACCAAACCTTTTGACCCAAAAGAGCTCATTGCGCGCACCAAGGCGGTGCTGCGCCGTTCTCAGCAGGTCGCGCCGCCGGAAAAATCGGTGCAGTATCCCAATTTGAATATCAATATGAGCAATTATACCGTAACGTACCGCGGCGTGGAACTGGAAGTGCCGCCCAAGGAAATCGAGCTTTTATTCTTCCTGGCGACGCATCCGGGCAAAGTGTTTACCCGGGATCAGCTTCTGGAACACGTCTGGGGCTATGATTATTATGGCGATTCGCGCACGGTGGACGTCCATGTAAAGCGCATCCGCGAAAAGCTGGACGGCAGCGACGAATACGGCTGGCAGATCAAGACGGTCTGGGGCGTTGGCTATAAATTTGACGTGCATACCCAAAATGGATAAAGGGGGGCGCGCAGGGTGAAACGCAGCCTTTTTCTGCAGCTTTTTCTGATTTTTTATGTCGTTTTGTTCGTTGCGCTGTCGATCATCACCGCTTCGTTTATTTATTCGCGCCAGCGCATGGAAAACGAAGCGGCGGAACTTGAGATGCTGGAACGGGCAAGGGCGCTGGCGGCAACGTCGCAGGATTATTACGCCGCGCGCATGACGCTGGGCGCTTATCAAACGGTGCTGGAGCACGCCGTGGATGAAAAAACCGCCATCTGGATTGTCAACCCCTTTGGCATCGTGCTGCAGGTGTCCGGGCTGCAGGAGGGCGAAGAGCTGCTTACCCAGCAGCAGCTGGTGGCCAGCCTGGAAAACCTGCTCAAGGGACAGGAACTGCGCACGGCGGATATGGCCATGCAAAGCGGCGCGCGGGTGCGCAATTATGTGGTTGCGGTGCCGGTGGCGGCAGAGGGCGGCAATTCGTTTGCGGGCGCTGTTTTTATTTACCGGCGCATGGCGAATATTTCCCTGGACATGCTGGGCGTTTACGAGATGCTCATGGCGCTGATCGTTTTTGCGCTGGCGGGCATTCCGCTGTTTTTCATGACGCGCAGCGTGACAAAACCGCTTAAGGAGATGGCGCTGGCCTCCGGCGAATATGCGGCGGGACATTTTGAAAAGCGAATCCATGAAAATCGAATTTCGGAAATCGATACGCTGGGACAGAGCCTGAACAAAATGGCGGAGGATTTGGCGGGGCTTGAACAGATGCGCATGGGTTTTGTCGCCAATGTTTCCCATGAACTTCGTTCGCCCATGACCAGCATGCAGGGCTATGTGCAGGGCATTTTGGACGGCACGATTCCGCCTCAGGATCACCAGCGGTATCTGAAGGTGGTCTTTGATGAAACCAGGCGGCTGACCCGGTTGGTGAACGACCTGCTGGATCTGTCCAAAATTGAGTCCGGCAATATGCCGATTCGCAAAACGCGCTTTGATGTGTGCGAGCTGATGCGCCGGGTACTGATCAAATATGAGGGGCGGATCGATGAAAAATCGCTTGAGGTGGAGGTGCTTTTTCATCCCGAGCAGTGTCTGGTCTATGCCGATATGGACCGTATCGAGCAGGTCGTTTCCAATCTGGTGGACAATGCCATCAAATTCGTGCCGCAGCGCGGCCAGCTGGGGCTGTATCTGAATCAGGGCAGCGATTTTGCCTATATAACGGTTTCGGACAATGGCATCGGCATTTCAAAAGAGGATCTGCCGTATATTTTTGACCGTTTCTACAAAGCGGACAAGGCGCATACTTCCGGCAAGGGCACCGGCCTGGGGCTGGCGATTGCCAGCAAAATCATGCAGTGCCATGGACAGGAGCTCACCTGCACTTCAAAGCAGGGCGAGGGCACGTCCTTCCGGTTCTGTCTGGACTTGTATCGCGGTCAGGACGCCGCGCAGGCGCCGGAACGGCCGTAGCAGGATAAGCGGCCGCGGATCAGAGGCCCTGCGGCACGTTTTTTTCGCGAAAATTCATAGCTTTTTCATAATTTCGCTGTATTTTGGCAGTATAATAAAGTTGATGGAGAGGAGGCCTATGGATGTCCTATTATCAGGATTATGAACAATACGAACAAACTGGAAAGGCGCGCGGCCGTTTTGCGCTCATTGCGTTTATTTTAATTGTGGTGATCGGCATTGTGATGGTCTATGCATATATCTTGAAATCCGATAAAGCGGAGCCGTCCCTGCCGCAAAGCGGCGCGGATGCGCAGTCTTTGCCGGGGGAAAGCGACGCAATGGCGGCGGCGCTTCAGGCGCGGGAACGGATTACCGGCGAGACGATGGATCGGATCCTTGCCGCGCCGGACAGCCCGGTGCGCCGTGCGGCGGCGACAGCCGGCCCTTCGGTGGTGGGCGTGTCCAACAAGATTCAGTGGTTTAACCGTCAGGGCAATATTGACAGCGTGGAGCAGGGCTCCGGTTCCGGGATAATTCTTTCGCAGGACGGCTATGTTGTGACCAACTATCATGTCATTGATGGCGCGCAGGAGGTTTCCGTCTACCTGGCGGGTGGTGAAGAGCTGCCCTGCGAGGTGGTTGGGTACGATTCTCAGACGGATATCGCGCTTTTGAAGATTACGGATGATTCGCGTACCTACCCGGCGGCGGCGATTGGGGATTCTTCCAAGGTCGAGGTCGGCCAGCTGGCCATTGCTATTGGCAATCCGCTCGGGCGGGAACTGGAAGGTACGGTTACCTGCGGGGTTATCAGCGCGGTGAACCGTGAGCTGACGCTTTCTGACGGTCGGAAAATGACGCTGCTGCAGACGGATGCAGCCATCAGCTCGGGCAATTCCGGCGGCGCGCTGATTAACGCTTCCGGCGAGGTCATCGGCATCAATACCCTAAAGGCCAGCGGGTCGTCTTCCAGCGCTGCGGTTGAAGGCATCGGTTTTGCTATTCCCATGCAGACCGTTTTGCCCATTGTGGAGGAAATCAAGCAGACCGGCACGGTGACAAGACCGGGGCTTGCGGTCAGCGGTCAGGATATGACGGCTTCCCTCGCTGCGTATTATCATGTCCCGGAGGGCATGTATATTGCGCAGGTTGACGAAACGCAGGGCGCGGGCAAGGCCGGCGTTCGTGCGGGGGACATTATCACGCACGTTGACGATGTGCGCATCGAATCCTTCCAGGAAATGAAACAGTATCTTGCCCAAAATCATCAGATCGGCGATACGGTAACCCTGACGGTTTACCGGGATGAAACCAAGCAGACGCTCTCCTTTGAGGTGGTGCTGGTGGGGATCACCGGGTAATTTGGCTATTGTGCAAATCCGCCGTTTCCTTTATAATGATAAAAAGGACGGATTTGAACAGGGGTGAGCGTTTATGGCAAAAAACCGCACCGATATTCGCGTCGGCGGTCGGGATTATACGATGGTCAGCGAGGAGCCCTCGGAATATATTTTGCGCGTTGCCGCGTATGTGGATCGGAAAATGCAGGAACTCAATGCGGCGGCCAAGCTTTCAAACGCCATGGCGTCGGTGCTTGCGGCGCTGAATATTGCCGACGAGCTGTTTCATGCGCAGGATGAAAACGCGCGTATGCGCAAGGATTTGGCCGAGGCGCGCCAGCAGCTGGCGATTACGGCGCGCGATTATCAGGAATTGTTGAAAAAAACCGGCGCGTCATCCAAAAAGGATCCGGCCGGCGCCTAATTTAAACGGATAAGCGGAGCTGAGGGGCAATTCCCCTCGGCTCTTTGCGCGTAACGATGAAACGGGCGGATATCAGAAACACAGGAGTAAAACATGCAGCAGCGAACATTACAGGTTTTGGAATTTGATAAAATCCGGGAAATTCTCGCCCAGGGCGCCGTGTCCGAAATGGGCCGCGCGCTGTGCCTGGCGTTGCAGCCGGAAACCAGTTTTTCGATGGTTAACCGCATGCAGGCGCAGACGGAGGAGGCTGCCGCCGCTTTGGCGCGGCTTGGCTACCATCCTGTGCCCGCGTTTGAAAATATCGCCCCGCAGCTGAAAAAGGTACAGATCGGATCGGTGCTTTCTGCGCGTGAGCTGCTTTTGTGCGCCAATTGTATGCGCGCGGCCAGATCGGTGCGTCAGGTGCTGGTGCGTGAAGGCGAACATGAACAAACCTCCATTGAGGAATTGGCGCAGTCGCTGGTTTCCCTGCGCGAGGTGGAACAGGAGATCAGCCGCGCAATCCTTTCCGAAGAGGAAATCGCCGATCAGGCGTCGCCGGAACTGGCGTCTGTCCGCCGGCAGATCCGCGCGGCCAACGAGCGGATCCGCGAAAAGCTCAACGCTTATCTGCATAACGCCAATTTGCAGCGCTATTTGCAGGAATCGGTCGTGACCATGCGCGCCGGCCGTTATGTGCTGCCCGTCCGGCAGGAATATCGCCAGCAGGTGCCGGGGCTGATTCACGACCAGTCCGCTACGGGTTCGACCCTGTTTATCGAGCCCATGGCGGTGGTGGAACTGGGCAACGACATCAAGCAGCTTCAGTCCAGGGAATATGCCGAAATTGAGCGTATTTTGGCGGCGCTTTCGGCGATGATCGAGCCATATGCCAAAACGCTGGAGGAAAACCTGGCGACGCTGGCGCATCTGGACTTCGTTTTTGCCAAGGGCGCGCTTTCCAGATTGTGGCGGTGCAGTGCGCCGAAGATGAACGATCGCGGATGGATCAATATCATTCGCGGGCGCCATCCGCTCATTGACGCTCAAACGGTTGTGCCGTCCAATCTGTGGATCGGCAAGGATTTTTCCACGCTTGTGGTGACCGGTCCCAACACCGGCGGCAAGACCGTCACGCTCAAAACGGTCGGGCTTTTTGCACTGATGGCGCAGGCCGGCCTTCAGGTGCCGGCGGATCTTGGAACGGAGCTTTGCATTTTTGATCAGATCTTTGCGGATATCGGCGATGAACAGTCGATAGAGCAGTCCCTTTCGACGTTTTCCTCGCATATGACCAATATCGTTCATATCCTAAACGAGGTGACGCCGGGCAGTCTGGTGCTGTTTGATGAATTGGGCGCCGGAACCGATCCGACCGAGGGGGCTTCTTTGGCGCAGGCGATTTTGGATACGCTGCTCAAAAGACGCATTATGACCCTTGCGACGACGCATTACAGCGAGCTTAAGGCGTATGCGCTGACCACGCAGGGCGTCCAGAATGCGTCGGTGGAATTTGACGTGGAAACGCTGCGGCCAACCTACCGGCTCTTTATCGGGATTCCGGGAAAATCCAACGCGTTTGAAATTTCAAAGCGGCTGGGGCTCAGCGCCGGGATCATCCAGCAGGCACGGACACATCTTTCCAGCGATCAGCTGCGTTTTGAGGACGTGCTGAGCAACGCCGAATACCATCGCCAGGTGGCGGAAAAAGAACGGAAAATTGCGCAGGAAAGCCGGCTTGAAATTACGCGGCTTCAAAATGAAATCGAAGCGCAGCGGGCAAAGCTGGAGGAGCAAAAGCAGGGCATGCTTAAAAAAGCGCGTGAGGAAGCGCGGCGCATTGTCAACCAGGCGCGCGCGCAGTCCGAGCAGGTGCTCAGCGATCTGAAAAAAACGGCGGCGGAGCAGTCGGCCATTGCGCGCGGACAGAACGACGCGCGGCAGCGGCTGGACGCGCTGTCGGCGCAAAACAGCGAAGTGATTGCGCAAAACAGCGACCTGACCAAGCCGCCCAAGTCGGTAAAGCCGGGCGACAGCGTCCGGATCCTGACCATCGGCGCGCAGGGGACTGTCCTGACGCCTGCCAACGAGCGCGGACAGGTTCAGGTACAGGCTGGGATTATGAAAATGACGGTGGATATCGGCCAGCTGCGCCTGATCGGCGAAACGAAAAAGGAGAAGGGCACGGTGCGCCAAAACGTCGATATGGCCAGCCGCAGCGTACCGCTGGAGCTGGACGTGCGCGGTCAATTGCTGGAAGAGGCCATCGACAATGTTGACAAATATCTGGACGACGCTTATCTGGCGTCCCGCAAAGAGGTTTCCATTATCCACGGCAAGGGAACCGGCGCGCTGCGAAAAGGACTTTGGGAATATTTCCGCCATCATCCCCATGTAGCGTCGTACCGGAGCGGGAATTTTGGCGAGGGCGAAACGGGCGTGACCGTCGTGAAACTCAAATAGGAGCCGGATATGAGAATAAGCGATGCGTTCCGGCCCGATCAGCTTTGCGCGCGGGTTTATGATATCGACCTTGAAACGCTCTGGGCGCAGGGCTATCGCTGCCTGCTTTTTGATTTGGACAATACGCTGGTTGCCTGGAATGACTGCGCCGTTACGCCGGAGCTTTGCAGCTGGTTTGACCGGGTGAAAGCGCTGGGGTTTCGCGCCGCTGTGCTTTCCAACAATCACGCGCCGCGGATCCTGCCTGTGGCGCAGGCGCTGGATGTGGCGTTCCTTGCCGATGCGCGCAAACCGGGAAAGGCGGCGGCGCAAAAGGGAATGGCGCTTTTGGATGCAACGCCGCACAACTGCGCGCTGATCGGCGATCAGCTTATCACAGATGTTTGGACGGGCAAACAGGCGGGACTTTATACCATTCTGGTTTCGCCGATCAGCCCTGTGGAATATGGCGGAACAAAAATCAATCGGATTTTGGAGCGAGTGCTTTTGCGGTCGATGGGTTTAAAACGTCCGCAGCAGCCATAAGGAGCGATGGGGGTGCGTCTGCGGGAGCGTGTGCTGGTTTCTTTGACGCTGTGCTACCTGGCCGGTCTGGCTTTTGCTGGGGTTTACGCCGGGTACGCGGCGCTTTCGCTGGGGCTTTGTATGGCGGCGGCTTTGTTTTGCTTTGCGTTTTTCAGCGCGCGCAGCCGTTTTTGCCGGTCGCTTTTGCGCGCGGGCGTTTGCCTGACGGCTGCGGCTTTGGGATTATGGATCGGAATAGAGTCCGCGAAACCGGCGTATGCCAATGTGAATCTACAGGACGTTTCCCTGACCATGACGGTGCGCCGGGTGATCAAGGAAAACAGCGTGCTTTGCACGGACGTAACCTGCGGCGAAATGCGGCTGGACGACGCGCTGGTCTATCTGGACCCGGCGCTTGCGCCGCTTCCGGGACAAACGCTGACGATTGCCAAAACGGATATTGTTACGCCAAAGGCGGACAAAATGCCATATTCCTTCAATATGCAGCGCTATGCGTTTTCACAGGGCGCGCACCTGGTGGTCTATGCCGCTTACGACGACGTTGCCGTAACCGGCTGCGCAAGTGGGCTGCTCGGCTGGTGCGAGCGTTCCCGTCGGGCGGTCTGCGCGCAGATCGATGCGCTTTTTGGCTCGCATGCGGACCTGGTCAAGGCGCTGGCGGTCGGGATGCGCGGCGATTTGTCCGATCAGATCAACGAGGCGTTTTCAAAAAGCGGTATTACGCATCTTCTGGCGATTTCCGGCTTGCATATGGCGCTGATCGCCGGGGCGTTTTTTGCGCTGCTGTTTCCGCTGCGCCTGGGCTATGCGCTAAGGCGAGTGCTGGTGATGCTGCTGGTTGGTTTATACGGGCTGTTTGTCGGGTTCCCGCCATCGGTTGCCAGGGCTGTGCTGATGCTGTGGGCCTTTTATCTGAGCCGGATTTTTCTTGCGCGCTACGACGGCATGACTGCGCTGGCCTGCACGGCGCTTTTTATTACGCTTCTTTGGCCGGCGCAGTTTTGGAGCGCAGGCTTTCAGCTTTCCTATGCGGCGGTTGCGGGGATTTTGCTTTTCGCGCGGCCGCTGGGCCATGCGTTTGGCCGCGCGCTGGGTCTGTCGGATCAACCGGCTGAGCCGCAGGACGATCAAAAAACCGCAGCTTGGAGACGTATCGGAAGCTGGGCCGGCGGAATGCTGGCCGAAATGACGGCGGTGTCTGTCAGCGCGCAGATCTTTGTTCTGCCGCTGCTCGCCTGGATGTTCAGCGAAATTTCGTGTATCGGCGTTTTGGTCAATCTTCTGGCGATCCCGCTGGCCAATCTGCTTTTGGCGGGCAGCCTGATTGCACTGCCGCTTTCGCTTTTGCCTTGGCCGTGGGCGGCGGCGCCTGTATTGTGGGTTTGCCGGATTTGCGCAGAAGGATTGAAGGCGACGGCGCTTTGCATGTCCCGGCTGCCTTTTGCGGTTGTTGACGCGCATGTGCCATGGGGCGTAGTCTGCCTGATGTATCTTGCGGCGCTGATTTTTTCGTTTGACCGGTTTAAACCTGCCTTCCGTATCGGAATACGCACTGCTCTGTGCGTGTCCGCGATTGCGCTTTACCTGCTGGAGCCGACGCTTTCCCAACCGAAAAACTTTACCTGGACAGTGCTGCCGGTAGGCGAAGGGGATGCGATGCTGCTTCAAAAGGGTCGGGATACGATTTTGATTGATTCCGCAACGGCAGACCAGCAGCTGTATCGAACGCTGACCGCCCTTGGGGTGGACGTGGATCTGCTGGTTTTGACCCATGGACATGCGGACCATGCAGGCGGCTTGTCGGATTTGATAAAATATGATAAAGTAAATAAGGTAATCCTTTGGGCGGATGCACCGGTTGAGACCTATGACGAACCAATCCGTCAGGCGCTTTTGCTGGCGCCTGCGCTGGGCGTGCCGGTTCAGGGTGTCCGGGCGGGCGACGTGATCGTTCAGGGGGATATTTCGCTGACCGTATTGGCGCCCGACACGGTTTCCAGGGATGAAAACCGCAACAGCCTGGTGCTTTTGGCACAGTGCGACGGGCGGCGTATTTTGCTGATGGGCGACGCCGATGCCAGCGTGGAATCTTCATTGGCGCTGCCTGAAGCAGACGCGGTGAAGGTCGCGCATCACGGCAGCAAAACGGCGACTTCTCAGGCATTTGTTCAAGCGGTTCATCCCGATACGGCAGTGATCAGCGTTGCGCGCAATCACTATGGTCATCCGGACATGCAGGTGCTTGGGCGGCTTTGGCAGGTTTGCCGGCGGGTTTATATCACCCAATACGACGGCGTCGTGCGCATTGAGTTTGCCCCGGCGGAATAAAACAGGAGCGCAAGGTGGACTATCAGGAAGTTTTTCAAAATATGGATCGGCTGGACGGCGTGGTGATCTTCTGCGGCGACGAGCAATATGTGCGCGCGTCTGCCGTGGCGGCTTTGCGCGCGCATTTGCTGCCAGAGGGGCTGGAATCCATGAATGAAACGGTTTTCGACGGGCCTGCGGAGTTCTCGCGATTCGTCGAAAGCTGCGAAACGCTGCCTTTTATGGCGGAAAAACGGCTGGTTTACTGGAAAAATTGCCCGCTGATCGCACCGCCCTCCGCAAGAGGCGAGGAAAAAAAGCCTGCGGCGCAGTGGCAGCAGTATCTTTTGGATACACCCGGGCAAACGGTTGTTTTGCTGGAAATTCAGGGGAAGCCTGACGGCAGATCCCAGTTGGTCAAAAGCGTTTCGGCAAAAGACCGCCTGGTGGATTTCCCTTTTCTTGCCCCTGCCCAGCTGGAAAAATGGACGGCGCAGTATGTGCGCAGGGCAGGCAAAACGCTTCAGCCCGGCTGTGCCGGCGCGCTTTCCCAGATGGTGGGTCCGGCGCTGACCGGCATTGTGGCAGAGCTTGAAAAGGCGATTGGCTATTGCGGTACGCGCGGCCAGATTACCCTTGACGACGTACAGGCGGTTACGACGCCTTCGCTGGAGTTTCGCGGGTATCAGATCGGCGATTTTATCCTGCAGGGCGATTTTGCGCAGGCGCTTGAAAGCATCAAATCCCTTTTGACGCAGGGGACAGATGCGGTGGCGCTGCTGGCGGCGATCACGGCGACCTTCCGGCAGCTGCTTTTGACCAAGTCGCTTCTGTCCGGCGGTGCAAACGCCGCGCAGATTGGTCAGAAGCTGGAGATCCGCTACAGCTTTGTCGTCAATAAGAATATATCCCGGGCGCGCGGTTTGCCGATTCTGGTGTTAAAGGGCGCGCTGGAGGCGTGTCAAAGCGCTGACTATCGTATCAAGTCCGGACAGATTACGGCGGAAAAAGCGCTGTATCTGGCTGTTTTTGAGGCGATGGCGGCGATACGGCCTTCTTGAGAAAGGAAGTTGCGTATGATCGTATTAATCCCAGCGTATAAGCCGGATCAGCGTCTGATCCAGCTTGCCCAGGACCTGCGGGCACTGGGAGATTTTCAGTTGTTGATCGTCAACGACGGCAGCGGTCCGGCGTATGAACCGATTTTCGATCAGATGCGCGCGCTGGGCGCGCAGGTTTTGGTGCATGATGTCAATAAGGGCAAGGGACGCGCGCTGAAAACCGGTTTTGCCTATGCCATGACGCAGCAGAATTGCGGCGGCGTTGTGACGGCCGATGCCGATGGACAGCATTTGCCAAAGGATATTGCCGCAGTGGCAAAACGGCTTTCCCGATGCGATGACAATACCTTTGTGCTGGGCTCGCGCGGCTTTGATGAAACGACGCCGCTGCGCAGCCGGCTGGGCAACTGCATTACGCGGTCGGTTTTTCTGTGGGCCAGCGGCAATCGCGTCTGCGATACGCAGACCGGGCTGCGTGGTTTTCCCGAGGCAATGCTGCCCTGGCTGACCAAAATCGGCGGCGATCGCTATGAATATGAGATGGACGTGCTGCTCGCGGGCGCGCGCGCCGGTTATCAGGTTCAGCAGGTATTGATCGACACCGTATATTTTGACGAAAATAAGGGTTCCCATTTTTTCACCGTGCGCGACGCCGCGCGCGTTTATCGCGTAATCGGCCGCTATACCAAGGGCGCAATTGCGGCGTCAGCGGCGGAGCTGATCCTGTTTTGCATCCTGTGCAGCGTTTTTGCCGGTAAAATTGCCAGTGTGTTTTGGTGGGTTACCGTTTGCTTTGCGCTTTCCAGATTGCTGGCGCTGCTGGTCAAATATGCGCTGATCCGGCAAAAGCCGGTGCGCTATGAGCGGACGATCCTTGCCGTGCGTACGGCTGTATCCTGGGGCTTGCTGCTGGCGCTCATGGGGCCGTTGTGTTTGCCGGCATTCTGGGCAAAACTCATTTCCTCGCTGGTGCCTTTCGTGCTGACCCTGTGGGTGCTAAATGCCGCGGCTAAAAAATATGAATGAGGTGTTTGCCATGGATCTGAATCAGATGACCATTGCACAGCTGCTGGACCCAAAGGGTTTTGACTGCGCGTGCGGCTGTCACCATGATACGATGCTGCGCCATGCGGTCATCCAAAGCGGCGCGCTTGCGCAGCTGCCGGAAATCATCCATTGTCTGGGCGCGCGAAAGCCGTTTATCGTATGCGACCGCAATACCTACCGTGCGGCAGGCCAGCGCGTCGAGGCAATGATTGGCGAAATGCAGCTGCCGTATACGCTTTATTGCTTTCCCACCGATCAAATCATTGAACCGGACGAATTTGCCGTCGGTCAGGCTGTGTTCTCCTATGATCCGACCTGCGATCTGATCGTTGCCGTTGGCGGCGGGGTGATCAACGATGTGTGCAAAATTCTGGCAAAGGCGGTTTCCAGACAGACGATCATCGTAGGTACCGCGCCGTCGATGGATGGTTTTGTGTCCAATTCGGCGTCCATGGTGTGGGGCGGCGTAAAAAGCACGATCTATACGCCCTGCCCCGTGGCGGTGATTGCCGATATTGACATCATGCGTCAGGCCCCGATGCGGATGCTGCAGGCGGGCCTTGGCGATATGCTGGCCAAATATGTCAGCATCTGTGAATGGCGTATTTCAAACGTCGTCAACGGCGAATACTATTGCCCTCAGATTGCCGCGCTGATGCGCAGCGCCGTGGAAAAGATCGTCCAGGCCGCTTCGGGTCTGGCGCAGCGCGACCCGCTGGCCGTCCAGCGCGTGGTGGAAGGGTTGGTGCTTTCCGGCATTGCCATGAGCTTTGCCCGAGTGTCCCGTCCCGCTTCCGGATTGGAGCATTATTTTTCGCATATTTTTGATATGTATACGTTGGAACACCATACGCCGGGCTCCCTGCACGGGATTCAGGTCGGCATTGGCACGGTGCTGACGCTGGGCATTTATGAAAAGCTAATATGCCAGCGGCCGGATCGGGAAAAGGCGCTTGCGCATGCGCGCAATTTTGACCATGCCGGATGGGAAGCGCAGATGCGCCGGATGTTCGGTAAAACCGCTGAAAATGTCATTGAAATCGAGCGGAAAGCGGGTAAAAACGATGTGGTTAAACACGCCGCAAGGCTGGAGCGCATCCTGGAAACCTGGCCGCAGCTGGTTCAAATCATGCGCGAAGAACTGCCGTCGCAGGCATTTGTGCGCGAGCTGCTCGTCAGCACCGGCGCGCCGGTGACGCCTGCGCAGATTGGTATTGATCGCAGCGAGGTGCGCGACGCGCTGATGGCTTCCAGGGAAATCCGCGATAAATACATTGCCAGCAGCCTTTTGTGGGATCTGGGCGTTTTGGACGAATATGCCGATGCGCTTGTCGCAGAACTTGCATAAAAACAGGCGATTGTTGTTTGACCAAATCAAAGGCTTTGCACAGCACCGGGTTTGGCTGAAACTCAGTTGTCGCAGCGAACTTAGCAGATGCGATGAAAATATCAGATGAATTCGGTTTTAATCAGACAGCCCCGACAGATTTTCTGTCGGGGCTGATGTTAATTCAAAAAGCCAAAGATATTCCAAGGGTTTTCATCAAAGGAATCCAGATGCGTATCAGAATCCGAATCGTTGTCAAATTCGGTGTCCGGGAAGGGAATCCGGCTGCAGGTACAGGTGGTCTGCGCACCGTCCAGACGTTCCCAGAGCGCCGTATTATTGGAATCGCCGGAGGAGGGCGTTAGACTGTCGGGGATATCCGGGGTCAAAATGTCTGGCAAACTTTCCGGAGTCAAGACGCCTGATTCGCTTTGTACGCCATAAGGCTGCGGATCCAGCGGGCTGCGCAGCGCGCCGGGGAAAAACGGCGCCAGAATTTCGTTGGTATACTTATAAATCGGCATTGCAGGGGAGATGACAATCTGGCACTCCCAGTGCGAGGAAGGACTGTAGCTGTTCGCAATACGACCGCACTGATCACACAGCGAAACCAGCTGATGCGCGCAGCAGTATTCCTGCGGCGCTTCACCGGCGCGCCACCAGTCGGTCACCGGCTGATAATTTGGATCCAGCCGACAGGCTTCCGTTGCCAAAAGGCCCGTCAGAGAACAGGTTTCCGCCTGAACAAGCCCAAGGCTTTCCGGGCTTTCGTCCATAATGGGACCGCTGCCGTCCAGAGATTTTTCCGTGTAGACACGCGATATTAGGGCCTGAAAGATCGGCGCCGCTTCTTTGCCGCCGGTTGCGCCGCGGTAAAGAGCCTTGTAATTGTCATGCCCGACCCATACCGAACAGCTGTAATGCGGTGTGATACCAGCGAAAAACACGCCGACGTAATCGGAGTTTGTTCCGGTTTTGCCGCCAACTGTGACCCCGCTGATACGCGCGTTGGTACCAGTGCCGGAATTGACGGCGTTGACGAGCATGTCTGTGATCAGATAAGCGGTACTTTCCTGAAACACCTGTGTTTTGGAGGCTTCCTGCTGGGCTTTCATATCCAAAATCACATTTCCCTTGGAATCCGTGACCCTGGTGAAGGAAAGCGGCTGCTGATAAACCCCATTGTTGGCCAGCACGCCGTAGGCGACCGCCATTTCATAGGGAGAAATGCCGGAGGAGCCCAGCGCAAGACCAAAAGCATCCTTGTTTAAATGGTCTTCATCGACGCCCATGGCCGTCAGGTATGCTGCGGAGGTATCGACGCCGACATAGTCCAGCAGCGTGTGTGCGGAGGCAATGTTGAGCGATTTGACCATTGCCTGGCGCAGCGTGATAAGCGAAGGGGTATTGGACGAAGAATTGGATGGATATCCCTTGGCCGTCGTCCAGCCGGGAATGGGAATTTCCATGTTCTCCGTCACGGAAGCGGGCGAATTGCCCAAGTCCAGCGCGGGGCCGTACACGGCGATGGGTTTGATGGAAGAACCCACTGGCATGGTATTGCTCAGCGCACGATTCAGCTGCAAAAACTGCGTGGGCGCGTCGCGCCCGCCCACAACCGCACGGATTTCGCCGCTTTGGTGATCGTATATCACAACGGCGGCCTGCGGCTGCTCCGTTTCGGTAATGACGCCGGAGGCAGATACGGAACGCACAACGGCGTCGGACGAGTCTGCCAGGGCGGGATAACGATCCCAATTGTAAATGACGTCCTCTGCAATGGACTGGATCTGCGCGTCGATGGTGGAATAGATGTTATACCCGTTGCTTTGAATTTCCGCACGGATGGCGCGGCGGTTGGCGCTGGTATCGGCAATGCCGCGCATCTGTAAAAACGCGCTTTCCACATCGGCCAAAACGGTTTCCACCGCGTAGGGCATCGGATAAAGGCTGTTGCCGGTGGACGTTTCCACGATTTGAACCGTTTCATCCAATGCGGCGTCGTATTCTTCTTTTGTGATATAATTGTTTTCCAGCATGGCGTACAGCGCGCGCGCCGTGCGTTTTTCCGAAACCTCCGGCGTGTTTCGGGTGTAATAATTGCTGCGCGGATTGTAGGAGGAAGGACTTTTGGTGATGCCGGCCAGCATGGCGCATTCCTTGAGCGTCAACTCGTCAAGCTCTTTGCCAAAATAATCCATTGCCGCAGCCTTTACGCCGTAATTGGAGCCGCCCAGCCAGATGCTGTTGAGATAGCTTTCAAGAATCTGGTCTTTTTCATACTCCTGCTCCAGCTCGATTGCCAGATATGCTTCCTGAAGTTTGCGCTTGTAGGAAACCTCGGTGGAAAGCACGCGCAGCTTGATCAGCTGTTGGGTGATGGTGGAACCGCCCTGCGTGCTGCCGCCGGAAATATTGGAGACGAAAGCGCCGACCATGCGCTTTAAATCGATGCCGTTATGCGTCCAGAAACGGGCGTCCTCCAGCGCGACAAACGCATTTTGCAGCATTTTGGGGATTTCATCGATGCTGGCCCAAACGCGGTTCTCGCTGCCGCGGTAGCTTGTGATCAACTCGCCGTTGACGTCATAGATGAACGAGGTCAGGTTCTGATCGTCGATTTCGGCGGTGTTTAATTCCGGCGTGGTATCATAATACCCCTTTGCCATGCCGAGCACCAATCCGCCGACGGAAACGCCCAGCACGCAAATGACGATACAGAGCATTTTAAAGGAGGTCAGCACAACGGACAGGAAAAAGTTCGGCGGCTTTTTCCTGGATTGAAAAAGGGCGTGCGCCCTGTTCTTTTTTTTCGTTTGATTTGCCATAACGACGCCTTTCCTGAAAAAGTGCCGGTGCGCGGCCGGCGCTTCGGTTCGCTTTCAATATCAGATTTATTGTACCATAGATTTGCCGCGTCTTGCAATGAAAACGCATTTGATATAACAACGATTCATCCGATGAATTTGCTGCAAAATGTTGAACGAACCTGCATTTTGTGCTATAATAAATTGATATTTAGTTCGAGTTGGAGGTTTTTTCATGTCCGGACATTCGCATGCGGCCAATATTGCCGGCAAAAAGAGCAAATCTGATGCCGCAAAAGCAAAGGTGTTTACAAAATTAGGCAGAGAGATTTCTGTGGTGGTCAAAGAAGGCGGCGGCGATCCGGTTTCCAACCAGAAACTGCGCGACGTGATTGCCAAATGCCGTGCTGCCAATATGCCAAACGACAATATCTGGCGGTCGATTAAAAAAGCCGCGGGCGAGGGCGGCGCTACGGAATATGTTGCCAATACCTACGAGGGCTATGCGCCCGGCGGCGTTGCGGTGATTGTTGAAACGCTTACCGACAACCGTAACCGTACCGTCAGCGATATTCGCCATGCGTTTGATAAAAACGGCGGCTCTCTGGGCGCTTCCGGGTGCGTCAGCTATATGTTTGACCGCAAGGGGCTGATCGTCATTGAAAAGGGCGACCTGGACGAGGACGAGTTTATGATGGCGGCGCTGGAAGCGGGCGCGGCGGACGTTTTGCTGACAGACGACGGTTATTTTGAAGTATACACTGATCCCAACGATTTTTCTTCGGTGCGCGAGGCGCTGGAGCAGCAGGAGTATGCTTTCGTCTCTGCGGAGGTAACGAATATCCCGCAAAACTATGTGGAAGTAACGGATGAGGAAACGCTGGTAAAAATCAAAAAGATGCTGGCGATGCTGGAAGATCTCGACGATGTCCAGGAAGTGTATCATAACGCGGACATCGACGAGGACGAAGAGGAAGAATAAATCAGGGATCCATATAGGGTCTTTATGGACAAGGTCTGCTAAAAAGGTACGCATCCATTGCGGAACGTTTTGCAGACCTTTCTCAAATCATCATAAAGGAAGGTGTTTTTCACATGGACGCCCAGTATACCAACCAACCGCCCAAGAAGGTTAAATCCGCAAAGCCCGTTAAAAAAGGATGGATTGTTGCCGGCGTTGTTGCATTGCTGCTTCTGTTTGTCGGTTTTAATGCGGTGGTCGTCGTTCCTGCCGGACATACCGGCGTGGTCGTGACGCTGGGATCGGTCAGCGAATATGTGCTTCAGGAAGGGTTTCATCTGAAAATTCCGTTCGTTCAGGAGATTGTTCAGATGGACAACCGTATTGTAAAGCTGGAGGTTCAGACGGAAGCCTTTTCAAAGGACCTTCAGACGGTATCGACGAGTCTGGCGGTGAATTATCGCGTGGACAAATCAAAATCCTACAGCATCTACAAAAACGTGGGCGCAAGCTATGAGGATGTGCTGGTTGCCCCGGCGGTCAATGAGGTGCTCAAGTCCATCGTATCGATGTATACGGCGGAGGAAAGCATTACCACCCGTGCGGCGATCTCCGTTTCGCTGCTGGAGGAATTGAACGTCAAACTCAATGAAGTCGGCATTTACATTGAGGATATCAACATTATCGATTTTGATTTTTCGGACGCCTATGTCAGCGCCATTGAGGCCAAGCAGGTTGCTGAGCAGGATCTGCTGCGTACCAAGACCGAGCAGGAGCAGCAGATTGTCATCGCGCAGGCTGAAGCGGAAAAGGTGCGTATTGCGGCGGAAGCGCAGGCGCAGCAGCGCGTGATTGCCGCGCAGGCCGAGGCCGAATCGATCACGGCCATTGCCCAGGCGAAAGCACAGGCCAACCAGCTGCTGTCCGAATCGCTGACGGACGATGTGATCGACTATGCGGCAATTGAAGCCTGGGACGGGAAATTGCCCAGCGTGACCGGAGGCGCAACGCCGTTTGTCAATATTGACGACGATCGTCAGGCGTCCCAGCAGACGTCCCAGCAATAAAAAAATCTATTCTGCGCATCCGAAGGCATTGCTTTTGGGTGCGCTTTTGGATTGCAGATCCATGGGGCTCAGATGTTTTTAGTAAATTTAATGGAATATTTGCACGTCTCCTGCTACAATAGAAGCAGTGATCCTGGAAGGGGAGTTTATGGATGCAGAAAATTCTGATTGTTGACGACGATACCGCCATTGCCGAATTGATTTCCGATGCGCTGCAGGATGAGGGATTTGAGACGAAAACCTGCAACGACGGCGCGCAGGCGTTGACGCTGATTCGCGCCGGAGAACCGTTTGCGCTGGTCATTTTGGATATCATGATGCCCAAAATGGACGGGCTTACCGTGTGCCGTGAGGCACGAAAAGAGTCGAATATACCCATAATAATGCTTACGGCAAAGGGCGAAGAATTCGATAAATTGTTGGGGCTGGAGCTTGGAGCGGACGATTAT
>DCTY01000008.1:0-17729 GCA_002329335.1 Christensenella sp. UBA1428
CCTCTTTGGCTGCTTTGCGCAAGAGATGGGGGGAGGGGGATAGCGGTTTAAAATGGGTGTTTGGTCAATTTGCAGCGGGGGAGATCACGCAGGCAAAGGAAAAGGCGCGTTTGAAAAAACAAGGGAAGGCCGTATTTTGACCTTCCCTTATGTTCATTTTTTATGATCCAATGCGCGATTGCGCTTTTGGAATTTGTTTTCCCGCCAAAGATGCAGCAACGATTATTCGTACAGATGTACCATGTCCTTGATATACAAAGGCCGGTCTTCTTTGATGGAAAGGTTTGCCGCAGCGCCGACCAGCACGCTCATTGCGCCGTCTCGGGATCCCGCCATATGGCCAAGCGGATCCGAGTCGTTTCCACGGAAAATTTTGTCCAGCATGCGCATATCGCCGCCGCCGTGCGGCCCCTGGCCCTGCGGAATTTTGTACTGAACCATTTCGCCCTTCGCATTGTACACGCGCAGCTGGAACGACAGCTCTGTATGACCGATCGCGCTGGCAACCGCTTCGCCCTCGATGCGGCCATAGGTGCCGTTGATGGCGAACTTTACTCCTTCCAGCGGGCTGAATGCCTGCAGGGAATAGGTTAAAATCGTGCCGCCGCTGTAGGTAACAGTTGCAGACATGTTGTCGTAGATATCACAGTTTGCAAACAAGCATTGATCGCGGTAATAACCATCGACGCTTTCGGCGTCAAAATACATCCCTTTCAGATGATTGGCGCGCGCTTTCATCATGGGGTCTGCGTTGCGGGTGGTTATATCGTCAAAGCCCTGGAAGGGCAGCTCGCATTCCTTTTTATACGGGCATCCGGTGCAGCGCACCGAGCGTCTGCCGTCTTTTGCGTGCTGCGGCCCGTAGAAGGAAAGCGCGCCGTTGGCATAGACCTTCACCGGATCCTGGTCGAGCCACCAGTTGACCATATCAAAATGGTGCGTCGCTTTGGTAACCAGAAGCCCGCCGCCATTTTTCATCCACTTATGCCAGCGGCGGAAATAGTCCGCACCATGGCGTTTATCCAAAAGCCATTCATAATCCACCGCAACGACGTCGCCGATGGCGCCTTCACGGATCAGTTCTTTCACGCGGGTAACATAGGGGATGAAACGATAATTGAACGTCACGATAATTTTACGGCCATTGCGTTTTTCTGCGTCGAGAATCTCCTGGGTCTTCTGTGCATCGATTGTCATGGGCTTTTCGCAGATGACGTCGCAGCCGGCGTCCAAAGAACGAATAATGAATTCGTGGTGGAAGCTGTCCATCGTGGTGACGATCACGCAATCGGGTTTGGTTTCCTCAATCATTTTGTCAAAATCGGTATAGGTGGGGATATCCTTGTCCAGATTGTCGCGCACAAAGCCTGCGCGCAGATAGTTGGGGTCAAAAATCCCGACGACCTGTGCAACGTCGGCATAGTTGTTGACGATGTTGCGGCCATACATCATAAAGCCGCGTCCGCTGGCGCCGGCGAGTGCATAACGCTTTTTCATGGAAACTGCTCCTTTCCCGGTCAAAGACCTCTCGACTGCTAAATTCAATCGATTATATACGATTGAAAAAAATAACAAAATTATTATGGCATATTTTGTAAGTTGTGTCAAGTATCTGCGGCAGGGGTTCGTCCTTGGAAAAAGCGGGAGAACCCATCGTGAAATGTATCCGGAAAAGAAAAACCCGAAGACGCATCGCGCCTTCGGGTAACAATAAATCGTAAGGGAAATTTGCAGATTATTCGTACAGATGCACCATGTCCTTGATATACACGGGACGATCTTCTTTGATTGAGATATTCGCCGCAGCGCCGACCAGCACGCTCATCGCGCCGTCTCTGGAGCCGGCCATATGTCCCAGCGGATCGGAATCATTGCCGCGGAAGATCTTGTCGAGCATGCGGGTATCGCCGCCGCCGTGGCTGCCAACGCCCTGAGGAATCTTGTACTGAACCATTTCGCCCTTGGCGTTGTATACACGCACCTGGAAGGACAGCTCGGTCGGGCCGATATCGCTGGAGATGGCTTCGCCTTCGATGCGGCCATAGGTGCCGTTGATGGCAAATTTGACGCCTTCCAACGGGCTGAACGCCTGCAGGGAATAGGTCAGAATCGTGCCGCCGCTGTAGGTAACGGTCGCAGACATGTTGTCATAAATATCGCAGTCCGCCCAGACGCACTGATCGCGATAGTAACCGTCAACGCTTTCCGCGTCAAAATACATACCCTTGAGGTAGTTCTTCATCTTGGAAATGCGCGGGTCAACATTGCGGGTGGAAATGTCGTCAAAACCGGTATACGCCAGTTCGCAAGTGGTGATGTACGGGCAGCCTTTGCAGCGGACCTGGGGCTTTTCGGGGGCGCGCTGGGGGCCGTAGAAGGAAAGCGCGCCATTGGCGTAGACCTTCACAGGATCCTGATCGAGCCACCAGTTGACCATGTCAAAGTGGTGCGTCGCTTTGGTGACCAGCAGGCCGCCGCCGTTTTTCATCCACTTATGCCAGCGACGGAAATAGTCCGCGCCATGGTGCTTGTCCAGCAGCCATTCATAGTCCACGGCAACAACGTCGCCGATGGCGCCCTGACGGATCAGTTCCTTGACCTTGGTGACATAGGGGATATAGCGATAGTTGAAGGTAACGATGATCTTGCGGTTGTTGCGCTTTTCCGCGTCGAGAATCTGCTGATTCTTTTCCGCATCAATCGTCATGGGCTTCTCGCAGATAACGTCGCAGCCAGCATCCAGCGCACGGATGATGAATTCGTGGTGGAAGCTGTCCATCGTGGTGACGATCACGCAGTCCGGCTTGGTTTCGGCGATCATCTTATCAAAATCGGTATAGGTGGGAATGTTCTTGTCCAGATTGTCACGGACAAATTCCGCACGAAGGTAGTTCGGGTCAAAAATACCGACAACTTCGGCCACATCGGCATAGTTGTTGACGATGTTGGTACCGTACATGCGGTAGCCGCGGCCGCTGGCGCCGGCAAGCGCATAGCGTTTTTTCATTTGAAAAGACTCCTTTCGATCGATGCGCGCAAAATGGCTGCCGCCGTTTTGTGCATAAATCTGTGTGCAATCTATTATGCCATATTTTTCTGGAATCGTCAAATGAAAAGCACGAAACCGGAATGC
Organism: Christensenella sp. UBA1428; assembly: GCA_002329335.1. Lineage (GTDB taxonomy): Bacteria > Bacillota > Clostridia > Christensenellales > UBA1750 > UBA1428. The sequence goes on from DCTY01000008.1 coordinate 3,134, forward strand.
ATAAACGGACAATTTCCGTTTTTGGGCCATATAAAACGCGCGCCTGTTTGCAGGCGCGCGGTGGAATTGGTCATAAAACGGTTTTATTTGCGCGTGGGGCAGATTTCCAGCCAATAACCATCGGGATCGCTGATGAAATAGATGCCCATTTTGTGATTCTCATAACAGACGCAGCCCATTTCGCTGTGCTTTTTAAACGCGGCGTCAAAATCATCGACGCGGAAAGCCAGATGGATTTCATTTTCGCCCAGATCATAGGCCTGGGGATGGTCGCGCAGCCAGGTCAGTTCCAACTGCCAATTGGAAACGCCGTCCTCAAGGTAGACGATTTTAAACGCGCCGTCGTCGGGGAAATTTTCCCGCGCGGGATAAAGCCCCAGCGCTTCCTTGTAAAAGGCAAGGGACTTTTCAAGGTTTGAAACGTTGATGTTGTTGTGAATCATTTTAAACTGCATCCGGGTTTCCTCCTTATTTTTTGGACTTAAGCGTCCGTATCGACTTCAATGCGGCAGGTTTGTCCGGACTGAACCAGCGGGACGACGTCGGTATTGGAACCGGCAAGCGCCTTTTGGAAATCCATGGGCGCAAAAACATCCTGCCTGAAATGCATGGGGATCAGCACCTGCGGAGCCAGCCGCGCGGCAAACTGGAGCGCGCCAAGGGCGTAGTCCGTCCCCATGCGCGGATCCACAGGGAAAAAGGCAATGTCTATCCCCTGGGGCAGCTGGGAAACGACCGCGTCAAAATCCTGCTGTGCGCCCTGAACATATCGGCTGGTAGATTCATCTTTCCAATGCCAATTGTTTAAGTCTCCGGCGTGGAAAATCGTTGCGCCGCGACCCTGAATCAAAAAACTGACGCCCTGATCGGTTGATCCAAAAGCCCGCACCTGATATCCGCACACCTGTGCCTGCTGGCCGGGGGATAATACGGTGAACTGATGGGCGGATGCGGCAAAATCCGTCTGCGGCACGTCGCTTGAAAGTACATAGTAAACGCCGGGCAGTTCGGCAAACTCGTAAATGCTGGGGGAAAAATGATCTGCGTGGCTATGGCTGACGAAAAAAACGGTTTGGCAGTTGGCCTGGATAAACATGGGATTGATTTGGTTGGGGCAATCGCCCTGATAGTCAAAAACCATTGCCGTCGTACCGTCAGAAAGGATAAATCCGCTGTTGCTTAAATAGGTGATTTCAAAAAACATTGCATACCTCCGCTGCCTGAACGCCGGAAATTCAACATTCTCTTTCATATTATATCAGAAATGCATCCTACAGGCAATGCAGGCGACGGGATTTTAATTTTTTGCCGTTACCAATAGCGCTCGGGGTCGCAGGAATACAAAAGCGTGCCTTCGTGATCGTAAATCTCGGCCTCCGCTCCGCGCCACTGCCAATCCTCCGGTACGGCGGCACAGGCGCCGTCGGCCTGAATCTGAACCGATTCGATTTTGCAGCGATAGTGCAGCCCCTGCGCATCGGTAATCTCAATAGCCAGCGTCAGGGTACTGTCAAAGGACGCTTCAAAATCGCCGCGGATCTGATAACTGTACTGCGCGCTTTGATGCGTTTGGTTTGCGCTCGTCAAAGAAAACACGGCGTTGTCCTCATCCGTCTGATCCGGCGAAACGGGGAGCGTTTTTACCAGCTGATCGTTGATAAACACCAGCAGCTCGGCAGCGCCGTCCATTTGCAAAGGCTGCGTGCTTTGCGGCCAATCCGCAGTGATTTCGATAGTGCCGTCAAATGCCACTGCGGCGGTACCGGCGTCTGTTTGCTGCGCCTGTGCGTTTGGTTGATAGTGACCATAGAAATTGGCGTAAACCATGGGCAGCAGTTCATAGCGTGGGAAAATATACCAATGGAGCGTTTCGGTTTGAACAGTGCCCTGCGTTTCGAGCTCTATCCGGGAAACCGGCGTCTCCTCAAACAGCGCGAGCACGGCCTGCGTTTGATAAACGCCGCCGGCATAGGTTAGGGGATAAGCCGTTTGTCCGACTATCAGCCGAACGAGCGTTTGCTGCGGGTCATAGGTTTTGGGCGTCACCGTAAAGCGCACCGGGACGGTTTGGTTATGAAAATCCGCCGGACCGTCATAGGCCCATTGGCCGTCGCTGATCAGGCTGGCCTGCTGCTCCAATTCGGTGTGTACCTGTGCGGAAATGTTGGAAACGTCTGAGCGAACGCTGTTTTCAAAGGTGTTCATCCTATGGTCCAGCTGACGCAGCTGTTCCCGGCAGCTGACGATTTGGACAAGGCACGCGGCGATGAGCGCACAGGCGATCACGCATAAAACGATGCAAGCATGTTTCTTCATCATTTGCTCCTGTTTTGTCGGCGTGCTGCCGCAAAGGGCAATCGGCAGCCTGAAAATGATAAAAGGAAAGGCGTCTTTTTGGGACGCCTTTTATTATAAAATCGGCTGAATTACGAGCAAAAACGGATCATACGCTTGCCCGGGCGTCATGCGCCGCTTTATTTTGCGCCGATGACCGCCTTGATGCGCCGTACGCCGGAGGACGAGCTTTCCTCTTTTTGGATCTTAAAGCTGACCAGTTCGGCGGTATTGCCCGCATGCGGCCCGCCGCAGATTTCCTTGGATACATCCCCAATGGTGTAAACCTTGACGATTTCGCCATAACGCGAGGCAAACACGCCGGTAGCGCCCTGCTCGCGCGCCTCGTCCACGCTCATCTCCTCCACCGTTACAGGGATCGCCGCGGCAATCGCCTGGTTGACCAGTTCCTCTACCTGCGCCAATTCTTCCTTGGTGACCTTGCGGGGGAAGTTAAAGTCAAAACGCAGGCGCTCTGCGGTGATGTTGGAGCCCTTTTGCTGGATATCGGGGCTGAGCACCTTTTTCAGGCTGGCCAAAAGCAGATGCGTGGCGGTATGCAGCCGCGCAGTCTGTTCGGACGAATCCGCCAGACCGCCCTTGAAGCGCTGTTCTGCGCCGGCATGGGAAAGCTCCTGATGATGCTTGAAGCGCTGCGCAAAGCCGTCCATATCCACGCTGATGCCATGCTCCTTGGCAAGCTCTGCGGTCATTTCAACCGGGAAGCCGAAGGTGTCGTAAAGCCGGAATGCGCTTACGCCGTCCATCTGGCTGACGCCCTGCGCCTTCATCCGCTCCAGCACCTTGCCAAATTCGCGGATGCCCTGCTTGACCGTGCGCTGGAAACGGCCTTCCTCCAGCGCCAGCTGCTCCAGAATAAACGCCTCGTTTTCCTTGATTTCGGGATATACGTCCGCGTACTGGGCGATGATGACTCTGGCGATTTCGCACAGGCTGTTTTCCGGCACGCCCAGCTGGTTGCCAAAGCGGATTGCCCGGCGGATCAGACGGCGCAGCACATAACCCTGGTCGACATTGGAGGGGGAGATGCCGCGCCGGTCGCCCATGATCATGGTGGCGGTGCGCATATGGTCGGCCACAATGCGGAAAGCGCGCAGATCCTCGCCCTGCGCCTGTGCATACTGCTTGCCGCACAGCGACTCGATTTTGGCGATAATGTCAACAAAAAGGTCCGTTTCGTATACGGTTTTGCAGCCGTTTAACACGCAGATGGTGCGCTCAAGGCCCATACCGGTGTCCACATTCTGCTGCTTGAGCGGCTCAAACTTGCCGTCGGCCGTCTTGTTGTACTGCATGAAAACGTCGTTCCAGATTTCAAGGTAACGGCCGCAGTCGCACGCCGGGCTGCAATCCGGGCCGCAGGGCGCCTGATCGCGGATGATGAACATTTCGGTGTCCGGGCCGCACGGGCCGGTTACGCCGGCAGGGCCCCACCAGTTGTTCTCCTTGGGCAAAAAGAAAATATGGTCTTCCTTGACGCCCATCTGACGCCAGAGGTTGTAGCTTTCCATATCGCGCGGCGCGTTCTCGTCGCCGGCAAACACGGAAAAGGCCAGCCGGTCGGGATCCAGCCCCAGATACTGCTTGCTGGTTAAAAACTCCCAGCTCCAGCTGATGGCTTCCTTTTTGAAATAATCGCCCAGAGACCAGTTGCCCAGCATTTCAAAATAGGTCAGATGCGACGCATCGCCTACTTCGTCGATATCGCCGGTGCGGATGCATTTTTGCACGTCGGTCAGGCGCGTGCCCATCGGGTGTTTGGCGCCCAGCAGATAAGGAACCAGCGGATGCATGCCGGCGGTGGTGAAAAGGACGGTCGGATCGTTTTCGGGGATGACCGAGGCCGACGGAATGACGGCGTGGCCCTTGTCGTTGAAAAATTGGAGGAACTTCGCGCGAAGCTGCGCGGAGGTGATCTGTGTCATGATGGTTCGCACTCCCGTATCGCAGAATAAATCAGTTTCGATTATAGGCTTTTTTGCCTGTTCTGTCAAATAATTTGTCGCTTTGCGCGTTCCGGCTGCGCCGTGTTGCAAACCGGTCCTATGGTTCTGGTTTGCCGGATGGTCAAATACGGAAGCGGCATAAAAAAAGGATTGCTTTTTCATAATGGGTGTAATAAAATAGAAGCATACCAAACAGTCAGCTGCGCCGCGCGGCCGCAGCGCAGTTTTATAGCAGCTACTGAAAGCACAATGAGGAGGAAAACCCCTATGAGCCAAGTGTATAACAATTATCTGGCCGCCAAGGAGATCTACGCTTCCATCGGCGTAGACGTGGACGCGGCGCTTGAGGTGTTGAAAAAAACGCGTATTTCCATGCATTGCTGGCAGGGCGACGACGTCACCGGTTTTGAAAACGCCGGCCCGCTTACCGGCGGCATCCAGGTTACCGGCAACTATCCGGGCAAGGCGCGCAGCCTGCCGGAATTGCTTCGGGATATCGACAAGGCGCTCTCGCTGATTCCCGGCAATCACAAACTGAACCTGCATGCGATTTACGGCGATTTCGGCGGCAAAAAGGTGGACCGCGACCAGATCGAGCCCAAGCATTTTGAAGCATGGGTCGAATTTGCCAAGGCGCATCAGGCCGGGCTGGATTTTAACCCCACGTTCTTCTCGCATCCCAAAAGCGAGACGGCGACGCTGTCCAGCGCGGATGAGTCGATCCGGAAATTCTGGGTGGATCACGGCATTGCATCGCGTAAAATTACCGAGTATTTCGGTAAGGAACTGGGAATCGTTTCGGTTATGAACACTTGGATTCCCGACGGCAGCAAGGAATTGCCGATCGATCCGGTAGGCCCGCGCATGCGGCTTAAAAAATCGCTTGACGAGATGTATGCGGTGAAGCTGAACGACGCGTATATGAAAGACGCGGTGGAGAGCAAGGTCTTCGGGATCGGCCTTGAAAGCTATACCGTTGGGTCCAATGAATTCTATTGCGGTTATGCCGCAAAGAGCGGCAAGCTGGTTTGCTTTGACATGGGTCACTTCCATCCCACGGAAAACGTGTCCGACAAGCTGCCGGCCATGGCGCCCTTTGTCGATGAGTTCCTGCTGCACCTGAGCCGCCCGGTTCGCTGGGACAGCGACCATGTAACCAACTTCAACGATGAAATCAGCAACATGATGCATGTGCTGGTGCGCAACAACCTGCTTGACAGAACCTACATCGGTCTGGACTATTTCGACGGCACGATCAACCGGGTTGCCGCGTGGGTCGTCGGAATGCGCAGCGCGCAGCGTGCGCTGCTGCATGCGCTGCTTGAACCGGTTGAGGCGCTGAAAAAGGCCGAACTGGAAGGCGATTACACAACGCGCCTGGCGATGGTCGAGGAGCTGAAGGCGTTCCCCTTCGGTGCGGTTTGGGATTATTTCTGCGAAACTGCCGGCGTGCCTGTGCGCAACAGCTGGATTGGCGAAGTCAAGACGTATGAAAAGGACGTTCTTGCCAACAGATAATTGCGGCCCAAAGCGGGCGTAGTTCCCCGGTATGAAAATAAACCGGCCTGTTGGGTATCGGATTTTAAATCTGATATCCAGCAGGCCGGTTTTTAATTGGATTTTGTGTCTTGAAGCATATATGGGATGATTTTTTCGCAGCCTTCAAACGGCTCCGTACCTTTAAAAGCACGGAGCCGTTTGAGCAATGTTCTTTGAGACGGCGTCAGCGCCGGAGCTTAAATTTCGATCATGCCTTCAAAGTCCTTGGTTGCATCGCCGGTCATGGTGATGCCATCGGCATTTTGACAGATGATCAGATCGCCGCCGGGCAGGTGTACCGTGATGCTGCGCTGCATCGGGGAAAGCCCCAGGCGAATGGATGCCGCAGCCACTGCGCACGCGCCGGTGCCGCATGCCAGCGTTTCGCCGATGCCGCGTTCCCATACACGCATGCGGATGTTGGTCGGATCGGTTACCGTGGCAAAGGAAATATTGGCGCGGCGCGGGAAGATCGGCAGATGTTCAAAGCGCGGGCCGACCTTTTCCACGTCCACCGCGTCCACATCGTCGGTGAAAATGACGCAGTGCGGGTTGCCCATGGACAGACAGGTGATCCGATAATGGACGCCGTCGACCGTATAGGGGTAATCCACTACCGGCCCGTCCAGCGTGACCGGTACGGCGCGGGCGTCAAAATCCGGCTGTCCCATATGGACCAGCACGCAATAGACCGTTCCGTCCCGCACGAAAAGCTCGTTGCGCTTTACGCCGCTGCCGGTGGCCAGGGACATGGTCTGCTTGACGACGCGTCCGCTTTCGTACAGATATTTGGCGACGCAGCGCATGGCGTTGCCGGAAACCTCGCCCATTGTGCCGTCGGCGTTATACATGCGCATGGCCGCATCGGCATCGCTGCACGGCTCGATTAAAACGATGCCGTCGCTGCCGACGCCGCGGCGCCGGTTGGACATGGTTACCGCCAGCGATTCAGGGCTTTCAATCTTTTGGTCAAAGCAATCAAAATAGATATAATCGTTGCCGCTGCCGCGCATTTTGACAAAGTGCAGCTGCTGTTTGCGCATCGGCATATGCGCGATATCAATCAGCCCGATGTTTTCCTGGTTAAAGCCGCTGGCAATGGCGCTGACCAGCGCGTTTGCCGTGTCAATGCTGGTCAAACAGGCGATTGCGCGTTCAACGGCCTTGCGGCGCAGGCGCACGCTGTTGTAGGTCGGCAGCACGCCGCGGTTGGAAGTCGAGATGACGTATTGAATCTTCCCGGATTCCAAAAGCGCGATGATGGCGTTCATATCCTCGTGCATATCCGGCACACGGATGCTGGATATGCCGGCCGTTTCAAGCGTCTGGCAGGTGCCGGGCGTGGCATAGAGCGTAAAGCCCAGCATGGCCAGCTGACGGGCGGGATGAATGATTTCCGCCTTGTCGCGGTCGCGTACGGAAAGAAATACGCCGCCGCGGGTGGTCATGTTGTATCCGGCCCCCAAAAGCCCCTTGTACAGCGCTTCCTCCAGCGTCTTGCCCACGCCGAGCACCTCGCCGGTGGACTTCATTTCCGGCCCCAGGTGGGTGTCGGCGTCGGTCAGCTTTTCAAAGGAGAAAACCGGTACCTTAACCGCATAATACGGCGCCTGCCGGTAAAGCCCGGTGCCATACCCCAGATCGGCGATCTTTTCGCCCATCATGACACGCGTGGCAAGATCTACCACCGGTACGCCGGTGACCTTGCTGATGTAGGGAATCGTACGGGATGCGCGCGGGTTGGCTTCGATGACATAAACCTCGTTTTCATGGATGACGTACTGAATGTTGATCAAACCGCGCGTATCCAGCGCCGTGGCCAGCAGCTTGGTGCTTTCGATCAGCTCCTGGGTCAACGGCCCGGACAGGTTCCAGGCGGGATATACGGCGATGGAATCGCCCGAATGAACGCCGGCGCGCTCGACATGCTCCATAATGCCGGGAATCAGCACATCCGTGCCATCGCAGACTGCATCCACCTCAACCTCGGTGCCCATCAGATACTTGTCGATCAAAATCGGGTTCTCGATGCCGTTTTCAAGGATGATGCCCATATACCGCTCAATTTCCGCGTCGGTAAAGGCAATGATCATATTCTGGCCGCCAAGCACATAGGAGGGACGAACCAAAACCGGGTAGCCCAAATGATGCGCCGCATCCAGCGCCTCGGGCAGCGTCATAACCGCGGTGCCCTGCGGGCGTTTGATGCCAAGCTTGTTTAAAATTGCGTCGAAGCGTTCCCGATCCTCCGCCGTGTCGATGGCGTCTGCGCTGGTGCCCAAAATCGGGATTCCGGCTTTTTTCAAATGCCGTGTCAGTTTGATGGCCGTCTGTCCGCCAAAAGCGACCACAACGCCTACAGGCTGCTCGGTAGCAATCACGTCCATGACGTCGTCGGGGCACAGCGGCTCAAAATACAGGCGGTCGGCGGTGTCAAAGTCCGTGGAAACCGTTTCCGGGTTATTGTTGACCATGATGACTTCATAACCCATTTTTTTCAGCGTCCAAACGCAGTGGACCGACGCATAGTCAAACTCGATGCCCTGTCCGATACGGATGGGACCGGAGCCAAAGACGATGACCCGTTTTTTGCCGCTGTTTTTGCGGGCGATAAATTCGGCCGCTTCGTTCTCATCGTCGCATGTGGCGTAAAAATAAGGCGTCTGCGCTTCAAATTCGGCCGCGCAGGTGTCGACCATTTTGTAAACGCTGCGGCGCGGGTGGGCGATTTTCTGGCCGCTGATGCGGGTAATCGCCGTATCGGTAAAGCCGGTGCGCTTGGCGGCAAGATAGAGCGCGTCATCCAGCGTTCCGGAGGTGAGCGCCTTTTCCATGTCGCGGATTTTGACCATTTTTTCCAGGAACCATTCGTCGATCATGGTCAGCTGGTGCAGCTGCTCGACGCTTTGACCGCGCCGCAGCGCTTCGTAGAGCAGGAACAGCCGTTCGTCCGTCGCTGTCGCCATACGCTCATTGAGCTGCGCGTCGCTCAGCTCGTGGTATTTGGCGGCGGAAAGCGTGTCCAGAGAAAGCTCCGCGCCGCGCACGGCCTTGAGCAGCGCCTGTTCAAACGTGGGGGCGATGCTCATTACTTCGCCGGTCGCCTTCATCTGGGTGCCCAGCGCGCGCTTGGCGTAGACGAATTTGTCAAAGGGCCATTTGGGCAGCTTGACCACCACATAGTCGATCGTCGGTTCAAAATATGCGCTGGTTTTTTCCGTTACCGCGTTTGGAATCTCGCCCAGACGCATGCCGACGGCGATCTGTGCGGCAACCTTGGCGATGGGATACCCTGTTGCCTTGGAAGCCAGCGCGGAGGAACGCGATACGCGCGGGTTAACCTCGATTACGGCGTATTCAAACGACTCGGGGTGCAGCGCAAACTGCACGTTGCAGCCGCCTTCCACTTCCAGCGCGTTGACAATATCCAGCGCGGCGGTGCGCAGCATCTGATATTCCTTGTCCGAAAGCGTTACTGCAGGCGCGATGACGATCGAGTCGCCCGTGTGTACGCCAACCGGATCCATATTCTCCATCGAACAAACGGCGATCACATTGCCGTCCGCATCGCGGATGACCTCAAACTCAATTTCTTTCCAGCCGGAGATGCATTTTTCAACCAGAATCTGGCCGATGGGGGAGGCCGCGATGCCGCTGTGCGCAATTTCTTGCAGCGCCTGTTCGTCCTGCGCGATGCCGCCGCCGGAACCGCCCAGCGTGAAAGCGGGACGGACGATCACCGGATAGCCGATAGTTGCGGCAAATTTCAGCGCGCTGTCCACGTCGGTGACGACTTCGGAGGGGATACAGGGCTGATGAATGCTCTGCATCGTTTCCTTAAACATCAGGCGGTCTTCCGCTTTGTCAATGGTGTCCAGCCGGGAGCCCAGCAGGCGGACGCCGTGTTCGTCCAGAAAACCCTCCTTGGCCAGCTGCATGGAAAGCGTCAGGCCGTTCTGACCGCCCATGTTGGACAAAAGCCCGTCCGGCTTTTCCGTCTGAATGATGCGCTTGAGTACGGCGATGGACAGCGGCTCGATGTAGATCCGGTCCGCAATGGCGTTGTCGGTCATGATGGTGGCGGGATTGGGGTTGACCAATATGACTTCCAGCCCCAGCGCCTTTAGCGCGCGGCAGGCCTGCGTGCCCGCATAGTCAAATTCAGCGGCTTGTCCGATAACAATCGGACCGGAGCCGATGATCATTACACGTTTGAGCGACGGCATCAGCGGCATGATTCATTTCCTCCCATCATCTTAAAGAAACGGTCAAACAAATATCCGGTATCACGCGGGCCGCAATAGGCCTCGGGATGGTATTGAACGGAAAATGCGGGCATGTTCTGATAATCAATGCCCTCGCAGGTATGGTCGTTGGCGTTTTCAAAGCGCATTACGGCGTCTTCCGGCAGGCTTTCGGGGACAATGGCATAGCCGTGGTTCTGGCTGGTGCTGTAAAGACGGCCCGTTTGCAGATCGCGCACCGGCTGGTTGCCGCCGCGGTGACCGTATTTGAGCTTGATGCTTTTTGCGCCGACGCTCAGCGCCAGGAGCTGATGCCCCAGGCAAATGCCGAAGGTGGGAATCCGCGCAGCCATCACTTTTTGAATGTTTTGGATGATCTGGGTGTATTCCGCCGGGTCGCCCGGACCGTTGGAAAGAAAAATCCCGTCCGGATTCAAATCAAGTATTTCCTGCGCGCTTGTCCCTGCCGGTACGACGGTCAGCCTGCAGTCCCGGGCAGTGAGCATTTTTGCCATGGCGCCCTTAAAACCAAAATCCCACAATACCACATGCCTGCTGCCGGTGGGGTTGATGACATAGGGCGCTTTGCAGGTAACCTGATAGACGTCGCTGGACAGGCGCGCGCCGGCCAGCTGCCGGCAGAAACCGTCCAGATCCTGCGGCAGCGCGTCGCGGATAGCGGCGTTCATGACGCCATGTTCGCGGATGCTGCGGGTGAGCGCACGGGTGTCCAGCCCATGCAGACCAACGATCCCGTTTTGCTTTAAAAATGCGTCGACCGTACCTTCGCTGCGGAAATTGGAGGGCGTGTCGCACCATTGACGCACGATATAGGCGCTCAGCCGGGGCGCGGGGCTTTCAAAATCGTCCGGGATGATGCCGTAATTGCCGATGAGCGGGAAGGTCTGCACGACCATCTGGCCGTGATAACTGGGATCGGTCAGCGTCTCAATATAGCCAACCACACCGGTGGTAAACACCAGCTCGGCGGTTACTTCACCCGGCGCGCCAAAGCGCTGGGCTTCAAACACCTGCTTGTTTTGCAAAATCAGGTAAGCTTTGTTCATATGCTGCCTCTCTTTTGTTGATGGTAGGATGCCGCACAGCGATGCTGTGCGGCGAATTGCCTGGGAATTTTCTGTTTTTACGCCTCGCCCATAACCATCACCATGACGGCTTTCTGGGCGTGCAGACGATTTTCCGCTTCGTCGAAGATTTCATTCGCATGCGCTTCAAACACCTGCGCCGTGATCTCCTCGCCGCGGTGCGCCGGCAGGCAATGCAAAACGATGCAGCCGGGGTTGGTGCGCGCCATAATATCGCTGTTGACCTGGTATCCGGCAAAATCAAGCTCGCGCTGCGCCTTTTCGCTTTCCTGGCCCATCGACGCCCAAACATCGGTGTATACGGCGTCGGCGCCCTGCGCCGCCTCTCTGGGCGAATCGGTCAGAAGAAAATGATCGCCATAGGCTTTGGCAAATTCCAATACGTCCGCGGCCGGCTGATAGGCCTTCGGGCAGGCGATGTGGACGTTCATGCCGGTTTTTAATCCGCCAACGATCAGTGAATTGGCCATATTATTGCCGTCGCCGATAAAACAGAGCGTTTTGCCGACGGTCGTGCCGTGATATTCGCGGATAGTCTGAAGGTCTGCCAGCACCTGGCAGGGATGGCAATAGTCCGTCAGGCCGTTGATGATCGGGATGGAGCCGTATTTGGCAAGATCCTCCACTTCCTGCTGGGCAAAGGTGCGGATCATGATGCCGTCCAGAAACCGCGACAGCACGCGCGCGGTATCCTGAACCGGTTCGCCTCTGCCGATCTGCAAATCGGCGGAGGATAGAAACAGGGGGTAGCCGCCCAGCTGCGTCATGCCCACTTCAAAGGAAACGCGGGTGCGGGTGGACGATTTTTCAAAGATCATGCCCAGGGTTTTTCCCTTGAGCAGCGGATGCGGGATGCCGGCTTTGAGCTCTTTTTTGAGTTTATCGGCCAAATCCAGCGTAGCGTTGATTTGCTCCGTGCTCCAGTCGGACAGCTTTAACAGATGTTTGGGTTTCATGGGCAATCCTCCTTTAAAGTTCAGCCAGCGTTTTTTCAAGCGCGTCAAGCGCCTGGTCGATTTGTTCATAGGGGATGGTCAGCGGGGGCAGCAGGCGCACCTTGGCCTTGGCGGTTAAAAGCAGCACGCCGTTTTGGATCCCTGCGCGCACGACGTCGGCGGCCTTGAGTCCTTCGTCCAGCTCGATGCCGAGCATCAGGCCCATGCCGCTGACGGATTTCACATGCGGCATTTTCATGACGCGCTGTGTAATATAGGCGCCCTTTTTGGATACCTCGGCCAGAAAAGCGTCGTCCAGACGGTTTAAGACCTCCACCGCGCCGGCGCAGGCCACCGGGTTGCCGCCAAAGGTGGTGGCATGATGCCCCGGCTGGAGCGCGTTTTCGGTTTTTTCGCCAAAGAGCACCGCGGCCAGCGGCAGGCCGCCGCCGATGCCCTTGGCGGAGGTGACGATATCCGGCTGGATGCCATATTGCTGGAAGCAATACAGGCTGCCGGTGCGTCCCACGCCCGTCTGTACTTCATCGACGATCAGCAAAATGTCGTTTTCCCGGCAAAATGCGGCAACCTTTTGGATATAGTCTTTGCTTACCGGCACGACGCCGCCTTCGCCCTGGACCAGCTCCACCATAACGGCGCAGACATCCCCGGCGCATTTGGCCTTCAGATCGTCCAGATCGCCCGCGGCGGCAAAGTCAAACCCCTCGGTGAAGGGGAAAAAATAATTGTGGAATACTTCCTGCCCCGTTGCGGCAAGCGTGGTGACGGTGCGCCCGTGGAAGGAGTTTTTCAGCGTGATGATCTTGTTTCTGCCCGGTCCATATTTCATAAACGCGTATTTGCGCGCGGCCTTGATGGCCCCTTCGTTGGCTTCCGCGCCGCCGTTGGCGAAAAACACCTTTTTCATGCCCGTGCGCTGGCACAGAATCTGCGCCGCCTGGATGCAGGGCAGGGTGTAGTAAAGATTGGAGATATGCGCAATTTTGCAAAGCTGATCGGTCACTGCGCGAATCCAGCCCTCGTCGCAGAAGCCCAGGGCGTTTACGCCGATCCCGCTGGTCATGTCGATGTAAGTTTTGCCGTCCGCATCGGTGCAGCGGGCGTTTTTCCCCTCGACTACCGCCACGGGGAAGCGGCCGTAGGTGTGCATGACATACTGATCGTCAAGGGCTTTGATCTGTTCAAAATGATTCATGGCGTGCCTCCTATTTGGTAAACATGGTACCGATGCCCTCGTCGGAGAACATCTCGATCAAAATCGAGTGCGCGATGCGCCCGTCGATCATAACGGCCTTTTTCACGCCGCACTGCACTGCGCGGGCGCAGCTTTTGACCTTGGGAATCATACCGCCGCTGATAATGCCCTGATCTACCAGCGCCTGTACCTGATCCAGCCGGACGGCGGGAATCAGCGAATTTTCGTCCTTGACGTCGCGCATCAGTCCGCGGATATCGGTGAGCGTAATGATGTTTTCCGCGCCCAGCGCTGCGGCAATTTCGGCGGCCGCCGTGTCGGCGTTGATGTTGTATACCTGCCCGTTTTCATCCACGCCGACGGTGGCAATCACGGGGATATAGCCGTTTTCAAGCGCGTTGTCGATGGGGCGCGTGTCGATTTTGGTGATATCGCCGACAAATCCAAGATCCTGTTCGCCCGCCAGCTTGCGCACCTGGATCATGCCGCCGTCGATGCCGCAAAGGCCCAGCGCATGTCCGCCGCAGACGCCGATTAAGGAAACCAGATCCTTGTTGGTTTTGCCGGCCAGCACCATCTGCACCACCTGCGCGGTGTCCGCATCGGTATAGCGCAGTCCGCCGATGAACTTGCTTTCGATCCCCAATTTGCCCAGCATCTGGCTGATTTCGGGGCCGCCGCCGTGGACCAGAACCACGCGGATGCCGGTAAGCGCCAACAGGACGATATCGCTCATCACGGCTTTTTTCAATTCCGGATTGATCATGGCGTTCCCACCGTATTTGATCACGACGATTTTCCCGGTGTATTTTTGAATATACGGCAGCGCGGCGGTGAGCACCTGCGCCTGCATGTTGACGGAAAGCGGCTGATTCATCTTGATATTCGCTCCTTTATTCGAGGCTTGAGAAAAGGGCGCTTTGTTCAAACGCCCTCTTCCAAGAAGTAATGGAAACGGCGATGCATGGATCAGGTGCGATAATCGCCGTTGATTTTTACATAATCATAAGTCAGATCACAGCCCCAGGCAGTCGCCTCGCCCGGCCCCTGATTTAAGACAATATCGATTAAAATTTCCTTTTCGCTCAGGATCTTCTTGGCTTCCTCCTCGCTGAAGGGAACGCCGAACCCGTTTTTGCATACGTCGATTTTCCCGGCCTTGCTGCCAAGCGATACATCGACCGTCGAAACGGAAAATTCCGCGTCGGCGTAGCCGATGGCGCATAAAATCCGTCCCCAGTTGGCGTCGGCGCCG
>DCTY01000008.1:17762-17958 GCA_002329335.1 Christensenella sp. UBA1428
CAGCAGCTTGGTCGCGCCTTCGCCATCGCCGGCGATCATGCGCGCCATATAAACGGCGATTTGCTGGAGCGCTCCGACAAACGCATCAAATTCCGTACCGGCGTTTTCGATCACCGGGTTGCCCGCCAGGCCGTTGGCCAGAATGCAGCACATGTCGTTGGTGGAGGTGTCCCCGTCCACGCTGACCATGTTGAAG
>DCTY01000068.1 GCA_002329335.1 Christensenella sp. UBA1428
TTCCAGAACATCCGCCTGTTCAAGGACCTGACGGTCATCGACAACGTCAAGGTAGGCCTGCACCAGTCCATGCGCTACAGCCTGCCCGAGGCGCTGCTGCGGCTGCCCAGCTACTGGATGCAGGAGAAAAAGACCACCGACGCCGCCATCGAGCTGCTGAACATCTTCCGCATGTCGGACCTGGCGGGCAAGCAGGCGGGCAGTCTGCCCTACGGCGCCCAGCGCCGGCTGGAGATCATCCGGGCGCTGGCCACCCATCCCAAGCTGCTGCTGCTGGATGAGCCCGCCGCCGGCATGAACCCCTCGGAAACAGCGGAGCTGATGGAAAATATCCGGCGTATCCGCGACGCCTTCCAGATCGCCGTTTTGCTCATCGAACATGATATGAACCTGGTCATGGGCATTTGCGAGGGCATCGTTGTGCTCAACTACGGCCGGATTATCGCCAAGGGAACCCCCGCGCAAATCCAGAGCAATCCCAAGGTGATCGAAGCGTACCTGGGCAAGAAAAAGGAGGCATAGACCATGGCGTATTTAAAGGTAGAGCAGATCAACGTATTTTACGGCGCCATCCATGCCATTCACGACGTTTCGTTCCAGGTCAACGAAGGCGAGATCGTCACGCTCATCGGCGCAAACGGCGCGGGCAAAAGCACCATTTTAAAAACCATCTCCGGGCTTTTGCGCAGCAAAACCGGCGACATTGAGTTTTTGGATCACAGCATCAGCCATACGCCCGCACATAAAATTGTCGCGCAGGGCCTGGCGCATGTGCCGGAAGGCCGCCGGGTATTTTTAAACATGACCGTCGAAGAAAACCTGGAAATGGGCGCTTATACACAGCCCGCACGCGGGATTTCGGCCAGCAAGCAGCGCGTGTTTGATCAGTTCCCCCGCCTTTCAGAGCGGCGCAGGCAGATCGCCGGAACGCTCTCCGGCGGCGAACAGCAGATGCTGGCGATGGGCCGCGCGCTGATGAGCCAGCCAAAGCTGCTGATGCTTGACGAACCCTCCATGGGGCTTGCACCACTGCTGGTAGAGCAGATTTTTGATATCATTCAGCAGCTGCATCGCAGCGGCACGACCATTTTGCTGGTCGAACAAAACGCACAGATGGCCCTTTCCATTGCAGACCGTGCCTATGTGCTGGAAACCGGCGATATTGCGCTTTCCGGCACCGGCGAAGAGCTGGCCAGCAGCGACGCCATCCGCAAAGCCTATCTGGGCGGATAGCCTTTGCCCGCCGCCTTGATGGATTCATCGCAATAGCCGGCAAAAGCCGATGTCTTTAGCCGATTAAAACGAAGGACGCATCCTATGCCGGGTGCGTCCTTTGTTGAATCTTTTTGCTGAAAAACATGTTTTAGCATATTATTCCATTACTTTTTGGGATCACCATCATTTTACAAGCCGTTTTTGGCATCATATCCCATAATCGATTCTATTTCCACCCATTTCGTTCTTTTCATCCGGCTTCTTCTAATTTTCATCGCCCATATTTTTCATCGAAATACGATACTGTTCATCCATTTTTCCCTATTCTTTCAAAGGTTTTTCAATGCTTTTTGGGCTTTTGCGCCGATCTTCCGGCGCATCCGCAGTCTGGGCATGTGCGTTGAGCTGATCGATCGCACCAAGAAGCCGTGCAAGCGCCGGCGTATCAAACAGCGCCAGACAGCTGCCGCGCGCCTCAAAGGGCGGCAGCGTCAGCACGGATTTATCCAGCATCACGCCGGCTTTGGCCAGATGCCGGCTCACAAGCTGTACAAACCATTTCGCATCGTCGGACAGCGTACATCCGCCAAGCGCGCCATAAAGCGCGCCGCGCACATTGGCGCTGCGCATACCGGTCAATCTGCGCAGATAAACGCCGACGCAGTCCCCGCCGCAGGCCGCGTCAAATTCCGCCTGCGTACCGGTAAGCTGCCAGGCAATGCGCCTGAGGCGATTGACCTGCGTGGCGTCGAGCGCCTCGCCGCTTCGCAGACGCACAATTGCGGCGTCATTGGGATTTTTATCCAGGAATTCTTCCACTCTGGCCCGATACCGCGCAGCCTCCTGCCCCCGCTGGGAAGGTTCGAAAAACTCAATTTGTTCCACCGCGTCGGCAAAGTTGACCACAAGCGGCCCGGGCACGCGTCCCGCCAGCGCCGCAGGGCCGCGCAGCGCCCGGCGCGCCGTCTCCAGCTGCTCCGGCGTAATTACGCAGGACGCCAGCGGCGCTGCCAGTGCCCGGATCAGCCTGGCCTGCTCGCGCACGCCCGGTACGGCTGCGGCATCAGCAAGCTGGCGCATCTGCACCGCAAACGCTTTTGGCGCCTGCTTTTGCGTTTCCGGTTCAAGCAGATGCAGCATCAGCGCGTAGAAATCCCGGTCCAACGCCAGCGTGCGCTCCGGTTCATGATTCTGACCAATACCGGTAAGTGCGGCAAGCGTTCCGGTAAGCGTTTGAAGCGCCGGGGCGTCCAGATGATCATACGCTTCGGGCGTGCAATAGGTTTCCACCTGCTTTAAGCAGGCGCGCACAGCAAAATAACCGCGATCCAGCGCGCGCATCTGTCCAACCATGCTTTGAACAATCGACGCGCGCAGCGCGGTCAGGCCTGCGCTTTGGCGCTCCGGCGCCTGCAGGGCGCGCAGAAGCTGTGCCTGCAGGCAGAAAATCTGCGCGGGCAGCGGCATCTGCTCCGGCGCGCCTTCGCCGCTGTAGCGGCCGGAAAAGGCTTCGAAGTTGCCAAAAAAATCAAAGACGAGAAATTTTTCCTTATTTTTTCCGTCGATCAGGCCCTTGCAGGGCCGCGTACCGCGGCCGACCATGCGCATAAACAGCTCTCTGTTTTCCACGCGTTTAAAAAATACAAGGTTGACGCAGGCCGGCACATCGATGCCGGCATCGAGCGCGCCCACGGAAACCGCAATGCGCGGCAGCCGCGTGCGGGCGCAAAAATCGTCCACCAGATCCTGAGAATAGGCTTCCTGCGAATCCACCACACGGCAATAGCCGGCCGGCAGATGCGGATAACGCGCCTGAAAAACACGGCAGATCTGATCGGCGTGCGTACGGCTGGACGCAAAAACGATGGTCTTGCCCAGGGCAGCGCCGCGATCCACTTTAACGCCATGGCGCATCAGCACCGCCAGCATTTGTCCAGCGGAGTCCTCATTGAACACCGGGCCGCCGATCGCCGCCGGATCGATACGCCGCGGCAGCGCTTTACCGCCGCCAAAGGCCGCCAAAAAACGCTCCTTCTCCTCTTTTTCAAGGGCATCATAAACAATCCCCGTGCGCAGCAGCCGAAGCCGTGTGCGCACGCACGCATAATCCACCAGATAGCCGTCCGCAATGGCACGGCTCAGATCATAGGCATAGGTTGGCTTGCCCGCTTCCAGGCCAAAGGCGTGATAGGTGCGCGGATCGATATCCTGGGCGCCGCAGTCCGTCAAGCCGACCAGAAGCGCGTCAAAATACGTCAAAAGCGCGCGATGGCGGCCGTAAACCGTCCAATTGGCCTCGTCGCAGATGATCAGATCAAAATGTCCTGCGGTAAAAATGCGCCCGCCGCCGCTTTCCAGTGCGCCGTCGATATATTCGCCCATCGATTCATATGTTGCACACAGGACCTGCGCGCGCAGATTATGGCGGTGACGGCTGGGCTCGCTTACCGTCACATCCGTCAGCAGCCGGTCCGCTTCGCGCCGCATCTGCGTTGCCATGGCCGGCTCTTCCGCCAGAAACAAAATGTTTTTCACCACGCCCATGCGCAGCAGCGCGTCGCACAATAGCAGCGCCGTGCGTGTTTTGCCGCTGCCTGCGGCCATGGACAAAAGCGCTTGACGGCGCTGTTCCCCAAACGCGCGCAGCACCGCACGCACCGCTTCTTTCTGATAGTACCGGTCGGCGATGCTGTTTTCCAGACGCACCGACGGATCCAGACGCCGCTGCG
Organism: Christensenella sp. UBA1428; assembly: GCA_002329335.1. Taxonomy (GTDB): domain Bacteria; phylum Bacillota; class Clostridia; order Christensenellales; family UBA1750; genus UBA1428. The sequence continues at coordinate 3,945 of DCTY01000068.1, forward strand.
CCTTGCTGCGTTCAAACTCCAGATCGCTTTGCGAAAACAGGCCGGACACCGCACGCGGCGCGCCGTCCGGATCTGTCCAGAACTGGGTTTCAAAGCCGTTGGATAAAAACAGCGCCGGCCGGCGGCCCGTCTGCTTTTCCAGAAGACCGGCGGCCATCTGCGCCCGAAGCATACCGGCCCGCACTTCTTCCAGAGAACCAATGGCTTCCACAATCGCCAGCGGCGCGCCGTCGCGGCCATACAGCACATAATCGGCAGTTTGGGGAAGATCCTCCCGGCCGTCGCCCTTTAAAGGCACGTCGCAGCGCAGGTTTGTTCCCTCAAACCAACCGGCTTCCTGTAAAAGCGCGTCGATATAAATCTTTCTGGTTTCAAACTCGCCCAGCTGCAGCGCCGGCGCGTCAAAGCTGTCGATCCGCGCGCGCCGCCGCCGGCTCTGATCCTGGCGCTGCTGTCCCTGCGGCGTCGGCGCATGCGCCGGCATTTGCGCCGCTTCAGGCATTTGCGCCGCCTGCGTTAAAAGCGCGCGGTCAAAGGGCGGCGGCTGCAGCGGCGCTTCCCCATAGCAATACTGCAAAAAACGGCAGAAATAATACAAATTTTCAAGCGCCAGCGCCGCCTGATCCGGCGTATAGCTTTTGGCCAGATGCGTCGCGTCATTGCCCAAACGCCGGATCAATTCCAGCCGCGCCTGCATCTGCGGGCCGATGATCTGAACAAACGCTTCTTCGCTCATCAGCACCGCAAGCCGATCGGTCGCCGGCATCGTCAAATCCCCGTCATGCAGGTACATCCACTTGATCGCAAACTCCATCGCCTGCCGGCAGGTCGCCACGCACACAGCCAGGTTCACACGATAGAGCCATTCGGCCGTTATCGCCGTAGCGGCGAACGAATCAAATTGCGCTTCTTCACGCAGAAAATCGAAGTTGCCCATACTGCTCCTTTCACGGGATCCCCCGCAACGGTTTGCTGACAGCTTTATTATAGCAAACCCCGCGGGATTTTCATAGGGATAGCGCCGGATACGATTCAAATCCGCCTTCATAACGCGGCAAAGGAGAAAAAACTGCGCAGTAGACCGCCACGCAAATTTATGGTATCATAAGCGCAGGAGAATCCAAATCAATTTCATTTTCTGCGACCAAAAAATAATTTCGGATGCAGTACAACAAAAAACGGAGGATCTGTATCATGCTGGAGAGAAACATTCCCAATTCTGTCAAAGCCGACGCCGATACGGCGCTTGCAAAAAAGCAGCTGATTGCGTCGTATATTACCCTGGCGCTTGTCGGCGTGATCGCCCTGGCAATCGCCGTCACCGCCCTGCGCGTCAACCGGGCGCTGGACCAGGCCATGGCGCAGTACAGCGCCGCCGCCGGTCAGCTCGGTCAGGTGTTGGACGACGCGCAAACCGCCGTACAGGATCTGACAGTGGTATCGGCCGGTCTTAAGCAGGTGGATTGGCCGCAGCTGGCCGACGATATCAGCCAAACCGCCGCGGATGCGCGCCAGTCGCTGCGCGGCGCAGGAGAAGCGCTTGGCAAGCTTCAAACATTGGACATTGAAACGCTCAACGACGCCATTGCCGATCTAAACGCGGTTATAGAGCCGATGGCGCGTTTCTTTGGCCGCTAAGTACGCAAACAGGAGGAAAACGATTATGCAGCCCGATTCATTCAAAGGCTTCTCCGTCCCGGACGCTTCCTACGCGCCCTATCCGTTCTGGTTTCTCAACGACGCGCTTGAGGAAGCGGAACTTTTGCGCCAGATCGACGATTTCCACGACAAAGGCGTCGGCGGCTTTGTGCTGCATCCGCGCATCGGCCTGCCCAAGGACGTTCCCTATCTGTCAGATGCGTTTATGCGTCTGATGACCGCCTGCGTCAGACGCGCAAAGGCGCACGGCATGAAGGTCATCCTCTATGACGAGGCCATGTACCCGTCCGGCTCCTGCCACGGCATGGTTGTGCAGGAAAATCCGGCCTATGCCGCGCGCAGCCTGGAGTGCCGCAAGGGACTTGATTGCGCGCTTGCGCCAAACGAATCCATTGTCGCGCGCTATGGCGTGCGCTTTGCGCCGGACGGCGCCGCGCAGGAAGCCATTATGCTTTCCGACGGCACGGCTTTGCCGGAGGGCTTTGCCCCCTACACCCTTGTCTGCGGGTTCACCGGCGGCACCATCCGTGGTATTCATGCCGACGAGGATGACGGCATGCCCGGCGCGCCAAAAGCCGCCGACCTGCTCAGCGAGCAGGCCATGGCGCTTTTCATCCATCTGACGCACGACCGATACGCCCAGTATATGGCCGAGTTTTTCGGGGATACCGTTCTGGGCTTTTTCACCGACGAGCCTTCCGTCACCGGCCGCGGCTGCGGGCGAAATACCATTCCCTGGACGCCGGCATTGACCCAGGAATATTTTGCCTATACCGACGCGCCGCTGCCCGCGCTGTTTTTTGACATGGGACCGGTGAGCGCAAAGGCAAACCGGGCGCTGCGCGCCGTCGTGCGCGCACGGCTGACGCGGGTTTATTACGGCCAGATCGCCAGCTGGTGCCGCAGCCACAACCTGCATCTGATGGGGCATCCCGCCCAGAGCGACGAAACGGACGCACAGGCGCTTTTCGGCGTACCAGGGCAGGATCTGGTCTGGCGCTATATCGCGCCGGAATACAATCTGGACAGCCCGCACAGCGTATTGGGAAAAAACAGCGCTGACATGGCGCGCCAGCTGGGCGCGCGGCGCAATTCCAACGAGGTTCTGGGCGTTTGCGGCAAACAAGATAATCCATGGGAATTTTCCTGCACGGACATGATCTGGTATTTCAACTGGCTTTTGGCGCGGGGCGTCAATATGATCATTCCCCATGCGTTTTATTATTCGGTGCGCACCCCGCTGCAATCCGGCGAAAGGCCGCCGGACGTCGGCCCCAACAATATCTGGTGGCCGCAGTACAGGCGCATCAGCGATTATACCGCGCGGCTGTGCTGGCTCAATACCGACAGCGTCAACCATCCGGCCTGCGCCGTATTGTGCGAAAACGAAACCATGCCCTGCGCGCCCGTCAAGCCGCTGTATGAAAACGGCATTGATTTTAACTATGTCAACGCGTCGCTTTTTGCACGCCAGGCTAGACTGGAAAACGGCGTTTTGCACGCGGGCGCGTACGCCTATGACACCATTTTGTGCGATTGTGCCTTTACCGCAGACGATGCCGTGCGCGCGATGCTGGATGAATTTGTCGCTCAGGGCGGTAATTTCTATCAGGGCGAAGACTTTTTGGGCTATCTTTGCACGGTCAAAACCTTTGACAACCATTTTGAAAGCGCGCAGGAAAGCGCAAAACAGCTGCGGCAGGTTCATGTCACGAAGGACGGCCTGCATTATGTATTGCTGTTTAACGAGTGCGACGAACGGGAGCTGCCGCTGTCCGGCACGCTGCATCTGGGCGTTTGCGGAAAATTGTGGGCGCTGGATCCGTATACCGGCCGGATCGATTCCTATCCGGCGCATCCGTCCGGCGATACGCTGGCGCTTCCCGTATCGTTGGAGGCCTATGAATGCAAGGTATTCGCCGTGGATCCTGCCCAGCCCTTCAAGCCCGCTCCCCCGCTGCCGGTAATGGACGACTGTCTGCCGGTATCCGTCCGGGTCGACCGGGAAACCTTCGGCGCGACCGAACCGGTAGTATTTTCCGGGAAATTCACGCTGTCCAAAGCGCAGGCGGCTGAGCAAATCGTCCTGACCTGCGAAACGCTCCTGGAGCAGGCGTCCATCACCGTCAACGGTCAGACCGCTGGCGACCTGGTGTTCCGCCCCTACCGCGCGGATCTGACCGGGCTTTGCCGCGAGGGAGAAAACGAACTGGATCTCTGCTGTCTGCCCAGCCGGTGCAATATTTATGGAAAGAAAAAGGATTGTACCATCGGGGGCGTCCGCATATGCCTGTATGAAAAATAATCGTTGTTCCGAGCTGCCAGCGGCCTTGCCGCCCCATGGCCCTGTTTGACACGTCTTGCGTTGTCAATTTGGCGCAATCCGGGGCACACTTACAAAGCCCGTCCTGCATCTGAAAATGCGGGGACGGGCTTTGTTAAAATGTGACGCGCCGGACAGGCGCGCCCATTTTGGGAAGCATACAGCAGCATTACACGGTCATTATACCAGGCTCCGCGCCGATTTGATGTAAATGGATGAAGAAACCGGCGGCCTGCTGGCGGCAGATAGGGAAATATGCTACAATAAATCCAGCGGCAACGCCGCAGGAGTTTATTGGAGGAACACAAGTCGATGTTTGACGCAGTTTTATTCGACCTGGACGGCACGCTGCTGCCGATGGATCAGGACGCCTTTCTTGCACGGTATTTTAAAGAGATCGCTTTGAAATTTGCCGACCGCTTCCCGCCGGACGCGCTGACAAAGGCGCTGTGGGAAGGATCCCTGGCCATGATTCAAAACGATGGAACCGTCGGCAATGCCGAGCGTTTCTGGCAGGTTTTTTCAAATCGGATGGGCCCAAAGGTGCTGTCCATGACAAAGGAATTCGACGCCTTTTATGAAAACGAGTTTGCCCGCGCCCGCGTGCATACCTGGCCGCAGCCCCTGGCGGCAAAAGCGGTAAGCGCCGCAAGAGCCTGCGCCAGGCAGGTGGTTTTGGCGACCAATCCGGTTTTTCCTCAAAATGCGGTGCATCAGCGGCTTGCATGGGCCGGACTGTCCCCGCAGAGTTTTGACTGGATTACTTCCTATGAAACCGCTTCCTTCTGCAAACCCAACCCCGCCTATTATCGGGAAATTTTAAACAAAATCGGCGCAGACGCCTCCAAAAGCCTGATGATCGGCAATGATGTCGGCGAGGACGCGCTGCCCGCAAAGCAGACCGGCATGCAGGTTTTCATCGTGACCGATTGCCTGCTTGGCGCTGCGCAGGCGCTGGAAACGGTGCCAAACGGCAATTTTGAACAAATGCTGCGCATGCTTGAAACCGTAAAAGCATGATGTGCGCTGCCGCGCCAGCAGGACGCCGAGCGGATTGATTTTGGCGTCCTGCAACGGTACGCCATTGCTTTATTTGCCTTCAGCCAAGCGATCCGAGTCAAATGAAAATTGCTTCAAACAAAAACAGACGTCTTTTCGCTGCGATTTTGCCAGCGTCAGACGTCTGTTTTTTGCCCAGGTGCAGTCAGCGCGCAGGGAGTAAGCAGAAAAACCGCAAAAGGCACAGGACACAGTTTTTCCCCTTCAGACATGCGTTTTCATGGATGTTCCCGCTGCGCGGCGGAGATTCGGTCGGCAATGGTCAGCATCGCTTCAATGGTTTGCTGATCATAGCGCAAAATCCGCTCATACAGCGCCTGCTTTTTTGCGTCCAGTTCTTCCTGGTTTTTCTGCGCCGCATCTTCCTGCTCCGGCTTTTGTTTTTTGTGATCACCGCGCCCGACGAGGTAATCGATCGTCACGTTAAAATAATCCGCCAGCAGCTCCAGCATCTTGCTGTCCGGTTCGCGCAGGCCATTGACATAATTATTCAGCCGCTGCTGGGTAATGCCAAGCTCGCAGGCAATTACTTTTTGCGTTTTTCCGGTATGATCAATCAGCATCCGCAGATTTTTCGGATCCACATCAAATCCCCCTTTTTTCTTAGTATAAACAACAAATAGTTGTAAATCAAGCGAAAAAACATTTCGTTTATTCAACAATTGACAATCAACGAAATGTGTATTAAAATAAGGAATAAATTGGAAATTTCGGAGGCGAAACAAATGCTGCAGTGGCTGAGGGCAATTCGCAAGGAAAAGGGATTGTCTCAATCGCGCGTGGCGGAGGCGGCGCAGATATCCCAGCAATACTACAACATGATTGAGCTGGGGCTGCGCGGCAATCCGCTTAATGTTAATGTCGCAAAAAGGATTGCTGCGGTATTGGATTTTGAATGGACGCGGTTTTATCAGGAAGACCAGAAAGGTGCGTAGCAGATCTAAAAGGCGGCAGCAGGATCAAAACGGTTCGACCGATGAAATTGATGCATGTTTATTCACGACAATTGAGCAAACGCCCCGGCGGGTTCCGTTTTATCCGAAACGGAATCGCCAGGGCGTTTTGTTTCGCCAGGCCTTTCATAAAAGCGTCGCCGACGCAGCATGCAGGCGTTTTTATTGGGCCGGCCAGGAAAGCGGCTGGTCGCCCAGACGATATTTCGTGCTGATACCGTCCAGCTCCGTTAACACGCCTGTGCCAATCCAGAACCCGTTTTCGGTATTGTCAACCGTCTTTTCATATTCCGGTTCGCCGGGCAGGGTGATACGGTCCACATCTTTGGCGCGGCGCGTCTTGCGCAGATCCTCAAAGTGGTCGGTCAACCGTTTTTTAAAGGCGCATACATCCGTAAACGCCGCCACATCGATGGCCACAAAATTAAAGCCAAGATTTTGGCACCGATCGCTCATGGTGACCAGCGGATACGCTTCATTGTTGAAGGACGCGCCGGAAAGCCCCGCGCAGAACAGATCCACCAGCATGGAAAGATCCGACCCCTTATAACCGCCAAAGTGCATCATGCACCCGGCCAGCGCCTCCGTCGGGTCGTCCGTCGGGTTGCCCTGACGGTCCAGCGCCCAATCCATCGGAATTTTCCGTCCCTCCTTGCGCGCCACGACCACCTTCCCCTGCGCCACCGCGCTGGTTGCCCCGTCATAGACAAAGGGCGCCGTATTATCGGTCGGAATCGCCGCACAGATGGGGTTGGAGCCGGAAACCTTGTCGATACCGCCGTAGACATTCATATTGGCAACCGTATTGCAAAACGCCATGCCGATCATATCATGCTCAAGCGCCATCAGCGCATAAAACGCCGCAATGCCAAAATGGTTGGAATTGCGCACGCTGCCCATACAGATCCCTGTTTGTTTGGCTTTTTCGATGCATTTTTGCATCGCGAACGTCCCGGCCACCGCGCCGGGAGCCCGATCGGCGTCCACCACAAAGGTGCCGAGCCGCTCACTGACCACCCGAAGGCTGGGCGCGGCGTTAAAACCGCCGTCCTCGAGTTTTTTCAAATAGTAGATCAGCCTTGTCATCCCATGGGAAGAAATGCCCCGCAATTCTGCCAAAATGAGATTGTCGGCAATCGTACGCGCATCCTTTTGGCTCAATCCTGCCGCAAGAAAGGCCCGGCGGGTAAAATCGTGCGCAATTCTCGCGCTGACTCTTCTTTCGTCGCTCATCATATGCCTCCTGTTTTTTGGATCCCTGCTGTCAGTATAGAATGATTCGGCGCTTTTTTCAACTCCTGATTGAAAAGCTGAAAAGATTTGCACGCAGACGGTTGACAAACAGCAAAACAGGGCATAAACTAAGGATGTATTTGCGCCAATGCGCATACACATCCCATCTTTTAAGCGAGGTGAACACCATGGACGCAGGAAGTACCAGCGGCTTGCCGGGCATATTGCGTTTGTCTGATCCGGGTGTTCGCTTTGCGTTCATTTGGTAAGAACAATTCCGTTTTGCACAGCGCAGCAAGGCTCGCTGCGGCGCCAGTCGCCGCAGGCGTTTTGTTATGCTTTGCGTTTTGTCCGGCCCGATACTTCCTCTAAAAAACCATTTCTATCGGTAAGGAGGATGCTCAATGGCCCAAAACAATCTGACCGCTTCTTTTGAAGAATCCATCCGCGCGCTGCTCGCGGGAAAAAAATACGCCGCATTGCGCGAAGTGCTTCGCGTGATGAATGCGGCGGACATTGCCGCGCTGTTTGACAATCTGGAGTGTCAGGGCGCGGCCGTACTGTTTCGGCTGCTGCCAAAGGAATTGGCGGCGGAAACCTTCGTGGACATGGACGGCGAGCTGCAGGAGCAGCTGATCCGCGGCTTTTCCGATATGGAGCTCAAGGCCGTCGTGGACGAACTGTATGTGGACGACGCAGTTGATCTGATCGAAGAAATGCCCGCCAACGTCGTTCAGCGCATTTTGCGCCAGGCTGACCCGGAAACGCGCCGGGAGATCAACCGGATCCTGCAATACCCGCCTGACAGCGCCGGCAGCATCATGACCACGGAATATATCATTTTGCGCACGGGCATGACGGCGGCGCAGGCGATCGACCACATCCGCCAAACCGGGACGGATTCGGAGACCATCTACACCGCCTATGTCACCGGCCCGGACCGCAAGCTGCTCGGTTCCGTTTCGCTGCGTGCGCTTTTGCTGGCAAAACCGCAGGAGCTTGTGGAAACGCTGATGCAGGATCATGTCATCAGCGCCGTCACCGGCGAGGACAAGGAAGCCGTTACGGTGCTGATGGACAAATACGATCTGTACGCGCTGCCCGTTGTGGACGAGGAAAGTCGGCTGGTCGGTATTGTCACCATCGACGACGCCGTGGACGTTCTGCGCGAGGAGGCCACCGAGGATATTGAAAAGATGGCCGCAATTACGCCCGGTGAAAAGCCTTACTTAAAAACCAGCGTCCTTCAGATCTTCAAGGCGCGAATTCCCTGGCTTTTGCTGATGATGATTTCCGCAACCTTTACCGGCATGATCATCACCTCCTTTGAATCCGCGCTGGCTGCGCAGGTCGCGCTGACCGCGTTTATCCCGATGCTGATGGATACCGGCGGCAACAGCGGCTCGCAGGCGTCGGTTACCGTCATCCGCGGACTGTCCCTGGGCGAGATCGGCTTTTCCGATTATCTGCGCGTTTTGTGGAAGGAAGCGCGTGTTTCGGTGCTCTGCGCCGTGGCGCTGGCAGCCGTCGGCTTTGCAAAAATGCTTTTGATCGACCGGGTATCTGTGACAATTGCCGCGGTGGTGTGCATCACGCTGGCGCTCACCGTCGTATGCGCCAAATGCGTTGGCTGTTCCCTGCCGATGCTGGCCAAGCGCATCGGATTTGACCCGGCCGTGATGGCCAGCCCTTTTATCACCACCATCGTCGACGCTTTTTCGCTGGTCATTTACTTTACCGTCGCCACAGCGCTGCTGCATCTGTAAACCGCGCCGCCTCTTAAGCCAAAACACAGCCGGGCATATCGCCGATCGGATATGCCCGGTTTTACTTTGCGCGCAGCTCACAGGAAAAAGCGCCGCAAGCCTCTTAAAAAATATTCCCAACTTTGCCAACACGGGGCTGCCATTGCATATATTGCTTTTTGACCCTGTTCCCGACCCGCGCTTTGTCCCTTTGACCGCAAAAGCACAGAGGGCGAAACAGCCCCTATCGCGGCGTCCGCCCGCTCCCGCATGACGCCAGCGCCATGTTTCCATACAGCATCCGGGAAATCAGATCCCGCACTTTTCTTCCTGATGCCGCGCCGCACAAGCCTGCGCAGCCGGTTGCTTTTGCAGACTCCGCCGCTTTCCCCCAAAACGCGCTGCTGCACCCGCCCGGCGGATTCATAACGCGGCATCAGCTGCGGCAAGCAGATTGCCAACAGGAGCGCTTTTTGCAACACAGGCGATGTTAAACGACGACGTCATCCTGAAAAAGCAGGACCAGCGCCAATGCATAAAGCAGCGCCGCCCAAGCGTCGTCCATAGGCTCCGCGGCGTCCAAAACCGCCGTTCGGCGCAGGATACCGGTAATCCGGACGCCGCCGGACGCCTCAAATGTCCGCTGCGGCGTCTGCGTTACCGTCACGCAGCGCGCGCCTGCCTGCAAATCCAGCCGAAGCGCCATTGCGGGGCGCGCAAAGGCATCCGGGCCTTCCTTCCGGATAACCGCCGTCCATGTTTCGCCCGAAGAACGGACGCAAAGCGTATCCGGACGCGTTTGATGAAGCCGCCAAAGCGTTTTGCCCGCGCAATCGCGCACTTCCATCGCCGCGCCGCGCCGATAAACGACGGCTTTGCGCACATGCGCCGCGTCCAGAAGCGTATGACCAAAAATCCCATTTCGAATCGTCCAGAGCATGATGATCCTCCCCCAATGCACTCCATGGATGATTTCTGCCGCAGCGGCCCGCCGCCAAAGCAGAAAATCCGTTTTGAAAACATCCCTAAGTGAACCGGCCCTTTTTCAGATCAGCAGATGCATCCCCACCCCGACTGCGCCGCATGCCGCCATGACGAGAATGGGATTGCATTTAAATTTGCGCAGCGCCGCAAACGCGCCGACAAACAGCGCTGCGCTCAGGTAATCGATTTGGCCGCCGTCGGGCAACACCGCCAGCCAGAGCATAGACAAACCAGCCGAGGCAATCACAGCCACGACGGCCGGACGCAGGCAGGACAGCACCCGATCCAGCACCGGAGAACGCCTGCAGCGGACATAAAAAACCGCCAAAAGCGAAACCAGCACGCACGAAGGGGCGATGCAGCCGGCCGTGGCGGCCACTGCGCCAAGCGGTCCGGCAATTTGAACGCCGGTAAACGTCGCGGCGTTCACGGCGATCGGTCCGGGCGTCATCTCCGCAATGGTCATCAAATCAGCCATCTGTTTGAGCGTCAGCCAGCCGCGCGCCTGAACAATCTGGCTTTGGATCAGCGGCACGGCCGCATAGCCGCCGCCGATACAAAAAAGCCCGACCTGGAAAAAGCTGATAAAAAGTTCCAGATAAATCATGCGCGCCGCTCCTTTCTCCGGCAAAAAGCAGCCCAAACCACACCGGTAAGCGCTGCGGCAATCAAAATCGCCACCGCACTGATCCGGAATATACAGGCCGCCGCAAAGGCTGCCACCAAAAGCGCAATGGGCAATCCCTTGCGCGTCCGCACGACGCCGCAGCCCATCGTCCATGCAGCGTCCAGAATCACCGCCGCCACAGCCGCCTGCGTACCGCCCAACAGCGCCGCTACCCACGGGTTTGCGGCAAACGCTTCATAGCAATAGGAAATGGCCGTCAGCAGTACCATCGGCGGCAAAATCGTCCCCAGCACAGTGGTAAGCATGCCGCGCAGCCCGGCCAGCCGCCAGCCGACCAGGATCGCCGCGTTGACCGCAATGGCGCCCGGAGCGCTTTGCGCCAACGCGCTGATATCCAGCATTTCCGCATCGGTAAACCATCCCAATTCCTCTACAAATTTTCGGCGCATGAAAGTCACGATTACAAATCCGCCGCCAAAGGTGAACGCGCTGATATACAGCATGCTGAAAAAAAGCCGGCGTAGCCCCGGTTTTTCCTTTTGATTGATGGAATCCATAAAAGCGCCTCCTTCCTTTTTCAGGATAGCGCTTGAAAAAGGAAAAGTAAAATGCTATTATTTTATAAAAACAATAGCATTTTTGTTATAAGGAGCATACCATGACCCTTCGGCATATCAAAATTTTCATTGAAATTTATCGCAGCGGCAGCGTGACGCAGGCCGCAAAACAGCTGCACATGACGCAGCCCGCCGTCACGCGCGCGCTGAAAGAATTGGAAAACTATTATGGGATATGTCTGTTTGAGCGCATCGGCCGAAGGCTGTCCGTCTCCCCTGCCGGGCAGGCGCTATATCCCCAGGCGCTTCATATCGCCGATACCTTCGACCAGCTGGAAAAGGGGCTTCAAAATTGGGATACATTCGGCGTGCTGCGCGTCGGCGCAAGCATTACATTGGGCAATTTTTTCCTGCCGGAAGCCGCGCTGGCACTGCGGGCGCTGCGGCCAAACCTGAAGCTTCATGCGACAATTTCAAACGGCGCCAGCATTGAACAGGCGCTTTGTGAAAATCTTCTGGATGTTGCCATGATCGAAGGCCGCGTAACGCAGGCGCAGCTGGTGCGCGAACCTTTTGCGCAGGATCAATTGGTGCTGATTCTGCCGCCGGATCATCCGTTATGCGCGTATGAAGCCCTGCGCATGGAACAGTTAAGCGCCTGCGACTTTTTGCTGCGCGAGCCGGGCAGCGCAGGACGTACATTTTTGGAACACGTTTTTGCCGCGCACGCCATGACGCTCCAGCCCGTATGGGAAAGCGCCAGCACCCAGGCGCTGGTCAAGGCGGTGCATGCCGGATTGGGCGTGTCCCTTCTGCCGCGCCAGCTGGTACAGGCGGACTTGGCGGCAAAAACGGTCGTTTCCAGACCGGTTTTGGACGAACCCTTTGCGCGCACCCACTTTCTGGTATGGCACAAGGATAAATTTCTCACCGGCAGCGCGCAAATTTTTCTCCGTCTCTGCCGGGAACTGGCGGCAAAGTCGGAACAAAACGCAGCGCCCGCCGGGAACAAAATTCCAGACGGGCGCCGGTGATGACGCGGTTGGCAATGCTACAGCCGGCATATCCACTGCTGCCACTGGTCGTCTGATTGCAGGTATTCCAGCCCTTCTCCGCTTTTGAACGCCAGGATCAATTCCTGCCGGATTTTTTCATAGTACTGCCGATCGACGGGACGGAAAGCCATATGCGCATACAGCGGCGCGCTGCAAAACGCGCCCAGGGTATCGACGGCATCCACCATGTCCCGGGCGCAGCGCAACGTACCCGCCGGATCTTTTTGCGCCTGCATCAGTTCCAGCTCGCAGGCGTAAACGCGATAATCGCCCATTTCAAACAGGCGCGCCAGCTGCTGGTGCTTTTGGACATAATAACGCGCTTTTTCAAAATCCTCCTGCTCAAGCGCGGCTGCAACCAGGTGTTGGAATACGCCGTCAAGCGTTTGGTACGAGTCAAACAAAAGCTGCTCATACGCACGCAGCGCATCCTGCGTCCGGCCCATCTTTTGATATAAAAAAGCCTGATTTTTCTTGCGTTCGGGATCCTGCGGCGCAAAAAAATCCAGATATTGCTGCGCTTTTTCATACTGCTTTTTCTCGATGGCGCTGTAATACAGCGCCTGCGCCGCCGCAGTTTTCACCGACGCCTCGCCGCTGTTTAAAAGGCCCGCATAGGAGCGCTCAAAAAAATCGTCGTATTGTTCCTGCTTTCCCTGCTTCATGCTGCTTGCCCGGAGCATCGTCGTCAGCGAATAGATCAGCGTGTCGCACTGGGGATATTGTGTCATCTGTGCTTTCGCCCATGCAAACGCGGTTTCATACGGTTGGGACGCCAAAAGGCTTTCCGCCTGCCGGATCAGTGATCGAAGCTGCTGGTCGGACAAATCGCCCTGAAAATTCAGCAGCGTATCCAGGCTGACGCCAAGCAGCCGGGCAATCGGCGCCAAAAGCGCGATATCGGGCGTTGTATTGCCGTTTTCCCATTTATTGACTGCCGGAGCCGTTACCCCGAGCCTGCGCGCCATTTCTTCCTGGGTCATGCCCTTTTCTTTTCTGTATTTTCGGATCACCGAGCCGATTTGCATACAAGCACCTCCATAAAATACGCTTTTACCGTTTCAGCATAGCACAAAGCAGACGCAATTGCTATTGAACGCTTGTTAACGCCGGAGCAAAAAACATAACCACCGGTTAAGGCCGCCCCGCCTTAAGGATCGTCCAAACAGATCTGCATCTTGCACGCCAGGGCAAAGCCATACCGCCGGCCGCGTTGACGCACTTTGCAGGGCGTGCTATAATAAATGGCATAAAAACACAATGGCGCGATGCCCGCCGCGCTTTGCGCAAAGGGCTGTTTTGCCGTGTGGTTTGCCCTGTCAGCCGGGAACGCGGCAAAGCCGCCGTCCGGCGCAGCATGGAAGTACGGAAGCGACAAGGAGGCACCCCCTACATGAACCAGAAACACCTGATCTACAATCCTGAAATGGAATGCATGGACCGTCAGCAGCGCCGCCAGCTGCAAGGCGAACGGCTGCGCAGAACGGTCAAACTGGAATATGACAACGTCGCGCTTTATCGCCGGCGCATGGATGAGAAGGGCATCAAGCCCGAGGATATCCGCAGCGTGGACGATCTGCGCTATCTGCCCTTTATGGAAAAGACCGACCTGCGCGATGAATTCCCCTTTGGCCTTCTGGCCGCGCCCAAGCGCGATATCGTGCGCATTCAGGGTTCCTCCGGCACAACAGGCAAGCCGATTGTGTCCGGTTATACGCAAAACGACGTAGACGTCTGGACGGAAATGATGGCCCGTACGCTCACCGGCGCAGGCGGCACGAAGGACGATATCGTTCAGGTCTGCTATGGCTACGGGCTTTTTACCGGCGGTCTGGGCGCGCATCAGGGCGCGACAAAGATCGGGGCAATGGTCGTGCCGATGTCCAGCGGCAACACGCAGCGCCAGCTGATGATGATGCACGAGCTGGGCGTCACCATGCTGTGCTGCACGCCCTCCTACGCGGCGTATTTGGGCGAAGCGCTGCACGAATCGGGAATTGACCCCAAGGAAATCAAGCTGCGCGCCGGCTGCTTCGGCGCAGAGCCCTGGACCGAGCAGATGCGCGTACAGATCGAGAATCTGCTGGGCATCGACGCGTGCGATATCTATGGGCTGACAGAAATCGGCGGCCCCGGCGTTTCCTTTGAATGTCTTGAAAAGCACGGCATGCACGTCAACGAGGATCATGTCATCGCCGAAATCATCGACCCCGTCACCGGCGATCCGCTGCCCTGCGGCACCGCGGGCGAACTGGTGTTTACGACCATCACCAAAACCGGTATGCCGATGCTGCGCTACCGCACCCATGACATTTGCGTTCTGGACGACACGCCCTGTGCCTGCGGCCGCACGACCGTACGCATGGGCCGCATTACCGGCCGTACCGACGATATGATCGTCATCCGCGGCGTCAACGTGTTCCCCTCTCAGATCGAGTCCGTCCTGGTTGGCATGCAGGGCGTCGCGCCGCACTATGTGCTGGTGGTCGACCGCGTCCATGGCCAGGATACGCTGGAGGTTCGCGTGGAATTGAGCGAGGAAATGTTCTCCGACACGGTGGGACAGGTCGAATCGCTGCGCGATCATATTGTCAATCAGATCAAATCCGTGGTGGGAATCTCCGCCAGGGTTACGCTTGTGCCGCCCAAATCGATCCCGAGATCGGAAGGCAAGGCCAAGCGCGTCATCGACAACCGCAAGCTGTAAAAGGAGGGTTCTTTCGATGTTCGTCAAACAGATTTCCGTCTATCTTGAGAACGTGCGCGGCGCGCTGCGCGAGCTGACCGCCCTGCTGGCCGAAAAGAATGTCAACCTTTTGGCGCTGTCCATTGCCGATACCGCCGGGTTTGGCATTGTACGCATCATCGTTGCGTCGCCGGACCTGGATCCTGCGATGGACGCGCTGCGCGGCGCGGGGTATATCGCCAAAATCAACAACGTCATCTGCCTGCGTACGCCGCACTGCCCGGGCGGGCTGTCCAGCGTGCTGGCGCTGATGGAAAAGGCCGGCATCAATCTGGAATATACCTATTCCTTTGTTCACGGCTCCACCGACGACGCCGTGCTGATTCTGCGGCCGTCCGACAAGGACGCCTGCGCCGCACTGTTTGAACAAAACGGCGTCAAAATGGTTTCCCAGCAGCAGGTCGATCAGCTTTTCTGATCTTCCCGCCGCAGACGCTCCCGAGCGTCTGATGATTTAAACCGCAACGGCGCGCCCTGTCCGGGCGCGCCGTTTTTTATTGTAATGCATCCCAAACTGTATTGAAAACATAAAACGCCGGTCGAACCCTTCCGGCGCTTTATCATCGATGCGCAATCGTTTTTCAACACAATAAAATACTCATAAAGTATAAAGACCATTTTATTGCCGCCGCATCATCCGCTCCACCAAGCAAACGCGCGATGCCGCAAAAAACGCCTAAATTTCCAGATCATGAAAGGATTTGGACGGTTTGAAAACCGGCACCCGCTGGGGCTGAACCACCATCGGCTCGCCCGTCAGCGGATTGGTACCCGTCCACGGTTTGCGTACGCGGGTTGAAAAAATACCCAGGCCGGTGATATTGACTTTTTCATCGTTTCGCAGCATCTGTGCAATCGTCGGGTGCAGCGCGCGCAGCACCGCCTCGCACTCTTTTTGCTTCAGGCCAGTGCTTCTTGCAAGTTCCCGGGCTAATTTTTTACAGTTTACCACATATACTCCCCCAGCCGGATCCGCAGCACTGCGCCATTTTGTTTACCGCATACCAAACAAACCATAAAACTACAGAATACGAATTATATGGTAAAGCGCATCTTTTCCTTGTTTTAAGCGTTTTTTTGAGGAGGCTCCGAAAACGAAAAAAGCCATGCGCAAATTTGGCATGGAATTACATGAAATGGGAAAATCTATTTTTATTAAAAATTACAATGCTGTTGTGCCGTTTTGTACGGCATTTTTTGTTTCTGCCAAAGATCATGCTGGGTATTTTCGTAAATAATATAAACTTTGCTTGACGAAAGCAGGGATAATTTGATAAAATAAGAATGAAAAAATAATTGATATTCGTTGCATTGCCTCAAAATGCAAAACAAAATATGCCGTAAAATGAATCACTACATAATTCGTATTATGTGGTGTTTTTTTCAGTTCATCACCAGTCCAAGCGCAGCAATCTTTCGCTCGTGCTCCCTGCCGCTTTCCCGGGTATAAATCCTGGTTGTTTCAATGCTGCTGTGTCCAAGGATATCCGCCAGCCGTACCAGGTCCTGATCCACGCTGTAAAACGTACGCGCAAACAGATGGCGCAGGTTGTGGGGATAAACCTTTTGCGGCGCTACCTGCGCATCCTTGCAAAGTTTTTTCATCCCCGACCAAATATTGGACCGATCCAGCGGCTTACCGCCGCTTGTAATAAAAACCGGCCCGTCGGTACGATTCTGGTGTTCAAGATAACTGGTCAAAACCTGGCACAGCTGCTGCGGCAGAAAAATCACACGGCTTTTCCCTTTCAGGGTTACTTGCGCACGCCCCAATTTCACCGCCTCAATCGTAATAAATTGCAGTTCCGACACACGGATGCCGGTTGCGCATATGGTCTGCAGCACCAGTCCCAGGCGCGTTTTTCCCTGCGCAGCCGCGGTATGCAGCAGCCTGAAATATTCCTCGCGCGTCAATTCCCGCTCATCCGGGCAAAAAACGCGCGTCTGCCGGCGCAATAGCTTAACCCGGCAATCTTCCATACCCAAAAAACGCAAAAAAGCATTGGCCGCCGAAAGCATTGAATTGACGCTGCTTTGTGCATAGCGCTGTTCCAAATAGGCCTTATAAGCGATCATCCGCGTTTTGTCCACAGGCTGATCCGACATAAATTCCATCAGAGTCAAAATATCCCGCCGGTATTTGCGCAATGTCGCCGCACTTTTTTCCGCCTGCGCAAGCGCCGCCAAAAATCGCCTGAGCTGTTTGGAGCCAATCTGTTTGTTTTTCACCATGCCTGCATTCCGCCTTATCATAAAATACGCCGTTATGGTATCCCGGCAGACTGCCAATTATAAGCGACAGCCTGAATATCCGCGCTGTGTTCCAATACAGCACAGATATTCAGGCCGGCATACCACAAAGCGCAGTAAAATTATAGCAAAAGCACTGCAAGCTTGTCTATTTTTAGCTAAAAATCTATAAAATTGTCTTTTTATGTTTTCGCAAACCGTTACAAATAGGTTTTTACCGCATCTAAAAGTTTGGGCATGGATTTTTCCCCATATAAGGTCACATGCCCCAACCATTGATTGATGCGCCAAAGCTTAATGCGCGATGAGAACCCTGGCGCAGTGGGATAACAGGCCTGGTAGGCGTCAAACAGCGTCGGATCCACCGGCCGGAACAGGTCCACCGTCGTCAGATCGATCTCCCGATTGCCATAGTAGATGCTGCAATCGATCAGCACCAGCTGCCGGCCGTCGAAAAGCAGATTGCCAATCCATGGATCGCCGTGCAAAAGCGCAAAGGGCTCGTCCGGATCGCACAGCTGGGGAAGCTTTTCGATCAAACGCTCCACTGCGCCAATCGCCTCCGGCGTCATGTTGCCCGCACGAATGGCCATTTGCATGCTGTCGCGCAGACGGCGCTGCCCGTAAAAGGCCGCCCAGGAATCCTCCGGCGTATTATCCTGACGGAAGATGCCCAGATAGCTGTGGGTGGCAAGCCCGCAGTGATCCCAGGTCGTGCGGTGCAGCTGCGCAAGGCCGCTGCCAAGGATTTGCCAGTCGCTTTTGGTCAACAGTGGTTTGGTGTCAATGGCTTCCATCACCAGCAATACATGGCTGCCCACCATGCAAACGCCCAGCACCTGGGGCGTCCTGATGCCGCTGTGAATCCGCAGATAGTCCAATCCCCAGGCCTCCTGTTCAAACTGGTCCAGCGAAAACGGCCGAACGCCAACCTTGACAAACACGTCCATGCCATCGCCGCACATGCGCGCCGCGTCATGCATCGCTCCGCCCTGATGGGGCATGATGCCCGTGATACGCCAGGGTCTTCCAATCGCCCGGCTGACACAATCCTCAACTGCATGGTTGTAAAAACCTTCCGATAAAAGCGACATTTTGTTCCTCCTGTTTTAAACGCATTTTGGCGCGCTGCCAAAACGCGCCGTATAATGCCACAGCTGTTTAAACCGCTGAAATTGCTGGTGCGCGTCGCCCAGAAACGCCCATTTGCGCGCATCGCGCAGGCTGTCGCGCGAGGCGTCCCCAATGCGCGCGGCATTGACGTATCCCCCCTGCCCAAACTGACGGTCGATCGCCTCCGCCAGCGGACGCATCATGGGGCCGCGGAAGGCGTCGCCGATCTGCCCGATTTCAAGCCGGCGCTCCGGGATCCATCCCAGCGTCAATCCCTCCCGCGCCGCCAGACGCCGGGCAAGAACAGCATACGGCGTCGCTTCAAACGATCGGTCCATAAACAGCCCGGAAGCATCGCTTCCAAGCGCAAGCGGCCCATGCAGGTGCACCTCGATGCAGTCGTCCAAATTATGCCCCAGCCGGTGTTCCGGCGCCGTTCCCGCAGTACGGATCCGCTCAACGCCCTGCTCCAGCGTACAGGTATGATCCAGCAATTTCCCGTTTTGCGCCGCGTCATCCAGCATCGCGCAGACGAGTATTTCCATCGTATCGGCGGTACAGACCGCCTGGGGGTTGACAGAGCTGTCGCCATAGGCGAAGGTACACCACGCCAGCGCCTGCGGCGCAAGCGTCAGATAGCAGGAACCAAACCGGCAGGACGCGCCGTCCAGGTACGAGAACAGATTCAGCGCGCCGTATTTGGGCCGGCAGCGCTGCGCCGGTGTATATGCGCCGCCGAACAGACGCTGTTCCCACAGATAACGCTCCCCGCCGGGATAAGCGGACGCGCCGCCGTTGGTCGTTCCCGTTTCAAACTGGCATCGGTACTGGCCCTGTTCCCACAGGCTTTCCAGCACCGTAAGGCCATTGGCGGCAAGGCGGTCCGGATGAAAGCTGACGGTCACGGTACAGCTGCGCAGCCTTTGGGCAAGCGCCCCAGCCATCTCGAGGGATACGCCGTATGTCCGGAGCCGTTCCAGCTGGGACGGCAGCTGTTCCTCCGCTTTTTTTCGCACATAGGCCATCGCGTCAGCCACTTCCTGCATAAAAATCCGCCCCTTTTCTTCCAAAAGCGCTGCGTGTGCCGACTCCGCTCCGTTATTCGCAGGAACACGGCAATCAAACGCCCTTTTATCCGCAACAGTTTTCTGTTTTCAGGCACGCTTTTTGTATTATAGCATAACCCGATCGTTTTGTCTGCCTTTTGCATGGTTTTCAGTCGTCCGCTCCGCCGCTTCTAGCCCGCGTCCGGCTGCGCTGCGCCGGACGAAACGCCCGCAGCCTCCTGCGGCGGTTTGGAATTGCGAACCTGCAAATCCAGATAGCTTCGGATCTGCTTGGATTTGCACAGCTGATCCAGCGCCTGAATATCCAGCAGCAAATCCAGTTCCTCCAAAACGCCGTTGAGGATTCGCTGCGCCTGACGCTGGGAAACGCCCAGCTTTCGCGCAATGGCTTCCCATCCCTTTCCGTGCTTATAATACTGCGCGACCGTTTCGTATTCGTTGGGACGCAGCATCTGCAAAAGTGTATCCACAAAACGTCTGACACGCAATACATCCTGAAGCGCCAGCTGCGTCGCCTGCGCGGTCTTTAAATAATACGCCTCCATGCGGCACAACTGGGTCCGGGTCTGCGCCGCGCTGTTGGCTTCCAGCAGCTGAGGCATCCTGCGCTGTGTCTGCGCCGCCAAAAGCGTATGCATCTGTTTGGTCAGCTGGCCAAACGTCTCCAGGTCGTTCTGCCATTCCCTCAAATAAAGCGGCGCAGCGCCCCACAGCGATAACAGTTGACGCACCTGATGGTTTTTCCGCATATTTTACCTCCTTTTGTCCGCTTCGCCCAATACGCCGGCAGCGCAGGAAATTCATCCTGCGCTGCCAAAATATACTTTTTTATGATTTTTGAGTCCTCCGGCTGAATTCCCTGATAAAAATTCACCATTGCGCAAGTTCACCAGCGATTATCCGGAATCTGCGCCCGTTTTATCATAAAATCAAGCCCATCTATTTTCCTTTTGCTGTTATTATACCGTATCAAACGCTGTTTGTCCAGTCCCAATCGATGTTACACTTTTTCAAAAAATTCTTAAATATACATTTTTAAAAAAGTTCCATTATCTCTTCAATCGTTCCCATCCGCATGCCGCGCCTGTCTTTTTCCCGTTTTTCCATGCATATACACATTCGCTTCGATAGACGAGTCAACAAATCTTGAAACCAGATATAAACTTCGCGCAGCCATTTCGCACAAGAAAGGCCTTATACCAACACTTGTTCATTTAAAGCCGGAACGGTCGGCATGATAAAGTTGCCCGATCCGCTCGATTTTGCACATATATCCCAAACATTTGCCGGCAATACACGGACAAAAGCGCTTTTTTCGGAACCGCATGATTTTGCCGCATCCATATGGTATAATAAAAAAAACGCGCAAAGCAGGTGAAATCCATGTCCATCGCACAGGAATTGATCGCCGTTCATCCGGTTCGCAAAAGCAGCCGTCAAAAAAGGGCGTTTATCGGCTATGTTCAAAATTTATGCCATCAGCACGGCTGGTCCTGCGCCATCGAAACCGGCGGTATGGCGCCGAAAAGCCGCAATATCGTTATCGGCGACCTGGAAACGGCCCAAATCGTCGTCACCGCCCATTACGATACCTGCGCGGCCCTGCCGCTGCCCAATTTTATCACGCCGCGCAACCCCCTTTGTTTTTTGCTTTATCAGCTGCTGCTGTGCGCCGCGCTGTTTATCCCGCCCATCGCGCTGGCCGCGCTGCTGGGACGCTGGTTGAATCAGCCGATGGTGAGGGCGTTTTTATGTCCATTGTTCACGCTTTTGATCTGTGTGCAGATGATCTGCGGCTTTGCCAACCCGCATACCGCCAACGACAACACCTCCGGCACGGCCGTCGTGCTGGAGCTGATGGCGTCTTTGCCGGAAAACAGCCGGGCAAACGCTGCGCTGGTCCTGTTTGACAACGAAGAGCTGGGGCTTTTCGGCTCCGCCTTTTTTCAAAGAAAACACCGCAGGCAAATGGCAAACAAGCTGCTGGTCAATCTGGACTGCGTTTCAGACGGAACGCATTGGATGCTCTGCGCCAAAAAAGCGGCGCGGCAAAACCCCCGCTATGCCATTTTAGCGCAAGCATTTGAAAAAAGCGCGCAGGCTGCCGGAAAAACGCCGGTATGCTGCGCCGCCGCATGGACGATCTACCCCTCCGATCAGATGCAGTTTCGGCAGGGCGTCGCCGTATGCGCGCTGAAAAAAGCGCCGCTTATCGGGCTTTATATGGACCGCATCCATACGCCGTTTGATACGGTATACGACCCGGTCAACTTAAACGGCCTGAAAGACTGGCTTTTGCAGGCCATTTGCAGCATCAAGCAGCAGGCGGCGCGCAGCAAAAGCGAACCGGCATTTCGTCCCGATGCCCCACTGCCGGCTTCAACGCCCGAATAAGCAATCGATGCAGGTTCGGGCTATGAATATTGTCGTTTTGCCCGTCACGGAATTTTGAACCCCGATCACGCAGCCCTGCTGCACCGAAATGTCGCGGAGCACGCCGCGCCCCAGTGCATTTTACGATACCGCCGGCAAAGAGACGCTGCTTTTAGGCGGCTCCGCCGGGTGTCGGAGGATGAAGTCGCATTTTTTCAAGCAGCTTTTTATCCGTCAGGTCCATGCCGATTGCGCCCAGCGGCGCGGTCGTGAGAATCGCCAACACCGCAACGGATAAAACAATCTGCCCGCAGGGCAGCCCCAGAGACAACGCCACGGATCCAATAGCGGCCTGCACCGTAGCCTTTGGCAGGTATGCAATCATGCAAAACAGTCTTTCGCGCCGGTTCAGCGGCGTTTTAACCAGGCACAGCCAGACGCCGGCGCACCGAAAAGCCAGACCAAGCGCAAGCATCCCAAGCGCCCGCGGCCCAGCCGCCAATGTATAGCGGATATCGACCGCCGCGCCGACCAGCACAAACAAAAGCACCTGCGCCGCCAGCCAAAGCTTTCCGAATTTTTCCGACAGCCGTTTGGGCACGCCGCCGGCGCATCGAATATTGAGTGTGCAGGCCATGCTGGTCACCGCCAGCAGGCCGGAGACGCGAATTTGGCTTTCAAGAATTTTTTCTGCGGCAACCAGCAAAAATGCGCACCCCAAGATCAAAATCACCTTCAGGCTGTTGCGGATCGTGCGCCGTTTTTCGTGCGCCGTTTCAAATATTTTCGCCAGCAGCCAGCCGATAAGCGCGCCCGACGCCAGCCCCAGCAAAATCGACGACGGAATCTGTACCAGCGCCGTCATCGGCGCTGCGCTGCCGTTTTGCGCCATCGAAATGAACGTGGAAAACAAAACGATCACAAACACATCGTCAAGCGAAGCGCCGGCCAGAATCAACTGAGGAATTCGTTTTTCCACGCCGTAGCCCGATTCCATCAGCGCTACCATTTTGGGTACGACGACCGCCGGCGAGACCGCCCCGATCACGGCGCCCATAATCGCGGCCTCCAGCCGTGTCACGCCCAGCAGGAAGGGCGCAAACGCGATAAACGCCGCAATTTCAAAGACCGCCGGAACAAAAGACAGCATCAGCGCCGGCCGGCCGACTTTTTTCAGATCCTCCAGACGAAGGGAAAGCCCCGCCCGGATCAAAATAATGACCAGCGCAATCTGCCGCAGCTCGGCGCTGATCGCCAAAACGGCGTCGTCCATCAGATTGGCCGCATACGGTCCAAGCGCGATGCCGACCGCCAGCATGCCGATTACCGGCGGCAATTTCAGCTTTCTGCACAGCGCCGCCGCAGCCGGGCCGATCAGAAACACCAGTCCCAAAGAAAACAGCATCTTTTTTACCTCTCAAACAAAAGGCTGACAGCTTCTGCACGCGCTTTGCGTCACAGAAATCGTCAGCCTGCAAAAACATTTCGGATAAACCCGGAGAACGCTTCAGCCCCCGCGCGCCAGAAAAAACGTCTGTCACAGGCGCATGATATAAAAAAACGGGGCATCTGTCAAGGGCTGTTTGGAGCGCAGCGTTTGAAGGGAACCCTGCACGCAGCCGCCGTCCTTCCGGTTTTCCATCTATTTGGCATAGAAATACTGTACCGTTTTAAGCAGTCCGCGCGCTTCCAGCAGCGCCCAGTCCGGCTCCAGACACACGCCGGGCTCGTCGGGCAGGAAAAATTTGCCGTCCTTTTCAAGCGGACGCTTGCGCATCAAATCCAAAACCGGCAGCCGGCGCGGACGCAGGTATTCCTGCGGTGTCGCTTCACAGCAGGTGGCCAAAAACGTTGTGGAGACATTGCCGTTGGCGGAGAACATCAGGCCGTGCGCTTTGGCCATATCGCGCACCTGGCTCCAGTCGCGCCAGCCCATCAGCGGCGGATTGGCCTGCAAGTGGCGCACGCCCGCGTCGATGTACGCCTTAAAGAAATAATGATTGCGCAGGCTTTCGCCCATCGCGACCATCACCGGGCACATTTTGCACAGCTTTTCAAGCTCCACCAGATCGTGGGAATGAACAGGCTCCTCGTACCAGTAAATATCATACGGCTCGACCTTTTCAAAAAAGCGCATCGCGTCGTCGGCATTCCACAGCTGATTGGCGTCGATCGCCAGCCTGGCTTCCGGGCCGATAGCCTGGCGCATCAGCTTTACCCGCTGCACATCGCGTTCAATCTGGGTGCCGTAGCGGGTGCCGACCTTCATTTTATACATCGTGTAGCCGCGGCTTTTCCAGTCCAACGCTTCCGCTTCCAGCTCGTCCATGGATTTATGGCAGCTGTGCCCGCTGGCATAGGCGTAAACCCAGTCGCGCTGCGCGCCCAAAAAACGGTGCATCGGCAAGCCGGCCCGGCGGCTCATCAAATCGATCAAAATCGTGTCCAGCGCGCCAAGGGCGCCATAGGTCGGGCCGGAAAACCCATCGTTGCGATAGGCCCAGAACAGGCGCTGGTATAAATCCTCATAATTTTCCTGCTTACCGGTGAGCAGCAGCGGCAAAAATTTATCCACCAGCGTTCTGGACGCGCTGCCTACGCCAACCGTACCGTCCTGATCGTACAGCTTCAGATAGCAGGCGCCGTCCACCGTCGTCACCGGCTCCGGCTGGGTGGCGTCCTGAAACGGCTCATACATGGGAATCGGCCCAAGCTGGTAAAATACCGCCTTTGTAAAACGGAAGGTTTGATTCATCTGCATCGATTACGCCTCCATATTCACATGTTTTTGTTCATGAAGCAGTTTATCATATTTTCTTTCATTTGAAAAGAAGCGCCTTGAACCGGCGTATCGGGTATGCTATGATAAAGACGCATATTTACCGCTGCAAAGGAGATTTTCTGTTATGGCTCAAGCACCGTATCTGGATACGTCCCTTTCTTTTAAACAACGCGCAAAGGATCTGGTTTCCCGCATGACCATCCAGGAGCGCGCCAGCCAGCTGCGCTATGACGCGCCGGCCATCGAGCGCCTTGGCGTGCCCGCGTACAACTGGTGGAACGAAGCGCTCCACGGCGTTGCGCGCGCCGGCACCGCCACGATGTTCCCGCAGGCCATCGGTCTGGCGGCAACGTTTGACGAAAACACGATCCGCCAGATCGGCGCGGTCATCGCCCAGGAAGGGCGCGCCAAATACAACCTTTACAGCGCGCAGGAGGATCGGGATATTTACAAGGGGCTGACTTTCTGGTCGCCCAATGTGAATATCTTTCGCGACCCGCGCTGGGGCCGGGGGCATGAAACCTACGGCGAGGACCCCTACCTGACCAAGCAGCTTGGCAAAGCGTTTGTCTGCGCCCTCCAGGAAAAGGATGAATACGGCTATATGAAAGCCGCGGCATGCGCCAAGCATTTTGCCGTTCATTCCGGCCCGGAGCGTCTGCGCCATGAATTTGACGCGCAGGCTTCTGCAAAGGATTTATGGGAAACCTATCTGCCGGCCTTTGAAGAGCTGGTCACACAGGCAAAGGTAGAAGGGGTTATGGGCGCATATAACCGGTTTGACGGCGAGCCCTGCTGTGCCAGTCCGACGCTGATGGGCGAAATCCTGCGCGGCAAATGGGGGTTTGACGGCTACTTTACCTCCGATTGCTGGGCAATCCGCGATTTTCACGAGCATCACAAGGTCACCGCTACCATGCAGCAGTCCGCGGCGCTGGCGCTGAAAGAAGGCTGCGACATCAACTGCGGCAATACCTATTTATATATCATGAGCGCCTATGAGGAAGGCCTGGTTTCCGAGGAGGAGATCACCCGCGCATGCGAGCACGCCATGACGACGCGCATGCGGCTGGGGCTTTTTGACGACAGATGCACCTATCACAAAATTCCCTATGACTGCGTGGGCTGCGACGCGCATCTGGCGTTGGCGCAAAAGGCCGCCGAACGCAGCTTTGTGCTCTTGAAAAACGACGGTATTTTACCGCTGGATCCCGCAAAGCTGTCAAAAATCGCCGTCGTCGGGCCCAACGCGGACAGCCGCATCGCCCTGCGCGGCAATTATCACGGCACCGCGCAGCGCAATATCACGGTGCTGGAAGGCATCCAGGAGTATCTGGGCGGCCGGGCGCGGGTGTTCTACAGCGAGGGCTCGGACATCGCCGCCGACAAGGTGGAACGGCTTGCGCAGGCGCACGACCGGATCAGCGAAGCGGTAGGGATTGCCCGTCTGTGCGACGTGGTTATCGTCTGCCTGGGGCTGGACGAAAACCTCGAGGGCGAACAAAAAGACACGCTGGGTATTTTCGATTCCGGGGACAAAAAGACGCTCGATCTGCCGCAGGGCCAGCAGCGCCTGCTTGAGGCGCTGTGTGAAACGGGCAAGCCCGTTGTTTTGGTTCATATGACCGGCAGCGCCATGGCCATCGGCTATGCGCAGGAGCATTGCAGCGCGATTTTGCAGGCCTGGTATCCCGGTTCGCAGGGCGGACTGGCCGTTGCACGCACGCTCTTTGGCGAAGTGTCGCCCAGCGGCAAGCTGCCGGTGACGTTTTATCACAGCACCGACGATCTGCCAGATTTCTGCGACTATTCCATGAAGGGGCGCACCTATCGCTATTATCAGGGGCAGCCGCTTTATCCGTTTGGCTATGGGCTCAGCTACGGCAGGGCCGTACTGCAAAGCGCACGGCTCCTGCACGCCGACGCGCAAACGGGCGCGCAAATCGAGGTTATCGTTGAAAACGAAAGCGATTTTTCGTTTGAGGAAGTCCTTCAGGTTTATATCCGCGATGAAAAATCCGCCTGGGCGGTTCCCAACCACAGCCTTTGCGCCATGGCGCGCATTGCGCTGGAGGCCGGCGCATGTCAAACGCTGCGCATCCAGGTCGAACCCCGGGCGTTTCTGGCGGTGGATGACGCCGGTACGCGCCGGCTGGATTCGGACCGTTTCACGCTGTTTGTCGGCTTTGGCCAGCCGGACGCGCGCACCCAGGCGCTTACCGGCCAAAAAGCGCTTCCGCTCACAGTGCAGTTTTAGCCTCAAAACAGCGCATCGTCCAGTCTGAATGTTCGTCTTTGTTTGCCGTTCCCCGCATTCGTTGTGCGGGAACGGCATTATTATACCCTTTTTATACGGTATTCCACCTTTTTTATGCATATTTTTTCGGTTATATATTCATTATTCAGGATTTGCGAACATTTATATTCAAAAAAATCTAATTTTTATGCGAAAAACTATTGACAAGCGCCGGTAAGTTGCTATAATAAGGACAACAAACGGATCGAAAGATCGGAGGTATTCGCATGAGCACTTATAAGAAAATCGTATTGGCATATTCCGGCGGACTGGACACGTCCATCATCATCCCCTGGCTGAAAGAAACCTATGAAGGCTGCGAGGTCATCGCGGTTTCCGGCGACGTCGGACAGTCCGGTGAGCTGGAAGGGCTGGAGGAAAAGGCCCTCAAAACCGGCGCGTCCAAGCTGTATGTGATGGATCTGAAGGACGAATTTGTCAACGACTATATTTTCCCCACGCTCAAGGCCGGCGCAAAATACGAAGGCACCTATCTTTTGGGAACGTCTTTCGCCCGTCCGATCATCGCAAAGCGGCTGACCGAAATCGCGCTGAAAGAGGGCGCGGACGCCATCTGCCACGGCTGCNNAACGACCAGGTGCGTTTTGAGCTGGCCATCAAGGCGGTTGCGCCCAACATGCCCGTCATCGCCCCCTGGCGGATCTGGAACATCAAAAGCCGCGAGGAGGAAATCCAGTACGCCGAAGCGCATCACATTCCGCTGAAGATCAACCGCGAGACCAATTATTCCAAGGA
>DCTY01000032.1:0-42036 GCA_002329335.1 Christensenella sp. UBA1428
CATGATCTCCGGCATAGCTGCGCGTCGCTTCTCTTAGCGAACGGTGTTTCGATGAAGCAGATTCAGGAGTGGCTTGGTCACAGCGACTTCTCAACGACGGCAAACATTTACGCCCATCTCGATTACAGCTCCAAGCTCACATCCGCTGATGCAATGCTCAGTGGTTTGGGGATCAGTTCTCCTCAATGTTCTCCCCACAACGGTTAAGGGAGAACGGGAAAAGCTGACGGAAAACCCCGTGAGGGATCGAATGAAGCGTGAAAAGAACAGAAAAAAGCCTGCAAACACGAGGTTTACAGGCTTTGAATGGCGGAGCGGGTGGGATTCGAACCCACGGAACCTTGCGGTTCAACTGATTTCGAGTCAGTCCCGTTATGACCACTTCGATACCGCTCCAAGATTTATCTCAACATCAGCACCTCGGAAAACGGGGAGAACTGATGGGGAGAACAAGGAAATTTATTTAGTTAAGGATACCCGAAAAACCCCACAAAATCAAGGGTTTCCGCTAAGAGGGCTACCTGAAAGCGACCGCGATTTCGAGTCGTTCTCGTTGCGACCACTTCGATACTTCTCCATGACGGCGAACCCTGCTTGCGCGGATCAAACGCCGTACACTTTATTATAACATTGACAGAAGGGCTTGGCAAGCGTTTCGGCGTGTTTTTCTGTTTTTTCTCTGTGCGGGCTTGAAAGCGGGGCGCTCGGTTCCGCTGCACGGCTTTGGCGAAGCGCCTGGGTACGGGTATGAGGACTTTTACCCCAAAAAACAAGGGACGCGCCGGAAAACCGGAACGTCCCTGATCAGGATTTTTTGGTATTCGATACGGCCGGTTCCCGGCGGGCTGTCAAATGGGATGTACACAAAGCCATTCGCGCATCCCGTTTTTACAGCGGCATTGCGCCGCCGCGGCGCGTGGGATTTTTCTGCCGGTGATCGCGCGGGTCGTTTAAAACGACGGCTTCGTTGTTGGCGCGGGTAATTTCGGTCAGCTGGCTGTCCGGGTCGATCACCACGCGGCAGCCGGTTAAGTCCTCCAGCCCGTGCAGATAGAAATTGACCTGCCAGGTTTTGGGGTACAGATCGTCCGCAGCGGGCAGCGGCGGGATGGTTTCCCGGCGCAAAACGCGCTGGCCGCGCATCAGTACGATATCCGTCTGCGGCGCGGCGGTCCGCCCCAGGGAATGGACGGTGACCTGAAGCCCGTGGGCAAAAAAACGCAGATCCTTTTGGCTGACGCCAAGATCATAGCCGCTGATTTGGGGCAGCGGGATTTCCAGCGTGAGCGTCAGGGTTTGTTCGCCCGGCACGATGGCAACCGGCAGCTCCAGATGGGGGCCCCACAAAACCGGCTGCGCGCCGTTGACGCGCCACAGCCCGCGGCGGATCTGCGCCCCGGTGAGCGTCGCCTGACCCGGCGCCTGCGCCGCGCAGAAAAGGCGGAGCGTAACCGCGTCCGGCGCGCTGGAAACGGTGCGGATCGCCACGTCAAACGCGTCCAGGCCGGGGTTAAAGCGCCAGGAAAAACGATGCCGGGGATAAAACGCGTTAAAGCGCAGAAAGCCCACGCCGCCAAGCCGGTCGTACTGGATGTCCAGATTTTCAAAGAACACGCGGTCCACCCAGGGATAGCCCAGCGTGTTGTAATACGCGCACACGTCGGCCTGTCGGTTCAGCTGCGCATAGCGCGATGCAATCTGGGAATCTGACGCGGTTTCGCGCGGCGGGACCGGCGCAAGCGGCACCCGGTTTAAAACCGGCTCCAGATATTTTTCATCGCCCAAAAGCACATACGCCGGCCAAAGCAGCGAAAACTCCGCCTGGCCGTGGTTGCTTTTTGCGATGGTGTCGGCATCGGACTGAAAATCGATCTGGCTGAAAATTTTGCCGTCGCGCACATGCGCCAAAAGCCCGTCGGCCAGCTGGCGCAAAAGCTCGAGCAATTGGGGGCTGCGGTTAAAGCGCGCCAAAAGCCACAGCGGCGTAAGGGCGATATAGCTGTCCGGTCCGCTGGTGCCCCAGGGCATTTCCTGCGCCATAACCGAACCGCTGAAAAAGCTGGAACGAATGTGCCGGTGCCCGGCGGCGTTGACGCCGGTGAGCCAGAAGGCGGCGCGCGCCGTTTCCATCGCCCGCTCGAGGTTTTCCGGGTCGCCGTCGTCCAGGGCAAGCGCCTGCGCCAGCGTTACCAGGCCGTCCTCTGAGGCGTGCAGATCGTCTGTCTGAATCGACGGCAGGCCGTTGGTGAACATCCCCTGCTGGTAAAACGCGTCCAGACAGCGTTTGAGCGATTCGGCATATTTTTCCGGCGATACGCCCATCTGCACCAGCGGCACCCACATGGCCGTAAAATCGCCGTCGTCGGACAGGCCGCCGCCCAGCTCGCCGTTTTCAATCTGGCGATGGTCGACCCAAAACCGGATCAATTCGTCATACCGCTTTAAATAGGTCAGCTGCTGATGCGCCCACTCCGGCATGCCCGCCGGCTTTGGCGGCGTTTGATACGGCGCGTCAAAAACGGCCAGCGCCTCGTCTATCGGCCTGGTCTGCATCAGCTCGCGCCATTTTGCGGTGTCGCGATAGCGCGCCGCGCCGGGATGCGCCGGGCAGGCGGTCAGAAGGTCGTTTAAATCCCCCTGCCATCTGCGCCACAGGGCAAAGCGCGCCTCGCGCGGGCTTTCCTCCGTTAAATGCCCATACACGTCGCGCACCTGGGTAAAGCGGTCTGCGCCATGCTCCGCCGCGGCCTGCTGCGCCGGCATTTGGACCGCGCCAAAGCGCAGCTGCGCCAGCTCCGCGCTGCTTAGCGGACGGTCGCATACCAGCAGCGCGTACAGCCAGGCGTTCGGCTGCAAAATCCGGTTGCGCGTATCGGCAAAAAGCGTATGCGCCCCGGCGTCTGCGGCGAACGAAAACCAGATCAGGCTGCGATAGGGTAAAATCGGGTCGCGCACCAGCAGCGAGAAGCGCGCAGGACGATTCAGGCAAAAGGCCAGCGCTGCGCCGTTAAGACCCGCGGGGGCATCGTTTTGCAGCGGCGCCATCAGATGGTATACCGGCGCTGCCGGCGCGATGGCCTGCAATGGATGGCCGTCAAATACGAGCGTTTGACGTTCCTGCGGCACAAACCGGCCCAAAACCGCCTCCGTGAGCGTCTGCGGCGCCTGGGAACCGCCCGGGGCGGCCAGCGGAGGCAGCGTTTGAGCGATCGTATCGGAAAGATACAATGCGGAAAAATCGCCGATCGGCTCTTCAATCCATTGATTTTCAAAGCGTATCCGGCCCCCGACGCGCGTCTCAAACCGGTGGCTGGATCGCTCGACGCCCTCCTGCCGGTCAAACAGCGGCGTCAGAGCCCCCTGCGGCGGGGCATAGGACAATTGGCCGGAGGCGCTGCCGGCGATCTGGATGACATTGACCGGTTCGTCGGGCAAATGATAGGTGATCTGTTTGCCCGAGGTGCTGTAGCAGTCCCAGTCCGGCAGCTGGAACACGTCGTCGCGTCCGCGCAGGCGGGAACGGTTAAACACGCCCGGCCAGCTGGTTTCCCGGATGCCGTCGCAGCTTTTATACCACCAGCGCTTCTGGTCGTACGCGTCGGCGATTTCGACCTTGCGCACGGTCGCCTGCGCGCCGATCCGGGGCAGGTTTTCCTGATCCAGCCCATATTGGCGCAGCCGCGCCGCGCCGCGTCCATCCGGATGGGGGACGGCGTCCGGGCCGTCGATCTGCGCCGGGGTCATCGGGCGGTCATACAGCGCAATCGAAGCAAAATCGCCCGTGCGGATGAAATTAAACGAGCTTGAGACGTTCCAATGCGATACCGCGCGCCCATGCAGGCCAAAGCGGTCCAGCCCGGCGTCCAGCACCGTATCGATTGGACAGCTGTCCGCCAGCGTATCGCCGACATACAGGCACATTTGCCCGTTTTCCTGCCAGGAAACGGTCAAACGCGTCCAATCCTGCGGGTCGGGGCGGCAGGGCGCGCGCAGGCAATAGCGCGAAAGATTCAAATCGGTTACAAACGCTTCAAACCCGCCGTCGTTCCAGTCGACGCGCAAAAAAACCGCGTCCCAGCTGCTATGGTCGATATAGCCGACGCGAAAAATCGGAAACGGCGTCCGGCTCAGCGCCGTTACGGCGCGCCAGTAAAACGATATCGTGCCGGCCTGAGCATACAGGTTGCCCGGCGCGCGCCAGGACATGCGCACATGCGCGCCGCAGCGCAGCGCCCGGCCGTGCGTTTCGTCCGCTTCCAGCGACGCGTCCTGCGCAAAGTCCGCCTGTGCGCTGCCCCTTGCAAAATCCGCGTCAAATTGGTTTTGCCCGCTCCAGGCAAAAAGCAAGCCCTGTTTGTTCATCATTTCGCCTCACAAAACGCCCTTTTTCAAAATAATGTTGGCATAAAGCGCCTTTTCGCCCGTCTGCACGACGGCAAAGGCGGTTTTGGCGCGTTCATAAAAGGCAAAGCGCTCGATGCTGCCCATCGGCGTTTGCGTATGCGGCCGGATAATCGTTTCATACTGCGCCCAGATCGGCGTTGGAACCGGGTCACCCGGCACTTTCTGCATCAGATACACCGGCGTTTCGTAGGTGTCCAGCGGCAAAAGCGTTAAAACCGCCTCCAGCATGGCGCAGCCGCCGATGCCGTCGGCGCGCACCACACGCTTGGCGCAGGCTGCCGCCGGGAAATTGGCGTCGGCCAGAACAATTTCGTCTCCATGGCCCATCTGCGCCAGAATTTTTAAAAGCTCCGGGCTGATGACTGCGGGAATTCCTTTGAGCATTTTCTTTTCTCCTTTTTACCGAATTGAGGGGAAGGCATGCGCCTGGGTTTGTGCAGAAAAGCCGCATTGCGGCAGGCTTTTGAATATTATACCACAAAGCAGGGGCGCCTGTATGCCCCTGCGGGCGCAAGCGGGAAGCGGCGATGCATTGGCCGTACCGATACGGCGGCGCGGCGCCCAATACCGGACGCCGCGCCAAAATGACGTTGTTACCAGGCTGCTGCGGTGCAGAAATCCGCCGGCAGCATGTCGTTGTCCATCAGCGCTTTATAGATGGTTGCCAGGCACGGATAATACTGCGCAAAGGATTTGGGCGACGCCCCGGCGCATACGACGCTGTCCTTGGACGGGACTTTGCCGCCGTGGTGGCCGGAACCGCCCATACCGTTTAAGAAGATGGTCATGCGGAACATCACCAGCGCGCGCTCGAGGTATTTCTTATCCCCGGTCAGCTCCCAGCAATGCGTCAGCGCCTGCATGGCGATGGGGTTGGTGCCGGTGCGCTGCAGGCTGGGCAGCTCCTTGTAATAAAGCACGCCGTCGTAGCTGTAGCAGTTTTCCAGCACGTCGTCCATGGCGGTGACGATCAGGTCGCGGATCAGTTCGCTGGGCCGGATGCGGTAATACATCATCAGGCTGACGCAGGCCACCGAGATCATAAACGGCACCCGCACCATCGTATGGTCGGTATAGGGCTGGAGCCATGCGCCGTAATCCGCGCGCCATTTGGTGAAATAGTCCACGATGCGGTCGCAGTGCTCGAGCCATTTTTCATCGCCGGTTTCCAGATACATCGCGCTGAAAGTGCGCAGCGCCCAGCCGGCCTCGCGCGCGGCGGTATAGCGCTCCAGCGGGAAAATTTCGTTGACGAGCACATAGTTGACGTTTTCGGCAATCCCCAGCACCGTCTGGCGGGCGAACTCGTCGCCGGTGAGATGGTAATAATCCCACAGGCCCTCGACCCATTCATGCGAGGGCTTGCAGCCCACCTCCACATGGTACTTGCTGTGCATGTGCTGGCCGCCCATCAAAAGCGGGTCGTCGGAGAAATGGCACACGTCCACGTCGCGCCAGTGCTCGGCGGCGACCAGCAGGCGGTCCAGATATGCGCGGTTGCCGGTGCGCGCGTACTCGATCATGCACTGATGGGGGTAGTCATATTCGTTGTTCGTCCAGACATAATCGCCGCGGGCGCGTCCCTGGGTGGTGTACCCCATGTCCGGCGCATCGCCCCAGTGCATCATGCCGTAGGCGTGGGCGGTGGTTTCGCCCAGACGCTTCAAATACAATTCGACGTTCATCTGGCGCTTTTCCCCGATAAATTCGCGGTACAGCCCGGCGTCGACATACGCCTTGGTCTCAATGCCGGGCTTATCCGGCATGTTGTACTGCAATGCGCGCACGTCCAGATCCAGAAGCGGCGTACCGGCGCTGTGGAAATGCAGAAGCATCTTCTGCGTTCGGGCCATGCCCTGCGCCACGGTGATGTCGCCCCAGCCCTGCGGGATCAGCTCGACCTGCATGCCCGATTTGCTGACATGAAAGCCCTTGGGGAAATTCTGGAACGCCTGAAATACGCTCACGCAAAGGCCGCGCGTCTGATCCTTCCAGTCGGCGAAATAAGCGCCGAAGTTGACCTGCGGCATCTGCTCGTTGGAGGTATAAAGCAGATAATCCTGATCGATCAGATGGGAAATTTCTTCGCCCTGGCTTTTGATAAACCGGGTTGCGTAGTTGGAATGGCCGATCACGCAACTTTCGCCGGCCGTTTTGGGGGCCAGGTTCAGCCCCATGCCCGTCAGCGACAGCGTCTGCGCCGCTTCCCGGTGCAGGAAACGGTATTCAACCTGCACATACGGCTTGCCGGCATAGGCATAGATCAGCAGATCGAAATCCAGCTTTTCCCCGCCCGCGCCCGTATGCTTGCCGCTGGTTTGGACAATCGTGCGCACGGGGCCGGCTTCCACGATTTGCCAGCCCTTCGGGCCGACAAACGCCTGATAGTCCTGGCCGTCGACGGTAACCGCCGGGCCGGTCAGCTCCTGCGCGTCAAACGCGCCGCCTGCAAAGCGCGCGCTTTCAAACACCGGCTGGCCGGGGCCGCCCAGGGTCAGACACAGCGCGCCCGTATCAATCCGGGCCGCGCCGTCATGCAGCGCCGCGCGTGCCGGCTGCGCCGGCGCCGCGGGGACGCCCTTGTCCAGATAATAAGCGTCCGTGCCCTTGTTGGCGGGCAGATCGGCCATGAAATGAGTCAGCAGCCATTTAACCGACCCGTCCGGCCAAAGCGCCGTAGCGCGGCTTTGACTGGGCACAGGACCGGATGAATCAAACACACAGGCGTCCTGCGCGCATTTGAGCGCGCCCTGCGCGTGCGGCGTTGCAATGGTGCAGATTTCGCCCGTACGCACATAGCCGGACAGCTTGGGGAAATGCAGTGCAATCATGGTTTTTGCCTCCTGTTCGTACTCGGGGTATTTTTCCGGGGAATTCCCGGCGCGAGCCTGATGAAATTGAATCGACTGCGCCCATTATACCACGAGCAGGATATGCAGGCAATAAAAATATGTAGATTTCTCCGTTATTTTTTGGGGCAGCGCCCATAAAGCGCATTTAACCGCAAAAATCGCGCCGCGTCAATATCCAAAAACTGTTCCCGCGCCAGCCGGTAGCGCCAGTTGCCCCGCGCGGTGCCGGGGGTATTGATCCGGGTGTCCGCGCCGTCTCCCAGCAAATCCTGAACCGGCAGAATCAGCGTATCGGCGCCGGAGGCAAACAGGGTGCGCAAAATCGCCCGGCAGCCCTGCTGCCAGGGGCCCTCGTGACCGCAATATTCCAGCACGCGCGCCCGCGTCGGCTCGTCCAGCTCCCAAAGATAGCCCAAAAGGGTATTGTTGTCGTGCGTGCCGGAATAGGCCACGCATTCGGGCGTATACCGGTAGGGCAGATGGACGCTGTCCTGTCCTAAAAAGGCAAACTGGAAAACCCGCATGCCGGGAAAGCCGCTGTCGCGCACCAGCTGGGCGACCTGCGGGGTGATTTCTCCCAGATCCTCGGCGATGACCAGCTTGTCGCCCGCCAGCTCCCGGATTTTTTTGCAAAACGGCAGCCCGGGGCCCGGCATCCACTGCCCCTCGCGGGCGGTTGACGCCCCGGCGGGCACGGACCAATAGGATTCCAGCCCGCGGAAATGGTCGATCCGCACGCCGTCAAAAAGGGAAAACAGATGCTTCAGCCGCTGGCTCCACCAGTCGTAGCCGTCCTTTTCCATCTGATCCCACCGATACAGCGGATTGCCCCACAGCTGGCCGTCGGCGGCAAAATAATCCGGCGGGACGCCGGCGACGCGGGTGGGATACCCGGCCCCGTCCAGCTCGAACTGCTGCGGATACGCCCAGACATCGGCGCTGTCCGCCCCTACATAGATCGGCACGTCGCCGATGATGCGCACGCCGCAGCTGGCGGCATATTCATGCACGCGCCCCCACTGGGTAAAAAAGGCGTGCTGAATGAACTGCCAGACAAATTCCTCCTGCGCATCGGGCGCAGCTTTGGGCCATTGCTGCCAGGGCAGGCCGGGATAGGCCTGCCGCAGGGCCATAAAACGGCACAGCGATGCAAGCTGCGGATGCGCCAGGATAAACGCCCGGATCGGCGCGCGGTTTTTTACCCGCAGCGCGGCGCGGCGCAAAAGCGCCATCCGGCTTTGCGCCAATCGTTCAAATTCGCATAAATAGGGCTGCTGCTGGCGCTGCTGCTCCAGCTCTGCGCCGGAAATCAGCCCCTGATGATACAGCTGGCGCAGATCGACAAACCAGGGATTGCCGCCAAATGCCGTAAGCGCGCTGTAGGGCGAATAATATCCGTCGGGAATGCCCAGCGGCAGCACCTGCCAATAGGTAAACCCGCTTTTTTTCAAAAAATCAATCCATTCAAACGCCTCGTCGCCGAAGCAGCCCGACCCGTAATCGCCCCAAAGCGACGAAATATGCAGCAATACGCCGCTGGCTCTTGCCATATGCTTTTCCTCCCGTGCAAAACTGCGATGGATACATCCTGCTTTTGAACGCCATCGCGACAAAACGCCGGGCGCGCATGGACAAAAACAGGGTGCGCAGCGATGCCGTTTGGATCCGCGCGGCATGACCGCTGCGCCCCAAACGGCGATTGGATGATCCGGATCGCGCAGGGCGCTCAAACGGCTGCGCCCCTGGGCCGGCTGCCCCTATTTTATCATATTATCAGCGAAACAGGCAACCGGACGATCGATATCCCCGGGCGGTATTTGAAAGTGCTCTTTATAAAAAAAGGAGCAGCTGCCGCACCGGCCCTGTCTTTGAAAAAGGAAATGATCATTTCCATGACCGGATAATCATTTCCTTCCGAGTCCGCTGCGGCGCTTGACATTAGCGGCGGCGTCGGATACGCTCAAAACAATAAAGCTTGAATTTTAATACAGGAGAGGAAGTATCACATGTTCTGCGTTCCATTGCGTAAGCAGATCGGCGAGATGCTGGGTATCCCGGAACAGGACCGTCCCCTGTGCGCCCGGCAAACCGGGCAGAATCTGTTTGACGGCGTCCGGATCGAAAAATGGATTTATCAATCCGAGCCCGGCAGCTGGGTTACGGCGCTTTTGTATCTGCCTGAATGCGGCTGCCGGCGCGTCCCGGCGGTCATTTTGACCAACGGGCACGGCGAATCCAAAAGCACTTTATGCAACGCCTATACCGGGCAGCTTTATGCCAAAGCGGGCATCGCGTGCCTGGCAATCGATACGATCGGCGAAGAAGAACGCCATTGCGGCGGACAAACCGGCACGCGTGCGCATGATCAGCCGTGGGCGCAGCAAATTGCCGAAGCTGCTGCGCGCAGCATGATGGGCAAAATGGTTCTGGACACGCTGCGCGGCGTCGAACTGCTGGCCGTGCATGCGCAGATTGATCCCGGCAAAATGGCGGTTGCCGGAAATTCCCTTGGCGGCGCCGTGGCGCAATGGGTTTTTGCCCTGGAGCCGCGGCTGAAAACAGCGGTGATCTGCGGCTTTGGGCCGGTTTATCATCCCGACGGCAAGCCCTGTACCTATCAGCCCGGCAGGATGCTGGGCGCAATTTGCAGTCC
Organism: Christensenella sp. UBA1428; assembly: GCA_002329335.1. GTDB lineage: Bacteria > Bacillota > Clostridia > Christensenellales > UBA1750 > UBA1428. The sequence goes on from DCTY01000032.1 coordinate 9,910, forward strand.
GGATGAATTCCTCGCCCTGTATGATGGCCGTCCGGTGCTTCTGATCGGCGGCGATGCGGACAATATTCTGGATCCCGACGATACCGGCTGGTTTCCCCGCGCGCTTGACGATATGCTTCAAAGGTTGCATGCCTGCGGCAACACCGCCAGCCGGCTGGAAATCGTCCCGGAGGGCGGACATCGGGCCTATCATAACGGAAAGACGGCGCTGCTGTGGCTGGCCGGTCAAATCGGCGCGGCTCTGGACGCACCGCAGATTCGCGCGCTGAAGGAAATCACGCTTGGACAATGGTGTGCAGCGTATGGTTTGACCTGGGAAAAACAAAGCGCGCGGCTTTACTGGACGGATCGCAATCAAAAAGGCGGCCTGTATGCGGATCTGTGCATTCGGCCTGCGCCGCAGGAAATGCTGACCTGCCTTGCGCCCGAACAGATCGGCGATGCGCGTTTCACGATGCAGGGCTGGCTCAATATGCTGGAAAAACAAAACGGGAGGATCGATCGATGAACCAAAATCATGAGGTTTTACTTTGCACCCTGGAACTGACGCAATGCCCGGACGGGATGATTTTTGATGCGGAAAACCCCAACAAAGCTGTAGACGCATATTTTCAGGGCTGGTACAATCCGCTGGGATCCAGCCATGGACGGCCTTCCCTGCTGGAGGTTTGCCATGATGCGTCCGGCGGCTTGATCCGCCATACCATCGGCATGTGCGCGCCGGGCGTCCACCGAACCGTCAGGGATCACTATATGGCTTCTTTGCCCGGGCAGAATTACCACCGGTACGATCTGGACCGGTACCTGATCAGCGGTTCGCGCACGCTTCGGGATTATACCGTGCGTGCGCGCGTATCGCTGGACAGCTATCTGTGCTCTCAATCTGCGGATAATTCCGTATTCGTACGGGCCATGTCCGGCGTTTTTGCACGGTTTCGCGACGGACGGCATTATTATTTTCTCTGCCTGGAGGGCATCGGCAACGGCAGGCTTGCCCTGTACAAGCGTGACGACGATACCTGGACGCTGCTGGGACATGCGCCCATGCACATTGGCACCGGCGTATATTATGCCCTGGCGCTGCGCGTGTGCGCCAGCAGATTGACCGGCTTTTTAAACGGCCAGGCGGTGATTTTTGCTCAGGATGAACAATATAAAAGCGGCGGCTATGGGTTCCGGTTTTCCACTGCCGGGAAAGTCCGGGATTTTTCGGTTGCGGCGACGGAAGGCCAGGCCCGGTATAACGCACAGAGCCAGAAACAATATCTGGAGGAATTGGAAAGCCGACAGGCGCAGTTTCCCAAAATGCGTCTGCTTCAAAAGCTGGATCTGCGCGCCTACATGCCCTTCCAGTTTTCGGTTGTCACATTGCCGGACCAAAGCGGCAAGGGATTTTTGGTTTCGGCGAAGGATCGCACCGCGCTTGTGGATCTGAGCGGCAAAATATGCTGGGAAACGCCGGTCTGCGGATATTTTCCGGTGAAAACCGAGCCGGAAGACGGAAGCTTCGATATTGACGGCGTTGTCGACGCAAAGCTGACGCGGCTGGATGGCGCGACGGGCGCCCTTGTCCGCCAGCGCAGCTTCAGCGAAAAATACAGCAAACGGCTCAATCCGGATTATCGGTTCAGCGGATGGCCGGAAACCGCCGTCAACCTGCGCGGCACCAAAACCGCGCGCGATATTCTGGTGCGCGATTGCTTTTCCCCGGCAGGGGCCGGTTCCGGGCTTTGGGCATACGACGAGGATTTGAACCTGCTTTGGCATGCGGACGATGTCTATCCCTTATACGGCCATCTGTACGCCTTTGCTTTTTGGGATATGACCGGAGACGGGCGTGAGGATGTTTTTGCCGGATGCAGCCGCTATTCGCCCGACGGGCGCCTTGTCTGGTCTGCTCAGGATCATTATGACATGGCGAATTTTCATGACGCGCTGCACATTGACGCCAACGTGATCGGCAATTTTTCCCAGGACCCCCAGCTGGATCCCATTTTGTTTTGCGCGGTAGGCTCTGCGGGCGTTTACGCCGTCGACGCCAAAACTGGAAAAACCATTTCCAACTATCGGGTGGGCCATGCACAGGCAATCTATTGCGGCCATTACCTTCCGGGGCAGCGCACGCCCAGCGTCATCAGCGCCACGCGCTGGAACGACTACGGGATTTTAACGCTTTTCAACGGCCGCGGCGAGCGTGTGGACACCTTCCAGCCGGACTACATCAGCGAAGGCGGCCCGGCCGTCAACTGGAACGGCAGCGGCCAGGAGCTGATGCTGATTGTATCCGGCACGGATCAAATGGGGCTTTATGATTATCGCGGCGACCGAATGGTTTGTTTCCCCGAGGAAGTCGTTTCCGCGCTGAATGTTCCGACTTCGCGCTATCAGCAGCAGATTTTCGCCGTACCGCTGTGGCGTGACAGCCGTGACGAAATCGTAGTCAACCTGGACGGAATCCTGCATATCTATACGCAGGATGACGATTTAACGAAAAACGCCTTCGCGCCGCGCAGACGGCTTCGGATGTCATATTGAAGGGAAAGGGGATTTTTATGATGGAAAAGACTGCCGCGATCCAGGAGATCGAACAATACCTGCGCCGGATGAAGCAATATCGAAAGAGCTTTCTTTATTATCTGGACGTCAATTGCGAAGCGGCTGCAATTTTTATTCGGCTGCCGGAGTATGATTCCGAATGGACGTATACAACCTTTGAATGCGTGCGCGAACTGTGCCAGCGCTATCCTTATGCCGCCCCGTTTTTTTCAGTGGAGGCCTTCCCGTATTATGCAATGCCGCAGCGCGATGGATACGATGCAAAATATATGGGGATTGATTTGAGCCACTACCAATACCCGGAAATCTATCCGCCCATTACCAATCATTTCGCTGTTTTAAACGGCGCCGGTCAATAATCATTTTTTGCCGGGCACATTTTTTTGCAGGGGATGATTATCCGCCGCCGCGCAGGATAATCATCCCTTTCCATTTTTGACTCGGAAACCGCGCCGTATGCGCGCTTTTTTTTGTCCGGATGCCGAAAAAGCGCCGTATATCGGCGCTTTAGTGGAAAGATATGATTATTGACGCTTTTTTTGATCCTATGCCATAATGAATCTGCAATTCAAAAAACCATATCCCCCAAAGCAGCGCCGCATACCGGGCATGCCGGCTGCCGGCGATGCTTGTCCCCCAGAAAGGAGGCGACGGACCCTTGATCGGTTCGATCATCAAACTTGATTTTGTCACCTGCCTAGACAGCGTGACCGGCGTTCCCGTTACCCGTTTGTCCGACGATATCGGACAAACTTACCATCCCTATTTTACCATGCCGCTGGTTTCCCGCGACGGCAACGAGCTGCTGGTGGGCAGCGACCGGACCGGAAGCTGGCAGCTGTATGTGATGGATCTGAAAAAGCAGCAAATGGTCCAGGTGACGGACGAAGCCGGCGTTGATCCGCACAAATCACTGCTGGACGCAGCGAATCACCGGGTGTTTTTTGTCAGCGGCAGAGCCGTAAAAAGCGTGGATCTTGATACGCTCCATACCCGGGAGCACATCGCCTTTCCTTTTGAACAGACGGTGGTCGGCCAGCTTTCCATCACCGATGACGGCCGGTATCTGGCCTTTTCCATCCGCGAGGACCGGCAGGATATCATCGCGCCGGGACGCACCGAACACAAAGCGAATATTGACACCGCGATGCGGGAGCGGCTCTATTGCAGGCCGCTGTGCAAGGTGCTGCGCGTGGATACGCAGCTGGGCCTTTACCAGGTCATCTGGGGCGAGCGGGAATGGATCTCCCATACCAATATTTCGCCCGTTGACGCCGACCTGGTGCTGTTCTGCCATGAAACCTCCTGGCATCTGGTGCAGCGCATGTGGACGATGCGGATTTCCACCGATGAAATTGAGCCGCTGATTCAGCAGCGGTATAATCTGGACCGCATCGGACATGAATTTTTTACGGCTACGGGGCGCGTCGGCGCGCAGTTTTCCACCCGGCACAGCCCGAAAGTGCGGTTTTATCTGCACGGCGACGTATTTGTAGACGCAGACGGGCGCAATGAAAAGCGCTATCTGTATCCCTATGCCGGCGCGAATCACATTCAGCTCAATCACAGCGAAACGTTCGGCGTTGGCGACCACGCGCAAATTCGTCTGGATCAGCCGGACTACCGCGATTATATCGCCTTAACGCAGTACGATGAGGAAACCTGCCGCGTGCGCGTCGGCCTTTTATGCAGGCATGGCACATCCTGGGACGGGCAGATGACCCATCCGCATCCCTTCTTTATGCCGGATGACCGTCATGTCGTATTTTCCAGTCAGACGAATGGACGCACCAATGTATATATGGCCGAGGCAAATTGGGATAAGACCATTAAAAATCAGTAAGGAGATTTATGATGAAAAAATCCATTCTTGTTATTGCCGTAATCTTTGTCATGCTGCTTTGCGCCTGTGCGCCTGCGGCTTCCCCTGCGCCGGCGCAGCCGGCCGGCACCGTTTCGCCCTCTGCCGCTGCGTCGGGCGCGCCTGTCAATGAACCGGAACCGGTGGCTGTCACCAAGCTGACCATCACGGCGCCGGGATTTGCCACAGACGTTTTAAATGACGGCAGCCCGATCCTTTTGGCGCTTGAACAATACACCAATACGGACCTGACCGTCAATTTTATTCCCGACAAATCCTACAGTGAAAAATTCAACGCGATGCTGGCCGGCAATACGCTTACAGAAATGATGTATGTGCCGAATTTTACCAACAGCACCATCCTGATGGCCTGTGAAGCGGGCGCGTTCTGGCAGCTGGATGAATGGATCGATCAGTTTGAAAATCTGTCCCAGGCCAACAAGGATATCCTGAAATACGCCTCTGTCGAGGGGAAGCTCTACGGTTTGCCGCGCGACCGGAATCCGGGCCGTCTGGGCGTCCAGTATCGCGCAGATTGGCTGGATAACCTGGGGCTTGAAGTTCCCACCACCATCGATGCGTTTTACGATCTTTGCGTTGCGTTTACCCAGGACGACCCGGACGGCAACGGTCAGAACGATACCTATGCAGTTTCGGAGCAATCCTCCATGGGCGCCGTCGGAACCATTCTGGGCTGGTTTGGATGCCCGAAAAATTACGCCGTGGATGACAACGGCAACATTACCTCCATGTATGATACCCAGCAATATATCGACGGCGTTACCTTCTGGCGCACGCTTTATACGGAGGGCCTGATGAATCAGGATTTCATCTCGCTTTCCAGCCGCTCGGACAACCTGCGCTCGGGTGTCGCCGGCATGACGCTGGGCGCGATGGATGACGCTACGAATAATTTGACGCAGCTGCAGGCGCTGTATCCCGACGCCAGAATCGACGTGATTCCCGCCATTGATGCCGGCGCCGGCATGGGCAGCGTCTGGTCGGAAAACCCCGGGTTCAAGGGCTACTACGGCTTCCCCACCAGCGCGAACAAAACGTCGGAGCAGCTGATGGCTGCCTTGCAGTTTGTCGACAGGCTCAATACCGTTGAAATGAACAACCTGCTGCAATACGGCATGGAGCAGCTGCACTACACCCTAAACGCCGACGGGACCATCTCCATCAGTCCGGAGCAGTCTGCGCAGCGCGGCGTGGATGCCAACGACCTTGGACAGCTGCGCACCTTTAATCTGACCGTCAATCCCTATGATCTGGTTGAAAACAAAACCGAAATGCAGCAGGCGATTTCCGACGCGATTGCATTAAACGGTAAAACCTGCATCTTTGATCCGGTTTCCGGTTTGCAGTCTGCAACCTATTCTGAAAAAGGGTCGGATCTGAACAACATCATGAAGGACGCTCAGGCCAAATATATCATGGGCCAGATTTCTCTGGACGAACTGAAAAGCGCCATCGAGCAGTGGCACAGCCAGGGCGGTACGCTGGTTTGCCAGGAATACAGCGAATCCTACCGCAGTGCTTACGGTCAATAAGTATCTTAAAAAATCCGGCGGGCGCATGAATTTCATGCGCCTGCCCCATCCCGGGAGTGTGACTCATGCGTATTTCATATCAGCCGATACAGCCGCAAAAAGGCGCGGCAAAGGTTCTGCGCACGCTCAAGCGTGATTTTGGCTATTATCTGATGCTGCTGCCCGGCCTGATTTATTTTGTTGTTTTCAAATATGGGCCGATGTGGGGGGTCTCCATCGCCTTTATGGACTATAACCCCTTTACCGGGATTATGGGCAGCAAATGGGTGGGCCTGAAGCATTTTATTTCCTTTGTACAGGGCGAACATTTTTTGCAGCTCTTTCGCAATACGCTGCTTCTGGCGCTGTACAATCTGGTGTTTTATTTTCCTGCGCCTATTTTGATCGCGCTTTTGCTCAACGAATTGTCCTGCAATGGTTTTAAGCGCGTCGTACAGACGCTGATCTATATCCCGCATTTCATTTCCTGGGTCGTCGTCGTTGGCCTTTGCTACGTCATGTTTACAACGGAGGGCGGCATTGTCAACGAGATTCTGGTGCGGCTGGGCTTTGAAAAGGTCAACTGGCTATGGAGCGAATCGGCTTTTCGCGGCTTTTATACCGGCCAGGTCATTTGGAAGGAGTGCGGCTGGGGAACCATCATCTTTTTGGCGGCGCTGGCCGCCGTGGATATGGAGATGTACGAGGCTTCCTATATCGATGGCGCAAACCGGTTTGAGCGTATCTGGTACATCACGCTGCCATCGATCAAAAATACGGTCGTCACCATGCTGATTTTGCGCATGGGCAATTTTTTAAACACCGGCTTTGAACATATTTATCTGATGACCAATCCCCTCAACCGGGATGTCGCCCAGGTTTTTGATACCTATGTGTATGAACGCGGCATGATCAACGGCAGCTACAGCTTCAGCGCCGCCGTTGGGCTGTTTAAATCCGTGATCGGTCTTGTGCTGGTGCTGGGCACCAACTGGCTGGCCAAAAAAAGCGGCGAAGAAGGCATTTATTAGGAGGCGCTTATGATGATTTGGAATGTTTTGGACTTTGGCGCCGCAGCCGATGGCGTGACCAACGATACCGCTGCGTTTCAACGTGCGGCGGACGCCTGCAGCGCAGCCGGCGGCGGCACGGTGCTGGTTCCCGCAGGACAATACCGCGTTGGGTCGATTTTGCTTTCCAGCGGCGTACACATGCAGCTGGAAGCCGGCAGCACGCTGCTGGCGCATACGGATCCCGAAGCTTACCCGCACCGGATTAAACCGGAACGCGCGGCGGTGTTTTATGCCGACGGCGCGCAGGATATCCAAATATCCGGCAGCGGCAGAATCCTTGGAACGGGAACGGAAACCTTCGGCAGCTATTGGGGCGTGCCCGGCCCGCTGCCATTTCGTACCGGCATGATCCATCTGCAGCGCTGCGCCAATGTCCGCATCGAAGGCGTCGCCCTTTTTTTCAGCGACAGCTGGACCATGCATCTGCGTCAATGTACGGACGTTTATATCCACAATGTCACCATAAAAAACAACCGCCGCCATCTCAATTCCGACGGCATCGACCCGGATTCCTGCCGCAATGTCATCATATCCGATTGCAACCTGAGCTGCGGAGACGATTGCATCGTCATGAAAACGACCACGCCGACGCCCTGCGAGAATATTGTGGTAAGCAACTGCATTTTGGAGTCTGTATCAACCGCCGTTAAAATCGGCACGGAATCCCATGGAGACTTCCGCAACATCCGTTTTTCCAACTGCGTGATCCAAAATACCGCCGTCGGCGCCGGCATCTATATCAAGGACGGCGCGACGGCCGAGCGCATCAGCTTTGACGGGCTTTGCATTGCCTGTGCGGATTTGGAGTCGGTCAAGCCCGTCATTCCGCTGTATATCGATATTGAAAAACGATCGGACGACAGCCCGCTGGGCTATGTGCGCGACGTTTCCTTTACCAACATTCAAATCGAAACCGGGTCCGGCGCGCTGTTTCAGGGGACGCCGGAGCGGCCCATCGAAAATCTGACGCTTGAGAACATCCAGGTGCGCGTCAACCGGCACACCGATTACGCTTTGCGCAAAAAGGCGGTCGGCGGCAGCCGTACCTGCGCGCCGGACGAGCGCGACACGCGCTTTATCCGAAAACCCGCCTGCCTGGCCTGCGCCTATGTGGACGGACTGTCCGCCGACAATATTACGGCGGACCTGCGTGAAGGGCAGGCCGCCGGAATCGACAGGGCGGCGCTTTATCTGTACCGCATTGAAAACGCCCGGATCGGGCATATCGTGCGCAAGGCGGACCGGAGCACGCTTTGCACGCCCGTTGTTTTGCAGGAATCATAACAGGAGGATGGATTTTATGAAAAGGAAAAAATCAACGGCAATCCGGCATGGATTTGGCGACGCGCTCTTTAATGCGGTCAATATTGTATTTCTATCGGTGTGCGCGCTGGTCTGCGTCCTTCCCTTTATTCACGTTGCGGTTTCCTCCTTTACCTCTGCGGCGGAAATTCTTCAGAAAGGTTTTGTTTTTTTCCCGACGCATCCGACGCTGGACGCATACCGATATATTTTCAGCACCAATACGTTTTTGACCAGTCTGGGCGTTTCCGTTTTCACAACCGTGGTGGGTACGGTCATCAACATGATCATGACACTGACCATGGCGTATGCATTGGCGTACCGGGATTTATATCTGAGGAAGTTTTTTAATTTTCTGGTGATGTTTACGATGCTCTTTGGCGGCGGCATGATTCCAACGTATCTTCTGGTGCGCGATTTGGGCATGATCGATTCCTATTGGGCGCTGTTTCTGCCCGGTGCAATCAGCGCCTATAATCTGATCATTATCCGCAACGCTTTTCAAAATCTGCCGTCCGAGTTGGGGGAATCGGCGCGGATCGACGGCGCCAGAGTTTTTCAAACCTTTATCCGGATTGCCCTGCCGATTTCCATGCCGACCATCGCCGCATTTTCCCTCATGTACGCCGTTGGGCATTGGAATACCTTTTTCAGCGCCATTTTATACCTGAACGATTCGCGCAAATGGCCCATTCAGGTGCTTTTGCGCAACCTGATTATGCTCTCCAGCGCGCTGGGGGATTCCTCTGAGCTGGACGCGGGCGTTGTGATCCCTTCGGAAACGCTGAAAATGGCCGTCATTGTTGTCGCGACGGTGCCCATTTTGTGCGTATATCCTTTTTTGCAAAAACACTTTGCCAAGGGGATGCTCGTCGGCTCCATCAAAGGCTGAAAATACACAACTTGCTTGCTGTAACCGCAGGGACGCCGCCGCTTGACAGGCGTCCCTGCGTTATTGTACGATAAATACACGGATTTAATTTTTGAGAAGGGAATATGGATGATGGCCGCGCCAAATGGAACCCGAATTCAAAACGCCTGGCATCAAATACGCCATTCGCTCTACCTGAGACAGATGATTCTCTTTTTTCTGATTCTCTGCATGCTGCCCTGCATCCTCATCAGCGTGGCGCTGTCCACCAAGGCCAATCATTCCCTGCGCCTTCAAATGGAAAAAATCAATCTGCAAATGCTCAAGCAGGTGCAGATTACCGTTGATAACGATCTGGACCGTCTGGAGGACGAGCTGAGCCGCCTTGCCGCCAATAAAGAAATCATCGCGCTGAGCCATGTGCCGGAAGATGAACTGAACTTTCATAATGCGGACGCATTCATTTCCCGAAAATATTCCTATTTTTCCGGCATTGTGCCAAACGATATCTTTTTGATCAGCAGCGATCACCGCTATGTGATTTCCGACCGCGGCATCAAACCCATGGAGGAAACGATCGGCCCGCAGTATATGGATCTTTTTACCGGGGATTTTCCCTATTGCGCCGTCTATCTGTTTTCTCCTGAAAATGCGCTTTTCCCTTCCGTGCTCAAATCCAAGTGCTTTGACAGCGTCAACGTCATGCTGCGCGTTCCGCGCTATTCCGTTCAAAGCAGCTTTTTAATTGCCAACATCGATGTGGCAACGATCCAAACGCTGCTGTCTGAAAAGTCCGACCTGTCTGATATGCTGTTTATGGATGAACGCGGCCGGGCGATCATCGCCAGCGATATTTTGCCGGAAGCCTTATACGGCGCGCTCTTTGAAAAATTAAATGCGCGCAGTACGGGCAGCGGGACGTTTTTGCTCAACCGCCATTACAGCATCTGCTATTCCAAAAGCGCAACCACAGGCTGGTATTATATCAATGTCATCGATCTGGACGCGCTTTTGCCTGACGAAGCTTCCGAGCTTGTCCGGCTAACCTTGCTGCTGGTTTTGTGCGCCGCTGCGCTGCTGACAGTGCTTACCGTCCTGGGATCTTTGAATTTTTACCGGCCCATTGCATCCATTGCCTCTTTTCTGCATTTGCAGGCGCCCGAAAAGGCCGCCGGCCATAACGACGAATTTGCCCAGATCAAGCAGCAGCTGATTTCGGATCAGGCTGCTTACCAGCAGCTGGAATTTGTTTTGTCCAAACAGTCCCTTCAGCTGCAAACCGCATATCTGACCCGCCTGTATAACGGACAGCTCAGCGAGGAGGAGATTGCCAATCATCAGGAGTTCCTTGGGTTTCGTCCGCAATGGCGGTCGTTTGTCATTTTGCTGCTGCGCTGCGGCGCCCTTGGGCAGACGCCTTTTGAAGGGTATCCCGATCTTGCCTTTAAATCCGCAAAGAACATCACGCAGGAGCTGCTTTTGCCGCATGAGCACCTGCCGTGCGTGCAGATTGACGATCAGCTGGTCGTGCTGTGCGCCATGAAAAATACCGATCCGCAGGAAAATGAAAATGAAATCCACCGGCTGGCACAGCCCATTTGCGAAACGATCCTGGACACATTGGGTGTTCCGACGCTGCTGTGCATTTCGCCGTTTTTTGATTTGCCCAAGCAGGCGTACCATGCCCGCGCGCAGGCCGCCGCCGCGCTGGGCTGCACCAGCGGCAAAACCGCCGGCGTCATTTGCGCCCGGGAGGTCTTAAGCAGACAGGAAAAGGTTCCCGTATTTGCCCAGCAGAAGCTTACCGCGCTGTTAAGCGCAATGGACAAGGCGGACCGCGCCGGCGCTCTGAGCTGCACCGAGGCGCTGATCGACGAACTTTATGCGCCGGAGCTATCGCCTGCTTACCGCGTCCGTTTTTATATCCACCTGCTCAACGGGCTTTACGATCACGCCCAAAAAGCCGGTCTGGCGCAAACCGTCTTTGGCGATTCGCTCGATGTTGCGCATGCGCCGTCGGCCGCCCAGGCCCGGGATATCCTCTGGCATCAGTGGATTCTGCCGCTGATCGGCGCTGCTGCGCAAAACCAGCAGCAGCACAGCGTTTCTCAAATCATCATTGAGCGGCTCAAGCAGTCCGGGTATACGCTGACGCTGGAGCAGTGCGCGCAGATTTATCATTACAGCCCCAGCTATATCAGCCGGATCTTTCTGCGCGAAACCGGGATGAGTTTTAAAAACTATGTTCTGGAAGCAAAACTGAGCCTGGCCAAGGAATTGCTTTTGCAGACCGATTTGCAGATTGCTCAGATTGCGGCGCAGTGCGCCTACAATAACCCGCAAAACTTCATCCGCTCTTTTAAAAATGCCGAAGGGATGACGCCCAGTCAATACCGCACCCTGCATGCAAAAACGCCGCCCTTGTCTTAAAACGCGTTTTTGGATCGCCGTTTCAAAGCGTTCCGATGCCGGTATGCGGCATTTTTTCTTTGAAAATCGATCCTCAAGGCAGCGTATGCGCACAAAACACGCCGCAGGCGATTGGCCTGCGGCGTGTTTTTCGTTTCTGTGCGGGCAAGGCTGCGGCCTTTGCCTGCATTGCCGGGGATTCCGGCGTTATTTTGCCTTATAGCTGGCGCAGTTGCTTTCGTCTTCCTTTTTCCCGCTGTGGCAGCCGGAGCAGGGCGCCACCTCGATGGCGTCCAGGCTGCAATGGCAGCCGTCCTCGTTATAGCTGCAGGAAGTCACGCGGCAGCCAATGTTCTGGCAAAACGAATTGTTGTTTCTCATCTTGCATCGCCTCCACCGTTATTTTGCCCCGGCCGTGCGTTTTTAAAACGGCAAATTTTGCAAAAGAAGGTTTGCGCGGATTCCGGGTGCGGTGCGCCTGTGACATAGGAATACCAAAACAGAAGTTCAAAACCGGCGGGCAGGCGGCAATTTTGCGTTGGTATAAAAGAAACATAAAAAGATTTAACGTGCCGTTAACAGGAGTTTTACCAAAGTTCAAGGACAAACAGGGAATTTTATGCAACAATAAAATGATAAAATTGGACGATGCCTACATCTGCTGCCCCGGTTTTGGGAAAGCGGTTTCGTATTCTGTTTTGGGTGAGAGGTACAGGATGAACTACAGCTGCGAACACGAAATAGAAAAACAAATTCGCCAGGCACAGACGGACGCCCGGGCGGCTGATGCATTTATTGCGCAATATATGCCGTTTATCCGGTCAGAAACGGCAAAGCGGATCAAACGCTATCCGGCTGACGAGGAGGACGAACTGAGCATTGCCATGTTCGCGTTTTATGAATCCATCATGGCCTACCGGCCCGGACGAGGCGCCTTTTTGAAATTGGCTGCGGCCGCAATAAAAAACCGATTGATCGATGATGCGCGCAAACAACGGCGTCACAGCGGTCATGTGGCTTTGGATGCGCCATCGTCCGATCAGGACGAACGCAATCTGAAAGATTGCCTTGCGGATGCAGCGAACAGAATCGAGGAATTTCACGGCAAGGATGCGGCGCAAAAAGAAATTGGGCAGTTTATCAATCAGCTTGCACAGTTTGATCTTACGCTTGGCGATGTTGCAGATAACTGTCCCAGACAGGATCGCACCCTGACAGCCTGTATGGCGGCGCTGGATCATGCCAGAAGTCATCCCGAACTGCTTAAACAGCTGATCAGGACGAAAAAATTGCCGATTGCACAGTTGTCGGCCGGTGCGGCGGTGGAGCGCAAGACGCTTGAACGGCACAGAAAATATGTTGTGGCAATTTTGCTGGCGTATACAAACGGTTTTGAAATGATCCGGGGGCATTTGTGTCTGATAAAACGCAGGGAGGTGTTGCCAAAATGAAATATCTGGTGATGGAATGCCATGTGGGATATGCGATCGTTTTGGACAGCGCCGGCAGGTTTATAAAGGTTGCCAATCAAAATTATCGGGTCGGTCAAACCGTTTTCGCGGTTGTTCCGATGCACCATAGCGATTTTGCTCAATCGAAACGACGCTCCTGGCGCAAAATCGGGGCAGCAGCCGCTTCTTTGGCCGCATGTTTGTGCTTGATGATGCTGGGCGCCTGGCAGCTGATCGCAGCGCCTTATGCGACGGTGCGGATGCAGATCAATCCGGACGTACAGATGACGGTAAACCGGCTGGCGTATGTCATCGGGGTCGAAGGATTAAATGAAGACGGTACGGATCTGATCAAAGGTTATCGCTATGGCGGTAAACCGCTGGATCGCGTTTCAGATGAGCTTGCCGACCGCGCCGCCCAAATGGGATATTTGAAATTGAATGGCGAAATTCGAATTTCCGTACAGGCCGATCATGCTCAGTGGGAAAAAACGACAGAAGATCGTTTGATTGCGCAGCTGACTGTGCATATGGGCGGCACTGTGACGGTACTGCCGCAGGAGCCCCAATCCGTTGCGCCGGAGGATGTGCAGGTTGTGATCCCTGTAGAAGGGGGGGATCGGGAAACGGACAACCGAACCCAAAACGATGTCGATCAAAACGACGATGATGATGTCTGGGATGATGACGACGATGTTTGGGACGATGATGACGGCGTCGGGGACGACGAGGATGACGGAAACGACGAGGATCGCATCGGGGACGACGAGGATGACGGAGACGACGAGGATTGCATCGGGGACAACGAGGACGATGATGATGACGGGGATGGCAGCGATGACGACGATGATGACGATGATGACGATATCCGGGACGGCGGTGAAAGCGACGGCATGTAATTTTTGAAAAATATTTTGCATCGACCCCGGTTTTGCGGCCGGATGCGCGTATTCTCAGTTCATCAGCAAAAGGCTGAGAAAACAACATGAAGGAGAATTGAAATGAAAAACAACTGGATCGCCAAATTGCTTACGGGGGCTGCGCTGGCGGCTTTGCTGGCTGGCTGCACTGCCAATGTTCCGACGGCCCAGAAAATTTCCAAGACGAAACCCGAGGCGGCGGGGGTGCTGCTGCTGAGTGTGAACCCTGAAATTGAGGTGACATATGATGGTCAAGGCCGCGTGCTGGAAGTCCAGGGGGTTAATGAGGACGGCAAAACGGTGTCTGGCGGCTATGAAGGGTTTGAGGGCAAACAATGCACCAGCGTTATAAAAGACCTGGTGAAAGAAATCTATGACGGCGGGTATTTTCAAACGCAGATTGACGGGCATGATAAAAATATCGTGATTAAACTGGAACGCGGTTCGGCGTATCCCGACGATGATTTTCTGGAAGAAATCGCGCAGGGTGCGCGGGATGCGGTGGATGAATGCACGGTGCAATGCAGCCCAATGGTTGTCGGCGCGGAGGATTTGGACCTGCAGGGCCGTATCGGTGCGGAAAAAGCACGCGAAATCGTTTTGACGCAGCTGGGATTGACGCAGGCGGATTTTACCGACGGCGAATACGAACTGGACGATGGTGTATACGAATTGGAGTTTACGGCTGATGGCGTAGAGTATGAATATGAAGTGGACGCGGTAACTGGCAAGGTGCTTCAGGCGGATTTTGAGCATAATGATGATTGGGATCTTCTGGACGACGATTGGGATGATGACGACGACCGGGATGATGACGATGACCGGGATGACGACGACCGGGATGATGACGACCGGGACGACGATGACGACCGGGACGACGATGACGACCGGGACGACGACGACCGGGATGACGACGACCAGGATGACTAGAGAATAAGGAAATGGCAGCGATACGACTTAAGACAGGTCGTGCTGTCGGAGCATGATATGACGAACCCGTACCGATTTTAGGGCTGCGGCCTGCGACGGTACGGGTTTTTGCATGAATCCAGTTGCCCATAGGTTGGAAACGGCGTGGTCGCGGGCCGGTCCCCGTTTTTATATGGCGAATGCCATTGTGCGCGCTGGCAATTGGCGCGGTCTGTCTTTGATTGCCGTCTGGACGCATGCATATCGGCGCCGAGGGGGATAAAAATGTGAAAATGTATTCCAATAAAATCGGATGGCGCTGCGGGTTCTGGCCGGCGAACGCCTGATCTGCCGGGGGCCGGCAAATCGTTTTTTTGCACGCGCCTCCCCTTTCTTGATTTCCGGGCAAAACGATCCGCAGTGTCCGACAAAAACGGCAAGGGAAGATCGAATGATCCTCCCTTGCAAAAGAGCGTATGCGCGCCGTTGGACTGAACCTGGATTTACGCTTTTTTATCCGGCGCTTTGTTTTTTCAGACGCCGCGCCGAGGGTGCGCATGGCGTTGAGAATACACAAAACGGCTACGCCGACGTCGGCAAAGACTGCGGCATACATGCCGGCATAGCCCAGCGCGGACAGCACGAGCACGCCGGCCTTGACGCCAAGCGCCAGCGCAATGTTTTCCCGGGCGATGGTCATGGTAAAGCGCGACAGCCGCACGGCTACGCCGAGCCGGTCCAGCGCGTCGTTCATGATAACCACGTCCGCCGCTTCGATGGCCGCGTCCGAACCGAGGCCGCCCATGGCGATGCCCACGTCGGCGCGCGCCAAAACCGGCGCATCGTTTAAGCCGTCGCCGACAAACGCCAGCGTCCGGCCGGCCGGCAGCGATTGTTCAAGCGCTTCCACCCGGCTGACCTTGTCCTGGGGCAGCAGCTTGGCATAAACCTCGTCGATCCCCAGCGCGTCGGCCACCCGCTGCGCGGCGGGCTGCATATCGCCGGTGAGCATGACGGTGCGCGCTACCCGCTGCGCCTTGAGCGCTGCCAGCGCCTGCCTGGCCTCGGGCTTGGGCGCGTCGGTCAGCAGCAGGCAGCCCAGGAACGCGCCGCCGCGCGCCACGCATACGACCGCGGCGTCTGTGGGCAGATTTCCCGGCACGTTTACGCCGTTTTCCTCAAGCAGCGACGCGCTGCCGCAAAGCACATCCTGCGCGTCCACTACGGCGCGCACCCCGCGGCCGGTGATATCCTGCGCCCGGGCGACGCGGCTGTGCTCCAATATGCCGCCCTGCGCCTGATAGGCGCAAACGATGGAACGCGCCAGCGGGTGCGTGCTGGCAGATTCGGCGTGCGCGGCGATGGACAAAAGCGTATCGGGATCAATCTGCGCCTGGTGCGTGCCGCAAAGCGTAAATTCGCCCCGGGTAAGCGTGCCCGTTTTATCCAATACGATCGTGTGCAGCTTGGAAAGGCTTTCCAGCGCGCTGCCGCCCTTGACCAGAACGCCGGCGCGCGACGCGCCGCCGATGCCGCCGAAAAAGCTCAGCGGGACGGAGATCACCAGCGCGCAGGGGCAGGAAACCACCAAAAAGGTCAGCGCGCGGTGCAGCCAGTCGGAAAAGGTGCTCCAGCCGTAAAAGAAGGGCGGCACCAATGCCAGCAAAACGGCCAGCGTCACTACCGCCGGGGTGTACCAGCGGGCAAAACGGGTGATAAACCGTTCAGGCGCGCTTTTTTTGGCAGCGGCGTTTTCCACCAGATCCAGAATTTTGCTGACGGTGGAATCCTCATACGCCTTGGTTACGCGAATTTCGATGGCCTGACCCAGGTTGACCGTGCCGGCGTAGATTTCCCCCTGCCGGGTCACGCGCGCAGGAATGCTTTCGCCGGTAAGCGCGGAGGTATCCAAAACGGCGTCTGCGCTTTCCAGCTGGCCGTCCAGCGGTACGCGCTGGCCCGGACGCACCAAAATGGCGCTGCCGACGGCCACATCCCCGGCGTATACGGTTTTCACCGTATCGCCCGTAATCACGCTGGCTTCATCCGGACGGATGTCCATCAGCGCGGCGACCGATTTGCGCGACCGGCCCACCGCATAGTCCTGGAACAGCTCGCCGACCTGATAAAACAGCATGACGGCCACCGCTTCGTTGGTTTCCCCGACGATAAACGCGCCGACGGAGGCCAGCGTCATCAAAAAGTTTTCATCCAGCGCGTTGCCGCGGCAAAGGTTGCGAACGGCGCGGTACAGGACGTCGTACCCGATGATCAGATAGGCCGCCGCCATGCGCGCCACCGCCAGATAATCCGCAGCCGGCCCGCCGCCGGCAAGCCGCTGCAGCGGCAGCGCCCATAAAAGCGCCCCGACCGCCAAACGTATCACGCGTTTTTTCATGGATTTGCTCATATCCCTGCCTCCTGCCGTACCTTTGGCGCGCGCCTTATGCCCGGCGCATTTCAATATCGCCGTCCGCCTTCTGCGCGGCGATTCTGGCCTGCGCTTCGATGGCGTCCAGACGCGTTTCGTCGCATTCCAGCGTCATTTTCTGCGTCAGAAAATTGACGTGGACGCTCTGCACGCCCGCGATTTTGGCCACCGCGGCCTCCACCTTCGCCGCGCAGTGCGCGCAGTCCAGACCTTCCAGCTTGTAGATGCGTTTCATGGGATGTGCTCCTTTCCGTATTGCGCCGCAGGGCGCGGCCGTGTTTTTTATTCGCGGATGTGTTCCAGCGCCATTTCAAAAATCCGCCGGACATGTTCGTCGGCCAGCGTATAGAAAACCTGCTTGCCGTCGCGGCGGAATTTGACCAGATTGCTGTGGCGCAGGCTGCCCAGCTGATGGGATACGGCGCTTTTGGTCATGCCCAGCAGCTCGGCCAGATCGCATACGCACATCTCGCCCGCGTCCAGCGCCCACATGATGCGCACCCGCGTGCTGTCGCCCAGAACCTTGAAAAAATCCGCCAGGTCGTACAATTCGTCGTCGGCGGGCTGAACCTGCCGTGCGGCGGCCACCACGTCGCTGTGCACCAGTTCGCACTCGCAGCCCTGCGCGCGGTCATGCGTATGAAGCCGGTCTGTCATCGCGAAGCCTCCTTTGGAATCTCTTATTAGTTGAACGATTGTTCAACCGATGATTTGATTATAATTGAATGGACACTCAACTGTCAAGGGCTTTGGCGGTTTTTCCTGAAATTTTTTTGAAGATTCAACGGCGGATTTTGGGCGGATAAAGGAATTTATTCCCGGACGGCGAATTCTTTGTAGCGTACCAAAAAGAAATGGCGGCCGGGGGGCCGCTCTGATTGAAGGGGGAGTGACCATGCGGCAAAAATTCGCCAGGGTGCTGGCGGCCTTTCTGATGGTCTGCATGCTGGCGCTGCCGGTGCTGGCCGGGGCGGACCTGGGCGGGTTTTCCGGCGGGAGCGATTATGGGGGCGGCGGCAGCAGCGATTGGGGCGGCTCGTCGTCGGACTGGGATTCAGACTGGAACTCGTCAAGCAGCTCAACCTACTATTATGACGGGGATTCGGATGAACCGATATCCGGCGGATCGATGATTTTTGCGCTGGTGATTTTTATTGTGATCGTTGTTTTGGTCTCCCGGGGCGCCAAAAAGTCCGGTGGGAAAGCTGGCCAGCCTGCGGGCGCGCAGCGTACGGCGCAAAGCCAGCTCAAGCTGATGGGCGACTATCAGGTTATCGACCCCAACTTCAGCGCGGACGATCTGGTGGAGCGGATCTCCAATCTGTATGTGCAGATGCAAAACGCCTGCACGGCGCGGGATCTGAGCAGCCTGCGGCCGTATTTCACCGACGCGCTCTATGGGCAGTTTGACCGTCAGATCCAGCAGCTCAAAGCGGCCGGACGCGTCAACCATGTGGACAATATCGCTGTTTTGGGCGTGACGCTGCGCGGCTGGCAGCAGGATGATCAGAACGACCGGATCATCGCCGAGGTGCGCACGCGTATTACGGATTATACGGTGGACGAAAAGACCGGCGCGGTGGTTTCCGGCAGCAGGGACAAGGAAAAGTTCATGACCTACGAATATGCGCTGGTGCGCACCAGGGGCCGGCAGACGCAGGAACGGGAAGCGCTCACCAGCCTGCATTGCCCCAGCTGCGGCGCGCCGCTTGACGTGGCGCACAGCGCGCAGTGCCCGTATTGCGGCAACATCATTACATTGGACGACCACGATTGGGTTGTGGCGGCCATCCGCGGGATTTCACAGCAAACGGTATAAACAAACCGCCTGCGCGCGGCAAAGCAAACCGCGCGCGGGTATAAGTATTGAAAGGAGCATGAATTATGGGATTGATAAAAGCGGCTGCCGGCGCGATCGGCGGCGTTCTGGCCGATCAGTGGCGCGAGTATTTTTACTGCGAAGCGCTGCCGGAAAACGTGTTGGCCGTCAAGGGGCAAAAGCGCACCTCGGCGCGTTCCAGCAATACCAGGGGAGAGGATAATATCATCTCCAACGGTTCGATCCTTGCGGTAGCCGACGGCCAGTGCATGATGATCGTCGAGCAGGGCGCGATTGTGGAGTTTTGTGCGGAACCGGGCGAATTTGTGTGGGATCAGTCCACCGAGCCTTCCATCTTTTCCGGCCAGTTCGGTCAGGCGCTGAAAACCACATGGGAACGGTTTAAAATGGGCGGCGATACCGGCAAGGATCAGCGGGTTTATTATTTCAACACCAAGGAAATTATCGGCAATAAATACGGTACGCCAAGCCCCGTGCCCTTCCGCGTGGTGGATCAGAATATCGGCCTGGATGTGGACATCGCCATCCGCTGCTTTGGCGAATATTCCTATAGTCTGAGCGATCCGATGCTCTTTTATAAGAACGTCTGCGGGAATTTTGACCGCAGCTATACGCGCGAACAGATTGATTCGCAGCTCAAAAGCGAGTTTTTAACGGCGCTGCAGCCTGCGTTTGCGAAAATTTCCGAGATGGGCATCCGCTATAGCGCGCTGCCCGGCCATACGACGGAGCTTGCCCAGGCGATGGACGACGTGCTGTCGGCCAAATGGAGCGGCCTGCGGGGGATTTCGGTGGTTTCCGTGGGCGTCAGCTCGGTCAAGGCGTCTGAAGAAGACGAAAATATGATCAAGGAATTGCAGCGCAACGCGGTGTTCCGCAATCCCAATATGGCGGCGGCGCATCTGGTCGGCGCGCAGGCGGCGGCGATGCAAAGCGCGGCGCAAAACGAGAACGCCGGAGCCGCAATGGCGTTTATGGGCATGAATATGGCGCAAAACGCCGGCGGCGTCAATGCGCAGCATCTTTATCAGATGGGTCAGCAGCCCCAATTCCAGCAGCCCAATGCGCAAAATACGCCGGACGGCTGGAAATGCGCCTGCGGAGTGGTCAATACCGGCAAATTCTGCGCGCAGTGCGGCGCGAAAAAGCCGGAGCCCAAGCCCGAACCGGGCAGCTGGAAATGCGCCTGCGGAGCGGTCAATACCGGCAAATTCTGTGCGCAGTGCGGCGCGAAAAAGCCGGAGACGGAACCTCAGGGCTGGAAATGCGCCTGCGGATCGGTCAATCAGGGAAAATTCTGCCCCCAGTGCGGCGCGAAAAGGCCCGCCGGCGCGCCGCTGTATAAATGTGACAAATGCGGCTGGACGCCGGAGGACCCCAAAAATCCGCCCAGGTTCTGCCCCCAGTGCGGCGACCGTTTCGACGAGGCCGACGCGCAGTAAAGGGCGCTGCGCCAAAGACATCCTGCGCCCGGCATGCAAGCATGCCGGGCGTTTTGCTGCAAAGCGTTCGGCTTTGTTTGAAATGTGCCGCGCCGGAGCAAAATATTTTTTGCCTCACTGCGCCAATTTAGTTGACTAAATCGTCAAAGCGTGTATAATATAGGGAAGTGGAACTGGAAGGGGGCGCAGCAATGAGCCAGACGGACCGGGCGCAGGGGTTTGAAGAGCGGATGCCGCTTTTGCTTCGGGCGCTTTATGAACAATACGGCTATGCGCAGTATCGCATGGGGAAATTTGAACCCTATGACTTATATTTGGAAAACAAGAATTTTTTAAAGGGCGAAGGCATCATTACCTTCACCGGGTTTGACGGAAGGCTGATGGCGCTCAAGCCGGACGTGACGATGAGCATCGTTAAAAATGTGGCGCCGGACGCGCCGCCGCAGAAATACTATTATCTGGAAAGCGTTTTCCGTATGGCGCCGGGCAGCCGGGAATACCGGGAGATCCGCCAGATGGGGCTTGAAAATATCGGCCCGGCGGACGATTACACCCAGGCGGAGACGGTGATGCTGGCGATGCGTTCCCTGCAAAGCATTGGCCGGCCGTACCGGCTGAGCCTGAGCGATATGGGCTTTGTCGCGGCGGTGCTGGACGACTGTGCGCTTGAGGATCCGGCGCGCGCGCAGGCGCTTGCGGCGCTGGAGGGGAAAAACCCGCACGCTATGGCGGCGCTGTGCGGCGGCATCGGGGAAAAGCAGGCCGCGCTGCTGCACGCGATGACGACGGTTTCCGGCCCGGCGGGCGCGGCGCTGGCGCAGATTGCGGCGGTCACGCCGGAAAACCTGTGCGGGGCGCTGGAGCCGCTAAAGCGGCTGTGCGCGCTGGTGCAGGCCATGGGCTGCGGCGAAAACCTGCGCGTGGATTTTTCGGTCATGGGCGATATGGATTATTATAACGGCCTGATTTTCGAAGGCTATGTGGAAAAAATCCCGCGGCCGGTATTGTGCGGCGGACGCTACGACAACCTGCTGCGCCGTTTTGGCAAGCCGCAGGAAGCGCTGGGCTTTGCGCTGTATTTAAGCGAGATGTCCCGGGCGATGGCGCAGGCGCGCAGCTTTGACGCCGACGCGCTTTTGATCTACGGCGACGCGCCGGCCCAGGCGGTGGCCCAGGCGGTGGCGGCGCTGACCGCGCAGGGGCAAAGCGTCCGCGCGCAGCGCACGGGGGGCGACGCCCTGCGGGTGCGCCAGGTGTACCGGATGGATCAGGACGGCAAGATGGAGGTGCAGTTTTCGTGCTTAACGTAGCGCTGCCCAAGGGGCGGCTGGGCGACAAGGTTTACCGGCTGTTTGCCCAGATCGGCTTTGAGTGCCCCGCAATGGACGAGGATAACCGCAAGCTGGTGTTTACCAACGAAAAACAGGGCGTGAGCTATCTGCTGGTGAAACCGGCGGATGTGGCGATCTATGTCGAGCACGGCGCGGCGGATATCGGCGTGGTCGGCAAGGATGTGCTTTTGGAAACGGCGCCCGACGTATATGAGCTGCTGGATCTGGGCTTTGGCAAATGCCGCCTGGCCGTCGCGGCCAAAAACGGGTGGACGGAGGATTTGCGCCTGCCCCTGCGCGTGGCGACCAAATACCCCAACGTCTCTGCGGCGTACTATGGCGCGCGCAACCGGCAGATTGAGATCATCAAGCTCAACGGCTCCATCGAGCTGGCGCCGATTCTCGGGCTGTCGGACGTGATCGTCGATATTGTGGAAACCGGGACGACGCTGCGGGAAAACGATCTTTCGGTTGTGTGCGACGTCGCGCCCTCCAGCGCGCGGCTGATCGCCAACAAGAGCAGCTATCAGTTTGAACAGGAAAAGATCGACCGGATCGTTTCCCAGATCGGAGGGCTATTATGATTCGCATTTTGAACGCCGCCCAGGTATCGCGCGCGCAGCTGTTTGAGCGCGGCCTGTCCGAGCCGACGCCTCAGATCGATCAGGCGGTGGCGGAAATCCTGGCGCAGGTGCGCCAAAGAGGCGACGCGGCGGTGCTGGACTATACGGAAAAGTTCGACGGCGTGCGCCTGGAAGCGCTGCGGGTCAGCCAGGAGGAAATCGATCGGGCGGCGGATGCCTGCGGCGCGGAGACGATCGATCTTCTGACCCGCGCGGAAAAGAACATCCGCGCCTTCCACAGCGCTCAGGTGCAAAACGATTTGACGGTCAGCGCGCCGGGAGGGATCCTGCTGGGACGCCGGGTTTTGCCCATTGAAAAGGTTGGCCTGTATGTGCCCGGCGGCACTGCGGCCTATCCGTCCTCGGTGCTGATGAATGCGGTGCCGGCAAAAATTGCCGGATGCAGCAGAATCGTCATGACGACCCCGCCGGCAAAGGACGGCCGTGTGCCCGCGGTGATTCTGGCGGCGGCAAAGGTTGCCGGTGTGACGGATGTTTTCGCCATGGGCGGCGCGCAGGCGGTCGCCGCGCTGGCATATGGCACACAGAGCGTCCCCAAGGTGGATAAAATCGTCGGCCCCGGCAATATTTTCGTGGCGCAGGCCAAGCGGCAGGTGTTTGGCACGGTGGATATCGACATGATCGCCGGCCCCAGCGAGATTCTGGTGATCGCAGACCGCAGCGCGCAGGCAAAAATCGTGGCGGCGGATATGCTCAGCCAGGCCGAGCACGACGCGCGCGCCACGGCGGTGCTGGTGTGCGACAGCGCCGAATTGGCAAATGCGGTCGCGCAGGAGCTGGAACGGCAGATTCCGCTTTTGCCCCGGGCGCAGATCGCCCGAAGGAGCATCGACGACAACGGCAAGATCATCGTCGCGCCGTCGCTGTGGGAGGGCGTGGAAATTGCCAACGAAATCGCGCCGGAGCATCTGGAGCTGTTTGTCGACCAGCCCTTTGATTATCTGGATGCGGTGAAGAACGCCGGCTGCGTCTTTTTGGGCAAAAATTGTCCGGAGGCGCTGGGCGATTACTGGGCCGGCCCCAACCATACCCTGCCGACGCTGGGGACCGCGCGGTTTTCAAGCCCGCTGTCGGTCGACGAATTTGTGCGCCACAGCAATTATGTCTATTACTCAAAGCCCGCTTTGGATCAGGCGGCCCAAAGCGTTGTCGATTTTGCCCAAAAAGAGGGGCTGGACGCACACGCCAACAGCGTAAAGGTGCGCATGGAGCAAAAGTGCCGCGCGTAATTGTTTTTTGCCGTAAAGGAGAGCGCTATGAGCCGGTTTCTGGATCAAAAACTTCAAACCCTTGAGCCGTATACCCCCGGGGAACAGCCGCGGGATATGGGAAAGCTGATCAAGCTCAATACCAATGAAAGCCCGTTTCCCCCTGCGCCTGGCGTGCTGGACATTCTCACGCGCGGCCAGAGCGCGGATTTGCGGCTGTATCCGGATATGAACTGCACCGCCCTGCGCGCTGCGATCGGCGCGTTTTACGGCGTGGAGCCTCAGCGCGTGTTTGCCGGCAACGGCAGCGACGACGTGCTGGCGTTCTGTTTCCACGGCTTTTGCCCAAACGGCGCGGCGTTTGCGGATATTACCTATGGCTTTTATCCGGTGTTTGCCCAGATGTTCGGCGTGCAGGAAACGATCGTTCCGCTCCGGGCGGATTTTTCGATCGACCCGCAGGACTATGCCGGGATAAAATCCACCGTCTTTATCGCCAACCCCAACGCGCCCACAGGGCTGTGCCTGGTCCCCGGCCAGATCGAGGCGCTGTGCCGTCAAAATCCGGACCGGCTGGTGATTGTGGACGAGGCGTATGTGGATTTCGGCGGGGAAACGGTCGTTGGGCTGACGGAAAAATACGATAATCTGCTGGTGGTGCAGACCTTTTCCAAATCGCGCCAGCTGGCGGGGGGCAGGCTCGGCTTTGCCATCGGCGCAAAGGCGCTGATTGACGATTTGAACGCCATGAAATTTGCCTTTAACCCCTATTCGATCAACCGGCTGACCCTTCTGGCGGGCCAGGCCGCGATGGAAGATCGGGCGTATTTTGACAAAACGCGCGGGCAGATCTGCGAAAACCGCGCTTTTGCCCGGGAAAAGCTGATTCAAATGGGCTTTTCCGTTACCGACAGCCGCGCCAATTTCCTTTTTGCGCGCGCGCCGGGGCTTTCAGGCGGCGCTTATTACAAAGCGCTTCGCGACCGCGGCATTCTGGTGCGCTGGTTTGATCGGGACCGTATCCGCGATTATGTGCGCATCACCGTCGGCACGCGCGAACAGATGGAAACGCTGATCGAAGAAACGGCGCAGATCCTTCGGCAGCGCTGAGGATGGGATTGCGCTTTTCCCCTTTTTTGGCTATGATGAAAAAAACGGCCTGCGGCCGGAAAGGATGTGCGCCCCATGCGCCAATCGCTCATCACCCGCACAACCGCGGAAACCTATATCACCCTGTCCATCGAGCTGGACGGTACGGGCGAAGCCGAGGTGGATACCGGCTGCGGCTTTTTAAATCACATGCTCACCCTGTTTGCCAAACACGGCCGATTTGACCTGACCGTCTCCTGCAAGGGCGATCTGGACGTGGACGCGCACCATACCACCGAGGATACCGGCATCTGCCTGGGACGCGCGTTTGACGAAGCCCTGGGGCAGCGCCGCGGTATCTGCCGCTATGGCAGCATGCTGCTGCCGATGGACGAGGCGCTGGTGCTGGTCGCGGCGGATATCAGCGGCCGGGCCTATCTGGCTTTTGACGCGCCCATGCCCACGCCCCGGGTCGGCGATTTTGATACCGAGCTGTGCAGGGAGTTTTTGCTGGCGCTTACGCGCGCCATGGGGCTGACGCTGCATGTGCGCCTGCTCAGCGGCGAAAACAGCCACCATATTATAGAAGCGATTTTTAAAGCGCTGGCCCGCGCGCTGCGCGCGGCGGTGGCCGTCGACCCGGAAGCCGCCGATGAAATTCCCTCGACAAAGGGCGTGCTGTAACGGCGTGCCGGAGGATAAAAAGGGAGAAACAACCCAATGATTGCAATTGTGGATTACGGCGTGGGCAACCTGTTTTCGCTGACGGGTTCGCTGCGCCATCTGGGGCTTGACTGCGCCGTCACCGCCGATGTCCGGACGCTGGAACAGGCTGATCATATCATCCTGCCCGGCGTCGGCGCGTTTGGCGACGCGATGGAAAAGCTGCGCGCGACGGGCCTGATCCCCGCGCTGGATGCGCAGGTGCGCGCGGGCAAGCCGTTTTTGGGCATCTGCCTTGGCATGCAGCTTTTATTTGAAGAAAGCCTGGAATACGGGCGCCATGCCGGGCTGGGGTATCTGCCGGGCCGCGTGGTGCCGCTGGCCGAAGCGTTTGACGCGCAGGGGATCCGGCTGAAGGTGCCCCATATCGGCTGGAACGATCTGACGCTTACCAGCGCCCATCCGCTGATGCGCCATACGCAAAACGGCGATTTTGTCTATTTTGTTCATTCCTACTATGCGGTGGACTGCCGGCAGGCCATCGCCGCCACGGCGCATTACGGGGTGGACGTGCCTGCGGCGGTTGCCCGGGGCAACGTGTGCGGATGCCAGTTTCATCCGGAAAAGAGCGGCCCGGTTGGGCTGCGGATTTTGCAGGCGTTCGCTGCGTTTGACGGAAAAACGGGAGGTGCGTGCTGATGCTGCTGTTTCCTGCGATCGATTTAAAGGACGGCCGCGTGGTGCGGTTAAAGCGCGGCGATTACGATCAGGTGACCCGCTATGAAATCGCGCCGGAGCAGGCTGCGGCGGATTTTGAAGCAAGCGGCGCTTCCTGCCTGCATATGGTGGACTTAAACGGCGCCAAGGGCGGCGCGGCGGTCAATTTTGACGCGATTGCGCGCATTGCCGGCCGCACGCGGCTGTTTTTGCAGGTCGGCGGGGGCATCCGCGACGAGCAGAGAATCCGCGCGTATCTGGACGCCGGCGTTTCCCGGGTAATTTTGGGTACCGCCGCGGTGCGCGATTTTGACTTTCTTGTGCGCATGACGGGCAAATACGGCGAAAAAATCGCGGTCGGGGTGGACATGAGCGGCGGCATGGTCGCCGTGGACGGTTGGACGCAGGTAACGGCGCTGTCCGGAACGGCGTTTTGCGCGCGTGTGCGCGACGCGGGCGTTCAGACGGTGATCTGCACCGATATTGCAAAGGACGGCATGCTGGGCGGGACGAACCTGGACTTGTACCGGACGCTTTCAAAGCTCGGCGGTTTGAATGTGATTGCCTCCGGCGGCGTGACCACGCCGGAAGATCTTGCCGCGCTGCGGCGGATGAACCTGTACGGCGCAATCGTCGGGCGCGCGCTGTACGACGGCCGGATGACGGTGGCGCAGGCGCTGGCGGCGTGCCGGGCCGAAGGCTGAGGAAAAACGGCGCGGGCCCGTGTCAGGCGGTTCGGCGCGTCAAAAGGAGCAAGCATGATCACAAAAAGGATTATCCCCTGTCTGGACGTGCGGGACGGGCGCGTGGTAAAGGGCAGAAATTTCAAGGGCGTCCGGGACGTGGCCGACCCGGTTGAAATGGCGCGGTTTTATAACGATGCGGGCGCGGATGAACTGGTATTTTACGATATTACCGCCAGCGTGCAGGGCCGCGCGCTTTTTGCGGACGTTTTAAAACAGGTCGCCTCGCAGATCTTCATTCCGCTGACCGTGGGCGGCGCGATCAATACCGTAGAGGACTTTGACCGCGTGCTGCACGCCGGCGCGGATAAGGTCAGCGTCAATACCGGCGCGATCCGGGACCCTGCGCTGATTGCCCGGGCGGCCCAAAAGTACGGCGATCAGTGCGTGGTGCTGTCCATGGACGTGGCGCGGGTGGACGGCAGATATCATATCTTTGCCCGGGGCGGCCGGGAGGACACCGGCATCGACGCGCTTGCCTGGGCAAAGCAGGGCGCGCAAAACGGCGCGGGGGAATTGGTGGTCAATTCCATCGACACCGACGGAGTGAAGGAAGGGTTTGACCTGAAGATGCTCAGCGACATCGCGCAGGTGGTTTCCGTTCCGATCATCGCCTCGGGCGGCGCGGGCAAAATGGCGGATTTTAAGACGCTGTTTGAGGCCGTTCCCGGCGTGGACGCGGGCCTGGCGGCGAGCATTTTTCATTCCAGGCAGGTTGCCATCGCCGATTTAAAGCAGTATTTAAGCGCAAACGGCATCGCCGTGCGGCGCGTTTGAAAAAGGAGTGCCAATATGCAGCTTTCGGATTTGAAATTTGACCAGCAGGGCCTGATTCCTGCGGTTGTGCAGGATTTTGAAACCAAAAAGGTCTTAACCGTGGCGTATATGAACCGGGAAAGCCTTGAAATCACCATTCGGGAAGGACGCACCTGCTTTTATTCCCGTTCCCGTCAGACGCTCTGGCGCAAGGGCGAAACCAGCGGCAACGTCCAGTATGTCGTTTCCATCACGGCCGACTGCGATTGCGACGCGCTGGTGGTGCAGGTGGTCAAGGACGGACCGGCGTGCCATCTGGGGACGGACAGCTGTTTTACAAACCTGCTGTTTGAGGATGAAACGGTGCAGCGTTTTTCCCTGGAGGCGCTCTATGCGCTTTTGCAGGGGCGAAACGAAACCCGGCCGGAGGGCTCGTATACGACTTATCTGTTTGAAAAGGGCAAGGAGAAGATCCTCAAAAAGGTGGGCGAGGAGTGTACCGAGGTGATCATCGGCGCGATGAAGGACTCCAAGGCCGAGACGATCTATGAGATTTCCGACCTGTGCTATCATGTGCTGGTGCTGATGGTGGCCAGCGGCATTACGCTGAAGGATATTCATGACGAGCTGGCTTCGCGCCATGTGATCGACCACAAGGTCAAGCAGGAGACCATGGCCTGACGCCGCGGCGGCCGGGGCTTTGGGAATTTGAGGGCTTTAACGGATTTTTGCCGCTGATTTTGCATAAATATACTTGCAAAGCCGTCAAAAACGGCGTATAATGGCTGATAAACCCAAATAGTTTTGCGAAACGGGCCCGTGCGGCTTGCATTTCGCGCAAAGGAGCATGCATATGAGCAATCGCGTTTACAATTTTGCGGCCGGTCCGGCGACCATTGCGGTGCCGGTGTTGGAAAAGGCGCAGCAGGAGCTGCTCTGTCATGGCGCAGACGGTATGTCCGTTATGGAGATGAGCCATCGCAGCGGGATGTATCTGGCGATTTATGAGCGTGCCGAGGCGCTGCTGCGCGAGCTGATGGCGATCCCGGAAAACTACACGGTGCTGTTTTTGCAGGGCGGCGCGTCGATGCAGTTTGCGCAGGTGCCGATGAACCTGATGACCGTTACCGGCACGGCCGACTATATCGATTCGGGCAATTTTGCCAAAAACGCCATCAAGGAAGCGCAGCGCTACGGCAAGGTCAACGTCGTTGGCTCCACCGCCGACATCGCCTACAGCCGTATTCCGGAAATCTCCGGCGTTAACGACGAGGCGGACTATCTGCACTTTACCACCAACAACACCATTTTCGGCACGCATTTCTGGCAGCTGCCCCAAACCAAGGCGCCGCTGGTGACGGACATGTCCTCGTCGATCCTGTCCAAGCCCTATGACGTGAGCAAATACGCGATGATCTATGCCGGCGCGCAGAAGAACATCGGCCCGGCAGGCGTCTGCGTGGTGATCATCCGCAACGATATGCTCGAGCGCGAGCCCATGGCGTTTACGCCCACGATGCTTAAATATCAGACCATGGCCAAGGCTGGGTCCATGTATAATACGCCGCCGACCTTCGGCATCTATATGGCGATGCTGACCTTTGAGTGGCTCAAGGAGCTGGGCGGCCTTGAAGTGATGGAAAAGATGAACCGCGAAAAGGCGGCGGTGCTCTATGACTATCTGGACAGCCAGTCCTATTATATTGCACCGGTTGAAAAGGACAGCCGTTCGATGATGAATGTGACGTTTGTCACTGGCGACAAGGATCTGGACAAAAAGTTTGCAGCCGACGCGGCAAAGGCCGGTCTGGTGAATCTGGCCGGTCACCGTCTGGTGGGCGGTATGCGCGCCAGCATCTACAACGCCATGCCTAAGGCCGGCATTGAAAAACTGGTCGGCTTCATGGACGATTTTGCAAAAGCCAATCCCAAGGCGTAACATTGCCTCTGCGCGGCGGGCCGGTTGCGGCCTGCCGCTTTTCCCTCAAATACGGACAAAGGAGCTTTCGTTTCATGTTCAAAATTCAAACGCTCAACGCCATTTCCGATGTGATTTTTAACCGGCTGACGTCTGACAAATACGCTGTCGGCAAGGAAACTGCGGATGCGGACGCGATTTTGGTGCGCTCTGCGGCCATGCATGATATGGCGCTGCCCGAATCGCTGTGCGCCATCGCCCGCGCCGGCGCCGGCTATAACAATATCCCCGTGGACGCCTGCACCCAGAAGGGCGTCGTCGTATACAACACCCCCGGCGGCAATGCCAACGCGGTGGCGGAGCTGGCGATGGGCTGCATGATCGCTGCTTCGCGCAACATGTTTGAGGCGCAAAAGTGGGCGCTGACCCTCAAGGGCGAGGGCGACAAGGTGCCCGCGCTGGCCGAAAAGGGCAAGGGACAGTTTGTCGGCGGCGAGCTGCGCGGCAAAAAATGCGCGGTGATCGGTTTGGGCGCGGTGGGCGGCAAGGTCGCCAACGGCGCATACAATATGAAGATGAGCGTTGTGGGCTACGACCCGTTCCTGTCGGTCGAGTTTGCCTGGGCGCTGTCCAGAGGCGTGAAAAAAGCGTCCACGATGGCGGAGGCCGTCGACGGCGCGGATTTTGTGACGGTACATGTCCCGCTCACGCCCGATACCCGTGGGTATATCAACGCCCAGCTGATGGAAAAGATGAAGGACGGCGTGATTTTGCTCAATCTGTCCCGCGCGGAGCTGGTGGACGCCGAAGCGGTGAAGGCGGCGCTGGACAGCGGCAAGATCAAAAAATATGTTACCGATTTTGCAACCGACGAGCTGCTGGGCTATCCCGGCGTGATCACACTGCCCCATCTGGGCGCTTCCACGCCGGAGAGCGAGGACAACTGCGCCGCGATGGCGGCCGACCAGGTTGCGGATTATCTGGAAACCGGCTCCATCCGCAACAGCGTGAACTTCCCCGCCTGCGAGCTGGCGGCGTGGCCGGGCGACCGCGTGTGCATTTTGCACCGCAACGCGCCGAACCTGATTGCGCAGATTACCGGCATTTTCGGCAATGCCGGCATCAATATCGAGCATATGGTCAACAAATCCCGCAAGGACGCCGCGTATACCGTGCTGGATCTGAGCAGTCCCGCCAATGAAACGGCGCTGGCCGCTTTGCGCGCCATCGACGGCGTATACCGCGTCAGATGGCTGGCGCAATAAACCACGCGACCCTTTACTCCTGCGCCCGGATGCGGCGCAGGAGTTTTTTTGTCGGGAGGATCGCATTTTGGCGCCTGCGCAGACCATGGGGATCTGTATCGGTACGGCGAACGGGTATGGCGGCGCTTTGCGGCCGCTTGTACGGCGGCGCGCCCTTGCCGTTTGGCGCTGGCGATGGTATAATTTACAGGGATTTGCGCCGGTTTTGCCAAAAAAAGGCGCAGCCCAATGGTTGAATATCGAAGGGATTTCTGTGGATATGCCGTTGATTTTGCAGACTTTTTGTTCCGGGTCGGACGGCAACTGCGCGCTGGTTTCGGATGGCAGCACGCACTTGCTCATCGATGCGGGGCTGACGCTGAAAAACGCCGAGGCGGCCCTGCACGGCGCGGGGATCAGCCCGGGCGAGCTTTCGGCGATTTTGATTACCCATGAGCATACCGATCATGTGCGCGGCGCGGATTTGATCGCTTCGCGCTATGATGTGCCCATCTATGCCACCGGGGCGACCTGGGTGGCGATGGAAACGCGGCTGGTCACGCGTACGGCCGCCAAAAACCGCATCGTTTTTGATAAAGCCGATGATTTTTATATCGGCGATATCAATGTCCAGCCGTTTGGGATTCCGCACGACGCCGCCGACCCGGTGGGCTATGTGATCTTTTCAAAGGGCAGGCGCATCGTCTTTGCTACCGACATGGGATATACCAACGAACGGTTCGTCAAGCGCGCCGCGCAGGCGGATCTGATGGTGCTGGAGTCCAATTATGACCCGGATATGCTGCGGGACGGGCGATATCCCGCTGCGCTCAAGGCCAGAATTGCCGGACGCAAAGGGCATCTGTCCAATCAGGACAGCGCCGGAACCATGCTGGGCTGTATCCGCGGCGGTCAGGTGCGCCGCTTCATCCTGGGGCATCTGTCGCGCAACAACAATACGCCGCAGCTGGCTTTGCGCGCGTCCATGGCGGCGCTGGCGCAGGAAGGGCTGCGCATGGGGATGGATATTGACGTCACCGTCGCGCCCCGTACAACGCCGGGGGAACGGTTTGTGCTGTAGAAAAAGCGCAAAAGCCCCGCGCCGCTTTGCTTTTTGACGGGGATACGCTCCGCTCATTCATCCCGGCAGAAGCAGCCCTGCTTCTGCGGCTGGCTTTTGCGCGAAGCGCCCAACAGGAGTCCAGAGGAACGATGTT
>DCTY01000032.1:42079-55701 GCA_002329335.1 Christensenella sp. UBA1428
CCCAGCCAATCGCATGGAACAGCAGGAGCAGGCCCTGCTTTCGGCCTGCTCCTGCGGCTGGCTTTTGCGCGAAGCGCCCAACAGGAGTCCAGAGGAACGGTGTTCCTCTGGCGGGATTCTTAAGGGCAGCGCCCTTAAGCCCCCGTCCCATTCCGATTGAATTTCAAGCAAAAACAAAGGAGTATGGCAGTATGGGAAACAGAAAAAGCGTATTGATGCTGCTTTTGACGGCGACGATCTGGGGCGTGGCGTTTGTAGCGCAGAGCGTAGGCATGGACTATGTGGGGCCGTTTACGTTCAACGGCGTGCGCAGCCTGATTGGCGGCGCGGTGTTGATTCCGGTGCTGCTCTGGTCAAACCGGCGCGGGAAAAATGCGGCGGGAAAGCCGCTTTGGCGGGATAAAACGCTCTGGACGGGCGGCGCGCTGTGCGGCGTGGTGCTTTTTCTGGCCAGCAGCGCCCAGCAGATCGGGCTGGTTTCCACCAGCGCCGGCAAGGCCGGGTTTATTACGGCGTTTTATATCGTTCTGGTGCCGGTTTTTGGGTTGTATCTGGGCAGACGCTGCGCGCCGGTGATCTGGCTGTCGGTGGCCATGGCGCTGGTTGGGCTGTACCTGCTGTGCATCAATGAATCGTTTGCCATTGCCCCGGGGGATCTGTGGGTCCTGCTGTGCGCTGCGCTGTTTGCCGTGCATATTCTGGTGATCGATCACTATGCGCCCAAAACCAACGGCGTGGCGATGTCCTGTATCCAGTTTTTTGTCTGCGGCGCACTGTCCATGGGGATGATGCTGTTTACCGAACAGCCCACGGCGGCCGGGCTCGCCGGCGCGGCAGTGCCTATCCTTTATGCCGGCGTGCTGTCCTGCGGTGTGGCCTATACCTTGCAGATTCTTGGCCAAAAAGATATGAACCCCACGGTCGCGTCGCTGATTCTCAGCCTGGAAAGCTGTATTTCCGTCCTGGCCGGATGGCTGATCCTCGGGCAGGCGCTGCGCGCGCGGGAGCTGATCGGCTGCGTGATCCTTTTTGCCGCCATTTTGCTGGCGCAGCTGCCCGCCGGGAACAAATCCCGGGACGCAGGACAATAAAGCTGGTAGCTGAAAAAACATATTTTTCCATTAAAATGCGCTGGTTTGGACTATAATCCAGCGCATTTTTTATAAAAAAACGACTTGACGAAACTTTTTAATCCGGGTATCATAATCCGGAGAGAACGCGATTTCGGAGGATGCGGCATTGAAAGATTTAACGGTTAAGGGCGCGCGGGAGCATAATTTAAAAAATATCGATCTGACGATTCCGCGCGATTCGCTGGTGGTTTTTACCGGCCTGTCCGGGTCGGGCAAAACGAGCCTTGCGTTTGATACGATCTATGCGGAGGGGCAGCGGCGCTATGTGGAGTCCCTGTCCTCCTATGCCCGCCAATTCCTGGGGCAGATGGAAAAACCGGATGTGGATTATATCGAGGGGCTTTCCCCGGCCATTTCCATCGACCAGAAAACCACGGCGAAAAACCCGCGTTCAACCGTGGGCACGGTGACGGAAATTTACGATTATCTGCGCCTGCTTTTTGCGCGCGTCGGCACGCCCCATTGCCCAAACTGCGGCAAGGAGATCCGCCGCCAGAGTGTGGATCAGATGGTCGATCAGGTGCTTGCCTTTCCGGAACGGACGCGCCTTTATCTGTACGCGCCCGTGCTGCGCGGTCGAAAGGGCGAAAATACCAAGCTTTTGGAGGATCTGCGCAAAAGCGGTTATGTCCGGGTACGCGTCGACGGCCAGGTATACGAGCTTTCCGAGCAGATTTCGATGGATAAAAACAAGCGCCATAATATCGATGTGCTGGTAGACCGCCTTGCGGTGCGCGACGGCGTGCGCACGCGGCTGACCGACTCGCTTGAAAACGCCATGCATTTGTCCGGCGGGACGGTTCTGGTCGAGCCGGAGGGCGGCGAGGCGATGCTGATGAGCCAAAATTATGCCTGCGAGGACTGCGGGATCAGCATCGAGGAGCTGGCGCCGCGGCTGTTTTCGTTTAACAGCCCCTTTGGCGCCTGCCCGGCTTGTTCGGGTCTGGGCGTGCGCATGACGATCGATCCGGATTCGGTGATCACCGACGATACGCTCAGCCTTTCAAAGGGCGTCATCCATGCCTCCGGCTGGAGCAGCAAGGACGAGCAGTCCTTTGCATCGCTGTATTTTGCCGCGCTGGGCGAAAAATACGGCTTTACGATGGACACCCCCTGGCGGGAGATTCCCGCCGCCGGTAAAAAAGCCATTCTTTACGGCACCGGCAAGGAAAAAGTCAATATCTCCTACGAACGAATGGGGCGCAAGGGCTCGTTTGCTTCCCCGTTTGAGGGCATTTTGCCCAATCTGGAGCGCCGCTACGGCGAAACCGGTTCCGATGCGATGAAGGCCGATCTGGAGCAGTATATGCGCACCGTGCCTTGCCCCGACTGCGGCGGCCAGCGGCTAAAGCGCGAGGCGCTGGCGGTGACGGTTGGCGGCAGGAACATCGCGCAGGTCTGCCAGATGCCGGTGGAGGATTCGCGCGCGTTTTTTGACCATCTGACGCTTTCGCCCACACAGCAGCTGATTGCCCGGCAGATTTTAAAGGAGCTTCAGGCGCGGCTGGGTTTTCTGTGCGACGTGGGGCTTTCCTATTTGACGCTTTCGCGCGCGTCGGCCACGCTCTCGGGCGGCGAGGCGCAGCGGATCCGCCTGGCCACGCAGATCGGCAGCGGCCTGATGGGCGTGCTGTATATTCTGGACGAGCCGTCCATTGGGCTGCACCAGCGCGACAATGCCAAACTGCTGGGCACGCTGAAGCATCTGCGCGATCTGGGCAATACGCTGATCGTTGTGGAGCACGATGAGGAAACCATGCTTGCGGCGGATTATCTGGTGGATATCGGCCCGGGCGCGGGGGTACACGGCGGCAGGGTTGTTGCGGCGGGCACGCCGGCGCAGGTATGCGCCTGCGCCGATTCGCTTACCGGGCAATACCTTTGCGGCAAGCGGTTTATTCCGGTGCCCAAAACACGCCGCGCGCCCACCGGATGGCTGACGGTGCGCGGCGCCCGGGAAAACAACCTGAAAAATCTGGACGTCCCATTCCCGCTGGGCGTGTTTACCTGCGTCACCGGCGTAAGCGGTTCGGGCAAATCGTCCCTGGTCAATGAGATTTTGTATAAAACGCTGGCGCGGCGGTTAAACCGCGCCCAGACGATTCCCGGCGCGCATGACGGTATTGACGGCGTGGAACAGCTCGATAAAATCATTGCCATCGACCAAAGCCCCATCGGGCGCACGCCGCGTTCCAATCCGGCGACCTATACCGGCCTGTTTGATCTGATCCGCGGCGTTTTTGCCGGCACCAACGACGCCAGGGCCCGCGGCTATAACGCCGGGCGGTTTTCCTTTAACGTCAAAGGCGGCCGGTGCGAGGCCTGCGGCGGCGACGGGATTTTGAAAATCGAGATGCATTTTTTGCCCGATGTGTTTGTTCCCTGCGAGGTCTGCGGCGGCAAACGCTACAACCGCGAGACGCTCGAAGTGCGCTATAAGGGCAAAAGCATTTACGATGTTTTGGAGATGACGATCGAGGAGGCGTGCGGCTTTTTTGAAAACCATCCGCGCCTTTTGCGGATCTTGAGCACGCTCAACGACGTCGGCCTGGGCTATGTCAAGCTGGGACAGCCCTCCACGCAGCTTTCCGGCGGCGAGGCGCAGCGCGTAAAACTGGCCACGGAGCTGAGCCGCAGGGCCACCGGGCGTACACTCTATGTGCTGGATGAACCGACCACCGGCCTGCATACGCACGACGTGGCGCGCCTGATTGAGATTTTGCAGCGGTTGACCGACGGCGGCAATTCGGTCGTCGTGATCGAGCATAATCTGGATGTGATCAAAACCGCCGATTACCTGATCGATATCGGCCCAGAGGGCGGCGATAAGGGCGGCACCGTCGTCGCTGCCGGCACGCCCGAGCAGATCGCGCAGACGCCCGGAAGCTATACCGGCAAATATCTGAAAGAAAAATTGCAGCATTAATGGCGGGTTGGTGGGTCGTCAAACGCCTCGTATCGCTTTTTTTGCAGGCACGGGCTTGCCCCACACCTGCTGAGGCTGTTGAAAAAGTCTTTTCGACAGTCCGGGAGGAAATCTGCGATTGCATTTGAAACAGCCTTGCCGCGCGTCTAAGGACGTTTGCAGGAATGCAAAGTGCGAAAAACCTGCGATTTTCCCCGCTTGCCGGCAAAGCCGGCGATGCCGGGAGTGAAAGGCAAGAAGGCTGCGTTTCCTTGACGATCCTTCCTTAAAGATGTTTTTTGATACGCTGGCATGTGCAGGCTTGCCCTGCACATGCTTTTTTACTTTTATATCAGAGCGGGGATGCGATGAATTGGGGGTGGGTTTGAAACCCAAGGAGGAATATCCTGCGCATTGCGGAGATTCACAGGATGCTGCGGCGCGGTTGAAATGCATCTGATGCGGACAACAGCGGCTGTTTTGCTGGATCGTACCGCAAGGAACGACAATAAAAAAATGCGGTTATGGACTTTTCTTTTAAAAATGGCTGCGGTATAATTTTATCATGCTCAAAAAAGCCGTAAGGCGCATAAGCAAAGGAGAACCTGTATGACAAACGGTTATGAAAAACAGGAGGGGCTGCTATTCTATCTGTCTGCGGACGAGGACTTGACGGCGCAGCTGGCAAAGGGGCAGGCGGAGCCGAATTTTGCAAGGGAGATTGAGGTTTGCCCCGAGGGCGGCGCGCACGGCGGATATGTTCGCTGCGGCGACCATCAGGCGTACGCGTACACGGCGCCGGGCAATATTTATGCCCAGCGGGGGACGCTGTCCTTTTTCTGGCGCAGCCGCTACCCGGTGGGGCCGACGCAGTTCCCGATTTTCCGCGTGGGCTATGTGGATCATACCAGTTGGGACGCCTGCTGGCTGCGCATCGATTACAACGGTCATGGACTGGATGCGTTTGTGACGGATCTGAACCTGTCGCGCGCGCGTGTGTCGGTGGATCTGACGCCCTTTCCCGCGCCGGAAGCGTGGATGCACATTGCGCTTTCCTGGGACGAGAATTTCGGTGTGAAGCTGTATGTAAACGGTGAAAAGAAGGCGGAGCTTTTCCGACCGGGCATGTATGCGGCGGGGCTGGATCAGTTCGGGCCGCACAGCCGGGCGATTTCCCATTGGAATGTTTCCAGCGCCTATAATTTTATCCGCGGCGGCGATATCGACGAAATTGCCATTTTTGACCGTATGCTGCGCGATCAGGACGTGGCGCAGCTTGCGCAGGGACAGATGCCGGGCGCGCTTGCGCCGCTTTGCGTTGCCATGGACGACCCGCTTTACCGGGCGCAGTGGTATCTGCGCTGCGGATTTAACCGGGACGAGGCGCTGCGCGTCATGGGCAAAAATACCGTCGTGCGCAAGGTTGAGGTCGGCGACGCGTATGATCACAAGCGCTGGTGGTGGAAGGGGTGCGACGGCATCCGCGAGACGACCTGGCCGGGCACGTTTAACCGTTCCCGTCTGACGGGGCGCAACGATTATTTCCAGCTGCCGGACTGGGACTGCTACTCTGTTTCCGGCAAAACCATTACCTTTGAATTGCCGGAAGAAAAATGGAACCATGTTGAGCTTTCCGGCAGCGCTTACGGCAAAATGGTGCGCGTGGACGATGAAAACCGCGACGGCGCGCTGTTGTTTGACCGTCCGCAGGGGATGGAGCGCACCAGCCACGACGTGCCGGAGGATTTCGGCGGAAAAATCCGTTTTACCAATGTCCAGATCGAGGAGCCCATTGGGGACTTGTCGGTGTTTTATGTTCATGAAGGCACGGCCCCGCAGGGCAGCGTTCGGGAAGGATATCGTCTGGTTCCCGGTTTTTGCGCGCAGGATGAAGCGCAGGCGGCGCTGTATCAGTATATTGCCGGCCGCTATGCGCCCTATGAGCGCAATGTTTACACCGGCGTGCCGGAGGGCGAGCCGGCGCCTGCGCTGCAGACGTGCGCTGCGGGCGGCTATGCGCAGTACAATGTCATTTTGCCCTATCATGCCGACGACAGCCGCGGGCTGGACGGTGTGGAAATCGTTTTCCCCAGGGGCTTGTGCGCGCGCTGGTCGGTTCAGGTGCGCGATCCGCTTTTGTATTACCGCAATCTGACGCATTTTACGATGGCGACCAGCGGAAACGACGAGGCAACCGTATTTTTTGACACGCGCGACCGGATTTTGCCCCACGGCAAATGCCTGTATCTGGTCATCGGCGCGGACAAGCCGGTGGATCCTGCGCTTCTGATCGTCCGCGCGGTGTACAAGGCCAGGGAAAAATGCGTCCGGGAGCACTGCGCCGACCGGTTCCGTCAGGTACGCGACGTATACGGCCATATCACCGAAGAGGGCGCAAGCTCGATGCGGTTGGGCATTCGCCGGCGCTATGAGGGCGATATGGCGGATCTTCTGCGCGTGAAGCCGGATCATGAGGAGGGACAGCTTTATTATTATGCGGCGATGTCCCGTCTGTTCCAGGTGGACGAAAAGACGGGCGAGCTGGTGTTCCGTGCCCGGCGCGCAGTGAAAAATGGGCGTGACGACGACATTACGCCGCTGGAAGCGCCGGATTTTAATCCCCCGGTCAAGCTGCCTCAGGCGCCTGCCGGTACGCCCGAGTGGGCCTTTGAGCAGATCGAATTTTTGAAAAGCTATAAAAAGCTGATCAACTGGTACATTGACCAGCGCCAGATTGAAAACGGCGAGTTTGGCGGCGGGCTTTCCGATGACGGCGACTTTACGGCTTCCTGGGTGCCGCTGGCGCTGATGGGCAGCGACAGCAAAAAAATGCTGCGCTCGCTCATTGCCTGCACTGATGCGTTTTACAATCAGGGCATGTTTACCAACGGATTGTGCTCGATTCAGGCCGACGAGCTGCATGCCTCTGAGGAAGGCGCGATCAGCGTCGGGCAGGTGCTCTCGGCGCAGCCGGGCAACCCGCAGTATTTGGAGCATGCGATGGAAACGGCGCGCGCGCTGCCCTGGCTCAGCGGCGTGAACAGGGCCGGCCATCGTCATATCAAGAGCAGTTACTTTTCCGGCACGACGATGGCGACGGAGCATCCGTGGGGATACAGCAAGCCCAACTGCTTTATCTGTATCAACCCGGTTTGGCTCTTGGCGCGCTTTAACGACAGTCCGCAGGCCAAAAAGTGGATGCTGGAGCTGGCCGACGGCATGATGGCGCATTATCACGACGGGAAAATGCACGGCACCATCTGCTACGAAACGGACGAGGAAGCCGAGGAAATCGGCGGCAGCCACGGCAATGCGATTCATACGCTGCTGTTCGGCGCTTACCGTATGACGGGCAACGAGGCGTATCTGGATGCCATTGGCGATTTTGGCTATGCGCCCGCGCGCATCAGCGGCGTGATGGATAAGGCAGTCGTTGCGCGCAAATACCGCAGCTACAATCTGGTGCATAAAACGCGCGAATATTATAATACTCTGGGTTCGCCCTGGATCGACCGCGTCTTTTTCGAATATTACGACATCCAGTATGACCGTCTGGGCGGCGCGGGGCATATGCGCTTTCGTGCGGCGTATCCGCGCAATCGCTTCTCCTGGACGTTTGATCAGGAAGGCGACGATGAAAAGCTGGCGATTCTCACGCCCTGGCAGGCTGATGATAAAATCCGTATGCTGGTGTGGAACGATGCGGACGCGCCCGTGTGCGCCGCGCTTACCGGCAGCGAAATCCTGCCCGGTAAATGGGCGATCGTCTCCGGTATTGACGAAAACGGCGACGATGCGGCGGAAACGCAGATTGTCCGGCAGGAAGTCCATTGGGAGCCCTTCCACGATGTCCGCCTGACGTTTGCTCCCCGGGCGGTGACCGTCGTGACGTTTGATCTGCTTGAAAAAAGCAGCGATCTGCCCCGGATGCGCTATGATCTGGGTATCAGCGAAAAAGACGTGGTGCGCTATGCCCACGGCCTGAAGGTGACCGTTCATTCCCTGGGCGCGCAGCCCACGCCGGAAGCGGAGATTGCGCTGATGAGCCCGGACGGGCAGGTGCTCGACCGCGCCGTGATCCCGCCGCTGCCCGCGCCGGCAGATCTGCTGCCCCGTACCTGGGAGGTTGCGCTGCATCTGTGGAACGCACCCAACCTGCGCGGCTGTTATGTCCAAATCGACCCTGAAGGCAAATTGCACGAGGTAACGGAAAAGAACAATCGCGTGGATCTGTAAAAGGCGGGGCGCTGCCCTTCGATTCCTCTTTCACCAGAGGGCGCTGCCCTCTGGACATCTGCGCACCCGACCTGCCGGGGCAGGCCGGGTGTTCCGGCACTGCGGAGCACTGCGTGCTGTCCTCGCGCCTTCAGGCCGCCTTGCGGCCCTCCGATTCTACTTTTAACCAGAGGGCGCTGCCCTCTGGACTCCTGCAAGAGGGGCTAAGCCCCTCTTGACNNAAGGAGCGCTTCGCGCTGCCCGACTGTTCGCATGTGCAGGTCAAAAAGGACGACCTGCACATGCTTTTTTGTGCGAACATGGGCGCTCCGGTGGGGATGACGCGGGCAGGACCGGATATAGGAGGAATTGCTGTGGGGAAGGCAGGGTGTTTTGGGTTGTACCAAACCAGCTGTGTCGCTACAGGCGCGCCGACGGCAGCAGTGCAAAGCACTGCTGCCGTCCCGCAGCCAGAGGGGGAGGCCCGGAAAGCACTCTTTGAGCACTTTCCGGGCCTCCCCCTCTGGCTGCGGCGGGCGTTTTACGCCCGGCCGGCTTTTTCTCTCCCGTTGCAGTGTTCCTGGAAGCCAAATCGTCAGCGGTTTTCTGCCCCAACGGAATAACAAACAAACCCCTCTGGTTCATGCATTTTTCCAGATCCCCGAAACGCAGCATCCGGCGCCCGTATTTTTGGGCGCCGGATGCGGATTGTTTCAAATCTTTTTTACAGGGTCAAGGGAACCACCGCTGAGCGCGCCCTGTGGTCAAGTAAGCGAAGCGCAGATTCGGGCAAATTTTTGCCGTAAACCGGCCCTGCTCATGCTTCCAGCAGGGCTGTGCGCGCGCCGGTATAAACGCCCCAGAGCCGGTGCAGGGGGCGGGTCATGGCGACATAGAGCAGCTTGCAGTGGCCGGGATCATCCGGATACGCGTCGGCATTGACGTTGGCCAAAAGCACGGCGTCAAACTCGAGCCCCTTGACCTGGGAGACGGGGGCGCAGAAAACGCCGCTTTGATAATTATCGCTGGACGCATCCAGAACCGGGATGCCAAGCGCTCTGGCGGTGGCGGGACACTGAACGTCGGATTCAATGACGCAGATGCTGTGATATCCCAGCGTATCGCGGCAATGGTTGATCTGAGCGCGCAAAAGCGCGATGCGTTCCCGGTCGTTGGATGCGGCGGCAAACTCGGGCGCGTCGCCGTGGCGCAAAACCGGCTTGGCCGCAACCTGACCTGCATAGGGATGGCGCGCGGCCACGGCGTTGGCGGCGCTCATGATTTCGACCGTTGACCGGTAGCTGGTTACCAGAAACCGTTCATCCGCGCCGCCGATGGCGTTTTGCGCCTGTGTCCAGTCGCGAACGCCGTTGTAATCGTGAATACTCTGCCCCATATCGCCCACCAGGGTAAAGGTGGGATGGCGGAACAATTCGTCCAGCAGCCGCAGCTGCGCACCGGTCATGTCCTGCGCTTCGTCCACGATGATGTGCATCAGCGATAGCTTCCCTTCCAGCCCGTCGACGCGCCGCTTGATCCATACCAGCGCCGGCAGATCGTCGGCATCCAGCGCCGGCTTGGCCTGCCCTGAAAACTGGGCGTACAGCGCCGCTGTTTTAAAACCGCCCAGCGAGGCGGTAAATTGTTTGAGAAACGGCCCGGCCTGATCCGCCGCTTCTTTTAAGCGTTGATCGCGGCTTTGATACAGCGTTTGCATCCGCGCGCGGCGCTGAGGCGAATCGGGCATGCTTTGGCGCAGCCGGTCGGCGCGCCGGGCGCAGTCCTCCTCCAAAAGCGCCTGTACGCGTTTTACCGCTTCCTTGACGCGCGTTTTGGCGTTGCGCACCACGGCGCGGATCCGGGCGTTGAGCGGCAGGGGCTTAAGATCGGAAAGCAGCATGTCGGTCAATTCCTGTTTGGTGTAGACGACGACCGGACCGTACAAAATATCCCCCTGCGGGCAAAGCTGCTGCTCAATGCCGTCCATAAAATCGTCAATCTGATCCAGATATCGCGCCGACGCGCGCTTTTGAGCATGATAGAGAATGTCCGCCTTGTCCGGCGCGCCGGAAACGACTTTGGTCAGCCGCTGATCCGGCTTGAGCCTGGGCATATCCTTGCCCAATAAAATTGCGCACAGCCCGGCAAAGGTCAGCTGATGCACATCGGCGACGCCCAGATCCGGCAGCACCTGGGAAATATAGTCCAAAAACAGCGGGTTGGGGGCCAGGATCATCAGCGCGCCGGGCAAAAGGGTTTTTTGATGGGTATAGAGCAGATACGCGATCCGGTGCAGCGCAATGGTCGTTTTGCCGCTGCCCGCAACGCCCTGCACGATCAGGCTGCGGGAAAGCGGGTGGCGGATGACGGCGTTTTGCTCGGCCTGAATCGTCGTGACGACTTCCTTGAGCTTCCCCTGGGAAACCTGGGAAAGCACCTGTCCCAACAGCTTGTCCTGCGAGACCACGTCCGCATCGTAGTAGGAAAGCAGCTTGCCGTCCTGGACCTGGAACTGGCGCTTGCGGGTCAATTCCCCGTCTACCCGTCCGTCCGGGGTAACATAATGGGTCGGTCCGATCTGGCCGCTGTAATACAAGTTGGCAATCGGCGCGCGCCAGTCCACCACCACCGGCTCAAGCGTCTGAGAGTCGGATACGCCGTATTTGCCGATGTAAAACGTTTCCTGATCGCGCTGCCCTTCGGCGATGAAATCCACCCGTGTAAAATACGGCTGATCTTTTGCCAGCGCAAGGGCGCGGCAGATCATCTGCGCGCGGGACAGCAGCAGCGATTTGAGGTAGTACTCGTTGAGCGTGTTGACGTCCTCGGTGCGGTTGACCTGTTTAAACAGCTCGGCTACCTGCGGCTCCAGCTGATTCAGATCCGCCTGCGCGCTGTGCGATTCCTGTGCAATTTTCTCCAGCGTCTGGTCGAAATGGGCGATTTCGTAAGCTTCCATGGCATATCCCTCCCCGTCATGCTGTTTTTCGGTAAGAAATAATATTATATCACGGTTTTAAACCATTTGTCAATTCCAGGATGGGCTGTTTGGCCGGGATTGATTTTTGGCGCTTTTTGGGGCCGGGCATTTTCAAGACGCGTTTTTTGTGCTACTCTAAGAATAAACAGCAATTGTGCCGGGACGGCGGGCAATGCGAAAACCCGCCGCCGGACAAAGGCCGCATTTTCCCTGCGCGCACCGGACGGGCATTGTTTTGCCCGCGCTTTGCAGCGCGGCGGGGAAATGAGCGCGGCAGCGTACGGGAGGCAGCAAAAAATGGAAGTATTGGCGCCGGTAGGCGGATGGGAACAGCTGGAAGCGGCGGTGCGCGCCGGAGCGGACGCGGTCTATCTGGGAGCGAAGGGCTTTAACGCCCGGCGGGGCGCGGCGAATTTTGACGCGCAGGGCCTTGAAAACGCCGTGCGGTATTGCCATGGCCGTGGCGTGCGCGTGCATGTGACGGTCAATACTTTGATCACCGACGAGGAACAGGACGCGCTTTTGCGTCAGGCCGATGAGATCGCCCAGGCCGGAGCGGACGCGGTGATCGTGCAGGATCTGGCCGTGGCGCAGGTCTTTGCGCTGCGCTATCCGACCATTGCGCTGCACGGCTCGACGCAGATGAGCATCCACAACGCTGCCGGCGCGTCGCTGCTTGCGCAGATGGGCTTTGCCAGGGCGGTGCTGG
The DNA here is from genome assembly GCA_002329335.1 of Christensenella sp. UBA1428. Taxonomy (GTDB): domain Bacteria; phylum Bacillota; class Clostridia; order Christensenellales; family UBA1750; genus UBA1428. The sequence continues at coordinate 54,022 of DCTY01000032.1, forward strand.
CGCGCGAGCTGACCGGGGCGGAAATTGCGCAGATTCATCAGAAAACCGAGATTGAACTGGAAGCGTTTGTCCATGGCGCGCTGTGCATGAGCGTTTCCGGGCAATGCTATCTTTCCTGCATGCTGGGCGGACGCAGCGGCAACCGCGGGCTGTGCGCGCAGCCCTGCCGGCTGGCGTTTACCGTGGGGCAGGGCGCGACGCGGCGCGAATATGCGCTGTCGCTGAAGGATCTGTCGCTGATCGATCAGATGGACGCGCTGAAAGCCTGCGGCGTCAGCTCTGTAAAAATCGAGGGGCGCATGAAACGGCCGGAATACGTTGCCGCGGCCGTGCATGCATGCCGCAGCGCGCTGGCGGGCGAGCCGGTGGATATGGACACGCTGCGCAGCGTTTTTTCAAGAGACGGGTTTACGGACGGGTATTTTACCGGACGGCGCAACGCGCAGATGTTCGGCTATCGTTCCGCCCAGGATGCGCAGGCGTCCAAAAGCGTTTACGGCGCGCTGGCGGCGCTGTACCGCAACGAATACCCCGGGGTGGGGGTGGATATGACGTTTTGCGCCGAGGCGGGCCGGCCGATTTCGTTGGCGGTATCCGACGGCGTTTATCAGACAAAAGCGCAGGGGGCTGCGCCGCTTGCGGCGACGGGCCGGCCGATGGATGCGGCATACGCCCGGCGAAGCCTTGAAAAAACGGGCGGCACGCCGTTTTACCTGCGCCATTTTACGGCTGAAATTGCGCCGGATTTATTTGCGCCGGCCGCCGAGCTGGGCGCGCTGCGCCGTCAGGCGCTGGAGGAATTGCTCCGTTTGCGCAGTGCGGTGCGTCCGCATCCGGATTCCGGGCGTATGCCGCAGCCGCTGCCGCCGCCGCGGCGCATGCCGGAGCAGATGGCGCTGCGGGTTTGCCTGGGGGATACCGCGCAGTTTTCACCGGCGCTTTTGCAGGCGCAGAAGATCCACCTGCCGGCGGATCAGATTACCCCGCAGTGGGTGGCGCTGCTGGGTGAAAAGCTGGTGGCAGAGCTGCCGGTGCTGGTGTTTTCCGACCAGGAGGAGGCGCTGGCGCGCCGTCTGGACGACCTGCGCGCGATGGGTGTTCAGGCCGTTTGCGGGCATAATGCGGCGGCGGTTTTGCAGGCGCGCGGCGCAGGGCTTGCGCTGACGGGCGGTTACGGACTGAACGTGACCAACAGTCGCGCGCTCAGCGCGTACCGGGAGCTGGGCGTGACCGATTGCGTGCTGTCCTTTGAGATCAGCGCCCGGCAGGCGCAGAACATCCGTTCGCAGATGCCGGTGGGCATGATGGTTTACGGGCATTTGCCGCTGATGCAGCTGCGGTCCTGCCCGGCGCGCGGCAAAGCCGGCTGCGGCAAGTGCGCCGGGGCTGCGTTTGTGACCGATCGCATGGGGCGCGCGTTTCCGCTCTGGTGCCATAAGCGTCAATACAGCACGCTTTTGAATCCGGATGTGCTGTATCTGGCCGATAAGCTTCCGTCAGGGATGGATTTTGGTTTGCTGTATTTTACAACCGAGTCCCAGGAGCAGTGCGCTCAGATCTTTGCCGCCTATCAGCAGCGGCAAAGCCCCGATCCCGCTTTGCGCTTTACCCGCGGCATGACCAACAAGGCGTTGTTATAGGCGGTACGGGGGAGACGCTTAAGGGCGCTGCCCTTAAGAA
>DCTY01000032.1:55752-115971 GCA_002329335.1 Christensenella sp. UBA1428
AACATCGTTCCTCTGGACTCCTGTAAGGCGCTTTGCGGGGAAGCCGTCCGCAGAAGCAGGCCGGAAGCAGGGCCTGCTCCTGCTGTTACTGCGAATGAGCCGGGCTTAAGGGCGCTGCCCTTAAGAATCCCGCCAGAGGAACACGGTTCCTCTGGACTCCTGTAAGGCGCTTCGTGTGAAAAGCCGTCCGCAGCGTCAGGCCGTCCGGTATGGCTTGACGCTGCGGTGTTGTAGGGGAAGGAGGGCTGTTTTAAATGAAAGCGCAGATTTCAGGCAGTCGGAAAGACTTTTCCGACAGTCAATCAGGGCGCTGCGCGCATGTATTGCATGCGTGCAGCGCCCTGGATGGTTTTGGGATGAATTTTGAAAAAAGCCGCGTTATACCGTCGGGAACGGCCGGCGTACCGCGCTGACGCCGGCGATATAGTTTAAATCCACGTTATAATAGCGCGCCAGCCGGATAATGCTCTCCAGCGGGATGCGCGTTTTGCCGCTTTCATAATCCGAATAGGTGCGCTGCCCGATGTGCAGCATTTCGGCCACCTGCGCCTGCGTCAAATGGTTGTCCTCGCGGATTTCGCGAATTTTTTCGTAATAATGCACCAACGCTTCCCCCGCTTTGCTTTTGTCTCATTATTTTAGATTTTACCTTTAAAAATACGGACGGGCGCATTTAGCGTTATAAACTCTAAAGTGAAAATAAAGGGAAAGATACGGCGTTTTGAAGCGCAATCGCCATGCTGATAATGTATAAACGGGTGCGATTTAGAGGAAATAACTCTATTTGTGAGCGAATATGCAATGTGTGCTATAATAACTGCATTGTATCGGTTCGTTGGAACCGACAATACGGCGGCAGTTCCGGTATAGCTGTCGGGGACAGGTGATTGTATTGCCCGGCGCAAGGGGGCGCCGAGTTTGCCCGGGCGAATGTGCGGGCGCGGCAGTCAAGCCTGTTTTTTATTGCGTATTTATGCTGATCTGCGGTTTGTTCCGGTTTTATGCCGGTTCAAATATTGTCCAGCCCGGGCTGCTTTGCGGCGGTCCGCGCCGGACGAATCCACGTTTCTGTGAATATGTTAAGGAGGAAAAGACCCACATGAATGCGAAAAAGCTTCTTGCGGTGCTGCTGACGGTCGCCATGGTGTTTGCCGTTGCCGGCTGCTCTACGCAGACCAATGCGCCCGCTACGTCTGCTCCTGCGGCTGATGCCACTGCGGCGCCCGCCACTGCGGAACCCACGGCTGAACCGACTGCGGAGCCTGAAAAACCCATTGAAAACAAGATCATCTATGGTTCCGTTACCGAAATTTCCGGCGACTGGGGCCGCGCGCTGTGGACCAACAACGCTACCGATATGACGATCCGTGAACTGATGGACGACTGCTCCACGGTTGTTTCCAACCAGGGCGGCGAATACGTCATGAACCCCACCGTTGCCAAGAGCATCGACGGCGTGGTGAACGAGGATGGCAGCAAGACCTATACGGTCGTGATCAACGACGGTCTGGTCTTTAACAACGGCGATCCCATCACCGCGAAAAATTTCGTGGCGTTTAACCTTCTGTGCTGCTCGCCCATGGCCAGCACGCTGGGCATCAAGTCCGCCGCTTATCTGCAGATCGTCGGCGGCCAGGAATACTACAAGGGCGAAGCCTCTTATGTTTCCGGCATCCGCCTGATCGACGAGATGACCTATTCTTTCACCATCTCTGCGGACTATCTGCCTTATTTCTATGATCTGACCAACGCCAGCGGCACCGCCGCGCATCTGGCGTCCTGGTTTGGCGCGGATGTCGATATCGTGGACGACGGCGAAGGCTGCTATTTCACCGGTGTGGAATATACCGTTGAAGAGACCGAAGCGAAGGATGCCGAGGGCAACGTTCAGAAGGACGAAGCGGGCAACCCCGTGATGACCAAGGTCGTTGTGCCCACCGATTCCTACACCGCTTTCTGCGACGCGGTTTCCGCGGAGCGCTTCAATTGCGACAACCGTGTTTCCGCCGGCCCGTACAACCTGGTGAGCTTTGACAAGAGCGCTCTGCAGGCGACTCTTGAAATCAACCCCAACTACGCCGGCAACTTTGAAGGCCAGAAGCCTTCTATCCAGACCATCGTCATCGTAAAGGCGGAAGACGCGACCTGGGCCGACGCGCTCAAGACCGGCGAATTCACGTTCTTTGACACCGTGACCGACGGCGACGATATCAACACCGCCATGGACATGATCGACGAAGGCTATGAGTTTGACTATGTCCAGTTCGACCGTCCCGGCTATGGCAAAATCCAGTTCCAGTGCGACTTTGGCCCGACTCAGTTCATCGAAGTGCGTCAGGCGATTGCGATGCTGCTGGATCGCAACGAGTTTGCCAACTCCTTCTGCATGGGCTGGGGCTCCGTGGTCAACGGCCCGTACGGCACCGCGCTGTGGCAGTACAAGGATTCCGAGGAATGGCTTGCTGACAACCTGAACACCTATTCCTACAACCCCGAAGGCGCGGTCGAGCTGCTGGTTTCCGGCGGCTGGACGCTCAACGCTGAGGGCGGCGAGTACACCGAAGGCATCCGTTATAAGGAAGTCACGGCGGAAGAAGCCGGCGATTACAAGCACAACGTGACCCTGGCGGACGGCCGCATCCTGATGCCGCTGATCATCGAGTGGTCCTCTTCCGAGAACAACCCCGTTTCTGAAAAGCTGGTCGTTATGCTGGCCAATGGCGAGCAGACCGCGGCTGCGGGCATGCAGATCAACCAGAGCGTCATGACCTTTGACGAGCTGCTCAACTACATGTATCGCGATGCAACCCAGGGCGAACAGTACGGCGTGAAGACCTATGGCATGTACAACCTGGCCACCAACTTCACCCCGACTTATGACCAGTCCTACAGCTGGACCTCTGACCCCGACATGGTGGCCGACGGTTATAACGTCAACTACCTGTTTGACGATGAGCTTGATCAGCTGTCCATGGATATGGTGTTTAGTGTCGAGTCCGGCGATAACGAGACGTATCTGGATATCTGGCAGCAGTACATCCTGCGCTGGAACCAGCTGCTCCCGGAAATTCCGCTGTACGCCAACATTTACATCACGCTGTATCCGACCTATCTGGAAGGCTACGAGCAGGATTCCTTCTGGGATTTCCAGCAGGCGATTGTGTATGCGTCCATCCCCAGCGCGCAATAAGCAAGGGGCCTGAACGCAGGACGATTTCGTCATGCAATTGTGGGGACGGGCAGACTGTCCGTCCCCATTTTCATTCTTTTGACGTTGTCGGATCAGCCGGCTAAAAAAACAAACAGGTGCGCTCCTTGTCGAAGGAATGAAAATGGGGACGAATTGAAACCACTGGAGAGTGTTCCAGTGGTTTTCGCAGGTCTCATGGCACAAAGACAGAAATTCGAAGAAGGACGGTGTAGAGTTTGGGCAAGTATGTACTTAAGCGTATTGGGTATATGATTGTCGTTTTCCTGATCGTATCCCTGATGATGTATTCGCTGTACAACCTGATCCCTTCCGACCCGGCAAGAAACCAGCTGGAGGGTCAGCGGCAGAATTTGAAGCCGGAGGAGTATCAGGCGCTGTATAATCAGCTGCGCGAACAGATGGGGCTAAATGACCCGCTAATTGAGCGTTATGCCAGGTGGATGGGTCTGATCCCCGATTTGGACGGTTCGTTTAACGGGCTTTTGCAGGGGAATTTCGGCTTTTCGCAGTTCTATGCGCTCAACGTGGTGGACTGCATCAAGGAGCCGATGAAAAATACGATTTTTCTCAATATCTTTTCGACGATCCTGGCGCTGGGCATTACGATCCCGCTGGGCATTGTCTGCGCCGTTCACAAAAAGGGGAAGCTGGACCAGACCGTGCAGGTTGTGACCATTTTGGGCTACAGCATCCCGATTTATATTATTGCGCTGGTATTTATTTTTGTCTTTGCGGTGCTGCTGCGCTGGTTCCCGGTTATGGGCGCGAAAACGCCGGGCTCCAACTATGTGGGGATGCAGGCTTTCTGGGATAAGCTTTATTATATGGCCCTGCCGCTGCTGGTCATGACCTTCGGCTCCCTGGGCGGCATGTCCCGCTATGTCCGTGCGTCGATGATCGACGCGCTGAGCATGGACTATATCCGTACGGCCAGAGCCAAGGGCGTGCGGGAAAAGGTCGTCATCTATTCGCACGCATGGCGCAATGCGCTTTTGCCGGTTATTACCTCGATTATCGGCTGGTTTTTGGGCATTTTCGGCGGCTCGGTCATCATCGAGAACACGTTTTCGCTCAACGGCATGGGCAAGCTCTACTGGATTGGCCTGAACAACAACGACTTTGAGCTGGTGCTGGCCATTCAGATGTTCTATACGGTCGTTTCGCTGGTGGGCAGCCTGCTGATCGATTTGAGCTACGGCCTGGTTGACCCGCGTGTTCGCGTAAACAAGTAAGGAGGCGCTGATTGATGGGTAAGAAAGAGACAAACAAAAAGCGCTCCCGTTTTGGCACATGGCTCAGCCGGTGCTTTTTGGGCAGCCGCAAGGAATTGAGCTTTATGGAGGAAGAGGCGCTGCAGAGCCCGGGCAAGACCATCGCCAAAAATTTCTTCCGTAAAAAGACGGCGGTATTCGGCGTGGTGGTGTTCTTGGCGATTTTCCTTTTCGTCATGATCGGGCCGTATTATATGCCGCTGGATCTGGGATACAGCGACGGCAGCCTGGCCAATATTTCGCCCGGCTACAATATGATGAGCGTGCCGCAGGAAATGATCAAAAACGGCGTACGCGCCATTGCCCCCGGTGCAACGTATGGACTGGGGCTGGACAAGAACGGTAAGGTGTATACCTGGGGGTATACGCGCATCACCAATACCATTGACATTTCCGAGATCCCCGAGGAAGTGCTTGCGGCGGATTTGATTGACGTTGCGGCCGGTACGGACCATATTGTGGCGATCGACTCTGAAAATCAGCTGCATTTCTGGGGCAATTCCCGTCTGGGGCAGGACGTGATCGATCCGGATCTGCGCTATGCGATCCGCAAGGGTGACATCGAGGTCAAGCAGCTGGAGGCTTCCAACCAGTTTTCCGCGCTGCTGGATCAGGAGGGCAACCTGTACCTGTGGGGCAACGCCAATAATGCCGACATCAAACAGCGCGCCGCATATGAAGGGCATGTAAAAAAGGTTGCGCTGACGGATTTTGCCTATATCGTTTTGCTGGACGACGACAGCGTTGCGTATGCGGGCTTCAGCAAGGATTCGCCTTTGCTGGTTAATATGCCTCAGGCGCTGGTGAATAAAGAAGTGAAAATCGTCGATATCGCCGCGACCAGCCAGAACGTGGCGGCGGTGGATGAGAACGGAAAGATTTATGTGTGGGGCACCTGCTCCCACGGGGAAAAGGAAATTCCGCAGTATGATTCCAAGCCCGTGGAAATCTATGGCGGCCGGTACCATTACACCATTTTGCTGGAAAACGGCGACGTCATCAGCTGGGGCGACAATCAGTTCCATCAGACGCAGGTACCCGCAGCGGTCAACGAAGCGGCCGGGATTGAAACGATTTACGCCGGCGCCAACCAGAACTATGCCGTGACGACGGACGGCGAGCTGATCACCTGGGGCCTGAAGGGCTTTTTGTGCGGCACCGACGATCTGGGCCGCGATGTGCTGACCCGTATCGTCAACGGCGGCAAAACGACCATGACGGTCGGCGCCATTTCTGTGATCATTGCGACGATCATCGGCGTGCTGCTGGGCGGCATGGCCGGTTATTTCGGCGGCAAGACGGATATTCTGGTCATGCGTATTGCAGAAATCGTCGGCGGTCTGCCTTTTATCCCCTTTGCAATGATTTTGTCGGCGGTCATCGGGTCGAGCATGTCGACGACCAACCGGATGTATCTGATCATGGTCGTGCTGGGCGTCCTGTCCTGGACGGGCACCTGCCGGCTGGTACGCGCGCAGATTTTTGCGCAGCGCGAAATGGAATATGTTACCGCGGCTAAAACCATGGGCGTGCGCGAGGGCATGATTATCCTCAAGCATATCCTGCCCAACGTCATGAGCGTGCTTTTGGTGTCGGTGACGCTGGATTTTGCGACCTGCATGCTTACCGAATCCACGCTGTCGTATCTGGGCTTTGGCATTCCGCTGCCCGCGCCGACCTGGGGCAATATGCTCAACGGCGCCAACAACTCCATCGTGATCCAGCAATACTGGTGGCGGTGGGTGTTCCCGGCGGCGATCTTCGGCCTGTGCACCATCTGCATCAACCTGATCGGCGACGGCCTGCGCGATGCGATGGATCCGAAATCCGCAGAACGATAAGGAGGGGATCGTAAGATGGCATTGCTTGAAACCAAAAATCTGCACACGTTCTTTACCACCAAGCGCGGCATCATCAAAGCCGTCAACGGTGTTTCTTACGCCATCGAGCCTGGCAAGACGCTGGGCATTGTCGGCGAATCCGGCTCCGGCAAATCCGTTGCGGCAATGAGCATTCTGCGCCTTTTGGACGGCAACGGCTATATCGACAGCGGCGAGATTTTCTTTGAGGGCAGGGATCTGACCAAATTGCCGATGAGCGAAATGTATCATATTCGCGGCAATAAAATTTCTGTGATTTTCCAGGAGCCCATGACCAGCCTGAACCCGGTTTTTACCGTGGAAAGACAGGTTTCCGAGCCCTTTATCCTGCACCGGGGGATGAGCAAAAAAGCGGCGGCGGCGGAAGTGGAAAAGCTGCTGGCGGACGTAAAAATTCCCAACCCCAAGGTTGTGGCCAAGCAGTATCCGCACCAGCTTTCCGGCGGTATGCGCCAGNNCAGCGCGTGATGATCGCCATGGCGTTGGCCTGCCAGCCTCAGCTGCTCATTGCCGACGAACCGACCACGGCGCTGGATGTGACGATTCAGGCGCAGATTCTGCGGCTGATGAACGATCTGAAACGCGAGCACGGCACGGCAATTATGTTTATCACCCACGATTTGGGCGTAATCAACCAGATGGCGGACGACGTGGCGGTCATGTACTGCGGTCAGGTGGTGGAGCATGTGCCGGCGCGCGTGCTGTTTTCCGGCAGCCCCAAATGGATGCATCCGTATACGGAGGGTTTGATGGAGTCCGTCCCGCGCCTGGATACCGACGCCGGTACCCGGCTGGAGGCGATCCCCGGCGCAGTACCGCATCCGCTGGATTTGCCCAAGGGATGTAAATTTGCGCCCCGCTGCAAGTATGCGACCGAGCGGTGCCTTAACGAGGAGCCGGAAATGGTTCACGTTTCGGACGATCAGGAAATCCGCTGCTTCTACCCGGAAAAGGAGGCCAGACATGGAAACAAATAAAGTCTTGCTCCGCATCAGTAATTTGAAACAGTATTTCCCCGTCGGCAAAAGCGGGCAGTTTGTCAAGGCCAACGACGGCATTACGCTGGATATTTATGAGGGCGAAACCTTTGGCCTGGTCGGCGAGTCCGGCTGCGGCAAGTCCACGCTGGGGCGTTCGATTTTGCAGGTGTATAAGCAGACGGACGGCCGTACGCTCTATTTTGGCCGTTCGGTGGACGAATTGGCGCCCAAATATGTCGAAAAAACGATCGCTTCTCTGGAAAAGCGCCGCCATAAGATGGTGGAGCTGGCCAAAAAGGCGCAGGCGCTGCGCGCAGCCTATGAAAAGCTGAGTGAAAAAGAGCAGTATGCCAAGCATGAGGAGCTGCGCCTGGCGGAAAAGGAAGCCAATGACGAGATGCTGGACATGGCGACGATCATCGGCGGCTTCTTGGCGGCCAGGGATCTTGCGCCGGTCAAAGCGATTTTCATGGAGGAGTACCGCCTTTCTGAAAAGCTGGTCAAGGTTCAGAACCAGCGCTGGAAGGATCAGCTGGATTTTGACGACGCCGAATATGCGGCGCGCCAGGCGGTGGAAAAAGGCCGCAGCGATGCGGGTGCGCTGGCCAAAAAGCGCGCGGCGGAACAGAAGCTGGCGCAGTGCGACGAGCAGATCGCCGGTATTACTGCGCAGCTGAACGATGTGCGCGCGCGTATGGATGAAATGCGCACACCGATGCGCGGCGATCCGGAGTTTGAACGGTATGAGCAGTATCGCGTGGACGGTATCGATCTGGCGCGTCTGACCTACAATGAAATCCGTGCGCTGCGCAGCGACCTGCAGCTGATTTTCCAGGATCCGTATTCCTCGCTCAATCCGCGTATGACCGTCGGACAGATCATTGGCGAGGGGATGCTGGCGCATCGGTTCTTCCGCAAAAATGACGATCGGATGAAGGAAGAAGTGCTGCGCGTGATGGACCAGTGCGGGCTTGCGCCGTATTTTCTGCACCGGTTCCCGCATCAGTTCTCCGGCGGACAGCGGCAGCGCATTGGCATTGCGCGCTCTCTGGCGCTCAGGCCCAAGTTTGTCGTCTGTGATGAAGCGGTCAGCGCGCTGGACGTGTCGATTCAGGCGCAGATCATCAATCTGCTGCAGGATTTGAAGGAGCAGCAAAACCTGACGTATCTGTTCATCACGCACGATCTGTCGGTTGTGAAATACATTTCCGATCGTATCGGCGTGATGTATCTGGGCGTTATCGTGGAGCTTGCCGAGTCGGCGGAGATTTTCGCCCATCCGCTTCATCCCTATACCGAGGCGCTTCTGGCGGCCATTCCGACCACCGACGCCAACGCCAATCGGGATCCGCTGGTGCTGGAGGGGGATATCCCAAGCCCGGTTAATCCGCCCAAGGGGTGCAAATTCCATACCCGCTGCAAATATTGCACGGATATCTGCCGCCAGGTGGTGCCCGAACTTCAGGAAGTGCGCCCGAACCATTTCGTGGCCTGCCACCACATTTTGGAAGGGGAACAGATCCGCGGCGATGTGACGCAGGAGCAGGCATGATCTTTCAAAGCAAAATCGATCGCGCGTTTGCGCTGATGCGCGAAAAAAACGCCAACAGGCGCAAAAAAAATGCGCCGGATGTTTATCCGGACGCGCCGGATGCCCCCCGGCCTGAGTTGTCGCAGGAAATGGAAAAAGGCGATCTGTTTGCCATGATTGTGGCCGCCTTTGCGGTGCTTTGGCCGATCGTGCTGATTGTGCTGGTCGTATTGGCGCTGGCTGGTTACTTTTTCATCGTTCGATAATGTATATGATCAAAATCGCCCGGCAGACAATTTTCTGCCGGGCGATTTTTTGGTCGCATTGGCTGCGGATGGATCCGCAACGCACAGGATCAGCGCTGAGTGCCGAGAAAAAACAATGCCAGCGTGCCAATCCCGGAATGGGAACCAATGACCGGACCAATATAGCTGAACCGGATTTCTTTGACATGCTCCTTAAGCAGCTGCGCCAGGTACTGCGCGTCCTCAAGACAGCAGGCATGGTTGATCAGGATCGTTTGCTCCTCCGGATGCGCAGCGGTCTGCATGAAATGATCCGCCATCCGCCGGATGGCCGCTTTGCGGCCGCGTACTTTTTCCATGGGAATCAGCCGGCCCTCGTTATCGACGTGCAGCACGGGCTTGATGTTGAGCATCGTGCCGACAACCGCAGAAACGCCGGAGAGCCGTCCGCCGCGGCGCAGATGGTTTAAATCGTCCACCGTAAACCAGTGGCAAAGATGCAGCTTGGTCTGCTCTACATAATCGCGCACCTGCGCAAGCGAATCGCCGTTTTGCCGGCGCTGTGACGCCAGATAGACCAGCAGCCCTTCGCCGCCGGAGGCGCACAGCGTGTCGGTGAGCAAAATCTGGCGCTCCGGATATATTTCGCGCAATTCGGCGGCGGCCATAGCTGCGGCATTGGCGGTGCCGGAACTGAGCGCAGAGGAAAAGCCCATGTATAAAATATCCTCGCCGGCCTGCAAAATCGGCTGCATGTAGGATTTAAATTCTTCGATATTGGCGGCTGCTGTCGAGGTCGGCTCGCCGGCCTGCAAACGCTTGTAAAAGTCCGTCGTGGCCAGTTTCCGTTCGTCCAAATAGTGCGGACCGGTAAAATCGCCAACATTGACGGTCAGCGGAATCACGGCCAGCCCCAGCTCGTCAGCCAGGGATGCGGGCAGGTCACAGGAGGATTCGGTCAGACTTTTAAAATTGGACATAAAAAAACTCCTTGCTGCAATGATTGCGCCGATGCGCCATGCGATTGGGCGTCTGCGGAGAAAAACGCCGGTATTCCATCACTTTTATAACCATATTATAATAGCCTTACGCAGCTTTTGTCAAATTTTGTCGAAATGCCGGCGGACAAAAAAACAGCCCGACAGCCCGACAACGCGGCAACGCGCAAAAACGGGATCGCAATCGGCTGCGGCGCAGACCATCCGGCAGGGGCAATTGTTTTCGGTGGTGGAGCATAAGAAAACGCGTTTGCAATAAAATGCGGTGATATGGAGCAAAAAAATAAGCCCTTGTTCGCATTTTTTCAATGGAGGAACAAGGGCTTATTTCTGAACGATGGGTTCAATCACCGATTTACACTGCTCCTTTCTGCCATTCACACCCAACGGAGGATTCTCGTACAGCTGCCCGGCCGTTTATCCGCATGTCCTATGCATCGGATCTGATCATTTACTACACATCTGGCCGCGCTGCGGGCTTGCCGCCTGGCGTACATCTACGGCGTCGTTTGTAATGGTTACCTGGGACATACCGGCGCTTGTTTGTCATGGTTTTGGCGAATGGGTCGTTTGAAGCGCCGGAGCCAACTGATACATTGGACTCACCCCTTGCGTCGATCCGGACTGTCCAGATATTTAAAGCGGCTCGTACGCGCCAGCGTCCATCCAGATTGTCCTTTTCTCTTTGCACCTATACAATAGCATATCCTAAGAGCGCTGTCAAGAGGTTTTTGAAGAAATTTTCAAATATTTTTTCCGAACGATGAAAACCGCATCCGTCTCCCTTTTTATCCGTGCCAGACGGGAAAACCGATAGCTCCGTTTTGAGTCTGTGGGGAGAGGCGCGACAGCACCAGGCGGTCTTTGATGGCGAACTGGGCACATGCAAACGCCCGGCAGCGTGAACTGCAGGGCGTGTTTTTTCCTTGGGATGTGCCAGGGGCCTTATTGCAGACCTTCCCAGACCGTCTGCGCGTAACGGACGGTTTCCATGGCGTCTTTTGCATAATGGTCGGCGCCTATCGCGTCGGCCGTCTCCTGGGTAAGCACCGCGCCGCCGACGACAATGCGGCAGTCGGGCGCTTTCAGGCGAATCTGCTGGATTGTTTCCGCCATGGCCGGAACGGTCGTGGTCATCAGCGCGCTCAGCCCCGCCAGAGGGGCCTGATGCGCCGCGACGGCGTCGGCTACCGCCTGCGGCGGGACGTCGCGGCCAAGGTCGATAACGGTAAAACCATAGTTTTCAAGCAGCACGCGCACGATGTTTTTTCCAATATCATGGATATCGCCCTGGACCGTGGCCAAAACAAAAGGACATTTTTTTGCGGCCGGTTCGCCGTGCATGGCGGCCTTGACGGCGTCAAACGCGCCGCTTGCCGCTTCGGCGCTCATCAGCAGCTGCGGGAGAAACAGGGTCTTTTTTTCAAATCCCTTTCCCACTTCGTTGAGCGCCGGGATGATGTGCGTCTCGATGACCGAAAGCGGCGGCGTCGTTTCCAGCAAACGCCGCGCCTGCGCAAACGCCTGATCCTTCAGCCCGCGCATGATCGCGTCAGTCAGGGGGCTTTTCTCTTCCGCACGGGAAGGTGCGGCGGACGGCTTGACGGCGGCCTTGCCGGATGGCGCGGCCGGCATCGTCTGGACAAAGCCGATATATCCGGCGCACTGCGGGTCCAGATGATGCAGCGCCAGAAAACTGTGATAGATTTTTTGGAATTCCAGCGCGCCGGGGTTCATGATCGCCGCGCTCAGGCCGTTTTCCATTGCCAGCGCAAAAAACGCCGCGCCCAGCATTTCCCGGCCGGGCAGGCCAAAGGAAACATTGGAAACGCCAAGGCTGGTCCGCACGCCGACTTCGTCGCGCAAAATCCGCAGCGTCTCAAGCGTAACGGCCGCCGCGTCCGGATCGGCGCTGATCGCCATGGCCAGCGGATCCACCAGAATATCCTTTGGGTCGATCCCGTATTTTTTTGCTTCCGCGATGATGCGCCGGGCGATTTGTACGCGTCCGCGCGCGGTTTTGGGGATGCCGTTCTCGTCGAGCGTCAGCGCGATGACCACCCCGCCGTATTTTTGAACCAGCGGCAGTACTGCGTCCATGCTGGACTGCTTGCCGTTGACGGAATTCACCAGCGGTTTTCCGCTGTAAAGCCGCATGGCGGCTTCCAATGCCTGTGGGTTGGAGCTGTCCAGACAAAGCGGAAGATCAGTCACGCCCTCAAGCGCAAAAACGGCGTCGCGCAGCATCTTTTTTTCATCGATACCGGGCAGGCCGACGTTGACGTCCAGCGCCTGCGCGCCGCTGTCCTGTTGAGCCAGCCCCTCGTCGAGCAGATAGTCCATGTCGCCTTTTTTCAGCGCCGCCTTGAATTTGGCGCGGCCGGTTGGATTGATGCGCTCCCCAATCAGAACGGGCGCGCCGCCAAAATCGACCGCATGGGTGTAGGAGCTGATACGGGTATGCGGCTTTTTTAGGATGGGCGCCGGCATTTGGCCGCCCAGCAGGCCGATGGTTTGCGCCAGATACGCGGGCGTTGTGCCGCAGCAGCCGCCCAGCAGCACGGCGCCGGCCTGGGCGATCTGGGCCATCTGCTTTGCAAAAGCGGCGGGGCCAAGGTCATAGACCAGCTGCCCGTCGCGCGTTGCCGGAAGCCCGGCGTTGGGGCAGGCCAGCACGGGGACGCTGGCAAGCGCGGACATCTGCCGCACGGTCGGCAAAAGCGCCTGCGGCCCGTCGCCGCAATTGACGCCCAGCGCGTCAATGCGCAGACCTTCCAGCAGGGCGACCATGGCTGCGGCGTCTGCGCCAGTCATCAGCTTGCCGTTTTTGTCGTAGGTATTGGAGGCAACGACCGGCAGGTCGCAGTTTTCCCGTGCGGCCAGCACGGCGGCTTTGGTTTCCAGCGCGTCGTTCATGGTCTCAATCAGGACAAAATCCGCCCCTGCGCGCGCACCCAGACGGATGGTTTTGGCAAACAGCGCGACGGCCTGTTCAAAAGCCAGATCGCCAAAGGGCTGCAAAAGCTTGCCGAGCGGGCCGATATCCAGCGCAATAAACGGCGTCTTGCCGGGCAGCGCCGCCTGCTGCACCGCCGTTTTGGCGTTTTCGATTGCGGCAAAGACGATGCGTTCGAGCGAAAGCGCGCCGCTGTCGCCAAATTTGAGCGCGTTGGCGCCAAAGGTGTTGGCGCTGATGACGTCGCAGCCCGCCTGAAGGTATTGCTGATGCAGATCCGTGATGACCGGCGCATGGGTAATGTTCCAGGTTTCCGGCAATTCACCGGGCTGCAGCCCGTTTTGCTGCAGCATCGTCCCCATTGCGCCGTCAAAAAACAGGTGGCGGCGAAACGCTTGACGGAAAAAATTGCGATCCATTTATGCCTCGCCTCCCACGCCGATGATGCTGGACAGGTTTTGATGAATCTGCTGGGCGACCTGAGGCTTGTTCATCGAATAAACGTGTACATGATTCACGCCGTTGGCGTACAGGTCGATGATCTGCTCGGTTGCATAAGCGACGCCCGCCTGCGCCATCGCGGCAGGGTCGTCCCCAAACCGGTCGACGATCTGCTTAAAGCGCGGCGGCAGCAGCATGCCCGAGAGCTGGCAGATCCGGGCGACCTGCGCGCCGTTGGTGACGGGCATGATGCCGGCGATAACCGGCACGCGAATGCCGGCGTCGCGGATTTTATAGAGGAAGTTGTATAAAATATTGTTGTCAAAGAACATCTGCGTCGTTAAAAATTCGCATCCGGCTTCAACCTTGGCCTTTAAAAAATCGATATCCCGGCGCTGATTGCCCGATTCCGGATGCCCTTCCGGATAACAGGCCCCGCCGATGCAGAAATTGCCGCTGGCGCGGACATCCGCAATCAGCTGTGCGGCATAGCGGTAATAGGGCGGTTGGGAAAGATCCATCCCCTGGGGAATGTCGCCGCGCAGCGCCAGAATGTTTTCAATACCCGCCTGGGAAAGCGCCGCAAGCTGCTGGCGGATGGTTTCGCGCGTGGAACAGACGCAGGTTAAGTGCGCCAGCGATTCCACGCCCAGATTTTTGCGTATTTCCTGCGCGATGGAGATGGTGTAGGCGCTGGTCCCGCCGCCTGCGCCATAGGTAACGCTCATATACGACGGCTTCAGCGCGGCGATTTGACGCACCGCGCGCTCGACCGAGCGAAAGCCTGCGCTGGTTTTAGGCGGGAAAACTTCAAAAGACAGCGCCGGTTTGCCGGCGGCGAGAATCTGCGAAAGCTTCATGGGCGGACACTCCTATTGAATGGCTTGGATTTGACGGTAGATTTGCTGCATTTTTTCGTCGATGCTGGAAATGGCGTTGGCACAGCAGAGCATCTGACGGCACAGCTCCTGCGGGATGTTTTTGTCGGTTTTATAGCGCAGATCATGCTCCAGACTGGCCCAGAAATCCATCGCCACGGAGCGCAGCTGCACCTCGGCGCGCACCAGCTCCGTGCGGTCGGACAGATAGATGGGAATTTCAATGTCCAGATGCAGGCTTCGGTAACCGTTGTAATTGGGCTGCTTGATATAGTCCTGCTGCTTGATCAGCCGGATATCGCTTTGCCGCAAAAGCATGTCGGCGACGCTGTATACATCGTCGATATAGCAGCATACGACCCGGATTCCGGCAATGTCGTTGAGATTTTGCCGCGCCGATTCGATGCTCACCGGGCAGCCGCGCTTTTCCAGCTTTCGGATGATGTTGGGCATGGACTTTAAACGCGACTCGATGTGATGAATCGGGCTGCGGGCATATTGGACTTTGAATTCATCGCCCAGAATTTCAAATTTGATCCGCAGCTGTTTCAGCGCCGCCTGATACAGATGTTCCAATTCAAAAACGGCCTGCTGCTGGGAAAGGGGTGTTTGCCGCGTCTGCGGGGCGGCAAGGGGATGTTTGGGTTCCATGGCGGCAGCTCCTTGTGCATAAAAGTCGTGCTGTGCCTGCATACTGCGCCTTGCGGCGGGTAATCCAGGTAGGATTATGCAATCCTGATTCTATGATACACCAAAAAAGCGCGATTTGCAACGAATTTACGCAGGGCAAAGGCGCGGGGCGCGGCCTGCTTTCCAAGGGCTTTGGCGCGATGGCGCTGCTGCGCGCAAGTGCGAATTTGGCGCATGCCGGCCCGGCGCGCGGACAGAGCGCGCCGTAGGAATTTGCGATAAACGTAAACCCTTCCCCGATGCGCCGGGCAGCAGGCGCTGTGCTCACATGGTCAGATCGACGGCGAACGCGGATCGTGAAACAGAACGCCGCCGCGGTTCAAAGTCGGAACCGGCGGCGGCGCTTTGATGGCGCGGGCTGTTTGGGCAGCAGCGCAGCAAAAAATGCGGCGGCAAATGGTTGGCTGCCGTATTGGGCGGCATATCCATCGGAAAAATGCGCGCTTTACGGCCTTTGACGGCCCGGTGCAGGAAAACAGGCGCACAGAACGTAAAAACGCGCGCTACAGGCCCGGATGCAATAGCGCCAGGCGCGCGGACGAAACGGTTAAACCGCCTGGCCGTCTGTCAAATGGGCGCAAAGGGCGCTGGCATGCAGCTGCGCCTGATTTACTTCGCAGTCAAGCGCCTGGAAAAAGGCTGCGGCCGCCGCCTGGGCACAGCGCGCCATCCGCTGCCCTTCGGCGGTATAAAAACGGTCGTAGAGCCGCTGGAGTTTAAAGGTATATTCCCGATAAAACGAATCCTGAGCCGGATCGATCGCGCCGTCCGCGGTGCGGACATAGAGCGGCTGGCCGGTTTTTCCTTGAAACATCAGCGTGCGGGCGATGCCCATTGCGCCGGCGGCGTCGAGCTTGTCGGCGTCGAAGAGAATTTTTGCCTCGATCGACTGCGGCGGGGTGGCGGCGCGGTAGCGATGCGTTTGGATACAGGCGCACACTTTTTGAATGAATGGTTCTTCAAAACCGTTTTCACGCAAAAACGCTGCGGCTTTTCGTCCGCCTTCCTGCGCATGGCAGAGGCGGGGGTCGTCATATTGCTCCCTGCGCGCGATATCGTGCAGCAGACAGGCGGTGATGAGGACGTCCGGGCAAACGCCCGGCTCGGTTTCGGCGATTTTCAGCGCACGGGCCAGCACACGGTAAATGTGTGTTGGGTCGTGCATGCTGTCGCAGACACAGCTGCGCATATAGCCGTCAAGCAGCTGAAAGGTTTCCCGGGTCATGAAGACGCTCCCCCTTTTTCATTGACGCTTTTCATCCTGCGGGCGCGTGCGCCCTGCGGCAGAATCGGTCTGCGCGGTTGCCCTGCAAGCGCCATAAAACGAACGAAGCCGTCCGCATATCAAAAACATGGAGGCAGGAAGGTCAACAAAACGCAGATGCCGGGGGTTTTATTTCCGGCATTGCCGGCCTTGCGGCACTGCAGGCGTCTTTCGGCGCGCAGCGGATATTTTATTATTATTCCGGGCTTGAAAAAAGTCAAGCGTGCGCCGGCGAACTTGAAACTGCGGCTGACGCGTATAACGACAAATCCACCGCCGAAGGGACGGCGATGGATTTTAGCGTAAAAGAATCAGGATTTAATAGCGCCGATCATGACGCCTTTGACGAAATATTTCTGCAAAAAGGGATAAACGCACAGGATTGGCAGCGTTGCCACGATGATGATGGCGTATTTCAGCTGCATCGAGGCGAGGCTTTTTTCCACGCTGATGTCCATGCCGCTGCTAAGCTCGTTGGTGTTTTCGATTAAAATTCTCCGCAGATACAATTGCAGCGGCTGAAGGCGCGTGTCGTTCAAATACAGCAGCGCCGGGAAATAGCTGTTCCAGTGACCGACGGCGTAATACAAAATCAGCACGGCGATGATCGGCATGGACAGCGGAATGACAATGACGGGCAGAATATGCAGGTCGTTTGCGCCGTCGAGCTTGGCCGATTCGATCAGGCTTTCCGGCAGGGACTGAAAAAACGATCGGGCGATGATGACGTTATAGGCGCTGATCGCAGAGGGCAGCAGCAGCGCCCAGCGGGTATTGTAAAGCCCGAGGCTGTTGACGACCAGAAAGGTGGGAATCAGCCCGCCGCTGAAAAACATGGTGAACGTGACCATCATCGACAGCGGCGCTGCCAGGAAAAACTGCTTTCTGGACAGCGGATAGGCCAGAATCGTCGTCATAAAAACATTGATGATCGTGCCGAAAACCGTATAGAAAACGGTATTGCCATAGCTGACCCATACCGTGGGATTGGACAGGATGATGCTGTAGGAGGCCAGCGAAAACCCTTTCGGGAAAAGAAAGACCTCCTTGCGGGCGGCGGCGACCGGATCGCTGATGGACATGCTGAAAACAAATACCAGCGGATACAGACAGATGACAATGACCAGCAGCATGCACAGGGTAATGGCGGCGTCAAAGGCGATACTGCCTGGGGATTGTTTGATTTTCATGCTTGACCCTCCTTACCACAGCGAGACGTCGCTGACCTTTTTGCTGACCCAGTTGATGGACAAAAGCAAAACGAAGTTCACGATGTTGTTGAAAAAGTCCACCGCCGTGCCGAAGCTGAAATCGCCTCCCAGAATCCCGTTGCGGTAAACATAGGTTGAAATCACGTCGGCAACCTCATAGGTCGCGGTATTGTACATCAAAATGATCTTCTCATAGCCGACGCTCATCATGCGGCCCACCTGCAAAATCAAAAGGATGATGATGGTTGGCAGGATGCCCGGCAGCGTGATGTGTACCGCCTGGCCCAGCCGGTTGGCGCCGTCGATCCGCGCCGCTTCGTACTGCGCAACGTCGATGCCGGAAAGCGCGGCCAAATAGATGATGGAGCTCCAACCGAACGACTGCCATACGCCCGAGGCGATATAGACGGTGCGGAACCAGCGCGGTTCGCTCATAAAGTTGATCGATTCGATGCCCAGCAGGTTTAAAAAAGTGTTGACAATCCCGTCGTTGACCGATAAAAAGGTAAATACCATGCCGACAATGACCACGACGGAGACAAAGTGCGGCATATAGCTGATGGTCTGGACGATTTTTTTGAAGCGTTCGTTTTTTACCTCGTTGAGCAGAAACGCAAAAAGAATCGGCAGCGGAAAGCCGAAGATCAGATTATAGGCATTGAGCAGCAGCACGTTGCGGATCAGCCGCCAGGCAAAGACCGAGCCGAAAAACTGATCAAACCATTTCAGGCCAACCCAGGGACTGCCCCAGATGCCCTTGCCGGGGGAATAGCGTTTAAAGGCGATTTGCAGGCCATAGAGCGGGACAAAGTGAAAGATGATATAATAGGCGACCGGCAGCGCAACCAAAAGCAGCAGGTATTTGTCCCGTCGGACGTTTTTGATCAGCCGCTGAAAAAAAGACGGCGGCCTTTTAAGCGGCGCCGCAGCGGCGCCGGCTTGCATGCGGTTCATAAAGGACTCCTTTCAGAACCGGCGGCCCGCTTTGCGGACCGCCGGCAGCGCATTGCAGCGTTATTGTTCGTAGCCGAAGGAGAGCAGGCGGTCGTATTGCTGCTGTTTGACGGCCAGAACGTCATGGATGCCCATGGATTCGAGCGTCCGGGTGAATTCCTCCCACTTTTCATCGATGCTTTCCGTGCCCAGGAAGAATTTGGTCATCATCTCGTCGCGATAGGTCGTGATGTCCGTATACAGCCGGGTGATGGCGTCGGATTCATCGAGGGTGGAGATGGCAAACTCTGTTTTCGGGATGATCTGGTCATAAACCGCTTCGCACCGGGCGATTTCTTTGTCGTCGGCCAATTTGAACAGCGCGATCAGGTCCGCACGGTTGCACACCGAAACGGGCGACCAGGCGCCAATTGAGCGGATGGCCTCCACATAGCCAAGACCGTCGGGGTTGTTGGTGACAAATTCGGTCATGTGATAGCCGCCGTTATCGTCGACTGTGTAGGTCATATCCTCAATGCCGATGGTCCGGGTAACGGTGGCTGCTTCATTGTACAGGACATACTCCAGCCAACGAAATGCGGTGTCGACATCCTGACAGTCCTTGCTGATGGACCATTGGCCGCTGACGTAGCCTCGGGTTTCGATGTGTCCGGGATAGCCGTTGGGGCCAACCGGCGTGCGGGTCTGTCCCCAATCGGCCTGGGTGATGCCCAGATTGTGCAGGGTGATGTTCCAGGTCGGGCACAGCTCCTGCCAGTACAGCGTGGAACCATAGTTGTTGCTGATGCATTTGCTGGTTAAATCGTCGGAGGTGTTGGTAATGGCCTCCGGATCCATCAGACCTTCCTTAAAAAGCCGCGCGACATATTCGGTCATTTCACGGGCTTCGTCCTTGAGAAAATCATATTGGACTTTGCCGTTTTCATCAATGGAGAACCCGTCGCTGGTCCAAAGCCGCAGCCCCCAGCAGTTGCCCCAGCGATAGATGTTCGTTACGTTGGACATGGTGGTCATGGGGACTTCGTTGTTGGGGTCGCCGTCCAGGTTGGCGTCCTGCTCTTTAAACGCTTTTAATACCTGATACCAGTCGTCGGTCGTTACGGGCATTTCAAGGTTCAGGTTTTCCAGCCAGTCATACCGGATTTCCCAGCCCTGCGCGCCGGCATACAGTTCTTCCGAGCGCGTGGTGGAAAGATGATAGATGCTGCCGCTGGGCGTCATCATCAAAGGCTTGACGTTCGGCGCCGTTTCCGCGATAATGGCATAGTTCTCACCGTATTTTTCCAGATAGGGCGAAAGCTCTACCAGCATGCCGTCCTCGCCGTAGATCGTCGTATCCAGGCTGCCGGCGCTTAAAATGTCCGGCAGGTCCACGCCTGCGGCCATGCGGGTTTGAATGGTTGTGGAATATTCGCTGTTGGGAACGACCTGCCAGTTGACGCTCACGCCAGTCTGTTCCTTGATCCAGGCCCAGGCGGGCAGCTCGTCGGTGGTCGGCGCGGCGGAATAGTAGTTGTCCGGACAGGCCATGGAAATGGTCTGGGTTTGCCCGGCGGGGATGATGGGCATGGGGTTGCTGGCGCCGGAAGTATCTGCGGCCGGCGGCGTCTGGGTTTGCCCGGCGTCTGCTGCGGCGCTGCCTGCGGTCGGCGCTGCAGCTGCAGCTGACGATGCGTCAGCGCCGGTTTTGGGCGCTGCACAGCTGCACAGCAGCACAAGGACTGTCGCCAGCGTCAGCACAATGGAATAAATGCGGCGGGTTTTGCTCATGAGCGGTTTCCTCCTTTAAATGTCGGCGCATGATGGCGCGCGCCGCGTCCCCCTGACGTTGCCGGCGGGTTGGTGCGGACGCATCAGGCTTGTGACCCGGCGCTGCAAGATCATGGCTCAGTTTTTTTTCGACGCGGCCAGCATAGCATGAAAACAACGGCGGGGACAACCGCCGTTGTTTGACATTCCGTATAAATTTTGACTTTTTTCCGGAAAAGGTTAAAAAGTATTTGCAGGACAAAATTTCGACGTTTGCCCGGACGGGGGTTATGGCGCGGCGCGCAGGGCTTTATACCGGCTTGGCGTCGTACCGGTGTATTTTTTGAACAGCCGGCGGAAGGTTGCGTCGTTATCAAAGCCGACCTGCTGGGCGATGGTGAGCATGGTTGCGTCCGAATGCAGCAGCGTTTTGGCCTGATCGATGCGGTAGCTGTTTAAATAATCCAGAAAATTGACGTTGACCGTGTTTTTAAATACGCGGCTTAGGTAGGAGGCGCTGACGTTAAAATGCGCGGCGGTCAGGTTCAGGGAAAGGCTGACGTCTGCATAGTGCGCATGCAGATAGCTCAGTACGTCGCTGATGCAAAGCGTGCCGATTTCATTGGCGGCGCAAAGCTGGGAAACGCCTTGCGTATAGCTGGTTTCCAAAAGCGCCTGCATGGCGCCGACGCTGGTTTCCGACAAAATCGCGTTGACGCATTGATACAGCTGCGTACATGGATAGCCCTGTTCCGCCAGGGCTTTGGGCGCAAGCGTTGCCAGCAGATAATACAAATGCCGCAGCGTGCCAAGCGGCGCGGCGCTTTTGCCGGCGGAGGCGTCGATTTGCCGCTGTGCCAGGTCGAGGGCTTTTTGCGCGTCCCCGGCAAGCAGCGCGCTGATGATGGCGTCGGTGTTGGGCAGATATACGGCGTTGCTGCGCGGCAGGGTAATGTCCCGGTAATACAATACCGGCAGATCCCGGTCGACCATGCGGCAATTGAGCGCAAACAGCGCCTCCTCGTAAGAACGGCTCAGCGCGTCGCTGCTGTCATAGCTGGCGCCGACTCCGGCGGCGCGTACGGTGGTGTGCGCGCAGACGGCGGTATACACGCTGTCAACCAGTCGGTCAAGCAGCTGCTGGTCGTTATAGTTGAAAATCACCGCTTTTTGTCTGGCGTCAATGTCGCAAAAATAGATGCTGATATAATCGTTTTCATGCGCTTTGGCAAACGAGGGATTGAGCCTGTCGTGCAAAAACAGATCCGTTCCGGTCAGCAGGGACATCGCGACAAAATGCCGGTAATACAGCTGGATATCCAGCATATCGCAAAGACGGCTGCCAAAGGCGTCAGCGCTTAAATCATTAAAGAGCAGCTGCGTTAAAAGCGTATTGAGCGCATAGGGCTTAAAGGTTTCCAATTGGCTGCGGGTGACCTGATCGCCCTGCAAAAGCGCGTGCACGGCGTTTTCAAGATAGACCAGATCGTTGCCCGCGTTTTCATCCGAGCCGGACAGAGGGATGCTCTGAAGCATCCGGTCAATCGGTCGGCTGAGGTAGCGCGCCAGCAGAAAAGACGCGCAGGCTGCGCACAGCAGATACAGCATCATAAACAGGATGGATAAAAACGTGATGCGCGTTACGCCCATTCGCACGGCTGCGGCGGGCAGCACTGCGGCGAAAATCAGCGGCTGCGTCTGGCTTCTGCGCAAGAACAGAATTTGATCTTTGCAGGCAAGCACGCTGCCGTCTGCGCTTTGGGCGGTTAAGATTTTGTCCAGCAGCTCCCCGTCCAGCGCGTCGCCGGCAACGTGCAGCCCCTGCGGCGTATAGATGGAGACGGAGCCCTGCGCAAACGCCGTGTTGTTTTCGATGGCGGCGGAAAGCTTGTCGCAGTCCAGCGCGAAAATCAGATGGGCGCAGCAGGAACGCTCCTGCGCGGGTAGCGAGGTGACGCAAAGCAGAAGGCGTTTGCTGCTGCTGTAAATTACAGAATCATAGGGGCCGACCATTTGCATGAACTTTTTGCCTTCAAAAAGCGTTTGCCAGTCATCCGCCTGGTAGTGGCCGAACTGGAGGAATTCGCCGTAAAAGTTTTCGCTTCTGGCGCGTCCATAGGAGGAGATGACAAATTGTTTGTCGTCAAAGGAGAGTATGATCCCGTTTAAGATATTGTTTGTTACTTTAAAAACGGAAAGCTCCTGAATCTGATCGGAAAGCGCCAGCTGGTCGAGCGTTTCATAGGTGATGCGCGTGTCGCTGGCGTAGATATATTGTTCCACCCAGGGAATGCTGGGAATCTGTGTGGCCAGCGTGGAAAGATTGGAAAAGGTGCTCTCCACGCCGGTAACGATGTTTTCAAGCGCGTTGTTGTACCCTTCCTCGATGCGCGCGTTGGCATCCTCCTGTTGGGTAACAATGCTGAAAATCCCCAGGCAGATCACAGGCAGACCCATCATCAAAATGAAAAGCGTGAAGCTTTGCGTGAAAAATCTGCTGGTACGCAGGCGGGAAAAACGGTTTTTCAGGCGCAGCAAACTGCACTCGCCCCCTTGTTTGCAAATACTGAAATCTGTTTTCATTATAAAAGCATCTTTGGAAGTTGTCAAAATCCGCCGAAAGCCGGAGGCGGCGCAACCGTTTCGAAGCTGCGCGTGTCGGATTGCGGGGAAATATTGACTTTCTTAGATGCGCGCGGTAAACTGAAAACAGAACAGTAAAAATTAAAGGCTGCGGCGGCAGAGAGCCGCTGACGATTATATCCGGGGAGGGACGCGTATGAATTGTCCGCATTGCGGCGGCGCGCTTGCGCAAAAGGATCAATTTTGTCCATTTTGCGGCAGAAAAGTCGATCCGGAGGTGATTGCGGCGATGCAGCGATCGCCGGAGGGCGGGGCTGCGCCATTTGGGCGGGGACGCATGACGGCTGCGGCGCTGGTGGCCGCGCTGGCGGCGGTGCTGATTGCCGGCGGTATGGCGCTGACCGTTCAGGCGCGCCATCTGTCGCAGAGCCGGCAAACGGTTGCCAGTCAGCAGGAGCAGATTGCACAGCTGGATCAGCAGCTTGAGCAGGTCAGTCAGCAGCTGGCCCGGCAGAAGGAGGAAACGGCCGACGCGCGCCAGCAGGCGAAGCGCAGCCAGAACGACTATAAGCGGACGTATGAAAAATATAAGGATGCGCTTGCCGAAACCGAGGAGAACAGGCGGCTGGTGCGGTACTTTTATGCGATTGATACGTTCCTGCAATCGGATGGGGCAGGCTGCGCCTCGGAGCATTTCTGGGCGGATCAGAGCATTATCATCATGAAAGCAACGGACCCGCCGCGCCTTTTTCAGATCGGTATGGACTACGATCGAAGCCGGGTCATCCATGTGACGATGCAGCCCACGACCGACGCGGCGCAGGTTGGTTTTGCGGATGAAACCTGGCAGGACGTAACGACCAACGTCAGTGTGAAGCCGGTTTATCCGGGGACGACGCTGGTGACCTTTACAAACGATTACTGTGATGAGACCTTTCAGGTGCTGATCATTGTGACCACATGACTGCGCGCGGCGGCCGGGTATCGGAAGCTGCCGTTTGCCAAAACGCGGACGCGCCATTTTTCTGCGCGCCCGGGAACGATGGCATATGGGCAAAGATGCAGGGATATGTTATAATAAGAATAAAATCAGACGTGCTATGACCAATTATTTTCCGGTGTGCGCCGGGGGCGCGTTTGAATGAAGGAGTATTTCTGTATGGGCAAATATTTCGGTACGGACGGCTTTCGGGGGCAGGCCAACGCGGACATTACGGTGGAACATGCCTTTAAGGTGGGCCGTTTTATCGGCTGGTATTTCGGCCGCAATCAGCGCGGCGGACGCCATGCCAAAATCGTCATTGGGAAAGATACCCGAAGAAGCAGCTATATGCTCGAATATGCGCTGGCAGCCGGGCTGACGGCCTCGGGCGCGGACGCGTACCTGCTGCATGTCACCACGACGCCGTCGGTGTCCTATGTGGCGCGCACGGAGGATTTTGACTGCGGTATCATGATTTCCGCCAGCCACAACCCCTATTGCGACAACGGAATCAAGCTCATCGCCGGTTCCGGCGAAAAGATGGACGAAAAAACCATCGGTCTGGTGGAGGCGTATCTGGACGGCGATCTGGAGGCGCTGGAGGTTCACGAGGCGGATCTGCCGCTGGCCCAGCGCGACGCAATCGGCTGCGCGGTGGATTACAGCGCCGGGCGCAACCGGTATGTCGGGTATCTGATTTCGCTGGCGACCCGTTCCTATCAGGGCAAACGCATCGGGCTGGACTGTGCCAACGGCAGCGCATGGATGATTGCCAAAAACGTCTTTGACGCGCTGGGCGCAAAGACCTATGTCCTGGGCGCGCAGCCGGACGGGCTGAATATCAATCTGGACGTGGGGTCGACCCATATCGAGCATTTGCGCGCATTTGTGATGGAAAACAAGCTGGACGCCGGATTTGCCTTTGACGGCGACGCCGACCGGTGTATCGCCGTGGACGAAACCGGGCGCGTGATCGACGGCGATCTGATCCTTTATATCTGCGGGACGTATATGAAAGATTGCGGCGAACTGGCGGGCAATACCGTTGTTACGACGGTGATGAGCAACATCGGGCTGTATCGGGCGCTCAGGGAGGCCGGCGTTGCATCGGTTCAGACCAAGGTCGGTGATAAATACGTTCAGGAGTGCATGGCGCAAAACGGCTACCGCCTGGGCGGCGAGCAGTCCGGCCATATTATTTTCAGCAAATATGCCTGCACCGGGGATGGCATTTTGACGGCGCTGATGCTCATGCAGGTCATGCTGGAACGGAAAATGACCCTTTCACAGCTGGCCAGACCGGTGACCATCTATCCGCAGGTGCTCAAAAACGTGCGGGTGCGCGATAAAGCGGCGGTGCGCGCGGATGCGGACGTCGCGGCGGCAATCGCCCGGGCGGAGCAGTCGCTGGGCGATACCGGGCGGATTCTTGTGCGCGAAAGCGGTACCGAGCCGGTGGTGCGCGTGATGGCGGAGGCGCCGGATAAGGAAACCTGTCAGGCGCATGTGGATGCGATTGCGGCGCTGATGGTGCAAAAGGGGCTTTGATGATGCCGATTTTAAGCACGCTTTGCTATATTCAGCGCGGCGGCCAATACCTGATGCTGTACCGCAATGCCAAAAAGAACGACCTCAATGCCGGAAAATGGATCGGCGTGGGCGGGAAGTTTGAGGACGGCGAAAGCCCGGAGGACTGCCTGCGGCGGGAGGTGCTGGAGGAAACCGGGCTTTCCCTGACCCGTTTTGCCTTTCGTGGGATCGTCACGTTTGTCAGCGACGAATCGCCCACGGAATATATGCACCTGTTTACGGCCGACGGCTTTGAGGGCGAGCTGACCTGCTGCGACGAGGGGACGCTTGCCTGGCAGTCCATGGACCGGCTGGAGCAGCTGCCGATGTGGGTGGGAGACCGGGTTTTCCTGCGCCTGCTGGCGCAAAACGCGCCGTTTTTCTCATTAAAGCTGGTTTATCAGGGCAGCAAATTGGTACAGGCATGGCTGAACGGACAAAAAATGCCGCTTTAGCGGCAAAATACAGAGAATATGAGCGGCGAAAACTGTTTTTGAAAGACTTTTTGCGCGTTCAAGCGCTGTCGGACGCAGGCGTGCGGCGGGCTTACTGACCGGCCTTTCTGCGCCGCAGGGAGGATTCCAGCGCGTACAGGCCCGACTCGGCAACGCCGGCGAGCAGAAGGAACAGATACGATGCGGCGCGCCAGATGACCAGCGCCAGCATGATGCGCCCGTCCGGAACGACGGGGCCGAAGATCAGATAAAACGATCCTTCCGCTGCGCCCATGCCGCCGGGAATGGGCAGGAAATTGACGGCGGTGTTGAGCGTCAGCATCCGGCAGATGCTGTCAATCAGCCCGATGTGCGTGCCGCAGGCCAGACAGGCGGCATAGGCCACGGCGCTTAAAACGGCAACCTGCACCATGGCCAGCAGCGTGACCCAGGCGCAGTCCATGGGGCGCAGTCGGTACAGGCTGTCGCGGTAGGGGGCGATTTTATCCTCCGCCATCTGGCAAAAAACCTCGGTGTCGCCGATCAGGCGCAGCTTGTGCCCGGCGGTCGCCACGGCGTGAATGCCCCGGCGCGTCCAGCTGGGCAGCGCCAGGCTCAAAAGCAGCAGCAGCGGCAGCGCACCGCCCAGCACGATGCCAAGGGCCAGCGCCGCCCATAATACCGGGCCCATGGTAAGCGACAGCCGCGGCAGGTAAAGCAGCATCAGCAGCTGGTCGATCAGCTGGCCAAACTGGTAAAAAATGACGCGCACACCCACGCTCATGCCCGCATTTTTTGCCTGAACGCCGTCAGAAATCAGGCGCAGCAGCACTGCGGGCTGTCCGCCCAGACAGGCCGGGGTGATGGCGCTGTAATATCGGGTGACCAGCGCGGCGCGCATGCTTTTCCAGAAGGAGTATTTTTCTGCATATCGGCCCAGAATAAACTTCAGCTGCAAGCCTTCCAGCGCCACGGAGAGCAGATAGATCCCGCAGGCCGCCGCCATCCATAGCGGACGGATGTGCTGGCCGGGGGCGAACGCCGCGCTGTATTCGTCGTCGGTGAGGATGATCGTCAGGATCACGGCCAGATTGATCGCCAGCATGATCCAGGTGATATATTTTTTAAAATAATCGATCCATTTATTGTTCGTTTGCATAAAAACCCCGCAATTCGGTTCGTTTCAATCAGTGTACCGCATTGCGGCGGGAAAATCAATGGCGAATCCGGTCGGATTGGCGCGCAAGGGGGAGTGGCTATGGAGCTTACCTGGGAAAATGTGATCAATGAAGTGTTGGCCTGCCGCCGCTGCGGGCTGTGCCAGGGACGGCAAAACGCGGTGCCGGGCATGGGAAACCAGCAGGCCAAAATCCTTTTTGTCGGCGAAGGCCCCGGCGCACAGGAAGACGCCCAGGGGCTCCCGTTTGTCGGCCCGGCAGGGCAGCTGCTGGACAAGATGCTCGCGGCAATCGATCTGGACCGGCAGCATTGCTATATTGCCAACGTCGTCAAATGCCGGCCGCCGCGCAACCGGGTGCCGCTGCCTGAGGAGGCGCAGGCATGCCTGCCGTTTCTGCGGGCGCAGACGGCGCTGCTGCGTCCGAAAATCATTGTGGCGCTGGGCTCTACGGCGGCCAAACAGATTTTGGGCGAGCAGATCCGCATCACGCGCGACCGCGGGATCTGGCACGAGCGCAAGGGCTGCTTTCTTATCGCGACGTATCATCCCTCCTATCTTCTGCGTGATCCGGCGCAAAAAAAGGATGCCTGGGAGGATTTTAAGAAAATTCGCGATAAGATTGCCGAGCTTGGCCTGCCGACCATAAAGACCGATTGCGGATCTGAATCGCCAAAACAGGGGAACACGCTATGAATGGAAGCAAAAGCAAACAGCTTTTGGCGCATAACGCCGCGCTTGCGGCATATTTTGACGATCTGCTTGCGCCGGAAAAAAAACGGATCGTCTTTGGCGACGGTGATCCCCGCGCCAGAATTGTGCTCATCGGCGAAGCGCCGGGGGAACAGGAGGCGCTTCTGGGCAAGCCCTTTGTCGGCAAGGCCGGTAAAATCCTGGACGAGTTTTTGGAAAAAACCGGGCTGAAGCGCGAGGATCTGTATATTACCAATGTTGTAAAATGGCGGCCGACGGCGGTTTCCAAGGCGGGACGCACGATCAACCGCGCGCCCAACCGCGAAGAGCTGGCGCTGTTTTTGCCCTGGCTGCAAAAGGAGCTGAAGCTTTTGCAGCCGGCGTATATCGTGACGCTGGGCAATACGCCGCTGCGCGCGGTGTCGGGGCTCAAATCCGCCGTCATTGGCCAGTACCATGGCCGGATGTTTCCGGGCGGCGCCTTCGGCGCGCATTTTTTCCCGCTTTATCATCCCGCCGCCGTCATCTATAACCGTTCCCTGCGCGATACCTATCTGGCCGATCTGGCGGCTTTTGCCGCGCTTTTGCGGCGCGGCTGAAAAAAGCCTAAGCCTGCCGGCTTTTGCGGCACGGCTGAAAAAAGCTTGCCGGCCTTTGCGGTGCGGCCTTTGCCGCCTGGCTGACCGGCGGTTTTCCCGGGGCGGCCATGCCGTTTTACCGGCGCGGATGCGTAGGGCGGCAGGGCTGAGGCGGCCGGCTTGCCGACGCGTCCGCGCGGGTGCGTTCGGAAACGCGGCGGTTGGAATTGATAAAAAGCACTTGCTTTTTTGCCGCGCATCTGCTATAATACAAAACGGACTGAATGATCGGCTTTTCATCCATTCCCGTAAGGAGAAATACCCAAGAGGCCGAAGGGGCTCCCCTGCTAAGGGAGTAGTACGAGTGAATCGTAGCGAGGGTTCAAATCCCTCTTTCTCCGCCAGATAAAGACCGTATTTTTGATACCAGACGTATCGAAAATACGGTCTTTTGTTTTATCCGGAAAACTGCACGGGATATGGTTTTTCAACGGTATTGTCATAACAGCGGGCGCCCGGCGGGAATGATTTTTCACTTGAGCGCTATGGGGGATCAGCGGTTGGGACGGATGCAGTGGCTAAGGAATCATTCGATGAGAGCAGAATCATGGAAATACAAAATTTATCATATTCTTCTTTTTTTATTTTCCGCCGCCGGAATTTGCCGGTTCTTCATAAAACTTCCGGTACTGCGGCGGCGTTTTTTTCCGGGGTTGCCGGCGCGTCCGCCGCCGTCCTGCCCGGATGGCAAATGAGCGGTGCTAAGCCCGGCGGGATGCCCATCGGCGACGGCTAACGGTGGGGCTTGCCAAATATTGGATGGCGGCAAAGGGGACCATTCTGCCGGAAGCGCTGTTTCAGGCCAGAACGCTTTGCCTGCGGCGCGGGCTTTCTGCGCGAATTTCATGCGCGAAAAAACGGGTCAGATTCCTGTTGACAAAAAGAGGAGAGAAGCATATACTTTCGTTATACGGATGTATAATGAATATGCGGCGGTATAAACATGGGGACGGTATGAAAAACGAAATCAAGCGATTGGGCGACGCCGAGCTGGAAATCATGCAGGCGATCTGGTCGGAGGATGCGCCGGTGACGGCGAGCCGGATTCTGGAACTTTTGCAGGGAAAGCGCAAATGGGCGCTTTCCACGTTGATGACCGCGCTGGCGCGGCTGGTCGATAAGGGCTTTATTTTGTGCGACCGAACCGGCCGGCACAATCAGTACAGCGCCCGGATCGGGGAGGAAACCTATAAGCGCAGGGAGAGCAAAAACTTTTTGCAGCGCTTCTATGGCAATTCTCTTCGCGGCCTGGTGGCGACGCTCTACAGCGACAAAAGCATCGACGAGGCGGATCTTTGCGAGCTTCGCCGGTTTCTGGACGAGCTGGAGAAGGGGGAAAACGGATGCTAGCGCAGATTTTTCCGGCGGTTCTGGCGGTATCGGGCTGTGTGGGCGTCCTGGCGCTGCTGATCAAGCTGCTTTCGCCGGTGATAAACAGGCGCTATACGCCAAAGTGGAATTATTGGGTCTGGCTGATTCTGGCGGTCCGGCTGCTGGTACCGGTTCATATTTCGTTTTCGCAGCCGCCGCTGCACGTTGTCATCCCGCAGATCACCATCGCTGTAAACGCGGCGCAGCACCAGCCGGTCAGTCCGGCGCCCGGCGCGATTTCCGAAAAGCCCACAACGGGGCCGGAAATGCAAAATACGCCGGATACGTTGGAAATGCGCGCCGTGACGCTGCCGGAAGCGCTGGCCGGCGTATGGGCGGCGGGCGGGCTGCTGTTTCTGGCGGCAACGGGCATGCAGGGAGGACTGGCGCGCAGGCGAATCGGCCGATGGGCAAAGCCGGCGGCCGAAATCCGCCTGAAAATGCAGGAAACGGCGGCGGCGATGGGCGTAAAGCCGCCGGAACTTGTGATCAGTCCGATGGCGGCCAGCCCGATGGTGATGGGGCTTTTCCGGCCCGTGCTGGTGCTGCCGCACGCCGATTATGCGCCGCAGGATCTCCATTTTATTTTACGCCATGAGCTTTGCCACCTTCGCCGGCGGGATTTGTGGTACAAGCTGGTTTTGCTGCTGGCCAATGCGGCGCACTGGTTTAATCCCCTGGTGTATCTGCTGGTGCGGGAGGCGAGCGCCGATCTGGAGCGCGCCTGCGACAGCGAAGTGGTGCGCGACCTGAGCTATGAGGAAAAAAAGGCGTACAGCGAGACGCTTCTGGCGGCGATCCGGCGCGAAAAATATCCTCCGGCGGCGTTGTCCACCTGCTTTCGCGGCGGGAAAAACGCCATGAAGGCGCGGTTTTCCAACATTCTGGACATGCGCCGGCGCCGCCGGGGCACGGTTTTGTTTGTCGTGGTGCTGTTGGGTGCGGCACTGGCGGGCGGTTGGATCGCCTGCGATTTGCAGCAGCGCCCGGATGCGCTTGCGGCAGCGCTGCCAACGCCGCAGCCGACGCAGGCCGTGCCTGCCGATGCGCCGGTACGCACGTCCCAGGCTGCGGAGGAACCCGCTGTAACGGTTCATACGGTGGTGTTTACCGGGCTGCAAACGGCGGGTATTCGCAATGAAACCGTCGTCATGAGCGACGACGGCCAGATTCCGCCGCAGGGGGCCTGCCGGGCGGTCGTGCTTGAAGGGCTTGAAATGCAGACGCTGGGGATGCAGATCACCCTGCCGGCGCAATGGGAGCTGCGCTCGCCGGAAGAAGGGGAGGCCATGTACAACGATTTTTGCACCTACAGCCCGGTGAATATCTACAGGGATGGCGTGTGCATCGGCACAATGGGCTGCGATCGCTTTTTTGAAAGCGATCTGGAGCTTTGGGAAGCGGCCTGGACGGACGGGGAAACCTGGCGTCCTCCGGCGCAATACTGGGGGCTTTACTGGCCGCGGATGACCGGAAACTGCCGCTGGGAGGATTTGACGCAGGTCCGGCGGGAATCGGGCTTTTTTGCGGGAACCTGCCGGGTGGTTTATGAAAGGGAAATTTCCGGAACCGGGAAGACGCAGGCGAACAAGGGGATTCTTGCGCACGACGCCGCGCTGGGTCAATATTGTTCCATCGAGCTGCGGGACGATGCGGCGACAGCGGAACAATGGACGGCGATCGCCCAAAGCATCCGTCTTGTGCGCGCAACGGCGCCCTCGGAGCAGCCGGAAACGCCGGTTTTAACGGCGCCAGCCGCGCCGGCAGAAGCCGCGTTTGAAAAAACAGAGGTGACTTTCCCTGTTTATGAGCAGCGCAACGGGTATAATGACGCAATTTTTGATATCGCGCCCTTCCAGGCAAGCCTGTATCTGCCCGAAGGCTGCGCCATCGCCCCGCTTGACGAAGAAGGAAAAACGCTGCCAAGCTGCCAGTTTAACCTGCTGTGGTCCAAAATGGGCATTTTCCGGGATGGAAAACAGATCGGCACGATCGGCTATAATGTTTTTGACGACGTTGAGCAGGCGCAGGGCGCTTATATCGCGGTATACGGTCAAATCATGCTGGGCTCGCTTGTGACCTGGAACAGCGAATATACGCCGGTGGTGGAAGCTGCGGATTTCCGCTTTGCCAGCGCGACATGCAGCCTTTTGGGAAAGGAGGCGCCGCCGGGCGTTTCGGCGGCAGGCGTGGCGTACGAGCGCTGCCCGGCGGTGCTGGCTTATCACCGGGATCTGGGAGTCTATATCGGCGTGGCTTTTGAGCCAAACAGCATAACGGCCCAGCAGCAGGAGGCGATTGCCAGGAGCGTTGTGATTCAGGCGGCGCAGCCGCAGCGCTGAAAAAAAGGAAAAAAGGTCCGAATGCCGGGTGCTGCCGGCAGCAGGACCTTTTTGTTTTTGCACAGGAGCCAACCTGGGGCGGCGGCTTTGAGGAAAAGGCTTACGCCGCTCTTTTTTCCTTTGCGCGATCCATCGCGCGCGCAAGAGCAAAGCCCGCCGCAAAACAGCCCAGCGCAGCCAGCCCGGTTGTCCAGGTTTCAAAGGAGGCGGGCAGGATTTTCAGGCCGGAGGCAATCACAAAGCCCAGAACAATCTGCGACATCACGGCGCAATGCCGGTCAAACAGCGCCGCAGCCAGCCGGGCGAACAAAAGCACGGATCCGGCGACGCCGATTAAAAACGGCGCAATGACGGTAAAATCCAGCGCTCCGATGCCCGCGGTCAAAGGCGCGTACAGGCCGAGGAAGATCAAAACGGACGAAGAACTAAGGCCGGGAATGATCAGACTCAGCCCCCAGAGCAGCCCGCTAAACAGATACGCCGAAAAGGAAGGCGCAATTGCGGCGGCGGCGCCGTTTTCCAGCAGATGAAAAAGCAGGTACGCCAACGCCAGCGACAGGGTAAACGGCGTCCAGCTATGGTCCGGCCCGCGCTTTTGAGCGGTTTGAAACAGTCCGGGCAGCGTGCCGCAAATCAGCCCGAAAAAGAGCAAGAGGGCGATTTGCGGCGCAAGATCAAACAGGATCTGCACGGCTTTGGCCAGAAAGACAAAACCGAGCGTCCAGCCGATCAGAAACGGGATCCACATGGGATAGGAGGCCTTAAAAGATTTGACCGGGTGCGTCAAAAGCGCCATCATTGGCTCGTAGATCCCGAAGGCAACGCATAAAACGCCGCCGCTGACGCCGGGCAGGATGGCGCCGATCCCGACAAGCACGCCTTCGACGGCATACAGCAGGCTCTTTAAAATAACACGAGGTTTCATTTTTCATTCGGCTCCTTTTGATACTCAGAATGCTGGGGCTGCCGGCGCGTTTGGATGGCGCATGGAGTTTGCATCGCGTTTGAGCTGGAAGGGTTTGGGTCGGGCGCTTCGCACGCCGTTTCGCTTTCAGAAAAGGCCCGCTTTAGCAGCGCAATATATTTGTCCAGCAGCAAAACGCAGGCTTGCTGTTCCTGCGCGCAAAACCCGCGCAGCGCGCGCTGCTCCGCCTGACAGATGGGCTGGATGCGCGCTTGTCCGTATTGCCGGCCCTGCGGGGTCGGTATGATNNCGTACCGGGAACCGCCTGCAGCCGGATCAGATTTTTCGCCAGCAAATGGGCGATAATGGAGTTGACCGTTTGCTTTGGCAGCGACCATATCCGGCAGATGTCCTGCTGGGTACAATTTTCGTCCAGAACCAGCAGCGTATACCAGACCCAAAGCTCGTTGTCAGACAGGCCCGCCCGGCTGGCCGCGTGATGATAGATGCCCGCAAGCTGCCCGATCTGCTGGTTGATTTTCTGATACAGTCCGTTTACGCCTTCCTGCGCCATGGCGCGCTGCCTCCTTTTGAAATAGTGTCCGATTTCGGACTTATTACGCATTATAGTCCGGATTCGGATCCCTGTCAAGGCGCGCTGATCCCGGCAACCCCGGGGCAGAACGGTCTGGCGATTCAAAGCGCGGCTTGAAATAAACCGGATCTTCTGTATAATAGAGAACGGGCCGGGAGCGATAAAGGGCATACGGGCTTTTGGCAGAGAACAAGCAACGACTGCGGCAGGGAGGCACAAAAGGCATGCATCGAAAGAAAAGAACGCTGAAAAGAGAAAAATCGGCCATGACGGTGTCGCTGTACGGCAATCTGCTGTTTGTGTTTCTGGAGCTTGCCATGGCGATCCATACGGGCTCGCAGGCAGTTTTGCTGGACGCCGTTTACGACGGCATCGAATTTTTCATGCTGCTGCCGTCCGTTTTGCTCATTCCGCTGCTGTACAAGCCTTCCAATGAAAAGCATCCGTTTGGCTACATGCAGATCGAGACGGTTTTTCTGGTTGTCAAGGGCGTCACCATGACGGCGGCGACGATCGGCCTGATTACAAACAATATCAACCTGCTGCTGCACGGGGGGCGCACGGTGGCTTTTGACACGGTGGCTTATTTTGAACTGTTCGCCTGCGTGCTGGGCGTCGCCGTTGCGCTGTATTTGAGGCGGAAGAACAAGAACCTCAATTCGCCGCTCATTACGGTGGAAATGGAGGGGTGGCAGATCGACAGCGCTGTTTCCCTGGGGATGGCGGCCGCCTTTTTCCTGCCCGCGCTGGTTCCTTTTCCGTGGTTCCGGCCGGTCACGCCGTATCTGGATCAGATCATTGCGATTGTCCTTTCGATGATCATGCTGCCCATGCCGATCCGAACGGTAATCACCGGGCTGCGGGATCTGATGCTGATCCCGCCGGAGGCGGAAACCGTTGAGGATATCCGCCGGATTGTGGAGCATGCGCTGGAAGCGTATGCGTATTGCGACATTCAGCACGAAATTGTCCGCACGGGACGCAAGCTTTGGATCAGCACCTATATCACGCTGGATCAGGATCGGGTATCCCTGCGTCATTTTCAAATTGCGCAGGCGCGCTGCATCGAGGCGCTGTCGCAGAAATATTCGGATTTTTATTTTGAACTGCTTCCCAATATTGAATTTAACCAGGAGCAGCTCTCCTCCGGCGCGTTTTGAAAAGCTGCCGGCGTTTTGGATGCGGGCAGAATTTTTGCATGAAACGGTACGGGCGCCAAAGGCGGCTGGAATCAAAAACGGCTTTTGAAGGGCGGCGCAATCGGTTTGTCGGCCGGTCCGCCCTGATTTTTGGAGGGGACCAGGAGGGTACAATGTACGGC
Organism: Christensenella sp. UBA1428; assembly: GCA_002329335.1. Lineage (GTDB taxonomy): Bacteria > Bacillota > Clostridia > Christensenellales > UBA1750 > UBA1428. The sequence continues at coordinate 90,621 of DCTY01000032.1, forward strand.
ACAATTCAAAGAGACGATCGCTATCTGGGTCGGCTGGCTGCGTTTATGGCGCAAAACTATGGGATTGTCCCCCTGCGCATCTGTGCGGCAAAACGCGGGTTTTATGGCGAAACGTGGAAAGTCCAGGGCGCGGATCGGGCATATTTTGTCAAACTGGTGTATGCTCAAACCCATAAGCAGACCTATCAGAACAGCTTTGATTTGGCGGCGTATCTGACCGACTGCAAGCTCGGTTTTATTCCTGCGCTGATTTGTTCAAAGTCCGGGGAACGGTTCACCGTTTTTGACGGCGCGGTGATGGGCGTGTTTGAGTGGGTGGACGGCGAAAATATCCAAAATGAAGCGACCAAAAAAGCGGAGTACCGCATGCTGGCGCGCATTTACGCGCTGACCCGTCCGGATATGCCGCTTGCCAGGGAAGATTTTGACGGACAGGGTTTTGTGGAGCTTTCAGGCCGGCTAAAAGCGCTCGACGACGCCGGGCTTAACGCGCTGTTTGAAAGACTGGACGGCAGGATCCGCCGTAGAGCCGAACGTCTTGCGCTTTTTTCGCGGCGGTGCCGGGCGGATACCACGCATTTTTATATCACCCATGGCGACGCCGGAGGAAACATCGTTTGCAGCGGAGACGCTTTTTATCTGGTCGACTGGGACATTCCAAAGCTTGCGCCGCCCGAGCGGGATGCATGGTTCTGCATGGGCTGGCCATGGGCGACGGCGCTGTTTGAGCAAAGCCTGGCGGACGCCGGCGTAGACTATCGGTTGAATCCGGACCGGCTGGCCTATTATGCCTATTTTTACTATTTTTATTATCTGAACGAATACCTCAAGGCGTATCAGGCGCTGCCGGAGGGGCGAGAGGCGCTGCTAAGCCAGATCGAGCAGTTTTGCGTCGGCTGGATTGAAGAAAGCTTTGTCTGCGCCGAGCAGATTCAATAGCCGCGCCGGGCAAATGCGCGCGGGTTTTCAGGCAGTGTGCGCGGAAGGCATCGTCCTGCATGCGGCCGATCAACAGGCCGTTAAAGGCAAAACGACAAAACGGATCCTAAGGAGGCGATTTTTGTGCAGCAAAGGCAAAGTGCTGGGAAAATCAAAAGCGCTTTTCGGGCGGCGTTTCCCCATACCATCCCGATTTTTGCCGGGTTCTGGTTTTTGGGGCTGACCTACGGAATCTATATGAACGTATCGGGTTTTGATTTTTGGTATCCGATGCTCATGAGCCTGACGATCTTTGCCGGGTCGATGGAGTTTGTTACGGTCGATCTGCTTTTGGGCGCGTTTGCGCCGCTGCGGGCGTTCTTGATGACGCTTTTGATCAACGCGCGCCATTTGTTTTACGGCCTTTCGATGCTCGACCGCTACCGCGGTACGGGAATGAAAAAGCTTTATCTGATCTTCGGCATGTGCGACGAGAGCTTTTCCATCAATTATACCGCGCAGATTCCGCCCGGGGTGGATCGCGGATGGTTTTATTTTTTCGTGACGCTGCTCAACCATTTTTATTGGGTTTTCGGCGCGACGCTGGGCGGGCTGTTCGGTTCGCTTTTGCGCTTGAATACCGAGGGCCTGTCCTTTGTGATGACGGCGATGTTCACGGTGATTTTTCTGGAGCAATGGCTGAAAGAAAAAAACCATGTCAGCGCTGTCGCAGGACTGACGGCGACGCTGCTTTGCCGGATTGTCTTTGGCGCGGAAAGCTTCCTTTTGCCGGCAATGGGCGTGATTTTGTGCGTGCTGACGCTGCTGCGCAGGCCGCTGGAAGGGCGGGTGTGCCAAAATGACGCGCATTGAGCAGATGATCCTGATCGCGGCCGTGGTACTGGGAACCATGCTGACGCGCTTTTTGCCTTTTCTTGTTTTCCCGGCGGGAAAACCCACGCCGCGCTATGTCCGTTATCTTGGCGGCGTGCTGCCGGGGGCGGTGTTTGGGCTGCTGGTGATCTATTGCCTCAAGGACGTCAGCCTTTTTTCCGGCAGCCGCGGCCTGCCGGAGCTGATCGCCGTGGCCGTGGTGGCGGCGGTGCATCTTTGGAAGCGCCAGATGCTTTTCTCCATCGCCGCAGGGACGCTGTGCTATATGCTTTTGGTGCAGGGGGTGTTTTAAGCGTACGATGAGCAACCGGAACAGAATAGTTCCCGCTTTGATTAAGCGTGTTAATAAATATTGAATATTTGCGCTGTCTGCTGAGAAAACAATCTGGCAGGAAGCGCTTTTGCATTTTGCGCATCTGGAATCTTTACTGAATAATTTATGCGTGTTAATAAATTCATCAACTTAATTTGATTAACTTTTGAATTCTGGGGATGAAGTTTGTAAAATTACTTGACTATATATATATATATATATATATACTGGAAAAGTCGATTTACAATGAATAAATCAGGAGGGTGCATGTATGATGAAACGGTTTTTTAGTGCGTTTTTAGTGCTTATCGTAGTGCTGTCTCTGGTGGCCTGCTCCGGTACAAGTGGTGCTGTGTCGGCCACAGATGCGGCGCAGGCGAAGGATACCGCTGCGGCTGCAACGGCCGATCCGGCGCAGCAGGGGGAGGCTCCGGTTGCTGATGGTTTTACCTATCCGCTGCCGCCCAATGCCGACGGATCTTTGGTAACGGTTTCTATGAATAAAGATGATTTTGTGCGCGCGGATGTTCCTGAGTATACGACTGTTGACGGCGTGTCCTATTATTTCTGGGACGCACTGGAGCGTGCTACGGGCATTCATATCAATTTTATTGGTTCTGCCTCCAAGCCGCAGGCAACTTCGGAGGAGACCATGCTGCTGATTGCCTCCGGCGATTACCCAGATATTTGGCGTGTCAACTGGATTACACATCCGGGCGGACCGACTGGTGCAATAGCAGACGGGCTGATCTTGAATCTGAGCGAATATGCAGACCTTTGTCCCAATCTGAACGCTTATGTTGCGGACAATCCTGAAATAAAGAAACTTGTAGTAAACGATGACGGCAACTTGTATTGCTTCCCCTATGTAAAAGACTGCTCCGGTATGGGTACGGTTGGTACGGGTGCAGCGGTTCGTTCGGACTGGCTGGCTGAACAGAACCTGGAACTTCCTACCACGATTGATGATTGGACGAATACGCTGCGCGTATTTAAAGAGCAGTATGGCTGTACGGCAGGGCTGACTTTTGAAGCTCGCTGGCTGTGGCTGGAATATGCTTCCTCCGGATTGTCTTCTGCCTGGGGGGTATGTTTCCCCTTCTATGTGGTGGACGGCAGTGTCAAGTACGGTCCTTTGGAAGAAGGTTACCGTGGCTTCGTCCAGCAGATGGCGGATTGGTATGCCGAAGGCTTGCTTGACCCGGATTTTGCAACGGTTGACAAATCTACGGTGCAGGCGAAGTTCGCCAATTCCGAATCGGGTTTTGCCATTCAGCAGTGCGGTAATATCGAAAATGGAATCGCAGCCAATGAAGGAACTGCTTTTGATGCGGTTGCGGTGCCTACGGCGGTTCTCAATGAGGGCGATACGAAAATGTTCGGGCACTTGACGGCAAAGTATGACGGTGGTTTTGCGTTGTCTGTCTCTCCGGGCGATAATCAGGAAGCGGCGCTGAGACTGTGTGACTTCTTCTACGGACATGAGGGCCAGTATCTGTGCGCTTACGGCACGGAAGGCATCACTTATACGGTCGACGGCAATGGTGAATTTGCGGGCTTCACGGATTTGGTTCTCAACAATACCACCACTGAGGATAAACCCAGCTCGATTCGTTACAATTTTGCTGTTAACAGCAACTGGGCGTATCCGCAGCTCGGCTCCGGTATCTTCCAGACTGATTATAACAAACAGGCTACCGGCGTGTGGGCCGATAACGAGATGAGCAGCCATTTCTATCCGGCGGTGACGCATACGGAGGAAGAAGCTACTGTCATGTCTGAAGTCTATGCGGATATCGAAACTTATTGCAAAGAACAGATTATGATGTATATCCTTGGTACTCAGAATATGGACACTTGGGATGACTTTGTTGCCCAGATGGAGACGCTTGGTATGCAGCAGGTTATTGAAGTGAAACAGGCCGCTTATGACCGTTTCAATGCAAGATAAGATGGTTTATGTGGAAGATGGAGGCCTGAAAGGGCCTCTATCTTTCTGTACTGCACGAAAGGAGGCTAATTGATGTCTGTCAGTCTGCAAAAGATTCGTCCAAAGAAAAAAAGTTTCGGCCGAATTTTTCTGGATGATTTGAAAAAGAATTATCTGCTTTATTTGCTGGTGCTGCCGGTATTGGTATACTATATTATCTTTCATTATGGTCCCATGGGCGGGATTATTATTGCGTTTAAGAATTTTAAGCCGGCGGTTGGCATTTTGGCCAGTCCGTGGGCAGATGAATGGGGATTGCATCATTTCCTTTCATTCTTTAAATCCATGTATTTTGTCCGTCTGGTGCGCAACACCCTGCTGATTAATTTATATGGTTTGATTTTTGGATTTCCAGCGCCGATTTTATTGGCGCTTTTGATGAACGAAGTCAGCTGCCGCCTGTTTAAGCGCTCTGTACAGACGCTGACCTATTTCCCGCATTTTATATCTTCCGTTGTGATATGCGGCATGGTGCGTCAGTTTTGCTTAAGTGACGGGTTGTTTAATCGGCTTTTGTCCTACGTTGGTTTTGAGGCAACGCCGCTGCTGCAATTTCCGCAGTATTTCAGAACGATTTATACGATTACCGGTATTTGGCAGGGGGTTGGTTGGGACAGTATCATATATCTGGCTGCAATTACGGGCGTGGACAGTGAACTGCACGAGGCGGCAGCTTTGGATGGCGCAGGAAGATTGATGCGTGTTTGGCATATTACACTGCCGGGAATCATGTCTACCGTTATTATTTTGCTGATTATGCGTGTTGGCGGTATGATGAGCGTGGGGCATGAAAAAATAATTCTGTTGTACAACGAGGCGATTTATGAGACGGCAGATGTTATTTCTACCTATACTTATCGACGTGGTTTGTTAAAGGGTGAATGGAGTTTTTCAACTGCCGTGGGCTTGTTTAATTCCGTGATTAATTTCATGCTGGTTTGTCTGGCAAATGGCGTGAGCCGTAAATATACGGAAACGAGCCTGTTTTAGAGGGGGGAAAACAATGGTCGAGAAAAAATCGTTTAGCGAACGGGTTTTTACCGTCTTTAATTATTTTCTTTTGACGATAATCGCGTTGATTATGCTCTATCCAATGCTCTATGAGGTATTCGTGTCTTTGAGCGATCCGGTAGCATTGTATAAACATCGCGGCGTGTTGCTGATGCCGCAGGGGTTTAGTACATACGCTTATACATGGGTGCTGGACAGCGCAGACGTGTGGATCGGTTATAAAAATACCTTGATCGTCATTGTGATTGGTTTATTGTTTAATCTGACGCTCACCAGCATTGGCGCGTATTTTCTGACGCGGAAAAATACCCTTTGGCACAAGCCGGTAACGATGCTGATTTTGATAACGATGTATTTTGGCGGGGGAATGGTTCCGACGTTTTTGCTGGTTAAGGGATTGGGATTGTATAATACGCTGTGGTCCATTATTATACCAAGTGCGATTTCAACCTACAATATGATCCTGTTGCGATCCTATTTCTCTACGATCCCCGAGAGCCTGGTGGAATCGGTGCATATCGATGGCGGCGGACACGGTACAATTCTGTTTAAAATGTTTATTCCGCTTTCACTGCCGGCTATGGCGGTTATGGTGCTGTATTACGGCGTCGGTCATTGGAATACCTACTTTAATGCGATGATCTATATCAAAGACCGTCAAAAATGGACGCTGCAGCTTGTGCTGCGCGATATGTTGATTCAGGGCTCGAACTTGGATGTGGACAATCAGGACGCGGAATATCAACAGGTCGTAGAGAGCATCAAAGCCGCAATGGTTATTGTATCGACTGTGCCGATCCTGTGCATATATCCTTTTTTGCAAAAATATTTTGTTGGTGGTATTATGATCGGATCGCTGAAGGGATAAAATACGGATGAATCATAAAAGGCGGCGCTGCAAATAATGCAGGCCGCCTTGGCTTTTTGTGATGGATCGTTTTGACGCGGCAAAAACGCTTTTGCAGTGCCATCCGCGAAGGCGGCGGATGACAGGTGCAAAAGCGTTTTTTATGATCCGCGTTTAGTCGATATTGTCAAACAGATGCGTAAAATCGAAGGTTGCAAAATAATCCCGCGGCGTTTCCGCACGGCGAATCATTTCCACGCTGCCGTCCTGGCACAGCAGCAGCTCCGCCGAACGCAGCTTGCCGTTGTAGTTATAGCCCATCGAAAAGCCGTGCGCGCCGGTGTCGTGCAAAACCAGATAATCGCCGATATCGATTTTGGGCAGCATGCGATCCAGCGCAAACTTGTCGTTGTTTTCGCAAAGGCCGCCGGTGATGTCGTACTGATGGTCGCGCGGGGCGTTTTCCTTGCCAAGGACGGTGATATGATGATACGCGCCGTACATGGCCGGCCGCATCAGGTTGGCTGCGCAGGCGTCCAGACCGATATATTCCTTATAAATATGCTTTTCGTGGATTGCCTGGGCCACCAGGTGCCCGTAGGGGGCCAGCATGAACCGGCCAAGCTCGGTGTAGATCGCCACATCGCCCATGCCGGCGGGCGTGAGGATCTCGTCATAAGCCTTGTGAACGCCTGCGCCGATTGCGGCGATATCATTGCCGCGCTGATCCTCCCGATAGGGGATGCCGACGCCGCCGGACAGGTTGACAAACGCGATATGCGCGCCGGTTTCGGCGCGGACCTGCCGCGCCAGCTCAAACAAAATACGGGCCAGCTTGGGATAGTATTCGTCGGTGACCGTGTTGCTGGCCAAAAACGCATGAATCCCAAAATGCTTTGCGCCCAGGGCGGACAGACGCCGGACGCCGTCGATCAGCTGCGCGCGGGTCATGCCGTATTTGGCTTCGCCGGGCGTGTCCATGATGGCGTTTGAAATGGCAAACTCTCCGCCGGGATTAAATCGTAAGCAGATGGTCTCCGGAATGCCCGTTAAACGGTTGAGAAAATCGATATGCGTATAATCATCCAGATTGATGGTCGCGCCGATGCTGTGGGCGTACAGGAAGTCCTGCGCAGGGGTCGCGTTGGAGGAAAACATCACTTCGCTGCCGGTGATCCCGACCGCCTTGCTCATCATCAGCTCCGTCAGGGACGAACAATCGCAGCCGCAGCCCTCCTCGTGCAGAATCTGCAAAATGCGCGGCGTCGGGGTCGCTTTGACGGCAAAATATTCTTTAAACCCGGGGTTCCAGGCAAACGCGGCGCGCAGGCGGCGGGCATTTTCCCGGATTCCGCGCTCATCGTAAATATGAAAGGGCGTGGGATGGGTTTTGACGATTTCGAGGACCTGGTCCAGCGTGACAAAGGGCAGCTTCATGGCGAACCTCCGAGGCGTTTTCCTCCATAATATACGCATTTTATGCGTTTGTCAATTCGCAGAGCCTGTAAACGCTTTTCCCGGGAAGCATTTACAGGCGTACAGAAGCGGCGTGGATAAAACGATGCGCCATGCGCTGTTTTATGTTGAGCGGTTTTGGCGCCTGCAAACCGACGGGCCAGCCTGCGCGTACAAAGGGCACGGGAAAGCGGCGCCGCGCAGATTGACGCAGCCCTTTGGGGCACGGGAAATCCGCGTTCTGTTTTCTTTTTTGCGGTTGGGCAGACGCGCCGGCGCAACAAAAAGAAGGGAATTTCGTTTAAAAGGGGAAGAAAACAGCCTGTATGCGGCTTTATGATTGACGAACGGGTTGGAAACGTGTAAAATAAGATATATCTTTTTGGAGATTTTGAGGTGTCCGCAATGGAAAAAGAACGCTACAGCCTGGTGGACGTGTTTGAAAACAACATCTGGACGGCTTCCTGCCCGGTGGACATCCGCCAGGGCGCGCTGATCTATGACACGCTCGTCGGCCAGCACTGCCTGCAGCTTCAGATGGTCAACCTGGGGCAGAAGCCCCTGATCAGCGTATATGTGGATGTGTACTGCTATGACGAGGGCGGCAACCTGCTTTTGGGCGAGCCGATCAATATCATCTACCGCGATCTGAATACCCCCAAGGACGGCGTGTTCGGCGATACCGAGACGTTCTATCTGCGCAGCGGGCGCGTCAAGTCCGTCAGCTGCCATGTGGTGCGGGTCATGTATTTGAGCGGGGAAATCTGGAAGCCCGCAGGCCGTCCCGTGCGCGTCAACGCGCAGAGCTTTGACCAACTGGAGCCGGATCTGAAGCAGCTGTTTTTCCAGCGGCTGCGCGACAGCTATTTTTCCGGCGTGGAAACGGAGTTTAAGGTCATCGCCCGGCAGGATCATGATTTTTGGGTCTGCACCTGCGGCAAAGCCAATGATAACGATCAGGAACAATGCCAGCGCTGCGGCATGAACCGCGCGTGGATTTTGCAAAACCTCAATGTGGAGGCGCTCTGCGCGCTGCGCGACGCCAAAGCGGAGGCCCAGGCGGCGCAGCAGGCGCCGGAACAGGAGCAGGCCGCGCAGCCGGCGGGCGAGGGCGAGCCGGACCGCACCGTACAGCTGGACGAGCCGGATCCGCGCCTGACGCCGATGGACGGCGCGACAGGGCGGTATGTGCCTCTGCGGGAAAAATCGGCGCAGCAGGCGGCAAACGCCGTGCCGCCTGTGTACGAAACCGCCGCGCCCGAGGAAACGTACGATCCGTACGACCCGTATGAGGACGAGCTGGAGGATCCGGACGAGGGCGAACGCGTGTCTTTGGCGATCAAAATTGCGCTGGGCGTGGCGTCGGTGCTGCTGGTGGCGACAATCGCCGGTATTTTGTGGTATTTCCTTAGATAATTTCACATCAGGTGCATTTGGCGTGCCGGTTCTGGCGCGCCAAATTTGCAATTTGGCTGCTTTTGCGCCGGCAGGGGACGCGTTTTGGATCTTTTTTGGATGACCCTGCGCCGGATTGAACAGGAACAGTTTCCAGTTTCGGCAAAACGGCCCGGAAATCGGGCGGCTTTTGCATCGGTATGCGCTTTTGCATAAAGAACAGGAGGTATGGGGATGAATCAGCACGAACGCTCAGAGAAAGTAAAGTGGTTCCAAAACGACCGGTTCGGCCTTTTTCTGCATTGGGGGCTGTATGCCGTTCCGGCCCGCGGCGAATGGGTGCGCAGCGTGGAGAAAATGCCCGAGGAAGCGTATCTGCCCTTTTTTGATGCGTTTGATCCGGCGGATTTTGATCCGGCGGCGTGGGCGCGCATGGCCAAAAACGCCGGGATGCGCTATGCGGTGCTGACAGCCAAGCACCATGATGGCTTTTGCCTGTTTGACAGCGCGCTGACCGATTTTAAGAGCACCAACACGCCCTTTGGCCGCGATATTGTGCGTGAGTTTCTGGACGCGTTCCGCGCCGAAGGGCTGAAGGTCGGACTGTACTATTCGCTGCTGGACTGGCATCATCCCGACTATCCTGCCTATGGCGACCGGCAGCATCCCATGCGCGAAAACGAGGCGTATCGCGGCCGGGCGCAAAATTTTGACCGGTATCTGGACTATATGCATGGTCAGGTGCGCGAACTGCTCACCGGTTACGGCAAAATTGACATCATGTGGTTTGATTTTTCCTATGACAACATGTGCGGGGAAACCTGGCGGGCGACGCAGCTGATTCAGATGGCGCGCAGCCTCCAGCCCGACCTGATTACCGACAACCGCCTGGAGGGCGGCGGCGGATACCAGGGATCGCTTTTAAGCGCGCAGCCGAGCTTTTTCAGCGGCGATTTTGCCTGCCCGGAGCAGATCATCCCGCCGCAGGGCATTGTCGACGCGCTGGGCCGTCCCGTTGCCTGGGAGGCCTGCGTGACGATGAATGAAAACTGGGGCTACTGCGCGCATGATTTAAACTACAAGCCCGCGCCGCTTTTGGTGCGCAAGCTGGTGGAGTGCGTCAGCAAGGGCGGCAACCTGCTTTTAAACGTCGGTCCCGACGCGCGGGGGAATTTCCCGGAGCAGTCTGTGCAGATTTTGGAGCAGATCGGCCGATGGATGCGCAAAAACAGCGCGTCGATCTATGGCTGCGGCAATGCGCAGCTGCCCAAACCGGAATGGGGCTGGCTGACGAAAAAAGGCAATACGATCTATGCGCATATCCTGGAGCGCAGTATCGGCCCCATCGCCATCCCGCCGCTGGGCGGCCGGATCAAAAGCATGCGCCTGGTGCGCGACGGCAGCGAGATCCAGCGCATCGAAGCGTTCAATACGACGAATTTCCCCGGGACGACATTCATCAATTTCGGTCCGGGTCATGCGTCCTATCCGCTGCCGGATCCGATTGACAGCGTTGTTGTCATCGAGGTTGAGCCATGAGGGTTCCGGTTCGTTTAATCGCATTGGATCTGGACGGCACACTGCTTAACAGCGATAAAGCAATCACTCCCGCCTCACTTTCGGTGCTGGAGCAGTGCCGTCGGGCAGGAATTCTGGTTGTACTGGCAACTGCCCGCAGTATGCATGCGGCGGGGCCTTATATCCGCGCGGTACAGCCCGATGCTGTGATCTCAAACGGCGGCGCCCTGCTGCGCGCCGGGGAACGAACGCTTTACGAGCGTCTTTTGCCGTCTGATCAAACCGCCGCGCTGATTGCCGCCTGGCGTGAAACTGCTGGCGCAGCGGACGAAATGTCAGTGCAGACGCCGCAGGGGTATTATTGGAATTTGCTTAGCACCCCTGAGCCGCAAAGTCCTTATGGCGATGCAATTTATACGGATTTTAAAGATTTTGCGCAGGACGCCTATAAAGTAACCGCGCAGCTGAAGGACGAAGCTGCTGCGCTGGCGCTTCAACAATATGCGCCGCTGTGCAGCGTTCTTGGTTTTTCCGGTGGGAATCGATACCGCTTTGCGCACAGGGACGCCACCAAAGAGGCAGCGCTTAAATGCCTTTTGACCCATCTTGGAATCCCGCCGCAGCAAACAGCCGCTATTGGGGACGATATGAACGATCTGGGCATGATCCGGCTTTGCGGTCTCGGCGTTGCGATGGGCAACGCCATACAAAAGCTTCGTCTTGAGGCGGATGTTATCGCGGACGATAACGACCATGATGGCGCAGCTAAGCTGATCCGGCAAAGAATTTTACCCCAATGAAAGCAAGCGGATAAATATAGGAGAATCCTGTTTAAAAAATGTGGAGAATATGCTACAATCAATTTAAATCTTCTTTAACTGGAGGCACTCAAGTTGAATTTAGAATTATATGAGGACAGCAAGCGTGAGGGCAAACGGGAAGTCGTCACGCGCTTTTCGCCGTACTGCGACCTGGTGCGCTATGAGTCGAGCGTGACGCCGGGCGTGTGGGTCAGCATGCTGGTGAAAAAACCGGCGCAGAAGGGCTACGCGCTTTTCGGCACCCACGGCTGGCATATGACGCTGGCGGATTATGAGCCGCGCTTTGAACCGTATGAGGACCTGAATTATCTGAACGTGCAGGTGGATATGCGCGGGCGCGCCTATTCCCAGGGCAAGCAGGACTGCAACGCCCTGGAGCTTTGGGATGTATACGACGCGGTTGCCTATGTCCGGGCTCATTACGGCGATTATCTGATCGACCCGCAGGTGGTTTATTTTGAAGCGGGCAGCGGCGGAGGCGGCAACGCCATGGCGCTGGCGGGAAAATTTCCGGATCTGTTTGCCGCGGTGTCGGCGCTTTACGGCATGAGCGATTATGCCATGTGGTATCGCGGCGACAAAATCGGTGAATTCCGCGACGAATTTGACGTATGGGTTGGCGTATCGCCCGATGCGGATCAGCAGGCCTATGACGCCCGGAGCGGCATTTGCCTGGTGGATAACCTGTATGCGCCCATTTTCCTTGCCCACGGCGAAACGGACGAGCGTGTGCCGGTGGCACATTCCAGAAACTATGTGCGCGCGGCGCAGGCAGCCGGCAAGGGCGCGCTGGTGTCGTATTATGAAATGCAGGGCGTGGGGACGCGCGCGCATACCGGCAATGCGACCCAGCAGCAGCTTGAAACGCTGGCCCGTATGAGCGAGGAAAACCGCAGCGCCCATAAAACCCCCATCGTGCTGCCCAAAACCGGCGAGCTGGAGGTGGGCGGCTATGTCTGTACGCGCGATTTTACGCTGATGCTCCATGACATGGGCAAAACCGCCCGTATCGCCTACGATCTGGATAAGCGGGAAATCCGTTTTGTGCGCAAACCGGCCTGCGGCTATACGCTGACCTGGAAATGAGCGGCGGCAAAGCCGCAGGGACGCTCAAACGGTTGATTTTGCAAAATTGAAACCGTCCGTAAGCGGACGCAACGGCGTCAATTGGGAACGGGCCGCATAAAAGCGGCGCCGTTCCTCTTTTTTGTGATGGAGAAAATTCGGCCGGCTTTCTGGATAGGAAGTAGGGGCGAAGCCTGCTTTTTTGCCCAAATGCCGTTGCGGCTTGCGCGCGCAGGCAAATAACGGTATACTGAGTATATGGCGACAGGGAGTGAGAAACATGCAGCAAAAGATCGATCAGCTGCGGCAGATCATACGGCAGGCTCATACGATTGCTTTTTTGGGCGGCGCAGGGGTGTCGACGGAAAGCGGATTGAGTGATTTTCGCGGCGCGGCAGCGCGCAGGGAAACGCTGCGCCGGTTCGGCATGCCGGCGGAGCAGATTTTGTCCCACGATTTCTTCTTTGAAAATCCGGACGTCTTTTATCGGTACTACCGGGATTTTCTTTTGACCCCGGCTAAGCCGAACCCGGCGCATAGGGCGCTGGTGCGTTTGGAGGCGTGCGGGAAGCTCAACGCGGTGATCACCCAAAATATCGACGGCCTGCACGAAATGGCCGGCAGCCGCCATGTGCTGGCGCTGCACGGCAGCATCCATTGGAACCATTGCCTGTCCTGCGGTCAGCATTACGACGCCGACTGGATGCGCGCCGGCGCCGGCGTGGCGCGGTGCGAAAAGTGCGGCGGGCTGGTCAAACCGGATGTGGTGCTCTATGGCGAGCCGCTGGAAGACGCCGTCTGGCGCGGCGCGAAAGCGTGCATTTTTTCCGCCGATACGCTCCTTGTAGGCGGTACGTCGCTGCAGGTTTATCCGGCGGCGGGGCTGCTGGAGTTTTTTATGGGCAAGCATCTGGTTATCCTCAACCAAACGCCGACGCCCTATGACGCGCAGGCTGAGCTGATCCTGCGCGCGCCCATCGGCGAGGTGCTGGCACAGGCTGTGGCGCCCTGAGCGCTGAAAATGAAAAATACAGGCGGCAGCGCCGCCAAAGGAGGGCTTTTTATGATCCTGATTCAAAACGCAACGGTACACGACGCGGTGCATGAAACCCCGTATTTGGCCGACATTCTGATCCGCGACGGCAAGATTGCCGCCATCGGCGCGGGGCTTGAAGTGCCGGTGGACTGCCAGGTGGTGGATGCCGGCGGGCTTAGCGCCTATCCCGGCTTTGTGGACGCGCACAGCCATTTGGGGCTGGACAATTACGGCATGGGCTATGAAGGCCATGATTACAATGAAATGAACGATATCACCGCCGCCGGCGGCCGTGCCATCGACAGCTTCAACCCTCAGGATGCGGCAATTCCGCTGGCGCTGGCCGGCGGCGTGACCTGCGTCGGCACCGGCCCCGGCAGCGCGAACGTGCTGGGCGGGACGTTTATTGCGGTGAAGACCGTGGGCAAGGTGGTCGATCAGATGCTCGTGCGCGAGCCGGTGGCGATGAAATGNNGGCGAAAACCCCAAGCGCTGCTACCGCGACAAGGGCGACAGCGCCAGAATGACCACGGCGGCGCATCTGAGACGGATGCTCTATGGCGCGCGTCAGTATATGCTCAAAAAGGAAGCGGCTGACGGCGATGTGACCAAGGAGCCGACCTACGACATGAAATACGAGGCGCTCATCCCTGTGCTCAAGGGCGAAATCCCCCTCAAGGCGCATGCGCACCGTGCGGACGATCTGTTTACGGCGATCCGCATCGCGCGGGAGTTCGGCGTAAAATTGACGCTGGAGCATTGCACCGAGGGACATCTGGTGGCTGACGAACTGGCTCAGGCGGGTTACCCGATGGCGGTAGGGCCCACCCTGACCAATGCCTCCAAAATTGAGCTGGTCAATAAAAGCTGGACCACGCCCGGCGTGCTGGCGGCCAAGGGCTGCCATGTGTCGATTATCACCGACGCGCCGGTGATTCCCCAGCAGTATCTGCCGCTTTGCGCGGGGCTGGCGGTGAAGGCGGGCATGAAGCCGTTTGACGCGCTTCAGGCCATTACGATCCATCCGGCCGAGCATCTGGGCATTGAAAACCGCGTCGGTTCTCTGGAAACGGGCAAGGATGCGGATATCGTGCTGACCGACGGCGATCCGATGGACAGCCTGACAAACGTCGTGGCGGTATTTGTCGATGGGCGGAAGGTTGTTGGATAACCCGAGCCGGACGGCATGTTTTTTGAAAATTCGATCGGCGGCCCTGCGTCTGCAACAAAGCGCAGGGCCGTATCGTATAAAAATGGAGGGATTTGGATGGTGCAGGTTTCCGCTGCGCTGATCTGGCAGGGCGATCGGTTTTTGATCTGCCGTCGGCCGGAAAACAAGGCGCGGGCGCTTTTGTGGGAATTTGTCGGCGGAAAGGTGGAACCGGGCGAGACCGGGGCGCAGGCGCTGGTGCGCGAATGTCAGGAGGAGCTGGACATACTGGTGGAGCCCGGCCCGGTGCTGATGCAGGTCACCCATGCGTATCCGGATTTGACCGTGCAGCTGACGCTGTATCATGCCCGTATCGCCCAGGGCACGCCGCGTTTGCTGGAGCATGCGGGCATCTGCTGGATTACGCCGCAGGAAATCCCTGGGTTTGCGTTTTGCCCGGCCGACGAGCCGATCCTTGCGCGCCTCCAAAACGGCGTGCAGCCCTGGACGGGCGCAGGGCCGGCGGCGGTTGATCCGGCCTGGCGGTGAAAAAACGCCGTGTGCGCAGCGCCGCATGTTTTTGCTAAAATAGGGAAAGTCGAGGAAGTTGGATGGCTACGTTTTATGTTTCGCTTGATCCTGTCAGCGCGGGCCAGGTCGTGCAGCAGGCCGTGATCGACGGCAGCATTACCGGCGAATTGATCGATGCGCACCAGATCCAATTCGGCCCGGATCTTTGCGCGCTGGTGCTGGTGTTTGAAAAGCACTATTACCGTGCTGGCAACCGATTGACGCTGACGGTTACGCTGGATAACGCCGGCGGCGTCACGCGGGTACATACGGCGGCAGGCGGCGGCGGGGAAGGCTTGTTCCGCTTTGACTGGGGCGCTTCGGAAAGCTTTGAGGATGTTGTGCTTGAGGCGCTGCAGGGGTATCAGACAGGAGGCGACAGACGATGAAAAGCATCAAGCCCGGCCGCGGGCCGTCCATGATGGGCGGCGCGATGAGCATTGGTATGGCGATTTTCGGCGTTTTGTGGACGGTGGTGGTTTTGGGCTCGGGCGGCGGGATATTCGCGGCCTTTGGGCTGGTGTTTATTGGGATTGCCATCGTTCAGGCGGTTTATCATTTTAAGAATGCTTCGGGAAAAAACCGGTATTCTTCTTTTGATATTGTGGACGGGCAGGAGGAGCCGGATCCGCTGAACCAGCGTTACGGCGCGGCGTTTGAGGACGCGGCCGCCGGGCCCAGCGCACAGGCGCGCCCCGGCGCATTTTGTCCCTATTGCGGCGCGCGCGTAGAGGGGGATTTTGCGTTCTGCAACCAGTGCGGCAAGAAACTGCCGGATTGATCCAAAACAGGAGCGTATCGATGCAGGAAAAAACCTATGTTTTTTTGGTCACGCCGCGGGATCCTTCCTGCCTTCTGGCGCAGATCAGCCGGGCGCTGGAGCTGCAAACGCAGCTGGCGTCCCGGGCGCGCCTGCCGCGTCTTTGGCGCGGAATCGATTGCTTGCGGGCGCATGGCGGCGGGCAAAAGAGGCGGCGTGGGAAAATTGGCAGTATCGTCTGCCTGATATTGGGCGCTTTTCTCCTGATCCCCGGCCTTGCAGCGCCCAGGGAATTGCCGGCGCCGCTCTTTGCGGGCGCAATTGGCGTCGCCGTGGGAATTGGCGGCTTGTGCAGCGGCAGGAAAAGCATGAAAAATCGTTTCGACCGGTCGGCAAGGCTGCTTTTGGAAAAAAATGCGTCTGTTTTGCCCGGACAGGTGCAGATCCGGTTTGACGCTGCGCAGATGACGATCTGCACGGCGCAGGACGCGCAGGTCAGCCGGACGCCGTATGCGTGCTTTGAACGTGTGATTGAAACCGAGGACGCGTTTTTGTTGATTTTTGACAAGCGCGCGGCGGTTTTGCACAAACAGGATCTGGCGGACGCGGACGCGGGCGATTTCCGAAATTATTTGGCTGCGCGTACGGCGCTGGTCACGGCGCTGTGAAGCGTTGACGAAAGGAGCGCGGCGGTATGGACTGGGATAAAATGGCACAGGCGCTTCAGGAGGCGGCGGCGCAGCTGGAACCGGTGCAGAGCACGCCGCAAGATCCTCAGGCGCAAAGCGCCGCCTGGATTGCGCTTACGGCAAAGGACGCCGCCGTCTGGAAAAAACGGATCGGCGCGGCGCTGAAGCGCGCCAGAACATTCGAACTTCATTGCTGGCGGGAAGAAGAGGCGCAGATTGTGCGGGCTTTGCGCTATGGACAGGTCAAGCGGCAGACCCAATGGCCGTATGGCGTGATTGTGACCGGTCCGGTGACGCCGGCTTTTTCCAGCATGATTGTGGAAACCAAAGCGGAGGATCCGGATCATTTGACGCCGTTTTTCGGCATTTTTTTGGATCGCCATTTTTCAAGCGGCCATTATGGGCTGGAAATTTGGGATTGCGGCCCGGATGTGCCGCCGGTAAAGCCGGATGATTCGACGACCTGAAAAAGGGCGCTGCGGAAAATAAAAAAAAGCGCCCGTAAACGCGGACGCTGGAAACGGCAAAGGGTTTTGGCTGGCGGATTTTGGCAAAAAGCGCAGCGTGGTTTGAACCAATCGCGCTATGTTCGGCTGTCGGGATAGACGGTGTTGAGCAGGTCGCCCGGGCGAACGTCCAGCACGTCGGCGATGTTGAATAAAACTTCTACGGAGAAGGCACGGTATACGTTGGGGGCTTCAATTGCGCTCAGGTGCGAGCGGCTGATATGGGCTTTTTCCGCCAGCGCTTCCTGGGACAGGCCGCGCATTTTGCGCAGCGAGGCGATGGTCAGCCCCAGCTCGATGAATCGGTCCCGATTCTCAAATGCAATATGCTTGCTCAATGGATCAGCCCCTTTGACAGTATGATAATAGTATAGTCTTTTTATGTAAATTACGGGTGTATTTTATAAAGCGTTTGACCTTTTTAAAATGCATATGCATAATATACGACATAAAAACACATCCTGCGTTTAACCGGGAGGGAGGAACGGCATATGAACAAAAAGGAAGCGGCGCTGATGCTGGCGCAGATTGCCCAAAAGGAAGGCAAGAGCGTGGAGCAATTGCGCGGCGAGCTGCAGGAACACATCAACGCGCTGGTGCACAGTGAAAACGCGCAGACGCGCCATCAATGGGCGCAGGTTTTGTGCGCCGGGGAGACGCCGACCCCGGAGGAGGTTTTGATGCATCTGGGGCGGCAATTCCAGGACTGGCCGGAGCTTCTGGCCTTTATGCTGCTGTAAAATCCAAACGCCCTGAACGGCCAAAAGCGCTGTCCAGGGCGTTTTTTATGCGCCGCCTGCGTTTTTTCACAGGCGGCGCACGTTTGTCAGTTTCCGTCGGAAGCCGCCGTCTTAGTTGGCGGTGATCTCCGTCCAGATGCTTTCGTAATAGGGCAGATCCTCGCTGGGCAGGTCGTGGAACCATTCGCACCGGTCGATGACCTCCTGGGGCGGGTTAAAGGCCTCCAGCGTCTGATAGCTTTCGTCCATCAGCGCCATGGCCGCCTCGCTGGGGGTGGAATAACCGATGTATTCGCTGTTGCGCGCGGCGATATCCGGGCGCATCATATAGGCGATAAACTGCATCGCGCCGTCCGGGTTTTTGCTGGTTTTGGGAATGACCATGCCGTCCAGCCAAACGTTGGAGCCTTCCTCCGGCACGCTGTAGCGCAGCGATTCATTGTAATCCATCGCATAGACCGCATCGCCGGACCAGACCAGGCCGATGGCGCATTCGCCGTTGATCAGCTTATCCTTGATATCGTCCACACCGTAAGCCAGCAGCACGCCGGACTGCTTTTGCTCGATGAGCGCAGCTTTGGCGTCCTGCAGATGCGCCTGTTCGCGGGTGTTGATCGGGTAGCCCAGCATTTTAAGCGTTACGCCCAGGGTGTCGCGGATGGAGTCCATCATGCAGACCTGATCGACGTATTTGGTGTCCCAAAGCTGTTTCCAGCTGGTGATTTCCTCGCCGGTCATGTCGATGTTGTACAAAACGCCCACCGTGCCCCACATGTAGGGGATGGAATAGGTGTTGTTTTCGTCGTAGCCGGGGTTTTGCATCCAATCGTAGAGCTTGTCATAATCCGGCAGCTTGCTGTGATCGATGGTCAGGAGCAAATCCTGGGCGATCATGCGTTCGATCATATAATCCGAAGGGAATACCACGTCGTAGGACGTCCCGCCCTTGGTCATTTTGATCCACATATCCTCGTTGGTGGTAAAGCGCTGATAGTCCACCTTAATTCCGGTTTCTTCGGTGAAATCTTCCAGCACTTCCGGGTCGATATAATCTTCCCAGTTGTACACGACGATCGTCTTGGACGGATCGCTCTGCGCGCAGCCGCAAAGAACGCCCAGCAGGGCGGCGGCCAGCACCAAAACAAGCAGTTTTTTCATCTTTGTTCCTCCGAAATCCATTGGGGATATTGCTATCACCGCCGCTGCGCCAGCGAGGCCCGTTTGTTGACCAGCACCAGCAGCAGGATGATAAACACGAACATCAGCGCCGACAGCGCGTTGATC
The DNA here is from genome assembly GCA_002329335.1 of Christensenella sp. UBA1428. Taxonomy (GTDB): domain Bacteria; phylum Bacillota; class Clostridia; order Christensenellales; family UBA1750; genus UBA1428. The sequence continues at coordinate 109,583 of DCTY01000032.1, forward strand.
TTGGGATTGATCCCACGGCGCGCCATCGAATAAATCAGCACGGACAGATTTTGCGTGGAACCGCCGGTAAAATAGGAAATCACAAAATCGTCCAGGGACATGGTAAAGGACATGAGCATACCGGTAAAAATGCCCGGCATGATCTCGGGAATGACGACCTTGCGCAGCGCCACGCGCGGCGGCGCGCCCAGATCCAGCGCCGCTTCATAGCTGTGCTTGTTCATCTGCTTGAGCTTGGGCAGCACCGAAAAGACGACGTAGGGCACGTCAAAGGCAATATGCGCCATCAGCATGGTCAAAAACCCCAGATTGAGCTTTGCCGCCAGAAACAGCACCATCAGGCTTACGCCGGTGACGATTTCGGGCGTGAGCATGGGCAGGTAGGAAACGCTCACAAAAAGCTGGTGGGGCAGGCCGCTCATGTCATGGATACCAATTGCCGCCGCCGTCCCCAGCACCGTGGCCAGCACTGCGGCCAGCAGCGCGCAGCCGACCGTGATATAAAGCGCCTCGAGAATTTCAGGGTCGTGCAGCAGCTGCACATACCATTTGAGCGAAAAACCGCCCCAGTGCGCGCGGGTCTTGCTTTCGTTGAACGAAAAGAGGATCAGCGTGATGATGGGTAGATACAAAAACGCCAGAATCAGATAGGTATACAGGCGCTTGAAAAACCGGTTCACAGCAGCGACCCCCCTTCCGAATCCCCGAATTTGTTGGTCAGCCCCATCGAGATCAGGATCAGCACCAGCATGACCATCGAAAGCGCGGAGCCGAAATTCCAGTCGTCGATGGTGATAAACTGCGTCTGAATCAGATCGCCGAACAGCTTCATGCCGCCGCCCAGCAGCGTGGAGATGACAAACGTCGTTACCGCGGGCATAAAGACCATGATGATCCCCGAAACGATGCCCGGAACGCTCAGCGGCAAAATCACCTTGCGAAACACCTCAAACCGGTTGGCGCCCAGATCCTGCGCCGCTTCGATCAGGCGATGATCCATTTTGCTCAGCGAGGAATAGATCGGCAAAATCATAAACGGCAGGAAATTGTACACCATGCCCATCAAAACCGCGCCGTAGCTGTAGAGCAGCCGGATTTCCTGGCCGCCGAAAAAGGTGATTACCCGGTTTACCATCATGGTGATCGGGCCGTTGGTTTCCAGAAGCGTCATCCAGGCATAGGTGCGCAAAAGGAAATTCATCCACATCGGGATGACGAACAGCACCAGCAAAATGCCGTTGCGGTCCACTTCGCGGTCGGAAAGGAAATACGCTGCGGGATATCCCACCAGCAGGCACACGACCGTACACAAAAGCGCGATGCCCAGCGAGCGCAGCAGCACCTTGATGTAAACCGGCTCCAGAAATTTCTGAAAATTCGCCAGCGTCCAGCCGCCGCTGCCGTCGGTAAAGCTGTAGTAAAGAATCAGCACCAGCGGCACAACGGTAAACAGGAGCATCCAAAAACCGTAGGGCGCGGCGTACCATTTGCGGTTCATGCCGTCTCCCCCTTCATCATGATATGGATGTCGTCCGGCCCGATTACCAGGCCGACCTCGCTGCCGGCGGGCGCCATGACCGTGGAATGGACGGTGTAGGCAAAGCCCTCGGTCAAAACGGTCATTTCATAGTGGACGCCCTTGAAGATGACGGATTTTACCACGCCGCGCAGCATGCCCTGCGCAGCGGGAACGACCTTGATATCCTCCGGCCGTACGACGACGTCCACGGGAACATCCTGCCCGAAATCCTCGTCCACGCAGTCAAAATTGCGTCCGTCAAAGCGCACCAGCTTATCGCGCACCATCGTGCCCTGGATGATGTTGCTCTCGCCGATAAAATCGGCGACGAAGGCGTTTTCCGGCTCGTTGTAAATGTCGATCGGCTTGCCGATCTGCTGGATGCGCCCTTCGTTCATCACCACGATGGTGTCGCTCATCGTCAGCGCCTCTTCCTGATCGTGGGTGACGTAGATAAACGTGATGCCCAGCTGCTGCTGCATGTTTTTCAGCTCCAGCTGCATGTCCTTGCGCAGCTTTAAATCCAGCGCGCCCAGCGGTTCGTCCAAAAGCAGCACCTCGGGGCGGTTGACCAGCGCACGGGCGATGGCCACGCGCTGCTGCTGGCCGCCGGAGAGCGCGTCCACGTGGCGCTTGCCGTAGCCCCGCAGGTTTACCAATTCCAGCATGGCCTCCACCCGGCGGCTGATCTCCCCCTTGGGGACCTTTTTCAGCTTCAGCCCAAAGGCGATGTTGTCAAACACGTTCAGGTGGGGGAACAGGGCGTATTTCTGAAACACCGTGTTCACCCGCCGCTTGTAGGGGGGCAGATGGGCGATGTCCCTTCCCTCGAAGAGCACCTCCCCGGCGCTGGGCGTTTCAAAGCCGCCGATGATGCGCAGGGTGGTGGTTTTGCCGCACCCCGAGGGGCCCAGCAGGGTCACGAATTCCTTCTTGCGGATGTACAGGTTGATATTTTCCAATACGGTAACGCCGTCGAATTCCTTGGAGATGTTTTTCAGGTCAATCAGATGCTCGTTCTCCACCATATGCGTAACCTCCCTCAAAAGCGGATGATGCCTTAAAAGCTGGGGGGCGTGGAAACCCACAGCACCCGGGCCCTGGTTTTGTTGGGGTTTTCCAGCCAGTGCTCCTGCTTGGGGTGCAGGCAGAAGCTGCCGCCGGTTTTTACCCGGGTTTTGCGCTCGCCCAGGCACAGGTTGACGCTGCCCGAGAGCACGTAGCCGAATTCTTCCCCTTCCCCGGGGGAGAGCTTCATGGTCTGTCCGCCGGGGCCCAGCTCCACCAGGATGGGCTCCATGTCGTTCTTCTGGGCGTCGGGAATCAGCCAGGTAATGGACCCGCGCAGCTCCTCCGCGTCCTCCTTGACGAACATGTCCTGGGGGGCGAACACGGTCTTTTCCGCCGCTTTTTCGTTGAAAAACGCCGGCAGGGAGCTGCCCAGGCATTCCAGCAGGTCCGTCAGCGTGGCGATGGAGGGGGAGGCCAGGTTCCGCTCCACCTGGGAGATGAATCCCTTGCTCAGCTCACACCGGTCCGCCAGCTCCTCCTGGGTCAATCCCCGCTGCAGCCGCAGCTGGCGCAATTTTTCACCGATATCCACGCCTGAACCGCCTCCTTATTTCCACACCGGCGCGGTTTACTTTCACTAAACCGCCGGTCGCATACGCGGGTTTAGAATTTCTAAACCGCAAAACAGCACATATTAAACCACACCCCCCGCCCGCTGTCAATAGCCCTGACGAAAAAAGTTGAAAAAAGGCGCGCCGGGCGCGCCTTCGGAATGGATTTCGCAAAGCCGGCGCGAAAAAACATCGCCCGCGGCGTTGCCATACGCCGCGGGCGATCCGATTGCTGAAAAAGCGTGTTTTTTTCATGCCGCTATCATAAAAGAGGGAGCTTCCAGCCTCCAGCGCGCAAGCATTTCATCCGGCACGCGAGGCTGTCTTTGGGCGACAATGCCGGTTGGGGGGGCGGTTGCCCGCCGGCGGATTACGCCCGCCGGGCCAGGGCCGCGCCCACAAAATCCCGGAACAGCGGATGGGGGCGGTTGGGACGGCTCCTGAGTTCGGGATGGAACTGCACGGCCACAAACCAGGGATGGTCGGGGATTTCGACGATCTCCACCAGGTTGCGCTCGGGGTTTTTACCCGCCACGCGCATGCCGCCGGCCACGAAGCGCTCCAGGTAGTCGTTGTTGAACTCGTAGCGGTGGCGGTGCCGCTCCTCGATTTCGCTGACGCCGTAGGCCTTGTGGCTGAAGGTGCCGGGGAGCAGGGAGCAGCGGTACTTGCCCAGGCGCATGGTGTGGCCCAGGTTTTCCAGGTTCTGGTCGGGCATCAGGTCAATGACGGGATAGGTGGTGTTGGGGTCCACCTCCGTGGTGTTGGCGTCCCGCAGGTCCAGCGCGTGGCGGGCAAACTCGATCACCGCCATCTGCATGCCCAGGCAGATGCCCAGGAAGGGCACCTTCTTTTCCCTCGCGTACTGCACGGCGGTCATCTTGCCCTCCAGGCCCCGGGAGCCGAAGCCGCCGGGCACCAGCACGCCGTCGCAATCCCCCAGGTAGCTTTCCACGTTTTCCTGGGTAACCGCTTCGGCGGGAATCCACTTGATGTTGACTTTGGCATGGTGATAGATGCCGCCGTGGGTCAGCGCTTCCACGATGCTCAGGTAAGCGTCGGGCAGCTCCACGTACTTGCCCACCAGGCCGATGGTGGTTTCCCGCTGGGGGGTGAGCTGGCGCTCCACCATGGCGCGCCACTCGGTCAGGTCGCAGGTGGTGTCCGCGATGCCCAGCAGGCGGCAGACCAGCTCGTCCAGGCCCTCCGCATGGAGCAGCAGCGGCACCTCGTAAATGGTGCGGGCGTTCAGGTTCTGGATTACCCGTTCCCCGGGCAGGTTGCAGAACAGGCCGATTTTCGCCCGCACATCCCGGGGGATCTCGTGCTCGGAGCGGCACACCAGGATGTCGGGGGAAATGCCGATGCCGCCCAGCTCCTTGACGCTGTGCTGGGTGGGCTTGGTCTTGAGCTCGCCGGCGGCCTTCAGGTAGGGCACCAGGGTCACGTGGATGTACAGGCTGTTTTCGTAGCCCACCTCCGCGCGCATCTGCCGGATGGCCTCCAGGAAGGGCTGGCTTTCAATGTCCCCCACCGTGCCGCCGATTTCCGTGATGACCACGTCCGGGGCGTTCTGCGTCCGGGCCACCGCCAGGATGTTGCGCTTAATCTCGTTGGTGATGTGCGGAATCACCTGGATGGTCGCGCCCAGGTACTCTCCCCGGCGCTCCCGGTCGATGACGGTCTTGTACACCCGGCCGCTGGTCACGTTGGCGGATTGGGTCAGGTTTTCGTCGATAAAGCGTTCATAATGCCCCAGGTCCAGGTCCGTCTCCGCGCCGTCGTCGGTGACGAACACCTCCCCGTGCTGGTAGGGGTTCATGGTTCCGGGGTCCACATTGATATACGGATCGAATTTCTGAATGGATACGCGCAGGCCGCGGCATTTCAGCAGCCGCCCCAGGGACGCCGCCGTGATGCCCTTGCCCAGCGAGGAAACCACGCCGCCGGTCACAAAGATAAATTTGGTTTGCATGCCGTAAAACCCCTTTCGCGATTCCGGCCGCCATGCGGTCCCCGCCGCATCCCTCCGGCCATCAAAAAACAGGACGCTTCAGTATAGGCGCATCGGGGCCGTTCGTCAAGGTGCATACCGGAAAAAATACAACCATTTTTGCTTCCGGGGCCGCCGCGCCGTTGCCGGCAAGAAATCTTTTCCGTTCCCTCCCGCAAACCCTTGTATTTCGGGAAAAGCTGTGGTATACTGCCAACGTATGATTTTCCCGCGGCACGCCCTGCCGTCCGGTAGGCGCGCTCCCCGCGATCAGGCGTTGCGCATTCTGGCCTGTGCCGGAAGAGCCTCATGAAAGAAGGGTTCACCGTAAAAGAGTGGCATTTGCTCCAGGCCGCCCAGACGCGGCAGGCGGCAAAGACGCGCCCAGCGCCTTCCGCCTGATTCCGGCGTTTTGGTCCGTCAAGGGAGCAAGTGGGGGCCACTCTTTTGTGTTGTTTGCGCCGGGCGCCGGCTATTTTTTCAAGAAACGGAGACGCAGCATGCCCAAAGCGGAATTGACCACCTTCGTCACCCCCCGATGCCAGGCCCTGGCCCAGCGCATGGGCCTGGAGCTGGTGGACGTGTGCCTGGACCGGGAAAGCGCCGGCAAGTACCTGCGCATCTATCTGGACAAACCCGAGGGCCTGTCCCTGGACGACTGCGAAAGCTACCACCGGGCCATCCAGCCCCAGCTGGAGCAGTATGACTATGACTTTCTGGAGGTTTCCAGCCCCGGGGTGGACCGCCCGCTGAAAACGCCGCGGGATTATGAGCGGCACCTGGGCGAGGAAGTGGAGGTCAAGCTCTTCAAGGCCGTCAACGGACAGAAGCTCTTCACGGGCATACTGGCCGGGCTGGACGAGGAAAAGCAGATTCTGCTGGACACCCCGCAGGGGCGGCTGACCTTCCCCCAGAAGGCCGCGGCCACGGTCCGCCCGGTGGTGGACATGAGCGGCGTGGAAAACGTGGACTTGTCCGAATGAGTCCTGCATAATGTAAAAAGCGGAAGGCGGTAAAAATAGCATGCGAGCTGTAAAGAACGAAAAGAAAAACGACAAGTCCGAAATCGTCGAGGCATTGAAGGCCCTGGCCAAGGAAAAGGACATCAGCGAGGAGCTGCTGTTCAACGCCATTGAAGAAGCGCTGAAGGCGGCCTATAAAAAGAACCTGTCCAAGGCGGAGGTGGCTCCCGCCAACCTGTCGGTGACCATGAACCGGGAGACGGGGGTCGCCCACGTCTACGCCCGCAAGCTCA
>DCTY01000032.1:115990-117529 GCA_002329335.1 Christensenella sp. UBA1428
GTGGACGTGACGCCCACGGGCTTTCTGCGGGTGGCTGCCCAGACGGCCAAGCAGGTGATCATGCAGCGCATCCGCGAGGCGGAGCGGGGCAAGATCTACGACGAATATATTGAAAAGGAAAGCGAGATCCTCACGGCCATCGTCCAGCGGGTGGAGCCCAAGGCGGTGTACGTGGAGCTGGGCCGCACCGAAGGCGTGCTGGAGCAGCAGGACATGATCCCCGGCGAGGTGCTCCACGACGACGACCACATCAAGGTCTACGTCCTGGAGGTGCACCGCTCCGGCCCCGTGGGACCCCGCGGGCCCCAGGTGCGGGTCAGCCGCATCCATCCCAACCTGGTCAAGCGGCTGTTTGAAATGGAAGTGCCGGAAATCGCCGGCGGCGTGGTCACCATCAAGTCCATCGCCCGGGAAGCCGGCAGCCGCACCAAGATGGCCGTACATTCCTCCGACATGATGATCGACCCCGTGGGCGCCTGCGTAGGCCAGCGGGGCAGCCGGGTGGACCGGGTGGTGGAGGAGCTCAAGGGCGAGAAGATCGACATTATCAAGTGGAGCGCCGATCCCGCCGAGTTTGTGGCCAACGCCCTGAACCCCGCCCACGTGCTCAGCGTGTTCGTGGCCGAGGGCGAAAAGGCATGCCGGGTGGTGGTGCCGGACAACCAGCTCTCCCTGGCCATCGGCAAGGAAGGGCAGAACGCCCGCCTGGCCGCCAAGCTCACCGGCTGGAAGATCGACATCAAGAGCCAGAGCCAGGCCGCCGAGCTGACGGACATGGTGGACGAGGACGCGGCGGAGGAGATTCTGCCCCCGCCCGAAGCGGTCAGTCCCTTTACGGGGCTGGAGGAGCTGGAAGACATCGGCTTCCCCGGCGCGGACGAGGACGACACGCTCTAAGGCATAGCGGAGGGAACGGAAAAGGATGAAGCCCAAGAAAATTCCCATGCGCATGTGCGTGGGGTGCCGTGAAATGAAGCCCAAGCGGGAATTGATCCGCGTGGTGCGCTCCCCGGAGGGCGAGGTGTCCATGGACGCCACGGGCAAGAAGCCCGGCCGCGGGGCCTATCTGTGCCGGGACGCCGCGTGCCTGGCCCGGGCCCTGAAGCAGAAGCAGCTGGAGCGCCAGCTGGAGGTGCAGCTCAGCCCCGAGGTGGTGGCGCAGCTCCAGCAGACCCTGGCCAGCCTGCCCGCGCCCGGAACGGAGGACGCATGAACGAAAGCAAAGCGCGCGGCCTGCTGGGCCTGTGCGCCCGGGCCGGACAGATTGCCTACGGTGAAACCGGCTGCCTGAGCGCCATCCGCGCGGGCAAGTGCGGGCTGCTCATCCTGGACGAGAGCGCGTCCGTCAACGCGCGCAAGCGCTACACGGACGCCTGCCGGTACTACCGGGTGCCGCTGGCCATGGCCGCGGCAGGGCTGGTGGAACAATCCACCGGCAAGCGGGGCCGCATGGCCGCCGCCGTTTATGCGGGCGGCTTTGCGGAACAACTGCGTACCACGCTCGGGGCTCGGGTCCCCGGGCAAACGATAGAAGAAACG
>DCTY01000062.1 GCA_002329335.1 Christensenella sp. UBA1428
AGCAGAATATCAAACTTGCCCTGCTTGGCGTGTTCCTTGATGATTTGCACCTTGTCCCGGTTTTCGGCCCGTACCTTGTGGCCGGAAACACCGTCCTCCTGTTCCTCGTGAACAATCGTCCAGCCCATTTTTTCAGCGAAGCGGTGACATTCTTTCCGCTGCATAGGGATGTCGGCTTGACTTTTTTCGTCGTAGTCCACCTGCTTGTCGGTGGACACCCGGTATAAGCAATAAACTCTGTTTTCCATAATTGAACCATCCTTTCACATTGTCAGATGGGCAATATGAAAGTGCGGCTCAATCGCAAAACCTATGTAATTTTCAAGGTACATGGTGTCTACCACCATCTTTATTATACCTCTGCGCAGGGGGCTCCACAAGGATGCCTTTGGAGCCGGGCCGGGGGGCGCTGTTGGCAAAGGACGCCAGCAGGATCTGCTTCAGATGGCCAGAAATGGCCGTGTTTCGGGTTTCAGCAAAGGTGGCGGAAATTTCATATCCGTCTACCTTGAGGGTAGTAGAGTTTCTCGGCATAGCGTTACCTCCTCAACGGAACGAAAACAACGGCGACTGCTTCTTATGTTCCCCTTGTCTCGTGGGGAAACGCGAAAAGGCGGCACCGATAAGTGCCGCCCTTTGGCCTGTCCTCACCTTGGGACAAAGTGTCTCGTAGTTAATAGGGGCTGTTTTCGTAATGCTGCTGGGCCTCCTCCAGCCCGGTGAAGTCGAACACATAATGGAGCTCGACCACCACACGGCGAATATCCTCGGGGGAAAAACCGCAGTTTTCCATCGCATAGATCACATAGCCACGGCAGGCATTGTTGTTCCACGGCTGGGTCAGCATAGCCGCCAATACAGGATCATAGCTCATAATAGGTGTTCCTCCTTGATAAAGATTTTGGGAGCGCCACACTCATTTCCTTGGCCCGTCATAAGACAGCGATACTCAGTGTGACGCCCCCAAGGGGGGGCGGCGGCCGGTCGGGACAGGCGGCCAGCCTGTCCTCTGGCGGATCGTGGCCGTGGGGCGGCTTGCCCCACTTGCGGCGCTGGTGTTGTTCGCTCGTTCCCGTGGAGGAAGTCACAGCGCACCCGCCGCCTGGCTCCCCGTACTATGGCTCGGGGCCGTCCGCTATTCAGTTTGTAGAAAGAAATAAAAACCTCTTTCTAATAATCAACTGGACTTTGGAGCTGTAATTTACCCCTGTCATCAAGAGTTTTTCAAAAACTTCTTCATGGACTCCAAGCCCCGGCGGATGGAGACAGAAACACACTTGACACTCACACCTTCCGCAGCGGCAATCTCTCGAAGTGTTTTCCCGAGAATGATATGAGCCTCAATCCGTTGGCCTTGATGGATAGACCAGCTCACCTTCCGCCACAGGACGAGGCGGGGATACGGGCTCTTTGGGCTCTGCCGGGATTTCAGCAGCCGGGGCGGTATCGCCGCTAACGGCTACCGGCTCCGGGGCGGGAGACTCCTCCTTGGCGGGAGCGGCTTTTTTGCTTCGGGACACTTTGTCTCGAGGTTCAGACGGCTGGGCCTCCTCCTTGACAGGGGGAAGCGGACTACTCGACTTGCCATCCAAAAAATCCGTTACACGCTGACGGCGCTCCTTGCGCGTTTTTGCGCCACGCTGGGCGGGAGTGAGCGTTTCGCCGCCTTGCGCCTCTTTTTCGGGAGCCTTGCCCGCCTCGTCGGGGGCCGCCTTATCAGCCTTAGATGGGCGGCCACGGCGGGGCTGCTCCGGCTTTTTGTGTTCCTTATCGGGAGGGCCAGCCTCCTTTGTCGGGGGTGTAGCCTTACCCGCCCCCTCACGAGCGGCGGTAAAATCCACCACCTTACCGGGGGTGGGGGCCTGCTGTTCTGGCTTATCCGGCTCGGACTGTTCCGGGATCGTCACGCCGGGAAACTCCGGCGCATCCGGGATGGCCTCGCCCATTTCAAAGAGGGCGGCCTGTCCTTCATGCTCCAAAATAAGCTGTTCCTCCACGGTCAGCGCCTCTGGCCCCTGCGGGGCGGGGGCGGCGGTGTCGGCCAGATCGGGAACGGGGTTGGGCTGCTCCGGGGCCTCGGTGGGAATACCCGCCTCGGGGCTGATGTTATTTTTATCTTCTGCCACTTAAAAACCTCCTTTGTCGTGAAATGAAAAAAGCCAGCCCGATGGCTGGCAGTAGATGGGGAGACGCCTCCTTTCGGATCGTGGTATATGAAAATGCCGTCTGTAGTCCTGTTGGACAGCAATATTCGCAGTAGTGAGTATGTCCTTCTTGCTGCTTTGTGCCTAACTCACAATAAAACCGGTTGTTAAAACGTGGGAAATATGCTAAAATACAAATAAATATTGTAGTGTTATATAAAGCTGTAGGAGGTGTCGGTATGAATATAGCTAATGCGGAATTGCTAAATGATTCTGGTCTCAGTAGTTTGTCTGGCTTTTCTTATCAAATTAAAGTCTTTATATTGCGACTGACACAATTGCAGCAAGGGCAGCGAGTTGNNATAGCGGTCAGATCTTTATCCAGTAAAGACTCAGTATCAGATTCTTGCTTTAAGTGGAGTGTTGATGAGACCTCATCTATTGAGGTTTTTCAAGTGAAGCAAACTAACGTTACCGAATCTATTGGACGTCAAGTCCTATATAACTGGTTGTTAGCATATAATCAGAAGCCAGATATCGCCAAATACACACTATACGTTGCTCAAGGGTATTCAACAAATACAAAGGCGTTTACTAACGGTTCAGAAAAAGAGTATCAAACGGTAATTGAATCGAACAAGGCAACAACAGCTCTTGTTAGTCGCATAAAACAGATATATAAAGACGATTCGGCAAAATTCAAAAGTGACTATCAAACAATCTGTAGTAAGTTTACGATTAAATGTTTAAGTGATATAGATGAACTTATTGCAAAACAGCTTATGACTCCGTTCCATGCTACTGCAACAGATATAGGTAAAACTTATTTTGAAAAACGAATTGATGAACTATTTACACGGATTTGTGCAAGAATCATGGACTGTGCTGGTCAGCGTATTCCTTATGTGTGTGTTTATGCTGAATATATGCAACTGTGTGAAGAAATCTGTAAAAATATCTCGCCCACGCAGTATACTCCAGATTATGAAGCATTTAGACAGGTATTTTCTCAAAATGACTTAACCGACGAAATAACAAATTCTAGGGAATATCGTCAACTAAGTTATTGCAGGCTCTCAAGCTCAGAGATTTTAGATCATTTGCGTTGGGAGCAATACTATCAAAGCGTTAGACAACACTATCTCTCTGATGCCAAAAAAGAAGCTATTTCTAAAACAGAAAATATTGCACACCAAAATCATAAAGATATAGTTTATGAACTTCAAGACGAAGACAAAGATACACCTCGTCGCAGATTGATTAAGACTAAACGATGCGAGATTTCGACATTACATGATGAATTCTCTAGATGGGGCACGTACATTTTTTTGACACAGGAAGATTTACCAAATCAGATTTCTTGGAAAGACGAAGATGGGGAAGCAAATGAGCAATGAAACTGATAAGCTGTTGGATTTACAGATTGAAGTAATTCAGATCAGCATCTATTGTGATATAGTTAAAAATTTACTATTGAAGCACCGAAGCATAAGTGTTATAAAGATAATTCCTTTTAGCTTTATAATAAAAAAGAGGCAGCATTTACAGGGGAGCGTCTATAAAGGCACTAACAAAGTAGATTTGGTTTTGAAGTTTTTGTCTCAAGCTAGCGGCCTATTTGATGAACTGTGTGAGCAAATGCCATACATTTTTCAGGCTATTGATTTACTCGTTAAGGACGGGGTTTGCGAGGCCCACGAAGGTGAATTAGTCTGTAGTCTCACAAACCAACAAAAAGCAGTTGATTATGATACATTTACAGAGGCCGCAATTCAAGAGAGTAAATCATATACTGATAGACAGTTTTTAAGAGAGGTGATCAGCGTTGTTTAAGTTAATAAAATTATCTCTCTATGGAAAAAGCGAAGGTCAACTGTTTTCGTATTCCTTTGTAGATGGCATCAACTACTTCAAAGGAAAGAATGACTCTGGAAAAACGGAGTTTTACACTTTCCTAGATTATATGTTTGGCGCCGATATTAATTTAGCAGATAAAGACTGGTTTAGAGATTCATTGATTTCTGCTGAATTGATATTTTTGTATGCCAATCGAAAATTTGTTATTACCCGATTTATATCAAATCCTAACAAAAACTTCTTTAGATATTATGATGAAGAAAGCTCCGAGGAAATTAGACTTGATGAATATCGAGCAAAATTGAATGTGGTTTTCTCAAAAAACCAAGAAACATTGAAAGAACTTCGTGCTTTTGTTGAAGAAGATATTGGATATAGAACGTTTACCGTTTTTAACTTCTTGGGTGAAAATCGACAAGGCATTCTAAATGATTTTTTTGATAAGTGCAGTCGACTAGAATATTCAATAAAGCTGCCTGCCCTATTAAATTATATCTTTAACAAAAACATTGCTCGGATAAACGAACTAAAAAAGCGTGAAGAAGAATTAAAGATCCGTCTCGAAGCTTTTGAAAATCGAGCATCAAAAAACGATGATATTCGAGGGCGAGTAAACCATCAACTAAAAATTCTCGGAATACATAAGGTGTTTACTGGAGCTAATTCCGAGACCATTCTCCATGAAATTACCACCTTGCAAAACTCTCTTGAGAAAGATGAGTCTGCAATAAAAACTCAAACAATCGCAGAGCTAGAAGCAATATATACTAGTCTTGATGAGCAAATAAAAAAGCAGAAAAACTCAGAATATGATCATAAACATTTTGTAGAAGATGAGGTGAAGCAACGGGCTCTGCTTGATAGATTGCATGAAATAGTTGAAGGAAAAGCAGAGTATGCGTATCTAGTAGATCCAATTATAAGTTTGACTATAGATTTAGATAAGAGTATTTCGTTTAATAAATACTTAATTCAAGAAACTACCACACGGGAATTGAAAAAGCAACGCGATAAGATTAGGCAACAAATATTAGCCAATAAGTCAAGATATGCAATCTATTCTGTATCAGAAAAAGCGCAGGCAGTTACCTTGATCAAAGAATATTTAAGCTATTACGACTGTGATTTTGATAGAGGTACTCTATCCGAGATTCGGAGTGAATTAAGAAGAATAAGAGACGAAATCCGTATTCTTCAGAACGGAAACGATACAGAGAAAATAAACAGTTTGTCTGCGGATATTACTCAGTTGTACAAATCCTCGATTGAGGTTTCTGAGTTGGCTGAATATGATTTTAGAAAAAGCGGATTTCACATTTCCTATTTGAAAAACGGCAACAGTCTCCAACCGAAAATTTTAGATGAAGAAAACGACGATGCAGATCAAATCAAAAATTATTATACTGGTAGCATGGCAAGACACACACTAATGCAGCTATGTGGTTATCTAGGTTTTCTTCGTATGTTAATTAAAGAGGATAAATATCCACTAATTCCCTTTTTGGTTATTGACCATATCTCAAAGCCTTTTGACGATAAGAATCAAAAAGCTTTGGGTGCTGTTTTGCATGGAGCCTATGCGGATCTACAAAAATCCGAAATGCAAATCATCTTGTTTGACGATGAGGATGCCTCAAATTTGGGGCTAACACCTGACTACAGTATAAATTTGCTAGGTGAAGGCAAGAGTGGATTCAACCCATTTTATATGCCCCCTAAAGAAGATTCACCAAATGCACCAGAGATAGTTGAGTAGTTTGCGAAACGAATCGCCTTGAAGTAACTTGATACTCTTTAGTCCCGGAGGGAGCGGTGAAAGCCGTTCCCCTGTAGGCAAAGCATCGAGAAATGCCACCCAATATCTCTACTGGGTGGCATGACGTAATATTTGTATTTAAGTCTTTAGCATAAAAGCACCTTGCTTAATGCTTACAAACCATTAATATTGCTGGATTTCCACGGGTCCTTTGATGATACTCAAATCAGGTTGAGTGTCAAGATTTGTTTTGCATATTGAGCGCACTTCCAAAGCCCGGTTACAGGGGTATGTAACCGATGGGCTTGGGAGAGCGCATGGCTGGCAGTCATGAGGTCAGTGGTTCGATTCCACTTCTCTCCACCAAAACGACGGTCTTTTGACCGTCGTTTCCTTTTTGCCGAAAGAAAGAACCGCCTGCATTTGAAGCAAGCGGTTAGAGGCGTTGTTTAGTTTTCTTCTTCATCTGTATCCCCGAGCAGGATACGCAGGTAATCCCGACGGCCATAGAGAATGCGATCCACATATACATCATTTCCGTTTACACGGTAGAAAATCATGTAACTGCCGGAAACAAGGTATCTGTAATCGCTGTCAATATTTGTGACTGCCGAAAGTGGGGTTCCAAGGCCAGAGAAACTTTCCAGCCCATCGACGGCATCCATGATGCGGCTGACCGTGTTGGCTGCTGCGGTAGGATTGCACAGGTCTGCGACAATATAATCCCAAATATCATCCAAATCCCGACGGGCTATGGCTGCGTAATGAATGTTATTCTTCATGCGCTCTACGCTCAAAATGCGCCCTCACATCTTCGCCGGAAAGCCAGCCCTCCGTTTCACCGGAACGGCGGCCTCTGGCAAGCTCATTCATCAGCCGCAGCGTTGCCTGGGTTTTTTCATAATCCTGCATATCTACGATGGCATATCTGCCACGGCCATTCTTAGTCAAAAAGACCGGAGCGCCGACAGCAACATCATGCAGAACCTCGGTGTAATTACGAAGATCAGAGATCGGTTTAATGTTTGGCATATCTATCAGCTCCTTCCGCTTATAGTATATCCAATTATGCTGTAAAAATCAACGGCATATTTTACAGCAGCCTGTTTTCCTTTCTCGCCGCGCTCCACGGGATTTTGGGGAAAACAGAGTAAAATGGGTAAAACGTCATTTCCCTGATATATTAGCGCTTCTCCACCCACTTTTATGGGGGGATGTACACGCTTGCACTGGGAGGGGAGGCGGGGCGCTGCCCCTGTACCCCGCCAAAGGACGCTGTCCTTTGGAAACCAGCCAGAGGAACAGCGTTCCTCTGGACTCCTGAAAGGGCGCTTCGCGCAGGGAGCCGGTCGCAGGCGCAGGCCGAAAAGCGTGGCCTGTGCCTGCTGTGTTGTAGGGAAGGGAGGCGGGGAAACGGACGGCTTGACCGCGGGACGATTTTTTTGTATCATGGAGATATAGGTAAGAGGCGGCGGGCGCCGCCGTGAATTGGAGGAAGAGCAATGCAAAAAGCGGTCTTTGAAAAACTGGATGCAACGGTTTCCAGGCTGGGTTTTGGCGCGATGCGTCTGCCGACGCTTCCGGATGGCAGCGTGGATGAGGCGCAGACGGCGCAGATGGTGGAATATGCCATTTCCCATGGTGTGAATTATTTTGACACGGCGTATATGTATATGGGCGGGGAAAGCGAGCGTGTGATGGGGCGCGTGCTGAAAAAATACCCGCGGGACAGCTTTTATCTGGCGGATAAAATGCCGCTTCAGATGGCGAAAAACGAGCAGGATGTCAAACGGATTTTTCAGGATCAGCTGGAAAAATGCAAGGTGGATTTCTTCGATTTTTATCTATTGCACGCCATGGATCGCAACCGCGTGGCGTGGATGGTCGATTATAAGGCGTATGATTTTCTGTGCGCCATGCGCCGGGAGGGGAAGATCCGCAGGCTGGGCTTTTCGTTCCACGACAGCGCCGAGGTGCTGGATCAGATTTTGAGCCGGTTTGAGTTTGACTTTGTGCAGGTACAGCTTAATTACCTGGACTGGACGGTGCAAAACGCCAGGGGCGTATATCAGGTGCTGGAAAAACACGGCGTGCCCGGCATCGTGATGGAACCGGTGCGCGGCGGCTTTTTGGCAGATCCGCCTAAGGATGCGGCGGCGGTTCTGGACGAAGCGCTGCCCGGAAAATCCTATGCGTCCGACGCGCTGCGCTGGGTCGCGCGCCTGGATGGCATTAAAGTGATTTTAAGCGGCATGAGCAATATGGCGCAGGTGATCGACAATGTTAACACCTTTACAAACGAGCCGCCGATGACCGATGCGCAGGCGGCGGCGGTGGATCGCGCGGCCGCGCTGATTGCGCAGAAGAAGGCGATTGCCTGCACGGGCTGCCGCTATTGCGAAAAATGCCCCAAGGGCATCGCGATTCCGGAGATTTTTGCGCTGTACAACCGGCGCAAGGTCTTTGGCGAGGCGTTCCGCGTGATGCAGACCTATCAGACCAGCATTGCGCCCGAGCATCGCGCCGATGCCTGTATCGGCTGCGGTTATTGCCAGAGCCAGTGCCCGCAGCAGCTGAAAATTCCGGAGCTGCTCAAAGCCTGTCATGCGGAGCTGATCACCCGCGGCGCATAGGCTTTCGGCAAACGCGCGGGCGGCGTTTTTCGGCAATAAAAAACGGCATAAAGCGGCAGGCGGCCGGCAAACGGCGCGCCTGCAAATAAAAAATCGGCGCTGCACAAACGGTATAAGGCTTGTGCAGCGCCGGTTTTTGTATAGAAGAAGCGATGCGATTGCGACGGTTAAAATTGCTGGCCCAGATACGGCGTTGGATCGATGCCGTGCCGCCGGGCGATCTGCTGGATTTCGCCGAATGTTTTTTCATTGACGGGAATGCCGTAAACGCGCTTATGCGCCTCGGACTCAAATTCTTTTTCGCCGTGCGTATAGATGCGCGTGCATCCGTCTGCCTTGGGGCTGTCGCGCAGCTGCTGCAAAAGCGTGGACATGCGCGCGCGGATTTCCTTTTTGTCGCCGAAAAGCCCGTAGTCCAGCGCCCAGAAGCAAAAGGAGGTGTCGGCGTTGCCGCTGTTTTTTACATGCGGGGAGGTGGTGCCGCCGGCAAAGATGGCGGTAAACAGCTCCACGATAACGCCCAGACCGTAGCCCTTGTGCGAGCCGGTCAGCTCCGAATAGCCGCCCAGCGGGAAAATCCCGCCGCCGCGCTTGCCGATGATATTGTCCAGCACGCGCGCCGCATCGTCGCAGTCGGCGCCCGTTTCATCAGCGGCCCATCCGGCGGGCAGCGGCTTGCCGGTTTTGTTGTAAACCTCCAGCTTGCCGCGGGTAACGACCGTCGTCGCCGCGTCGTACCAGAAGGGCACCGGGTCGGCGGGCATGGCGATGGCGATCGGGCTGGTGCCCAGCATGGCCTTTTTCCCGCCGGTGGGGATGGCGATGGCCTCGGTATTGGTCATGCACATGCCCAGCAGGTCGGCGTCGCAGGCCATTTTGGTGTAATATCCGGCGATGCCGTAATGGTTGGAGCCGCGGACGCAGACCGCGCCAAGGCCATGCTGGCGCGCTTTTTCAATGGCCTGCTCCATGGCCTGCGTGGCGACGACCTGCCCCATCGAGCGCGGCGCGTCCCATACTGCAGATACCGGCGTTTCGTGGACGACGCTGTAGCCGGCTTTGGGGTCGATCGACCCTTCCTGCATGGCCAGGTCGTAACGGATCAGGCGCGAGATCCCGTGCGATTCGATGCCGTACAGATCGGCGCGCAGAAGATTTTCGGTGATAGCCGCGCTTTGGCGGGCGGTAAAGCCGCTTTGCTGGTAGATTTTTTCAATCAGCGCGTACAGCGGCTCGTAGGCGATGTTTTTATAGGCCATCGGTATTCCTCCTATAAAAGCGCATCCAAAGCCACAGACAGCTTTGGATGCGTCGGTATGTGCGGATGAAAGGCTGCCCCTGCAGACTTATTCCACCCGTACGGCCTTCATCTGCGTCTTGCAGCAAAGCTCTGCGGCTTTGAAAACATGCTCCTGCGTCATGGCGTTTTCCGTGCGCCCGAGGCAGTCGAGAATCAGCTGGCCGAAATAGGGGAATCCGACGGTGTTGTTGCAGTCGATATGCTTCATCTGCTTGTGATCCACCAAAAACAGGTGGTTGCCGGTGCCCTGCGTGGCGACGTTGGTATATTTGCGCAGCTCGATATAGCCGTCCGTGCCCAGAATGAACAGGCGGCCGTCGCCCCAGGTATCCAGCCCGTCGGGGGTGAACCAGTCTACGCGGAAATAGTTGGTCGTGCCGTTGTTGCCCTGCAGCATCGCGTCGCCGAAGTCTTCAAACTCGGGATGCTCGGGGTGGTGGTGGTTGGCAACCTGGCTGTAGACGACCTGCGCGTCGGTCGCGCCGGAATAGAACAGATACTGCTCGATCTGATGGCTGGCGATGTCGGTGAGAATTCCGCCGTAATCCGCCTTGCGCCAGAACCAGTCGGGACGTACGGCGCCCAGCCGGTGCGGGCCCATGCCGATCACCTGCAAAACCCGGCCGATTGCGCCGTCGGCGACCAGATTTCCAGCGTAAACGGCGCTTTCCACATGCAGCCGTTCGCTGAAATAGCACATATATTTTTTGCCCGTCTCTGCGACGGTCTTTTTCACCTCGTCCAGCTGCTCCAAACTGGTCAGGGGCGTTTTGTCGGTGAAATAGTCCTTTCCGGCGCGCATGGCGCGCATGCCCAGCGCTGCGCGCGCAGCGGGTACCGCCGCGCCTGCGACCAGCTGAATCTGCGGGTCGTCGAAAATTTCCTGTTCACAGCGCGCAGCCTTCGCCCCGGGGAACTTGGCCAAAAGCGCCTCCACCTTTTTGGGATCGGGGTCCCAGACCCATTTGAGCGTTGCGCCCGCCTCGGTAAGGCCATTGCACATGCCGTTGATATGGCCGTGCTCCAGTTCGGCGGCGGCAAAATAAAACGCGCCCGGTTCAACCACCGGCTTGGCGTTGCCCTTGGGGGCATAGTTCAGACCATCTGCACGATTGGACATCGTAAAATCTCCCTTCGATCTGGTTTGGATTGGATGCCGTTATTATACCATATTGCGGCCGGTTTGTCAGCATTTTCCCTGCATGTCTTTCCGGAAGCGCCCGTGACGGTGTATATGCAGCCAAATTTATTGCCGGTGCGGGCCAAACGGTTATGTTTGGCGGCGCCGGTGCATAGGATACACAAAAATCATCGCAAGGAGCGTTTTGGTTATGAAAAAGGATTTGCCCAGGCTGACGCTTACGCCCATAGAACCAACGCAGCAGGCACAAACTGGGACGGAACCGGCGCGCCGGAACCCGCCGCTGCCGCGCTATGACGGGCCGCCGGCCTATCTGCGCGGCGCTGGCAGGACGGTGCCCCATGGCGCGCCCGGCACTTTGACGGGGGAACAGCCCGAGCCGCAGCCGGAGGATCCGCAAACCCAATGGGAACAGGCCGTTGCCCAGCAGGCGCAGCAGACGCTGGAACCCCCTTCGGGCGCAAAACGGGACGTATATGACGCGGCGCAGGCGTTTTGGGAGCTGATGCGGGGCGCAAAGCGCCGTCCCAAAGCGTCCGATATTCTGATGGATGGCGACCAGGCGGCGCCTGGCGCGGAACCGATCGCGCAGGGCGCGTGGGCGCAGGAGCATCCGCGACGGTTTTTCCGCCGCGATGCATCGCTGGGCCAGCGACAGGGAGTTGCGGCGCTGGCCCAGCAGGCATGGCAAAGCAAAAAGCATGCCCGAAGCGGCGCGGCGCGCCATACGCGCCCGCAGCGGACGGAAAAACAGGCCGGCGCGCCGTTTTTAACGACGCTGCAGGGCCAGATCAGTGTCTGCGTGGGCGTGATCCTGCTGGCGCTGGCGGTTAAGGCGGTGGATTCGCCCGCTGCGCAGAGCGTTTCAGCGACGGTTTCAGACGCCATCACCATGGAAGTGGACGTAGATCAGGATGTGGGCAAGCTGCGCTTTGTGCAGAACCTGTTCCCGGATACTGTGGCGGTCTGGTTTTCCAAAAGCGCGCCGGAATCGCTCACGCCGCCGATTGACGGGCGCGTGGATCATCGTTTTTCCCAGCAGTATCCCGGCATCGGCATCAGCGCCAGGGGGCAGGAGGTCTACGCCTGCGAAGCGGGCAGGGTTTCCGACGTTGCATGCGACGAGCTGGGCAATTACAGCGTGACCGTCACGCATAAGGGCGGGCTTGAAACGGTCTATGGCACGCTGTCCCAGGCATTGGTTGAAAAGGGCGACAAGGTGCGCCTGGGCGATTCTGTTGGCCTGGCCAAGAGCGCGGGCAGCGGCTATGAGCTGTTTTTGCAGGTCAAGCTGGATGGCGAAGCGGTGGATCCGCTGCCCTATTTTACCGGCGGCGAAAACGAGTCATGAAACTGTGCGAGATACGGGGTGTGTCCTGTCATCTGCACCCCGTCTTGGCGCTGTTTTTGCTTACCGGGTTTCTGGCGGGGCAGGGTGAACTCCTGCTGACCGCCTTTTTCTCGCTTTTGCTGCATGAAACGGCGCATACCTGGGCGGCGTCGCTGCGCGGTGTGCGCGTTGTCCGGATGGATCTGTCCCCTGTGGGCGCGCTGGCGCAGCTGGACCCCGGTTTTGAAACCCGGCCCGGCGATGAAGCGGTCATTGCGCTTGCCGGCCCTGCCGCCAGCGGTTTTTTGTGGCTGACGGCGCTGGCGGCCTGCCAGCTGTGCGGACGGTTTGCGTTTCAGGAGGGGGTGCGGACGGCTCAGCGGTGGGCGGATTTGAATTTTGGGCTGATGGCGTTTAATCTGATGCCGGCATTGCCGCTGGACGGCGGGCGGGTTGTGCGCGCCTGGCTGTCGCGCCGTTTTGGCCTGCGCCGCGCGACGATACTGGCCGGCACGCTGGGCCTTTTGCTGTGCGCGGCGCTGCTGGCCGTCGGCCTTGGCGTTACGGTATGCCGGCAGCGCTTTGCGCTGCCCTATGCGGCGGCGGGCGCGAGCGTGGCGCTGGGGGCCGCTTCCTGTTTGCGTCAAAGCGCGGCGCTGGGGGTGCGCGCGCAGCTGCTGCGCGGCGCCGGCGTCGGCTTGGACGGCGCGGTTGCGGTGCGCCGCCTGGCGGTGGATCTGCGCGCCGGCGCGGCGCATGTGCTGGGCGGGCTGTGGCAGCCGGGGTATTATGAGCTGGTTGTGCTGGATCGCGGCGTTCCCGTGGCGGTGCTGTCGCGCGACAGCCTTGCCGGCGCGCTGTCGCAGGGCGCGCGCACCATTGCCGACGCCGTACGAATGACCGGCGTCGCGGCGCGTTTGAAGCGCTGAATGCAGGCGGTGAAAGTTTTGGTTTTGCTCTTTCATTTCACGCTTTAACGTGGTAAAATGTCTTTGGGCGTTTTGATGCGCCGCCTTGCTTTTTTGACGCGTGCAAAGGGGGAGAAAACCATGTACGAATCCAAGCTGCGCTCCCAGGAGCTGGACAAGCTGTTTGAGGCGATTTTAAGCCTGAAGGATAAAGAAGAATGCTATCGCTTTTTTGATGATTTATGCACCATTACCGAAATCCAGTCCATGGCGCAGCGCTTTGAGGTGGCGATGATGCTGCGCCAGGGGATGACCTATCAGGTCATCGCCCATCAAACCGGCGCTTCTACGGCGACCATCAGCCGTGTCAACCGCTGTCTTGCCTTTGGCGCGGACGGTTACCGCACGGTGCTGGATCGCCTTGAAAAGGCGCCGCAGCAGGAAACGACGGAGGAAAAGGCATGAGTCAACTCAATTTATCCGGACTGAACCCACCGCAGAAACAGGCGGTGCTGACCACGGAAGGCCCCGTGCTGATTTTTGCCGGCGCAGGGTCGGGCAAAACGCGCGTGCTGACCTATCGGATTGCGCACCTGATTGCCGATCAGGGCGTGATGCCCTCGCATATATTGGCCATTACGTTTACCAACAAGGCGGCAAAGGAGATGCGCGAGCGTTTAAGCGCCATTTTGGGCAGCGCGGCCGAGCCGGTCTGGGTATCGACGTTTCACGCCATGTGCGCCAGAATTTTGCGCAGGGACATTGAAAAGCTGGGGTATACGCGCCAGTTTTCCATCTATGACGACGATGATTCCATGCGGGTGGTCAAGGACGCGCTCAAAGCGCTGAATCTTTCCGATAAGCTTTATGCGCCGCGCGAGCTGCGCAGCATCATCAGCGACTGCAAAAACAAAATGCTCAGCGCGCAGGATTTTCTGGCTTCTTCAAATCGTGATTTCCGGGCGCAGAAGATCCATGACGTGTTTGTCTGGTATGAAAAAGCGCTCAAGCAGAACAATGCCCTGGACTTTGACGACCTGCTGATCAAAACGCTCGAGCTTTTTGTGCAGCATCCTCCTGTTTTGGACTATTACCGCCAAAGGTTTTACTATATTCATGTTGACGAATACCAGGATACGAACATGCCCCAGTACCAGCTGGTGCATCTTTTGGCCGGCGGGCACGGCAACGTGTGCGTTGTGGGCGACGACGATCAGTCGATCTACAGCTGGCGCGGCGCGGATATCCGCAATATTCTGGAATTTGAAAAGGATTATCCCGGCTGCACCAGCATCAAGCTGGAGCAGAACTATCGCTCCACCGGCCATATTCTTTCTGCGGCCAACGGTGTGATTGCCCACAATATGGGCAGAAAGCGCAAGAAACTCTGGACGGACAAGCCGCTGGGCGAACCGGTATGCGACGTAGCGGTGCGCGACGAGCACGAGGAAGCGCGCTTTGTGGTGCGGGATATTTTAAAGCAGATTGCCGCCGGCGCAAAGCCGGGCGACTGCGCGGTGCTCTACCGCGTCAACGCCCAGTCGCGCGTGATGGAGGAACATCTGGTGCAGTCGGGCATTGCGTATCGCGTGTACGGCGGCCTGCGCTTCTACGACCGGGCGGAGGTCAAGGACCTTTTGGCCTATATGCGGGTCATCTCCAACCCTGACGACGGCGCAAGCCTTCTGCGCATCATCAATACGCCGCGGCGCGCCATCGGCGAGACGACGATCGCTTATTTGCAGCAATGCGCCCTTGGGCTGGAGGAGTCGCTCTGTACGGTCGTGATGGACCTGTCCGCAGCGCCGGATCTGAAGGCGCGCGCGCGGGAAGCGGTCGAGCGCTTTTCGCAGCTGCTGCTGGATCTGATGGCGAAAAAAGAGGTGCTGCCGCTGGGTGAATTTGCCCGCGCGGTGGTGGAGGACACCGGTTATCTGGCGCAGTATGAAGGGAAAACGGACGACGAGTCGGTAACCAGGGTGCAGAACGTGCGCGAATTTATCGGCTCTGTGGAAAAATATGCGCAGGATACGCCGGAAGCGACGCTGGAAAGCTTTCTTGAAAACGTGGCGCTGGTTTCCGGCGGCGATGAGGAGGACGGCGAGATGAGCGCGCGCGTGGCGCTGCTGACCGTCCACGCTGCCAAGGGATTGGAATTTCCCTACGTCTATGTGCTGGGGATGGAGGACGGCGTTTTTCCGGGAACCCGTTCGATGACCGAACCGGACCGGCTCGAGGAGGAGCGCCGGCTTTGCTATGTGGCCATCACCCGGGCCGAAAAGCAGTGCGTGCTTTTGCACGCGCGCACGCGCATGCTTTTTGGCATGAGCCAGTATAACCGGCCGTCGCGTTTTTTGCGCGAAATTGCCGCGGCGGATAAAACCGAGGTGGATCTGTCCGGGCCGGATCGCGCCGCGGGGTTTGAAAGACGGGTCGGCGGGCAAAATAACAGCGCGCCGGGACGGAATTTTGCCGGCAGCGATTTTGGTCTGTCTGCCCGCAGCGGCGCGGCGGGCGTGCGGCCGCAAAAACCGGCGGGCGCGCCAAGCGCGCCTCTGGGCGTCGTGCACGCCCAAAAAACGGCCGGGCCTGCGCCGACATTCAAAACCGGCGACCGCGTCAGCCACCCGACCTTCGGCGCCGGCACGGTGATCGCCGTTTCCGGCAGCGGCGCGGGGATGCGCGTGGACGTGGCGTTTGAAAACCGCGGCGTTAAAAAACTGGTGGCGTCCATTGCGCCGCTGAGCAAACAGGAGTGAGCCCTATGGAACAGATGCAGGCGCTGGTGGATCGATTAAACGAACTGGCGCGCCGGTATTATGTGCTGGATGATCCGCTGGTGTCCGACGCGCAGTACGATGCGCTGTTTGACCGGCTTGTCCAAATGGAGCAGGAAACCGGCGTGGTGCTGCCGGACAGCCCGACCATCCGCGTCGGGGGCGCGCCGCTGAGCAAATTTGAACCGCACCGGCATTTGGCCCGGCTTTGGAGCATGGACAAGGTGCAGTCCAAGCCTGCGCTGGCGGCATGGCTGGAGAAGGTGCGCGCGCAGTTTCCGGACGCGCGCTTTGGCGTGGAGTATAAATTTGACGGGCTTACAGTCAACCTGACCTATCGGGGCGGCGTTTTGGTTGAGGCGGCCACGCGCGGGGACGGCGTGACCGGCGAGGCCATTTTGCCCCAGGTGCGTACGATTCGCACCGTGCCGCTGCGCATCCCGTATCCGGGGCTTTTGGAGGTGCAGGGAGAGGGCATCATGCGCCTGTCTGCGCTTGCGGCCTATAACGAAACGGCGCAGGAGCCGCTGAAAAACGCCCGAAACGGCGCAGCCGGCGCGCTGCGCAATCTGGATCCGGCGGAAACGGCCAGACGGCGTCTGGATGTGTTTTTCTATAACGTGGGTCTTTGCGACCGGCCGTTTGAAAATATGGCGCAGATGCGCGGCTTTTTAGAGGAAAACGGCTTTCCCGTCGGGCCGCGCTGTGATTTTTGCGATACGCCGGAGCAGGTCGCGCAGGCAGTGGACGCTATTGAACGGGAACGCGAATCGCTGGATTTTCTGATCGACGGCGCGGTCGTCAAAGTGACGCAGCTTGCGCTGCGCGAGCAGCTGGGCTATACCGACCGGTTCCCCAAATGGGCCGTGGCCTATAAATTTGCCGCGCAGGAGACGACTACGCGGCTGTTGGATGTGCGCTGGCATGTCGGGCGTACGGGCAAATTGACGCCGCAGGCGGTATTAGCGCCGGTGGACGTGGGCGGCGTGACCGTGCAGCACGCCACGCTCAACAACGCTGAGGATATTCAGCGCAAAAAGCTGATGCTGGGCGCGACGGTCTGGCTGCGGCGCAGCAACGACGTGATTCCGGAGATTACCGGCGTCGTGGACGACGGCGCGGCAGACCAAAAGCCCATTGCCATTCCGACGCGCTGTCCGCATTGCTTCAGCCCCGTGGTGCGCAGGGGCGCGCACCTTTTTTGTTCCGATCCTGAAAACTGCATGCCCCGGGCCGTGCGCGCGCTGGCGCATTTTGCTTCCCGTCAGGCGATGGACATTGAGTCGCTGTCCCAAAAAACGGCGGAGCAGCTGTATAACGAGCTGGATGTGCGCGACAGCGCGGATTTGTACGACCTGACCGAGCAGCGGCTTTTGACGCTGGAAGGCTTTGGCGAAAAACGCGCGGCCAATCTGCTCCTGGCGCTTGAAAACAGCAAAAAACGGCCGTTGGCGGCGTTTATCAACGCGCTTGGCATTCCCAATGTCGGCGTGAAAACGGCGCGGGATCTTGCCGCGCGCTTTGGCAGCATGCAGGCGCTTGAGCAGGCCGACGAGGCGGCGCTGACGGCTATCGACGATGTGGGCGGCATTGTGGCGGCCAGCATCCGCGAATGGTTTGAGCAGCCGCGCAACCGGGAAAACCTGAGCCGCCTGAAAAGCCATGGCGTGGATCCGCAGCAGCAGACGGAAGCAATCGCGCCGCAGGGGCCGCTTTCGGGCATGACCGTCGTGGTTACCGGTACTTTAAAGACGCTGACCCGTACCGAGGCGCAGGAGCTGATCGTGCAGCAGGGCGGCAAGGCGGCAGGCAGCGTTTCAAAAAAGACCAGCCTGGTTGTGGCAGGGGAAAGCGCCGGTTCCAAACTGGACAAGGCGCGCCAGCTGGGGGTGCGGGTTTTGGACGAGCAGGAATTTTTAGCGCTGTGCGGAAAAAAGGCTGACGCGTAAAAGAAGCTTCCTTTGCGGATTTTGGATGAGGCATTTTTTTCGTGTTTTTTATGGAATTTACGCTGAAAAATATGTGCAAAGGCTTGTCTGGCACGGTGTTTTGCTTTATGATGGAAATGGAGAACCACGATACCAGACACGGGACGTTTTAAGGAGGTTTTACCATGAATTTCCAATATCAGCACCCGGCTGATCAGCTTGTGATGATTATGCAGCGCATTTATGAGCGCGGCATGACGACCACGTCCGGCGGCAATCTGTCGATCCTGGACGAAAACGGCGATATTTGGATTACGCCCAAGGGCATCGATAAGGGGTCGCTTACGCGCAGCGATATCATCTGCGTCAAGCCGGACGGCTCCTGCATCGGCCCGCACGAGCCCTCTTCGGAGCTGCCCTTCCATGCAAGCGTATATAAGCGCCGTCCCGATATCCGTGCGGTGCTGCACGCGCATCCGCCGGCCCTGGTGGCGTTTTCAATCGCCAGAAAGCTGCCCGAGGTGGATTTGATTCCCACCGTGCGCAAAACCTGCGGCGAGCTGGCAATGGCGACCTATGCGGTGCCCGGCAGCGAGCAGCTGGGGGAAAACATTGCGGCGAAATTTGACGACGGCATCAACATCGTGCTGCTTGAAAACCATGGCGTGTGCATCGGCGGCAAGGATCTGTTTGCCGCATTTATGGCGTTTGAAACGCTGGAATACAGCGCAAATCTGGAAATTACGGCCAATAAGCTGGGCAAGCCCAACGTGCTGTCGCCTCAGGCGTTTAACGTAACCCAGACGCGCCATCATCTTTTGATGGACGATTTCATTCCCCGCTATCATTCCACCGAGGAATGTGCGGCCAGACGGGATATGATCACGCTGATCCACCGTTCCTATCGCCAGGGGCTGTTCAACGCCACCCATGGCACTTATTCGGTGCGTCTGTCCGACGGGTCGTTTTTGATCACGCCTTTTGGGCACGACCGTGCGTATTTGCAGGAAGAGGACCTGGTGCGCATCAAGGGCGGCATGAAGGAACAGGGAAAAATTCCTTCCAGAGCGGTGAAATTCCATGAGGCGATCTATCAGAAGCACCCCGACATCGGCGCGATTTTGCTGGCTCATCCGCTGCATGTGATGGCCTTTGCCGTTACGGATACGCCTTTTGACGCCCGGACGATCCCCGAGAGCTATATTCTTCTGCGCGAAATTGCCAAAGAACCGTTTGAAGGCATCTATATGAACCCGGAAATGGCGGCGGAAAAATTCAGCAAACGCGTGCCTGCGGTGATCTATAAAAACGACTGCGTCGTTGTCACCGGACAGAACCTTTTGCAGGCTTTTGACCGGCTGGAGGTTGCCGAGGCGACGGCGCATTCCATCGTCGCGTCCCATGACGTGGGCGGCATCGTCCACATTACGCCCGAGGAAGTAACGGATCTTAAAAAAGCGTTTCATCTGGAAGATTAAGTAAAATCCGGCGATACGGCGATTTTTTGCGCTTGCCCGCGCAGATGCGGGCGGGCGCTTTTTTGTCGAAAACATTTGACAGGCCGGGGCTGTGCGCTTATAATGCCATTGACCTTTATTTTGACATACAGGAGCGCCTCATGAAATTTTTCAGCATACGAAAAGCCTCGATTTCCCGTCAAAAACGCCCGGTTCTGGCAAGCTGGGCGGTTTCCTATATGCTGATTTTCTTCATTCCCATCCTGGTCAGCTGCCTGGTGCTCAAACGGTCCAACGACGTTCTGGTGGATGAAATCATTCGCTCCAATACCAACTATGCCAGCCAGATTCGCGCGAGCATGGACGCCGTGCTGCGTGAAACCATGGGTTATGCCGAAACGGCGGTGCGCAGCGACGAACTGCTGGCCATCTTAAAGGGAAGCAGCGCCAATGTGACGGAGTATCGCATGGCGATTGTGGCGGCGACGGATTATCTGAAAAAAACCAGCGGCCCGCAGGCGGCAATCCGGGAAATCTATGTTTTTACCCAGGAAGGCGGCATGCTCAACCGCAGCACGTTTTATGACCCGGTTTACAGCGAAAAGCTGATGCGCCGCAGCGCGTTCCCCTACGAGCAGTACTGCCGGACCGTTCAGACGCTCTCCAAAGACCAGTTGGTGTATCTGCGGGCGTCGCAGGGCGGCGGGCTGTATTATTTATGCTTCCCGGATCTGCATAACCTGGAAGCGGTTCCGGGCGTGTTTGTGGTGGAATTTGATGCCGACGCATTGACCCAGTATCTGGCGGGCAAAGGGATGGACAATACCGGGATTATCGTCCTTGGTCCGCAGGGCGATTGCGTTTTTGCCAATATGGACGCGGATTCGGATTATCTGGCGGTATTGAACCGTGCGCTGGAACAGGGCGGGTACGAGTTTGAATACGGCGGGCAGTATCAAACCTACAGCTGCTTGGATTCCCAGGTCAGCTCCCTGCGCTATGTCGTCGTCACGCCCAGCACGGTGGTGCTTTCCACCGCCAGAGACAACCTGCGGCTCATTGCCGTGGGGTTGTGTCTGACGGTGATTGCCGGCGCGCTGGTGATTTACCTGCTGCTGCGCCACAACTATCGTCCGATCGGCAGCATTCTGGACGATATTGGCGCGGCGCCGATGGTGTATGGCAGCAATGAATACGTCGCCATCAAGCAGACCATCGACCGGACGATGCAGCAGAACAAACAATTCTCCGACGCGCTTTCCCGGCATAATGCGCTGGTGTGCCAGAGTATTCTCATGGCGCTGCTGCGCGGGCGCATCTATTACGATACCCATGGGATGAGCCTTGAAAAATGGTGCGCTTCCTACGGCGTCCACTTTCCGCACAGCGCGTTTATCGTCGTGCTGATCGGCTTTGAAACCACCAGCAGGCAGGAGCTGGAGGCCTACTCTCTGGAGCGTGCGGCGGTGCTGGAAACGCTGGAGCATACCCTGCTGCAAAAATTTATCCATTATACCACCGATGCCGGCGGCGTGACGGCGGTTTTGATCAATGAGCCGTCGATGCAGGATTCCGACGCGCTGCTGCGGGAGGGGCTTCGCCAGGCATATGCGCAGATTGAGGAAAATTTCAGTTATTCATTTTACTGTGCGGTCAGCCATACGGTGCAGGGCTTTGACACAATCCATACGGCCTATACGCAGGCCAGCGCCGTTTTGGATTATGCAATCCTCAGCGGTCAAACCGAACCGCTGTTTTATGGGGATACGCTTTGGCAGGCGGGCGCGAGTCTGGGCGCTTATGACGACAAAGCGGAACGCCAGCTTTTGCATAACATTCGCCTGGGGCTGGGCGACAGCGCCAGGGAACAGCTGGAGGCGCTGTTCGCGCCGGCGCAGGGCCATGCCGGCATGGCGCCGGAGCTGATGCGCTGTATGGTTTATGACGTGGCGGCCGCGCTGGCACGCCTGCTGGAGAGCGAACAGGCGGGGGATCCGATGCGGCTGATCCGCCTGCTGGACGGCTGCGCAGGGTTGGGGGAAATGCTCGATACGCTCTACAGCCAGGTGGACGCCGCCTGTCAGCTTTTTGCCCAAAACAGCCAGGGCAGGGGCCCGCGCATGATCCAGGAAGCGCAGGACTATATCCGGGGCCATTATCACGACGCGGATTTGAACGTCAATACGCTTGCCGATACGTTTGGCCTCTCGCCTGCGTATTTCAGCCGCATGTTCTATGAGCAGACCGGCGTGCGCCTGCTGGATTATCTGGGCCGGCTGCGCATCGACGCGGCAAAGGAACTGCTTGCCGGCGAACAGACGCTTCAGAGCGTTGCCCAGCAGACCGGCCTGCGTACCAGCGCCAATCTGATCCGGCTGTTTAAAAAATATGAGGGCATTACTCCCGGACAGTTCCGCGGAGAAAAGTAAAGCGCCGCAAAAAAGAGCTGCTGGTGAAATTTGAATTGTGGGCCGGGCATCCGGCCTGCTTTTATAAAAAGAAAAGGATTGAATGGCGGATCGGATCCCGTGCCGGCGTGCGGTATGGGATCCGTTTTTGCTGCCGTGAAATGTTTTTGTACGGAGAAAAAATGAAAAAACAGGGAAAGTCCGGTGGATCCCCGCCTTTTTTTCGCTGTTTTGGATATATTTGAAATCATTTGAAGTTTTTTGTCATTGAAACCGGGGGTGCGGCGACGCTACAATGAGGGTGCTTACCCAAGCACAAACGAAGCGACAACCCCGGCGCCTTTTTGCCGGCGGCAGCTGCGTTTGTGAAAAAAGAGGAGGATCGGTATTTATGAATCAGGTTTTGTTCAAACGTGCGGCCGTGATCGCGCTGTGCGTGCTGATGGTCGCCGCGCTGGTTGGCTGCGCCGGCCAGGAAACGCCCAGCAGCGCGGCAACCAGCGCCCCCGCGCAGCAAAGCGCGTCGCCCGACGTGCAGGCGACGGACGCGCCGCAGCAGACGCAGGCGCAGGCGCATACGCTTCCGCTGGCTGAAAAACGCGAAATTTCCATTTTCGGTTCGTTTAATGCCAAATATGTCGGTAAAATCGAAGACTATGCCGATATGCCCTATTATCAGTGGCTGGGCGATCTGGCCAACGTCCAGTTCGTATTTAATACGCCCAGCACGGAAATCTACAATGAACAGTTCGGCCTGCTGATTGCCTCACGCGAGCTGCCGGATGTTTTTGCCGGAATGGATCCCTATCCCGGATCTCCGGTTCAGGCATATACCGACGGCGTTGTGATCAGCATCAACGAATACATGGACGCCGGATATACGCCCAATCTGAGCAAATTCTATGAAGTGTTCCCCCAATATGCGCAGATGACCCGCAAAAGCTCCGGCGAATATCTGGATTTCCCGAATATTACCGGCGCGGACAGCAGCCTGAACTCCAACGGTTTGATCGTGCGCAAGGACTTGCTGGATGCTGCCGGGCTTGAGATCCCCACGACGATCGACGAGTGGGACACCGCGCTGCGCGCTTTTAAAGAGCAGGGCGTGATTCCCTTCTCCCCGCGTGACAACAAATGGCTCAATTCCAACATGCCGTTCATTTCCGCCTGGAATATGTGCTATTTTGAATACAACGACAACGGTACCGCCAAGTACGGCGCCGTGCAGCCGGAATTCAAAGAATATCTTGAGCTGATGAACAAATGGTATACCGACGGCCTGCTGGATCCGGACTATCTGACCAGCGATACCAAGGTGCTTACCGCAAAGGTTTCCGCCGGCCTTGTCGGTTCCTATGTCGGCGCAGCGGGCGGCAACCTGAAAAATCCCTGGTATGCCATCGTGGAAGAAAATCCGGATTCTACCATTGAATACGCCGGCGCGCCCGTGCCGAAGCTGACGGAAGATCAGGTTTCCAAGATTGGTCCGCGCTATGCGCGCTATCAGCAAAATTATGGCTGGTATATTTCTTCCCAGTGCGAAAACCCGCAGGATGTCTGCCTGGTGCTGGATTATATGTACAGCGAAGAGGCCAACCTGGCGATGACCTACGGCCTTGAGGGCGAAAACTATGTGCTGGAGGCCGACGGCCGCATCAATCCCTATACGACGGACGAAAACGGCAATGTTGTGTCTCTGACCGAATCCTGGGGCCCGTTCCGCGGCGAAACGCCCAATGCGTATGTCGGCGGTATCATCGACCTGGATGCGGCGAAGATCTATGCAACGGATGATCCGGCTATCGTGGTGGAGCGTCCGGCCAGCGCCAATCCGTCCAAGGTAGAGATCGCTCAGCGCCATATCGATCAGGTGCGCCGCGACGCGCTGAATCTGTGGGTTTCCTTTGAGGCGGTCAACCGCATGCCGGATTTGATCTATTCCGTGGAGGAAACGCAGGCCCGTACCGATGTATACGGCGATTTGGAAACCTATGTTTATGAAAACGTGACCAAGTTCATCATCGGCACGCGTTCTCTGGACGAGTTTGACAAGTTTGTTGAGGAATGCTATGCGTTCGGTTTGGAAGACGCGCTGGCCATTGCGCAGGCGCGCCTGGAAGAATACCTGAACAAATAAGCGGTTTCATCGCGACGGTTCCGGGGCCTTGAGCAAAGCCTTAAGGCCCCTCTTTTCGGATAAAACAAGCGCCGCTTTTGCGCGGCAATGGTTGAGGTGGAGAAAATGGCTCAGAATACGGCGCCTGCAGCGCGGATGCGAACCGCCAGCGTTTGGCAGCGCATGGCGCGCGACCTGCGCAAAAACAAGATGATCTATCTGATTGCGCTGCCGATGATCCTTTATTATATCGTCTTTAAATATGTGCCCATGTACGGAATCCAGATTGCGTTTAAGGATTACAATCTGATCAAGGGCATCACCGCAAGCCCATGGGCGGGACTGAAATACTTTGACAAGCTGGTAACCGGATTTTATTTTAAGCGCATTTTGCGCAATACCTTCCTTTTGAGCTTTTATGGGCTGATCTTTTCGTTCCCCATGCCGATCATCTTTGCGCTTTTGCTCAATGAGATCCGGCAGACCTGGTACCGCAGAACCGTTCAAACCGTCACTTATATGCCGCACTTTGTTTCCATGGTGGTGATCTGCGGCATGATCCATCTGTTCTGTGCCTCCGACGGGCTGATCAATAACATCATCAATCTGTTTACCCCCGGCAGAGAGGCCAAAAACCTGCTGATGGAGCCGCAGTACTTCAGAACGATTTATATTTTGTCGGATATCTGGAAAAACATCGGGTGGAACTCGATTTTATATATCGCGGCGATTTTGGGCATCGATCAATCCCAGTATGAGGCGGCCATCATCGACGGCGCCAGCCGGCTGCGCACNNCCGCCAGCCGCTGGCAGCAGGCGATTTATATCACGATCCCCTGCATGATGCCGACGATCATCATCAAGCTGATCTTCCGCATGGGCGATATGATGGATATTGGCTTTGAAAAGGTGTTTCTGCTTTATAACGAGGCGACTTGGGAGGTTTCCGACGTCATTTCGACTTACTCCTACCGCGTCGGCCTGCTGGAGATGAACTACAGCTTTTCAACGGCGATCAGCCTGTTTAATACCGTGATCAATTTTGTGTTCCTGCTGTTTGCCAACGCGATGGCGCGCAAATACAGCGAAACGAGTCTGTTTTAAGAAAGGAGGCCGCTTGATATGAAAATGAAACGTTCCCCCGGCGAAAGGATTTTTGAAGTGGTCAATATCCTTTTCATGGCGGTGATGATGATCGTGACCCTTTACCCCTTGTGGTATGTCGCGATGGCTTCTCTGAGCGTGCCGACCCGTATGATGGCGTTTCGCGGGGTGCTGCTGGCGCCTCTTGGCTTTTCCCTGGAGGCCTACACCGAGGTGTTTAAACACCCGCTTTTGCTTCGCTCCTACGGCAATACGATTTTGTATGTGGTCCTGGGCACGACGATCAATATGGTGATGACCTTCCACGGCGCCTATGTGCTTTCCAGAAAGGATCTGTTCTTTAAACCCTATATCGTGTTTCTCATTACCGTGACCATGTTCTTTGGCGGCGGGCTGATCCCGAATTATCTTTTAATCAACAGCCTGAAAATGAACAACACCATCTGGGCGCTGCTGATTCCAAACGCCATCGGCACCTATAACATGATCATGATGCGCACTTACTTTCAGGGGCTGCCCTATGAATTGGAGGAGTCTGCCACGATTGACGGTGCGTCCAATATGTGCGTGCTGTATCGGATTATTCTGCCGCTTTCCGCGCCGATTATCGCCGTGATCGGGCTGTATTACGGCGTCGGCCATTGGAACAGCTGGTATAACGCCATGATCTACCTGCGTGACCGTACGCTTTACCCCATCCAGCTGATTCTGCGCGAGATCCTGATCATGGGCTCGTACGACTCTCTGGAAGAAACGGCCGCCAATACCACCTGGTCCGCCGTGCAGGAAACGCTGCAATACGCGACCATTATGGTGGCGACGGTGCCGATTTTGTGCGTATATCCGTTTTTGCAGAAATACTTTGACAAGGGCGTGCTGGTCGGCGCGCTGAAAGGTTAAAAACACCCCGGCGGCAAGGGCCGCCAGGAAGCCGGCGATCTTCGCCGATTCCCTGCCGCAGGCCGCTGGCTGTTTGGACGCCGGCGGCCTTTTTGGTTTCAGCGGCGGAAATTTTGCCGCAGGCGCAGCGCCAGCAGCGGCGTGCGCGTTGTGATGTTGTCCACGTCCAGCGCCATCATCGCGGACAGGGACGCGGTGTCGCTGGGCGTCCAGACGGAAACTTCCAGCCCGTGGGCGTGCAGCGTGTCGGTCAAATGCTTAGACGCCCAGGAATAGGGCAAATTGAACCCAACCAGATTGACCCGCGTCCCGTAGTCCTTTGCAAGGGCCAGCGTTTTTTCTGCGGCGGCCTGCGGATGCTGCACGATATCATCTTGCTGGATGTAGTTGTTCAGATTCAGATAGACGGCTGCGTTTCGATCCGGATCGCAAAAATCGGCGGGGAACAGCCCGGTAAGAATCATGCGGGAGCGCAGGCGCTGTTTTTGGAACTGTAAAAAGATGGGAGAAAACGCCTCCCACTGCTTGATGTCGCAGTTGATTTTTATGTCTGTGCCCGCGATATCACGCAGCAGCTCGTCAAGCGTATAGGCATGCGCCAACGCTGCGCCATAGAGCGCGTCGTGTGAAAAATAAACGGTATTATCTGCAATCCGTACATCCAGCTCCAGGGCTTCGCAGCCTGTGTCCAGCGCGGCCCGTACGTTTTCGGCGCTGTTCGGCGCCGTGTTTTCGCACCCGGCGTGTGCGGTAATCATGCCGGAAAAGCAATGCTGTTTCATCATCCGCTCCATTGTTTTATCGTTTTATCATTTATGCCCTTATCATACCATTTTTTCGCCGAACCGGCAACCGGCGAAAAAACAAGCCGCCGCAGCGCTGCGGCGGCTTGGAGCGTCAAAAAAACGTCTTTAAGGAGGGCTTGTCAAGAAATTGCGCTGCTTTGATCTTCAATCCCGCCATTGCCGGCTTTGCCGCTAAGCGGAGAAAATCGCAGGATTTTTGCACCTTGCAGCCCGGCGGTTTTTTTATACAGCTGTGTTTTTTGCCATAAAACGGACGGATCTGAGCGAAACAGAAGCAGAAACATCCCGCCGGAAATCGCACCGTTTTCGCGTTTGGTGGGCGGCAATGGCCGGACAAGGGTCATTGCGTCTAAACCCTGCCGGCAGCGTTGGGCGGCGCATATTTTGCGGCAAGCTGGTCAGCCCAGCGCTCGGTATACAAAAACGAGTAGGGAATGGCGGATTGTCTGCGCAGATTTTGGCAGCGCGGGCAGTTGGCCCACAAAAAGGACGGCAGGCCGATGACCGGCAGATAAAACGGCCCCAACAGCAGGGACTGAAGCGTATGGCCGAATTCATGCGCCGCCATGGCGCGGCGCGCCTGCGGACTTTTCGTTTTTGTATCATCGGCGGCAAAAATGAACGGCCCCAGCGAAATTCCGCCGCGGCAGGGCCAATCGGTCAGCACAGCGCCGCGAAAAAAATGGTGCGGCCTTTTCAGATGATATAAAAACAGCCCTGCGCCCAGCAGCGTCTGCGCCGCGCCCCAGGAGCATTGCAAAAGCCAGTAAAGCGGATAAAACCATGCGGCCATAAGCCGGCTCCTTTCCGTGCGGTCATTAATTGGCGGCGGCGACACAATCGATGGCCAATACGACGGCCAGGGCCGTCAGCGCCTGCGCCGGGTCGGCAATATCGATGACATAGCAGTCCGCCCAGGTAAACCACTGCTTGCGGATGCATGCGATGATTTGCCCCTGCCGGCGGATTTCATAGTCGTGATCCAGAAAATCGCCCTCGATGATCCAATCCAGGCCGTCAATCCGGTAGCGCGGCTGAAAAAAGGTCATTTCTTTGACGATCTGCGCCCGGCAGACCCCGTCTGTGATCACGTCAAAGCGGGGCAGCCAGGTCATGACCTTCTGCGCCACAAGGGCGGCTTCCCGTCCCTGCGTGTCGGTGATATGCAGCCGGCGTCCCCAGCTGAACAGCTCGCCCTGCACATAGTAGCAGTCGCGGCCCTGCTCGTCCCAGACGGTGAAAGAATCGCTCCAGGAAAAAATTTTCTGCCGGATGGTAAAAATCATGTCTTGCACAGCCCCTCGCCGGATGGATCGCCGTCAAAACGCATCTGGCAGCGATTGGCAACGTCAAAGGCTGCAAAATATTGTTCCTCCATGGGGATCCATTCGTTTTCAAAACGCCGGAGCAGCCCGGGATTGCGCGCGCGAAGGCGCCGGCGCTGCGTATTGGCGTCTATGGTTAAAAAGACGCAGAGCGAAATTTGTTCCCGTGCAGGCGGATACAGGCAATAGGAACCCTCCACCACAACCAACGGCGCGGCGGGAATCTGCACCGGATCGGGGGAAAGGGCGCCGGCGCCGCAGTCATAACGGCGGTATGCAAATGCTTCGCCCCGGTTTAAATGCCCCAATACCTCCCGGGCAAAGCGCTCGTGGTCGGCGTTGCCGCCGGGCTGCGCCAGCCGTTCGGGCGTTTTTTGTTCAAACGGCAGAAAGAAATCGTCCATATGCACGATGGGACAGCCAAAAAGCGCCCGCAGATAATCGGCCAGGGTCGTTTTGCCTGCCGCGCATCGGCCGTCGATGCCCACGCTGAAGGGGACGGACTGCGCCAGCTGTGCGCAGATCGCCTCGATCAACGGGAAATAATGCGCCAGCGTTTGGCTGACCACGCGGTATGCCGGATGGTATGCGCCGCCAAACGCCGTGCTGTGATGCACCGCAGGGCAGCCGCCGGCGCGGTAGGCGTCCAGATACGCCGCAAGCGCCTGCGCAGAAAACGGCATGCGCCCCTGCTCGGCGGCGCTGCGCAGCAAAGCAAGACGGCCGTCCAAATCGCCGTCGGCCCTTGCGTTTGCCGCATGGCAGAATGCGCGGTTTAAAATCTCAAGAGGAACCTGACACGGCCATGCGGCCAGATGCGCGCGGCAAAATCCGCCGCCGATCGGTTCAAACAGCATCCCCTGCGCGCGCGGCGTCTGCCCGGCTTCCTGACAAAGACGGTCCAAAGCAGCGCCTTCATCGCGAACCATGTGACCGGGACCAAACGCGCTTTGATAGCATAGTTTTACCGCATCCTGCGGCGTCATCAGCGGCCAGCGCGCGGCGTGCGCCGCCAGAATTGAAAGAAAATCAGCCATACTACTCCTTAAAAAAGCCCGGACGTCCGGCCCGACGGGGCTGGACTCCGGGAAACGACCGCCCGTGCGGGGCGGATTTGAAATCAGTCTTTAAACAGTTTTGCCTTTTTCAGCGCCAGAACGATGATGGGGATCAGCACGATGTGACAGATCAGCCCCGGTACCGCGCTGGTAAACGCCCCGGCCAGGAACATCTGGAACGTAAATTCCGCGCTGGTCAGGCCGGCCAGCACCCAGCGAACCAGCCCCCATACGACGC
The DNA here is from genome assembly GCA_002329335.1 of Christensenella sp. UBA1428. Taxonomy (GTDB): domain Bacteria; phylum Bacillota; class Clostridia; order Christensenellales; family UBA1750; genus UBA1428. The sequence goes on from DCTY01000062.1 coordinate 29,187, forward strand.
GCCCCGCCAGCATGGCGCCGATGAGCGAAACGTAGATATTGACCGTCTTTTTGGGCAGCGCCCGGTATAAAAGCGCGCTGATCAGGCCATAGGTTGCCAGCTCAAAGGCCATCGCCACACCCGTGGGGAACAGCGGCGGCATGCCAAAGAGCACATAGCGCAACAGCGGCGCAACAAACCCAACCAGCGCCGCCAGCGGCCAGCTGCAAAGAAAACCGCACAGCAGGACCGGAATGTGCATCGGCGAAAGCGCCTGGCCGATCTGGGGGATCTGGCCCGTCAGGAAGGGCAGCACCATGCACAGCGCCAGACAGACGGCGGCGATGACGAGCTTTTTAACGGTGAAATTTTTCATCTGGAGAACCTCCTTTTTTTAGGGGCGCTCCTCTTCGGAAAAGCATGTATTTCTTTGTCGGAATACAGACGCGGCTTCGGCCGGTCGTTTTGGAAATTTTACCATAAAACGCGCTCTGCGTCAATGAAACGTCGCGTCACCCGCCGGCCAGCTTGTCCGCGATGGCGGAAAGATGCTTCAGCGTGGACGCATCCAGCTTTTTCAGATTATCCATCAGCGCGTCGAGCTGTTGGGGATTGGCGTTGTTGAAATCAAAAAATGTTTGGGGCGTAATGCCGAAATAATCGCAGATGTACAATAATCCCTGCAGGGAGGGCAGCGCCTTGCCGTTTTCAATTTTGTTGATATACGACTCGTTTTGTCCAAGCGACAGCGACATGTCGCGCGCGGAAACGCCCTTTTGCGTACGCAGCTGCGCAATGCGTTCACGGATCATTTTTTCGTGCAAGAATACGCCCCCCTTCCTTTTTATATCTCATTATATGCTGTAGCATGGTTGGAAATAGGGCATTGTATGCACCAAATGATTGGACAAAAAGCATTAAAAGCTATATAATGTGTTTTAAAAAGTATGATATGCGTTAATAAGACGATTTGCTACGAAAAACGGCCTTTGTTTGGGGGCGAAAAAATGAAATCCGTGATTCGGGAATTATATGACAAGGCGTATGAAACCGGATGCGCGCAGCAGGATCCGGCGTTTGTTCAGGCGCGCCAATCGGTACGCGAAGCGCTGGGGATGGTTCGCGCCGCAGCGCAGTGGGAGGCGCAGCCTCAAATTGACGAATTGGAAAAACGCGTGCAAGCACTTTTGCAGGCGCAGGCGCAGGCGGCTTTTGCCGAGGGCTTTCGTCTGGCGGCTAAAATGATGGCGGAGGTTTTTTGTACGCGGCAGGAAAAATAGCGGGCGAGCAGGACATGCATGGCACAGCCGTGCAGTCGTTGCGGCACAGGGCGCATGGCGTTTGCAGCTGCGCAGGAAAGCCGCCGCTTTCTGGTGTATGGCGCTGTATGCGCAAAGCATCCGGGGCTTGCGCCTGTTCGGATGCTTTGATGGGAAGGGGATTGACAAATGGGTCTACTGCTGTTAGACTTTGGTCTAAAGATAGTAGACCTATGGAGGACGATCATGAAGCTCAGGCCGCTTGGCGAAATGGAGCTGCGTTTTGCAAAATTGATCTGGGAATGTGCGCCGGTTGGCTCGGGCGAACTGGTACGCCGGTGCGAGCAGGCGTTCGGGTGGAAAAAGTCCACCACCTATACGATGCTCAAGCGCTTGTGTCAGCGGGGGCTTTTTGAAAATACGGCCGGCATGGTGACGGCGACGATCAGCCTGGATCAGTATCGGCAAATGCGCACCGAGGCGTTTGTTGAGGAGAATTTTGGCGGCTCTGTGCCGCAGTTTCTGGCGGCGTTTGCGGCAAGGCGCACGCTTTCAGAGCGGGAGATTGACCAGATTCAGACGCTGATCGATCAATACAGGGGGTAGAAGATGCTGCAGGCATGCTTTTTTCAGGTCCTGAACCAGAGCCTGACGGGGACTTTGGTGATTCTGGCGGTGCTGGCGCTGCGCTTTGCGTTTCAAAAAGCGCCCCGGTGGATGGTCTGCGCGCTGTGGGCGGCGCCGGCGCTGCGGCTTTTATGCCCCTATCTGCCGGAAAGCCCGGTGGGAACGGCGTTTTTTAACCGGATGATCGTCCGCGAATCCATGCTTTATGAGGCGGCGCCCCAAATTCACAGCGGTATTGACGCACTGGATCACGCTGTCGGCACGCTGCTGCCGGCGGCAACGCCGCAAAACAGCGTCAATCCGATTCAGATCTGGGCGTTTGCCGGTCAGTGGATCTGGCTTTTGGGGACGCTGGGGATGGCGGTTTATGCGCTTGTGCGTTTTGTGCTGCTGCATCGCCGGCTGATCGGCGCAATACGGCAGGAAAGCGGCGTTTATCTGGCCGATCGGATTGGCGCGCCGTTTGTGCTGGGGCTGTTTCGCCCCAAAATCTACCTGCCGCCGACGCTGAGCGCCGATCAGGCTGCGGCGGTATTGGCGCATGAACGGGCGCATATCCGTCGGGGAGACCCTTCTTACCGGCTGCTGGCCTATGCAATTGTCTGTATTTACTGGTTCAATCCCCTGGTTTGGGCGGCGTTTTACTGGTTTGGACAGGATTTGGAGCAGGCCTGCGACGCCAGCGCGGTCCGGTCGCTGGGCGATGCGGCGCGAAAATCCTATGCGCAGGCGCTTTTGGACGTTTCCGCGGGGCGGACAGCGCTGCCGCTGTCGTTCGGCTGCGGCGATATCCGGACGCGCGTGCGGCGCGTGCTGTCCTGGCGTCCGCCGAAAAAAGGGTGGAGGATCGGCTGCGGGCTGCTCTGTGCGCTGGCGCTGTGCGTGCTTTGCACCAATGCAAGCAGCGCCCGGCGGGAAACCATGCGCTGGGCGCGGCAGCTGACGCCCGATCAGGTTGCGTGCATAGAGCTGGTGGCCATGCCGACCGCGCCGCAGGAGCGGTACCAGCGCTATGAGGGCGCACAGCTGGCGCAGATGACGGCGCTGATTCAACGGGCGCGCGGGCGTTATGTGCCTTACGCGCAGGAGCTTGCCGGCGGCAGCACGACGCTTTATGTCACCCTACGCGACGGTACGCGCCGGTACGTCCGCAACATCGGCAACGTCTATCTGGTGATCGACGGCGATGCATATCTGGCGTCGTATGACGATTTGGCCGCCTGGCCCAGCCGGGGCAGCGCGCCGCTGCCGGCGGGATTTGAGCAATAGGCGCGTATAAACGGATCTCATTTGCGCTGGATTAAAAAACGCTTTGGACGCAGGCTGCGCCGCAAAGCGTTTTTTTGATGAACCCCGCCGGCGGATTACAAAACCTGGACGCCCAGCAGCCGGACGATCGCGGCGGCCTGCATCGCGCTGATTTTGGCGCCGCGCAGCTCTTTGCAGCCCTCCGACAGAACGATGCCTTCCAGGATGCTGTCGGAAAAATCAATCCCGGCAAGCGGGGTTTGATAAAACTCCGCGCCGGTAAAATCCACGCCGGATACGGTCGTTTTTTCAAGCTGCATCTGCGCAAAGCCGGTTTCCCGGAAGCTTCCCCCGCAAAGCGTGCAGCGCGTCCAGCTGCTCAGAGCAAAATTGGCATAGCGCATCCGGCAGCTGCGAAAACATACGGATTTCATTTTGCATTTTGTGAAAAGACCGCCGTCGCTTTTGCATGCTTCCAGCGTGCAGTCCCGCCAATAGGTGCGCGAAAAATCGCATCCTTCAAACCGGCAGCTTTCAAACGTACATTCATAAAACGAAGCGCCGACAAAGGAAACCTGAACAAACTGGCAGCTGCGAAACGTGACCTTGACAAATTCCACCTGCGTCCCGTCGGTCTGGACGATGGTCTGACCGTTCACGGCCGCGCCGCGCAGCTCGCCGTCGGCCTGTCTGGCCTGCGCCAAAAGCGCGGCAAATTCCATTTCATGCGACATAAAATCTCCTGTTCTGGTACGGGCGGGCATAGGACGTTTTCCCCCTGTATCCGAAAGCGGGACAAAATCCGCAGGCTCCTGGCCGTGTGCCGTTTGCACAGCGGCCAATGGCGTCAGGAAACCAAACGCAGGCGCATTTTACGGCGCGTTCGCGTAAGCCCGCTGTTTTGCCAAACAGCATCCGATTTGTTTTCTCTGCTATTGTATCAACAGGACGCAGGGATGTAAAGCCATGCGCGTTTTGAATTGCAGCCATGCACAAATCCTGGGTTTTAAAACGATGAAAGTCATGGTACAATCATGGTTGCTGCGCGCGGCAGGGCGCGCAAACGAAACAGGGAGAGAAGTGCGGGGACGATGAAAACAAACGATCTTGGAAACGACCGCATCCGGCCGCTGGTGCTGAAGCTGGCGCTGCCGTCGATGCTGGCGCAGCTGATCAACGTGCTTTACGGCATTGTCGATCGTATTTTTATTTCCGCAATCCCACAGGTCGGGGAGCTGGCGCTGGCCGGCATCGGCGTGTGCGGGCCGATTGTGACGCTGATCACATCTTTTGCGGTGCTGGTGGGGCTGGGCGGCGCGCCGCTTTTGGCGATGCGCCTGGGCGAAGGAAACCGGGACGGCGCGCGCGCCATTTTGGCCAACTGCACCGTCCTGCTGGCTGCGCTCTCGGCGGTGCTGACCGCAGGCGTGTTTTGGCTTCGCGTGCCGCTTTTGCGCGCTTTTGGCGCCGACGGCGCGCTGATGCCCTATGCCGAGCCGTATATGCGCTATATTACGCTGGGGATTATTTTCAGCGTCGGCGCGACCGGGCTGAATCAGTTTATCATCTGCCAGGGGTTTTCCACGGCCGGGATGCTGACCATTGCGCTGGGGGCGCTGACCAACATCGTGCTGGATCCGGTCTTTATTTTTGTGCTGGATCTGGGGTGTGCGGGCGCGGCGATCGCCACGTCGCTTTCTCAGGCGGTGAGCTTCGTTTTCGTGCTTTGCTTTTTATGCTCGTCAAGGCCGCATGTGCGCATTGGCTTGAAAGGGATGTCGGCGAAGATCATGCGGCGCGTTTTGAAGTTCGGTTTTTCGCCGTTTATCATTCTGGCGACCGATTCGGTGGTCATCATTGCGCTCAACAGCGCGCTGGCGCGGTTTGGCGGGGCGCAAAGCGCGATGCTCATTGCCTGCGCCACGATTACCCAGAGCTATATGCAGCTGATCTCCATGCCGCTTTTGGGTCTGAGCGGCGGCACGCAGCCGCTGATCAGCTTTAATTTCGGCGCGCGCAAAATCGACCGCATCCGTCAGGGCGAACGCTTTATTATGAAAACGGGGCTGGTCTTTACCGGCGTGATGCTCCTGGCAACACAGTTTGCCTGTGCGCCGTTTGCCCGGATTTTCACCCGGGACGCTGCGCTGATCGATTTTTCGGTGCGCGCCATACGCGTGTATACGCTGATGATCGTGCCCATGACGTTCCAGTATTGTCTGGTGGATGCGCTGACCGCGCTGGGTGTGGCGCGCATTGCCATGACGCTGTCGCTCAACCGCAAGCTGGCCATGCTCGCGCTGACGCTGCTGATGCCTGCGGCGGGCATGGGCGCGTTTTCCGCTTTTTGGGCGGAGCCGATTGCGGACCTGTATGCCAGCATCGTATCCACGCTGGTGTTCTGGCGCGTGTTTGAGCCGCTGATGCAGCGCCGGCTGCAAATGCCGGCGGATCAGGCGCTGTACGGCTAAGTCCGCTGGATGCCGATGGGCAATGCAGGCAATTTAAAAGCGCACAGCCCCAAACGGGCGCTGTGCGCTTTGCTTTGCCGGGAAAAGAACCGGCTGATGTTGCAGGCGGCATGTCAGGCTGCCGTTATTTTACCGCCTTTTTTCCGATGAGCGCGCACAGGACATAGACGGCCAGATTGACGCACACGACGGTGGGACCGGTTTGAAAAGACAGGACGCAGGCGATGAAAAAACCGACGATCAGACAGAAAACCGCGATCAGCGCCGCCCAGACGGTGACGGCGCGGAACGTGCGGCAAAACCGCATGGCAGACAGCGCGGGAAACACAACCAGACCGGAAATCATGACCGCGCCCATCATTTTCATGCCCAGCACGATGGTCACCGCAGTGAGCACAGCGATCATCGACTGATAGGCGCCGGCGGGCAGCCCGCAGGCGCGCGCGAACGGTTCGTCAAAGGTGATGGCGAAAATCTGCCGGTAAAACAGCAAAAACAGCGTCAGCACGCACAGGGAAAGCACGATGGACAAAATCAGATCCTTGTTTGTCAATGTGATGATGGAGGCGGAGCCGAACAGGCTGTTGCATACGTCGGTGTTGCGGGTGCCGGAAAAATTGAAAATCAGGCTGCCCACCGCAATTGCGCCCGTGGATAACAGCGCTACGGCAGAGTCGCCGTGCAGACGGCTGTTTTCGCCCAGCCGCAAAATGACAAACGCCGCTGCGACGACGATGGGAATGGCGATTTCAAGCGTATAATCGGTCATGCCCAGCACGGTGGCGACCGCCATCGCGCCAAAGCCCACATGGGACAGACCGTCGCCGATCATCGAAAAGCGCCGCAGCACCAGGCTGACGCCCAAAAGCGCCGCGCAAAGCGCAACCAGTATGCCGACGCACAGCGCGCGCCCGATGACCTGGGACAGATAGGGATCGTGAAACATTTGCGCAAGGGTCATAGCGGCGTCGCTCCTTTCTGCCCAAAATCGGCGCGGTATTGCGCGGCCGTGCCGAACCAGCCGCTGTGATGGCCCAGATGCAGCACATGTGTGGCGCCTGCCAGCGCGCCGGAAAGATCGTGCGATACGCTGATGAGCGTCACGCCTGCGCGGTTGAGCTGCAAAAGCGTCTGATACAGCGCCGCAGACGCCTCGGGATCCAGCCCGGCGGTGGGTTCGTCCAGCAAAAGCAGATCCACCGCGGCGCACAGCGCGCGGGCCAGAAGCACCCGCTGGCGCTGGCCGCCGGAGAGCGCCTGATAGCTGTGGCTTTCAAGGTCGGCGATGCCCAGCTGGGCAAGCGCCTGCCGCATTTTTTTCAGATCGTCGCGCCGGTAAAACCACCGCCCGCCGCTTGCAAGCGTCCCGGAGAGCACAACCTCGCGCACCGAAGCGGGAAAGTCCTGCGCATGGGCGCTTTGCTGGGGCAGATAGCCGATTTTACGCTGCGTCAGGCCGTCGCCCAGTAAAATCCTGCCGGATTCCGGGGCCTTAAGCCCCATCAGCGCGCGCATCAGCGTGCTTTTTCCGGAGCCGTTTTCGCCGACGATGACCAGATTGTCCCCCCGGGAAACGTCAAAACTCAAATCCTTTACAACCGGCGCGGCCTCATAGGCCAGCGTCAGATTTTTTACCGATAACAGCGCCATGGTTTTCCTTTCTGCTTTCCAAAACGCTGGCGCTAGGGGTTGAGCGCCAGCGCCAGCACGTCCAGATTGTCCTGCATAAGCGTCAGATAGGTTGCGCCGTCCGCCCATTGCTGCGCGGTGACGTTGTGACAGGAATGAATGCGCAGCGTCTGCGCGCCGGTTGCCTGGGCGATGGCCTGCGCGGTCTTGCCGTCGGAGAATTCCAGATAGAGCACGGCGTTTAACTGCTGGCTGCGCATTACGTCAATCAGCCCGGCGATGGCGGTCAGGCTGGGTTCGGTCACGGCGGAGCAGCCGTGCAGGGCACTGTAACATGAAAGGCCGTAATCGTTGGCAAAATACTGGAAAGGAAACCGGTCGGCAAAAACCAGCGTGCGGGTGCCGGCATGGTCCACGACCGCTTCAAATTCCCGGTCCAGCGACTCAAGCTGCGCCTGATAGGCCTGCAGGCGATCCTGATAGGCCCGGGCGTTGTCCGGGTCCGCCTGACACATGGCCTGGCAGATCCCCTGCGCGATCTGTATCGCATTTTTTGGAGAAGTCCAGACGTGTTCGTCCCATTCGCCGTCGTGATCGTGCGCTTGGGCTGCGCCGCCCTGCGCATCCTCGTCCCCGTCGACGGGGAGCAGCGCGACAAAGTCCATCATCTGCACCTGACAAACCGGCGTATCGGCGCTTTGCACAATGCTTTGAACCCATGCGTCCGATTCGCCGCCGCCCAGAATCAGCAGGTCGCAGGCCTGAACTGCGGCGGCGTCGGCAAGCGTGGGGTCATAGCCGTGCGGTTCGGTTCCGGGGGTGATCAGCATGCGCACGTCGCACAGATCGCCGCCGATCGCCCGGGCAAAATCGTAGCAGGGAAATACGGTGGCGACGATCGACAGCCGTCCACTTTTGGGCGGAGCGGGCTGCGTGTTTTGACAGCCGGCGCACATCAGCGCGCACAACAGGATCAGCGCCGCAAGACGCCGGTTAAAAATCCGTTTCATGGGTCTCTTCCTTATCTTTACAATCATGAGGGTGTTCAAGGCAGATTTTTGCGGGGCGGCTCTTTGCACAGGCGGCGCAGGTGCCGTAGATCATCGTGGAAGAAAAGTCCACTGCAAAGCTGTGATCCTGCGCCAGATGCGCGGTCATCTCCCGGGCAAAGCCGCAGTCCATGTGCAGCACATTGCCGCAATGCACGCACATCAGATGGAAATGGCTTTGACAGTCGCGCCGGGCATTGTATTGAAAGCAGGCGGCATCGCCGCCGCTGCGCGTAAAACGCCTCAAATAACCCTGCTCGCACAGGCGCACCAGCGTCCGGTATACCGTCGCTTCCCCCGCCTGGATCGCTTCGTGGCCGATCAGATCCCGCGCCGTAAAGCTTTCCCGGGGATGCGCCATGAAAAAACGCAAAATGACATCCCGCTGCCGGGTATGATAGCCGCCGCGTCCGGCCATGGCCGCACCCTCCTTTATGCCATCAAAATTGATAGCGATTATCAAATTCGGAGTATAGCAGATCCGCTGCGGGTTGTCAAGAGGAAAAGCGCGTCCCGGACGGTTCTTTTTTTGGAAGTGAGGTCTTTTTCGGCGGGCGCAGTGGCGGAAATGGGATGCAATTTTCTACATATTGTGCTATACTGATGAAAACACCCGTACAGGAGGAAACATCATGAAAGGCACTCTGATCTGCTGGCAGGGCGAAGGCGGTCTTGCCTGGCGCGCCGTGGTGAGCGTACAGGCGCATACGCCGGTGATCCGGCGCGTGGAGCTGGACGACGGCAGCGGCTGGCGTACGATTGAAACCGAGCTGCGCCCGCATTTTGAAATTACCACCGGCATTCGCAAGCCGGACGCCAACCGCGGACGCGACTATGACAACCGCTGGTGGGTTTACGGCGATCCGCCCATGAACCGTACCTGCGAGGTGGAAACCAACCTGGCGCAGTATCATACCGCCCGCTATACCGTCAAGCGCGACGGCGCGCGCACGCAGGTGGACTTTGACGGCGTGACCTGCCGCTTCTTTCAGGGCGGCCTGCGCATTACCGTCTATGACGGCAGCAACCTGATGCGCGTGGAGCTGATCATGACCACGCAGGAGCCGTCGATGGCCTATCTGTACCGCGGCGGCCTGCGCGGCTTTTCGGCCGAGGCGGTTTCCTACATCGCGCCGGACCGCACCGAGGTAACCGGCGAAATTCTCTATGGGCCCACCGACAAAACCGTGAAGGTGCGCTCCCGTGGCCGCAACCTGATCGCGCGGCTGGAAAGCGGCGTCACGGTGGCGGTTTGTCCGCCGCCGCATGCGTTTTTCTTTGCCCGGCAGCTGGAGAACATCGTGGGCTATACCTATTACCGCCCCGAACGCGACGGATTGATTTTGGGCGTGCGTCACAACGAAAAGGGCGAATATTACCCCGAATGCCCCAATCACCGGGCCTGGGCCTGCTATAACGCCCCGCCCGGCACAAGCCAGCATATGGCGGCGTTCTTCTATTTTTCCACGGGCGATTTTGCCGCGTGTCGTCAGGCGCTTCTGGCATATACCCACGGCGATACCTATCAGCCGCTGCCGGGATATAAGACCCTGGTCAACCATTTCCATATGGCCTTTGGCGAAACCTGGGAAAAGGATCCGGAAAAGGAGCAGGACTGGATCCGGCTGTTTAAGGAATTGGGCGTGAACATTACCTGCCTGAACGATTTTCATGCCAATGGGCATGAATATGACAATACCCGCGTGCGCATCGAGGAATTCAAAACGTATCTGGCCGCGTGCAGGCGTTTCTCCACGCCGGATTTTCTGATCATGCCAAGCGAAGAGCCCAACTGCGGCGTGGGCGGCCACTGGAACCTGTTTTTGCCCAAACCCCAATGGTATTCGCGTTCGCGCGCGCCCGGGCAGCCGTTTGAGGAACAGATCCCCGAGGGAACGTATTATCATCTGTCCAATCTTCAGGAGGTCACCCGGTTCCTCTTTAAGACCGGCGGGCTGTTTTTAACGCCGCATCCGCGCACCAAGGCCAACGAGGAATACCCCGACGCTTATCTGGACAGCGAGCTGTTCCGCAGCCGCAATTATCTGGGCATCGGGTTCCGTTATATGCCGGCGGACCTGTCGTTTGAGCGTTTGGGGGACGGACGCAATTTTGACACGCTGGATGAACTGAACAATCTTTCGGATCATCCCAAATATATTCTGGGCGAAGTGGATACCTATAAAAAGACGTATGAATACGATCTTTACGGCGATTTTAACGTCAATTATGTCAAACTGGACCGCCCGGTGACGGTAGACGATACCAGCGCGCTGGTGGAGGCGTTTACCCGGGGCGATTGGTTTGTCACCACCGGCGAGGTATTGCTGGATCATTACCGGGTGGAGGACGGCCAGGTGCGCGTGACCCTAAGCTGGACCTTCCCGATGGATTTTTGCGAAATCGTCTATTCCGACGGCGAGGCCATCGGCCAGCGCGTGATGTCCCTGACGGACCGCAGGCCGTTTGGCAGCGAGCAGATTGCCATGGATATCCCTGCCGGCATGAAATGGGTTCGTTTTACCGCATGGGACTGCGCCAAAAACGGCGCGTTTACCCAGCCCATTTTCTTAAAATAAAAGACGTCTGCCGGGGACGGCAAGGCCGGGCGCAAAAAACTGCGCCGCGCAATGCCGTCCTTCGGCTCAAACCGGACGCGGACCTTTTGAGGGCGCCAAAGCGCAATTTCTTTGGCGCTTTTTTTATTTTGCTTCAACACTTGCGCCGTCCCGTTCGTTATAGGGATGTAAGCGGCAGGAAAGGAGGAAGGCAAATGGTGGAAGCGCTTTACCAAAGCCATGCCCGGGAGCTGGAGCGATACTGCACGGCCCTTTGCAAAAACGCGGCGGCGGCGCAGGATCTGATGCAGGAAGTCTTTCTGCGCGCGCTGACCCATATTGCGGACCTGGAGCCGCTGGACGCCCGACAGCGCCGCGCCTGGCTTTATAAAACCGCGCGGAATCTTTTTCTGGATACGGCGCGCAGAAACGCGCTGGCCGCCAGAAAGACGGCGGCGCAGCAGGAGGAAGCCTGTGAATCCGGTTTTTCCAGCGTGGAAACGCAGCTGCTGCTGTCGTGCCTGCCCTATGATTTGCGGCTGTTGTTTGAGCAGCGGTATTTTCTTGGCTATAACGCCACGGAATTGGGTGAATTTTACGGCGTTTCACCCGCGACCATCCGCAGCCGGCTCCTGCAGGCCCGGTCGATCTTAAAGCGGCAGCTGCAAATGCCGTAAGGAGGAATCCCTGTTATGATGCTGTTACCCTATGACGTCAGACCCCTGGGCTTTAACGGCGCGCCCACCGCTGTTCCCGGCGCGCCGGTGCGGCTGCCCGGCGATGTGTTTGAACGTGCGCATGAAAAGCGCGGCTTTGGAAAGACGGGCCGCCGCTGAGCGGACGGTTCCGGACAATTGGAAAGGAAGGATAAAAAATGAAAAAACTGGTCGTCAACTGCGCATCCTGCAACCTGTGCAACTTAAAAGAAGAAACGCTCCAGGCCTACGAGTCCGTCCGGATCAATGCCGCCGTTGTGGCGGTTACCGCGCAGACCAACGAATTGATTCACCGCTATCCCGTGACGATCAACGCCGGGTCTGTCCTGGAGCTGCCGCAGGGTGAAACGGTCAGCTTTCAGACCCAGAACGGCACGTTTGCCATCGACGGCAATACCCGGGTTGAAGGCGCAGCGCTGCTGGTAGTCAACGGACGGCTGCATATTGCGCCGGAGGGGCTCAAAGCGGCGCAAAGCTATTATGCCATCCAGGTCAACGGCCAGGTGACGATCCCGCAGAGCCTGAGCGGCCAGCTGACCAATTTGCAGGTCAACGGGGCGACAAACGTCTATCCGGACGGCGCGGTGCTGCTCAAATCCACTGCGGTGATCGACCGCTTTTTCCCGCTGCGCGCCCGAAGCAGCCTTTATTATGCCGCCGGACGGCTGGTTTTTGTCGATACAGCGCTGGACGCGGATGCGCTTGTTGAAAAAGGCGTCCGCTTTGAAAGCCCGAAGGCCATCCTGGCGCAGTCGCTGTGCGAAAAGATCCTGCCGATTTTAAACGAGGATGTCGATATCACCGTTGTGCCCGACGGCACGGCGTTCATTCAGGGCGATACGACGCTGGACGACAGCGTGATCCGCCGCTATGGCGTCAGGCTTTATGTGCAGGGAGACCTGACGGTTCAGGAGGCGGGCGAAAATGCGCTGCGTCAGCTGGCGCAGCTTTATGTGTCCGGCAAGGTGCGGCTGACAGCGCCGCTTCAGGAGGCGTTTGACCAGATTGACGCGCAGTATCGTCAAAAGGAGATCATCCGAAGCTATGCGTACACCGTCTGCGATAAAATCAGCGCTGTGATCGACCGGCAGCTGCTGGAAAACTGTGAGCAGGGGCTGCTGGTGGCCGATTGCGCGTCTGTCCGGCTGGCGCAGGATATCCCGGCGGACTGGATTTTGCAGCGGCTTACCGTTCGCGACTGCGCGCAGGTGTTTTGCAGTCCGGAGCAGGAAAGCGCTGTGGCCGCCGTCAGCACCGACGTTGCCAATATCGGCGCGGGCGACCTGATGGAGCAGCTGACCGGCGCGGCTTCCGACACCAAGGTGATCAACGCTGCCGCCTGCGTCCTATGATTCTGTGGGCATTGCAGAACCTGCAACCAGGACGCCGCGCGGCCTGCGGCTGGATAAAACCGGAATCCGGCGGGCATGGAGCCAAAAAAATCCAGGGAGATATAAATCCCTGGATTTTTTATGCCGGAACAGCTGCCCTGGCGTCATAAATCCTGCGTATACCAGCTGGGCACCGGGTTTTTCATGCCGTCGTACCATTGCAGTACCATTTTGGCCTGGTCTTGCATGACGCGGATTTCCTTTTCGCCAAAGGAAACGGCCCAGGGGAGGGAGCCAAGCGTGTTGCTGCTGATATAAAGCGCCAGCAGCCGCCAAAACGCCATCGGGACCGCGCCGTCAAAATAGCCGTCGACCATGCCCCTGGCAAATGCCGGCGCCGCCTGCGCGCACCACACGATGCGGTTGAATTCCTCCCAGGGATCGCCAAAATCGCTGCGGTTAAAGTCGATGATATACAGCTGGCGGTCGCGGCCGATCATCATATTGCCGATATGATAATCCCCGTGCTGATAGGTGTTGGGACGTCCGTCCAGAAGCGACCGGTTTTGCTGGATATAATCGATAAAGGCCTGCCCGTTTTCATACGCCAGCGCGCATTGGCGGTATTTTAGAATTTTGGCGTCCGCCTTGCGGTTAAAGCGGACGGGCCATGCCGGCGTGGTGTCGGGCGCAGGGAGCTGATGCATGGTTCTGAGCATGCTGCCGGCATTAAGGCCGTAGGCGTACTGGGCGTCTGCGGCGGCATGGGGCAGCACGGATTCGGCGTCGGACCCGTCGATCCAGCTTTGGATGGAATAGACCCCCTCCGGGCAGACGCCAAAGGCCAGCGGCCTGCACATGTTTATGCCAAGCGCCTCGACTTTTTGCATCTGCTCAAATTCGATCCGCTTGCTTTCATACTGCGCTGCGGGGGAAATGCGAAGCAGATAGCGCTTGCCCGCTGCATCCGCCGCGCAGTATTTCCGGTCGCCGGACCATCCCTTTTGAATGATCTGACGGCGCACAAAAGGAATTTCAAACATGGCCTGCCTCCTTCTTTTTATCGGTGATTCGGCGCTTGCCGTCCGCAGAGACGGCGACAAAGCCGCCCGGACGGCAAAACGCAGCCCGGGCGCTGATTTTAACAAAACCCCAACCCCACCCAAACGCAAAACCAATGATCGGTAGTGAAAAAAACAGGAACGATGCGGATGTAAGCCTGCCGGACGGAACAGGAAAAGAGGAGTTGAACCTCGCGCTGTCCGGGCGCTGCCAGCATGCCGGTTTATTCTCAGCCGGCGGAGATCTCATTCGCTTTTTGCGTTTTGTCCAAATAGGATTTATTTTAGCTGCGCCGTCCAGTTGGTCTCCTGGATCACGGCGTCCAGCTGGCGCAGCTGTCCGGCCTTTTGATCCAGCTGTTTTTGCAGCGCGCGCACATCCACAGCGCTGCGCACACGGATTTCGCTGGCCGTGCGGCGGGTGACGGTGGCGCTGGCGCAATCCAGAAATTCACGCAGCGCACGCACCTGGTCACTGAGACAATCACGGCGGGCCAGCAGGTCGGTCAGCGTTTCGTTTCCGACCATGACGGCGGCGTTGGTGCGGTTGATGCGGGCGATCAGCCCTTCCAGGGCGCTGTAGCTGTCCGCCAGCTGCTTTAAAAGCTCATAAGGGTCTTCGGCGGGCGTTTCGCCCTCCTGAACCTGCGCGTTGTTGTTAAGCCGTGCGCACAGCTGGCGGATTTTGACCTGCAGCTGCGCCCGTTCGTTCAAGGCAAGTGCGAGCTTCATTTTGGGGCCTCCTTTTCCGGCGCTTTTTCCGCGGGCCGCAGGCACATCGGCAGAGTGCCAAGCCCGGTATGCCGCGCCACGCACTGGCAGCAGCGGCCATGATTTTTACAGCCTGTATTGGGACAGGGACAGGAACAGGGATACGCGTTCAAACCGGTCCAATCATACCCTCCTTGACGTCATTGAAAGCAGGCGCGAAAACGCCAAATCGGAAACGGGCGCTTGGAAGGCCCGTTTTGCCGTTATTGCGGCAGCATCGCGCTTTCAAGCGCGCTGCGCCAGGGGATATTGGGAAAAAACCGGCGCGCAAACGGCACGTCGCTTACGCAGAAGGCTTTTTTGGCGTAATCGGATAATATGCCGCCGTCCGGCGGGAAATCAAAAACAAGCCCTACCGCGCACAGCGCCTGATACCCCTGGTCAAAGCCCTGGTCGCGGCGCGGATCGCCATATTGTCCGTCGCCCAGCAGCGCAAGGCCGGCGTGCGCGAACTGCGCGCGGATCTGATGGGTGTATCCGGTGAGCAGTTCGCACAGGATCAGCGACAATCCGCGATCCTGCGCCAGCACCCGATAGCGCGTGCGCGCCAGCTTGCCGCCGTTTTGGGGCCCGTCGCAAACCAGCGTTTTTTTGGCGCCCTGCGGTTTGATCAGATACGATTCGAGCAGCCCGCTGTCCGCATCCGGCGCGCCATGGACGATGCACAGATAAAATTTGCGCACCTGGCGGGCGCGGATTTTGGCGTTGACGGCTTTGAGCGCCGCTTCGTCCTTCGCCGCAATCACCAGGCCGCCGGTAAACCGGTCGATCCGGTTGCAAAGCGCCGGCGCGAACGACTGCGGGTCGGTTGAATCATATGCGCCCTGCTGGTACAGATAAGCCCGCAGATGATCCAGCAGCGTATGTTCATGCCCCCTGGCGTCCGTGTGAACCATCAGCCCCGGCTTTTTATCCACCAGCAGCAGATGCTCGTCTTCAAACACGATGCGCAGCTGCGGCTTGAAATGCGCCAAAAAGGGATCCTCCCGGCGCGGCTTTTCAAAACATTCGTCGTTTAGATAAACCTGCATGTGCTGCCCGGCCTGAAGCCGGTAATCCCCCTGCGCGGCGCTGCCGTCGATTTTGAAGCGCTTGAGCCTTAAATATTTCTGGCGCTGCCCCATGCCCAGCGCCGGCATTTCCCGACTGATCCAGCGGTCCAGTCGCCGCCCGTCGTCCTGGGGGCCGATGATAAATTCACGCACGCCGCGATTTCCTTTCCCGGAAGCGCACGGTGCAAAACGCGCCGGCGTCCGCTTTCGTCCGGCATTATTATAACACAGTTTTCCCGGCGCGCAAACGGGCCTGCGCCTCAAGAATAACGGATTTTGCCGGCGCTATCCAGAAACGGAATTTTGTGTTAAAATAAAAAGCATATCAAAACAGCCGACGTTTGAGCGGCCAATAGGGAGGAAAAGACATGGCATACCAATGGTCTTTGGACGAGCTGTATCACGGCTATGACGACCCGGCGTTCCAGGCGGATTTTGACGCGTTGGACGGTCTGCAGGACGATCTGCGCCGCGCGGCGCAGGCGGAAACCGGCATGAGCGCGCAGGCGCAGGCGCGCACCATCCTGCTGGCGATGGAGGCGTATCAGGAAAAGATCCGCAAACTGTCCGGCTATATCCATCTGCGCATGTCCGTGGCGTCCACCGACGCGCAGACGGTGTCGCGCTACCGGCAGGTATCGGCCAAAAACGCAAAAATCGCCCTGCCAATGGCGATGGCGCAGAAGGTCCTGGCGCGTATCGATGAAAAGACGGCGGAAAAATGGGCGCAGGAGGATCCGATCTTTGCCGATTACGCATTTTTGCTGGCGGAAAACCGTCAGCAGGCGGCGCATCTGCTTTCTGACGAGCTGGAAGAAACCGTCGCGCAGATGAACCTGACGGGCGGCAGCGCGTGGTCGCGGCTGTTTTCTCAGCTGACCGCGACGCTTCAGGTGGCGTATGAGGGCAAAACCGTTACCCTGTCGGATGTGCGCAATCTGGCCTACAGCGACGATGCGCAGGTGCGCAAACAGGCCTATGAGGCGGAGCTGAGCAGCTACGCCAAGATCGAGGAGCCGCTGGCGTTTGCGCTTAACAACATCAAGGCGCAGGTCACAATGCTCAGCCAAAAGCGCGGTTATGCTTCGCCGCTTCAGATGACGCTTGAAAAATCGCGCATGTCCCGAAAGACGCTTGACGCCATGCTGACGGCCATGGACGAATATCTGCCGGTTTTTCATCGGTATTTAAAGACCAAGGCGCAGCTTTTGGGGCACAAGGGCGCGCTGCCGTGGTATGACCTGTTCGCGCCGGTTGGTTCGTGCGAGGGCCGGTATACCGTCCAGGACGCGCGCACGCTGCTGCTGGACGTTTTTGGCCAGTTCGAGCCGGATATGGCGCAGATGATGCGCCGGGCGTTTGATGAAAACTGGATCGATTTCTATTCCCGTCCCGGCAAGGTCGGCGGCGCGTTCTGTTCCGGCGTGCCCAGCATTGGGCAGAGCCGTATTCTGACCAACTATGATGAAACGCTGGGCGATGTGCAGACCCTTGCCCATGAGCTGGGGCATGCATACCACAATCTGAACATTTTGGATCACCGGCCGCTGAACCGTGGGTATTCCATGCCGGTGGCGGAAACGGCGTCCAATTTTAATGAAACGCACCTGATCCGCCATCTGCTCAAAACCGCAGACGCCGGCACGCGCCTGTTTTTGCTGGAGCGCTGCCTGAGCTATACGACGCAGATCATCTGCGACATCTATTCGCGCTATCTGTTTGAAACCGCGGTGTTTGACGCCTGCACCGATCAGTTCCTGATGCCCGACCAGCTTTGCGCCCTGATGATTGACGCCCAGAAAAAGGCCTATGGCGACGGACTGGATCATGACTGCCTGCATCCGTATATGTGGGCCTGCAAGAGCCACTATTACAGCGAGGGACGCAGCTTCTACAACTTCCCCTATGCCTTTGGCGGCCTGTTCGCCATGGGGCTGTATCGCTGCTATGAAACGCAGGGGCCGTCGTTCGTGCCCAAATACCGCGCGATTTTGCACGCCACGACGGTGACGAGCGTTGAGGGCGCGGCGCAGATGGCCGGTATTGATCTGACGACGCCCGATTTCTGGCGCCAGAGCCTAAAGGCATATGCCGATATGGCCGGCGAATTTGAAACGCTGGCCCAAAAATAACCCGGCCTGGCGGAAAACGGGGCGCCCCGTGCGCGCAGGGAAACTTAGAAGCGCGTTTTCGGCGGCGTCCCGGCGCCGTTGCGCCGCGGCGGCAAACGCGCTATAATACAGATACATGAAATCATTTGAAGGAGCGGATATCATGCGCAAGCTGATTGACCTGACCCATGTGATCGACCCGAAAACCGCCCCGCGCAAGTTTACCGTGGAAACCATCGGCGCGGAAACCGTCAACCAGAACGTGGTGCGCCTGGCGGGACAATGGTATATCATGAGCAATATCTCCATGGTTTCCCATATCGGCACCCACATTGAAATGCCCTATCATCTTTTCCCCGACGGCGCGGATCTGGCGACGGTGGATCTCAATACGCTGTGCGGCCCGGCGGTCCTGGTGGATCTGCGCGCGGTTCCGGCGGGGCAGCCCATTACGGTTCCCGCGCTCGAGGCGGCCATCCGGGCGGCGGGCGGCATTCGCCCCGGCGATATTGTGGTTTGCAATCTGGGCTACAGCGACCGGTATGGCACCGACGAATACGGGAAAAGCCCCTATTTTACCAATGAAGCCATCCGGCTTTTGGTGGATGCCGGGATGAAGATGATGGCGGTGGACGCCGGCGGCGTTGAAATCCCCAAAAGCGAGCAGCATGTCAACCATACGGCGCTTTTGGAAAAGAATATCTGCCTGATCGAAAATATTGCGCATTTAAACGATCTGCCCTGCGCGCGCTTTGAGCTTTGCGCATTTCCGGTGCCTGTCGCGGGCGTGGAATCCTTCCCGGTGCGCGTTGTTGCCGCGGTGGAAGCGTAAATTCGCGGCGCTGCCGGAAAATCAATCAGTCGGCAATAAAACCGGCGCATGGCTTTGCAGCCATGCGCCGGTTGTTTTTTGTGCGGCCGCTTTATGGCCCCGGGATAAAGCTTAGATCGATCTTGCCCATGTCCGAACGGACGGTCAGCGTTTTTTTGCCGCCGGGCATGGATTGGGGCAGGGAACAGTCGGAAAACCCGTCCCAATGGGTTTGAATGGAAAAATCCCGCATCTGGCCCAATACGGTGCCGGTAATGTCTCCGATGGAGGTCGTCAGCTCGATCTGCTGGGCGGCGTTGACATTTTCCAATTCAATGCCGCCGTTGCTGGTCTGCGCCGTGACGGTTTGCACGCGCAGATTTTCAAGCTCAATTTCACCGTTTGACGTGCGCACGTCTGCCCGCGCAGCCTGTACGCCGTCCAGATCGACTTTGCCGTTGCTTGTTTTGGCGGTCAGATCGCCGGAAAGCGTAAGCTGCTTTAGCGAAATGCTGCCATTGCTGGTGGAAAGCGCCAGCGCAGAGGCGTCAAACGCGTCCAATTGGATTTTGCCGTTGGCGCTGTGGGCTTCGGTGCGGCCCGCGCTTGCGCCGCAGAAGGTCATGTCGCCGTTTTCGGTGTCCAGATTCAGACTGCCTTCAAATCCCGCGGGCAGCAGCAGTTCAAAATAGACGTCCTGAAAGTCTATCCGGACCAGGTTGGCGTACCAGGGCTGCCGGACGATCTTTTCAAAGCGCAGCACGTCGCCGCGCGTGATCTGGTAGGTTTCATATTCGTTTTCAAAGTAGGTGATATGAATCTGTGCATCCGGCGAAAGCCCTACGCGCAGCGGCATCGAAACATCCTGAATCTCAATGGCGGAAACGCTGTCCGACTGCAGGCTTTTTTGTTCATAGGACGGCATATCCGGATGGTCCGGCGCACTGGCGTCCTTTGCCGCGGCCTGCATGGTTTTCTGTTCATAGCGCGGCGCCGTGGACAGCCGCGCAGGGTCAAACCCCACGCTGGCAAAGGCAAGCCCCATGACCAGAATCCCCGCCGCTGCGCAGATCAGGCCGATTAAAACCGTTTTTTTCATTTAAACCGCTCCTTTCCCGGATACAAACAGGCTTTTGACCCAGCGGCCAAAGCGAACCGAAAGCGCGCCGACCTGACGGGCCAGAAAGCAAAGCGGCCGGACGCATAAAAGCAGCAGGCCAATGCATAAAAGCGCTGCGCCCGCCAGGAAAAAACCGCTGGCCGGCGACATCGTAAACAAACAGACCACCGCGCCGGCCAGCAGCGCCATAAAACTGACGCCAAGGGCCAAAAGCACGCAGGCCGCTGCGGCAAGGCCGGCCCAGATCACCAGATAAACGCTCAGGGCGACCAGCGCTGCCGCCAGCAAAAGCGGCGCCCAAAGCGGCGCGCCCAGAATCGCCAGCACGATCCAGGCCGCGCTGTGCCCGGAATTTTCCCTGTTTTTGCGCATTTTGTTTTTCACCAGACGCCCCAGCGGCATTTCCAGTTCGATTTCCCGTACGATCCCGTCCAGATCGCCCAGCTGCGCAACGGCAGTTTCTTCGTCTACGCCCTCTTCCATGCGGTCCTGGATGCTCTCCTGATAAAACGACAGAAATTTTTGGACCTCATCTTCGGGCAGCCCGTGCAGCCGCTGCTTTAAAAGCTCTAAAAACGCTTCTTTTTTCATCGTTCTGCTCCTTTAATAAATTGGTATACCCGCATCACTTCCTGCCATTGGGCCAAAAATTCGCCTACGCGCGTGTCGCCCTTGGGCGTGATCCGGTAATATTTTCTCAGCCGCCCGTTGTGCTCCACGCTGTAGACCGAAAGCGCCTGGGCCGCTTCCAGCCGTTTTAAAATCGGATAAAGTGTCGATTCGGAAATTTCAATGCAGCTGGACACATCCTTGATGATCTGGTAGCCATAGGAATCCCCCTGCTGAAGGACTTTCAGCACGCAGACTTCCAGCAGGCCGCGCTTGAGCTGTGCATCCATGAGAAACACCTCCTTACGCACAATACTATATAATACATTGTATTATTCGTCAAGAGGTATCATGCGCTTTTTTTGAGCTGGTTTTGGAAATGCGGAAAAGCAGGCAGGCAATAAAAAAACCCATTTCCGCAGGAGCGGAAATGGGGGATTTTGCAGAGGGCGTGAAACCGGCCTACTGGGCGTCCGGCTCGCAGGTGATGCAAAGCGCTTGGCGGCAAAGCGTGACCTGCCAGCAATTTTCTCCGGCAGGAACGGCCTGCGCCCCTTCAAAGCGGGGATTGCGGGCAAAGGC
The DNA here is from genome assembly GCA_002329335.1 of Christensenella sp. UBA1428. GTDB lineage: Bacteria > Bacillota > Clostridia > Christensenellales > UBA1750 > UBA1428. The sequence goes on from DCTY01000062.1 coordinate 50,171, forward strand.
GGGCAGGGCGAGCGTCATTGTATGGGGGCGTACGGGCCGCAGAACGGCCTGCAATTGCCCCTTTTGCGCATCCCAGCGTACGTCCGCCTCCCCGTCCGGATAGCGGAAATGCGAAAATGCGCCGGCATAAAGCCGCGGCTCCAGCGCCGGCAGCAGCGCCAGAAAACCGGGCGCTGCATACAGGAGCATCTCCTGAACCGCGTTGACATAGCCCATCAGCGCGTCGAGCTGAACGGGCGCCGGGTCCATGCAAAGGGAAATATTCATACCGCGCCAATCGTTGTGCAGCGTGAAAAAATTGTTGAGCAGCGCGCTTTTGGCCAGGTTATCCAGCGTGCGCATGGCGGCGCCGCCGTCGCCGAAACGGGCGTAAATGGCGGCCATGTGCGCCATGGACCAGCCGGTCTGGGCGTCGATTTTGCGCAGATGAACCGCCTGAATGTACGGCGGCAGCAGCTGCGGGTCGCGGATGGGGTTAATTTCCTGACCGGGGAACACCGGGTACAGATGCGACAGGTGGCGATGGTCGTAGCGGTCCAAAAAGCGATCGTCCTGCCACTCGCGCACCGCGCCGTCGGCGTTGACACGGTAGGGGCCGATGGCGTTTAGCACTTTTTGCCAAAGCGCCGTGCGCCCGGGATCAAAGCCGGCTTCGCCCTGCTGTTTTAAAAGCGCGTCAAAGGTCAGCAGATTGGTGAAAAATTCCTTGAGAATGGCCAGATCGATCGTCGAATTGATCGTCGTGGGCATCGGGTGGGCCATCTGTACGCCGTCGGGCGGCATGAAATTTTTCGGCGTGTTTTCCGGCGATACGCTGGGATAAAACCGGATCTGTTCCTTGCCGTCCTTTTCCTCAAAGCGCACGAAGCCCTCGTAGAAGCGCGCGACGCCGTCCAGATAGGGCGCCATTACCTGCCGGGCGTACGTCCAGTCCTGCGTATAGGTGAAATACCGCCAGTAATGCTGAGCGATCCAGCCGGCGGCGCCGACCCAGTTGATGATAACCGGCACCACCTGGGTGGGGGAGGACACGCCGGGCGTCGTGCCGGCGGTCATGTAGATGCCGTCCAGGCCGAAGAGCTTGCGGGCATTGTTTTCAAACGCGGGAATACGGGCGTTCATATATTGGAAAACCGCCTCGTGGCAGGGCAGGAGGTTGCCGGTAAAGCAATGCCAGTAAATCATCTGCAGATTTTCGTTGGCCATGTTGTGGCACCACATGGGCTGGTAGCATCCGTCCCAGAGGCCGTAGAGCGGAAACGGATTGGCGCCCGGCGCACTGCCGCAAATGAACAGATACCGGCCGAAATGCCACAGCTTTTCGATCAGCTCCGGGCTTTGCTTTTCGCAGAAGGCCTGCATGGTGAGCGTTTCGTTTGCGTTTTCCCAGCAAACGCCGTCCAAAGAAAACGACGCGCTTTCATACAGCGCCCGGTGCAGCGCCGCGCTTTGATCCAGGCGCGCTTCAAACGAGGCGTTTTGTCCGGCCATCTGTGCCGTCAGCGCCTGCCAGGCCTGCTGGCGCGGCTGGTCGACGTACAGGCGAACCGCAATGAGCACCTGCCTTGCCCCACGGATTTCCAAATGGCCGCGCACTGCGCGCACTGCGCCTTCCGATACGCATACCCGGGCTACGGCGCCGAAGTCCTGCGCCGCCTGCCCCGGCTTTGCGCGCGACGCGTTAAAATACAGCCAGCCTTCCCGGTCCGATTCGCATACGGCCTGTTCCTGCGCGGTTGCCCAGATCGTTTCCATCGCGGGCTTGGGTTTTTCTCCGTCGTTGCGGTAGGCTTCCAGGGAAACCTGATAGGCGATCCTGTCGGTATCGCAGGGGTCCGCCTGCGCGCAGAGCCGGTAGATGACCTCGTCGCTTGCGCGCGACACAAAAACCTCCCGGCTCATCTGGACGCCGCCGTCGTACCAGCGCTGCGCGGCCAGCGCCCGGCGCATATCCAGGCTGCGGGAAAAATGGTCAAAGCCGCACAGCGGCTCCTGCTGGACGATCAGGCGCGCCAGCGGACTGTGCGATTCCAGCGCAGAGCCGTAGCCTTTTTCCTTCAGCGCGTTGACCACTTCCCAGCTGGCGGATTGAAAATCGCCCGCGTCCATTTTCCGGCGCATCCGTTCAAACGCCTCATGTACGTCCGGCACCGGCGTATCCTGGCCGCCATACCAGAAATCATGCCGGCTCAGCTGCAAAATTTCGCGCTTTGCGCCGCCATAAAGGCTGGCGCCGGTATAGCCGTTGCCGACGGGAAGCCCTTCGCGCCAGAGATCATGCCACCAACTGGCGGGCGTTTTCAGTTCCAGTACATGCTTCATGCCTGTATGCTCCTTTGAATTGTAAAATCGCCGATGCGGCGTGTCTGCCTGTATAATAGAGTATACCATGTTTTGCCGGCGCTGAAAAGCCGGCGCTTAGCACAGCAGCATGCAGATCAGATGCACGGCTGCGGCGGCGGTGTAGGCGATCAAAAGTCCGTGTCCGATTGCGGCGGCGCTGTGGGAAAACCGCTCGGATTCACGCACATGAGCGGCCATGGCCGCCACGCAGGGCGTGTAAAGCGTAAAAAAGGTTAAAAACGAAAGCGCGCTTTGCGGCGTAAAGGCCGATGCAACGCCTGAAACGCCGCCGCAAAGCAGCAAAAGCGCCGAGACGGCGGATTCCTTGGCCGCCAGACCGCAAAGCAGGCTGGTGACCAGCTGCCATTTGCCAAGACCCAGCGGCGCCAGCGCCGGGGCGAGTATCCGGCCAAAATCGGCCAGCAGGCTTGCGCCGGCGTCGGTGACAAACTGCCCCTGGGCGGTGAAGGACTGCGCCAGCCAGACGGGCACGCCCACCAGCAAAATCACAGCGCCTGTTTTGCGCAGAAACGCCAGCGCGCGCCGCCCGACCTGACGGGCAACGCCTTTGGGCAGATGCCAGCGCGGCAGCTCCATTAAAAACGTGCTGTCCCGCCGCTGTTTGAGCGCCGCGCCCGTGCAGAAAACGGCAAACAGGCTTAAAAACAGCATCAGGCCCAGCATCAGCGCGCTTTTTCCGGGGAAAAACAGGCCGCAGAGCAAGCCCAGCATCGGCAGGCGCGCGCCGCAGCAAACCAGCGGCAGCAGATGCCGGGCGCGAACGCGCATGTCCGCATCCGGCAGCGCCCGAACGGCCATCAGCGCCGGTACGGTGCAGCCAAAGCCCATCAGCAGCGGAATAAACGCTGCGCCGCTCAGCCCGCACCGGCGCATGATCCGGTCGGCGGGAACCGCCAGATAAGCCATCATGCCGCTGTCCTCCAGAAGCGTCATAAACAGCGATAGGAGCGCGATTTGCGGCAGAAAGCCCAGAAGCGCGCCAAGCTGGCCGAAAATGCAGACAGATAAAAAGGAGCGGGCAACCGGCGGCATGCCGGCGGACTGCGCCAGCGCGTCGGCGCCTGCGCCCAGCAGGGACACTAGCTGCCCGATGATGCCGGTAAGCAGCTGGCCCGGGGGACCGAAGGTGACAAAGAAGATCAGCGCCGGCAGCGCGATTAGCCATACGGACGCCCAGAACGGGTGCAGCACCGCCCGGGCAAGCCGGCTGCCGCGGCTGGCAGCGGCCGTGTCGAGGCGGACGGGGGGAGCGTCAGGCTGCGGCGGCTGATAAACCGGCGGCGCGGCGGGCAGGACAGGCGCCGCACTGGCCGCGGCGGGCAGGTTCGTTTTGTCGCCCGCGCACGGCGTTTTGTCGGTCAGGCAAGCTGCCGCGCAGGCGTCGCACCGGGCGTAACGCGCGCAGATCACGGCCATGCACCCATCCGTTCCCGTCTGCTTTTCAAGCGCGGTGAGAATGGCGGCGGCGCTTTGGCGTTTGGCGGGCGCAGTCAGGCGCGCGCAGGCGGCAGAGTCCGATTCCAGCGCCCGGATGGCGAAAAAGGCGCTGCGGTGATCCGGGGAAAAAAGCGCTTCGCACGCTTCCCAGGCGTCCTGCACCGGCGCGGCGTACAGGGGCTTTGGCGCGCAGACGGGATTTTTTGCCAGACGAAAGGCTGCGGACAGAAGCGCTTCGCGCCCCTTGGGCGTACCGGCGAAAAAAACCGGCACCCCCAGGAGCGCTTCAAGCCGGGCCGCGTCCAGATACAGCCCCTGCCGGGCGGTCACATCGGTCATCGACAAAACGACGATCAGCGGCGCGCCCCATTCCATCAGCTCCAGCGCCAGGAAAAGTCCGCGGGCCAGCGCGTCGGCGCGTACAACGCAAAAGACGACGTCCGGGTCGGCCTGCTCCAAAAATTTCAGCGACGCCTGCTCGTCGCGGCCCTGCGGCGCCATGGAGTACATACCGGGCAGGTCGGCCAGCACCGCCTGCTGATTTTCAAAGCAGACCAGCCCGGTCTGGGCGGCAACGGTAACGCCGGCGCGGTTGCCTACGGCCAGATGTGCGCCGGTAAGCCGGTTAAACAGCGTTGTTTTGCCGCAGTTGGGCGCGCCGCAAAGCGCAAACAGCGGCTTCATCCCTGCGCCTCCTGCCATAAATGCGTTTCATGAGCAAAGCCGCCGCCCGGCAGCGGCAGCGCGGGGCGGACCAAAATGGCCGCTGCCTGGCTTTTGCGCATGGTCAGATATCCGCCGCGCACATAAATCCACACCGGGTCGCCAAAGGCTGCGTGGCCGCACATGCGCACCAGCGCGCCGCGCGTCAGTCCCAGCTCCAGCAGCCGCCGCCGCTGCGGAGCGTCCGGGCTTACGCCGACGATAAACGCCCAGCCGCCGCTTTTGATACAATCCAAAGTCATCCCTGCCGCCTCCTGCACCGTTTTGGTGACAGCGTATGCGTCCGGGCGCACCGCTATGCGCGGGTATCGCCAAGCAAGGGACTTTTTTGCGGCTTCCCGGGGGAAAACCATTGTCATGCGCGGCGGCGGCGTGCTATACTGTATGTACAAAATCAAGGACAGGAGGATGTTTTTATGGATAAAAAGACGACGGGCATTGTCGCATATCTGACCTGGGTCGGCTGGCTGATCGCATATCTGGCCGGCGACAAAGAGGGCGCAAAGTTCCATATCAATCAGGCGCTGGTGATTTTTCTGGTTCAGATTGTTCTGGGGATTGTTGCAAAAGTCCTTAACCTGATTCCGGTGATTCGCTATCTTACCTGGCTTTTGAATGTGGCGGGCGCGGTGTTTTGGCTTGCCGGGCTGCTTGCGGCGATTCAGGAAAAAGAAAATCCTCTTCCGTTTATCGGCGAAATTCATCTGATCAAATAATTTGTTCGTTTAAAAAAGCCTCGTCCGGTGCGGATGAGGCTTTTGGCTGTCGGCTTTTTTTGCAGCAGCGCCGATCTGCTACGCCATGGTTTCAAGCATGGGCAGCGTGACCTCCCATTGGGCCGGCTGGCCGCGGATAACCCGCTGGTACTCGTCGAACATATACTGCGCCATGCGATGCACTTCGTCGCCCTTGCTGCCGGCGATATGCGGGGTAAGCACGGCGTTTGGCAGCGTATAAAACGGATGCCCCGGCGCGGGCGGCTCCGGCCAGGTGACGTCCAGCACGGCGTACAGATCCGGCCGCTCGGTCAGCGCGCGGACCAGATCCGCTTCCACGACCTGCGCGCCGCGGCCGGTGTTGAGAAACGTGGCATAGGGCGGCATGCCTGCAAACAGGTCGTAGCCCAGCATGCCGCGCGTCTGTTCGTTGTTGGCCATATGGTTGGACACGACCTGGCAGGTTTGAAAGATTTCCGTCAGCGACGCCGGCCGTACGCCCAGCGCATCGGCGGTCTCCTGCGGCAAAAACGGGTCGCAGGCCAATACCTCAAGCGTATAGGCGCGCAGCATGCTTGCAACGCGCCGGCCGATCATGCCAAGGCCGAGCAGGCCGACCTTCGCGCCGTAATTGCCGGGATACCGGGCTTTAACCTTGTCGGCCTGCTGCGTTTTGCCCGCGCTTTGAAGCGCGGCGGCGGCGAAAAAGCCCGCGTTGGCCAGCACGATCTGGCTGACGGTATATTCCGCGACCGGCACGGCGTTTGCGCCCCAGGCGCTGAAAACGCGCACGCCGCACGCCAGAAACGGCCGCGCAAACTGCTGGACCGAACCGGCGGCGTAAAAAACGCGGCGCAGGCGGGGGAAAAAACGACGGATCTGCGCGCTGCTCAGCGGCGGCATACCCCAGGTGGAGAAAATGTCCGTAACGTCGCCAAAGGCGTCCGGTGTCTGGTCTAATTGTTCCGCGGTATAAATCCGCTCGCACGCGCCCAGCGCGCAGAGCCGCTGGCGCAGCTGCGGGGGATAGACCTGTAAAAAACGGTCGGATTGACACAAAAACAGAATCTGCATGGCGATGCGCCTCCGTGGATTGGATCGGGAATGTCCTCATCATAGCACAGACGGCGTGCGGATTCAACCGGTAAAACTGCCGCCGGCAGACGCGTTTGGGCGTGCGGCGGGTTTGGGACAGGGAGGCGTTTGAATTGCTGAAAGTTTTACTCAAGTCGTTTGGAGGGCTGCTGGCGGCGCTGGCGCTGGCCGTATTGGCGCTGGTTGCGGTGCTGAGCGCGACGGAATACCGTCCGACGCAGCAGGAGCCGGCGCAGGCGGTGTATGCCGGCGGGGCGGGCGCCGCGCCGAAAACGCTGTCGGTCGTCACCTGGAACATCGGTTACGGCGGCCTTGGCCGGGAGAGCGATTTTTTTATGGACGGCGGCAGCCAGGTCCATCCGCTGGGCCGTCAGATTGTGGAAAAAAACTTGGCCGGCATTGCAGCGCAGCTGGATGCGCTGGATGCGGACGTGGTGTTTTTGCAGGAAGTGGACGCCGGTTCGCGCCGCAGCTTTGGCATCGACGAGCGGGCGCTGCTTGCCGGGCCGGACACGGACGCATATTATGCGCCCAATTACCGGTGCCTGTTTGTGCCGTTTCCGCTGCCGCCCATCGGCCGGGTGGACAGCGGGCTTTTGACCGTCACAAAAGCGCATGCCGATCAGGCGCAGCGGGAGGCGCTGCCCTGTCCGTTTGCCTGGCCGGTGCGCACGGCCAATCTGAAGCGGTGCCTGCTGGTTTCGCGCGTGCCGGTGGCGGGAACGGACCGGCAGCTGGTATTGATCAACCTGCATCTGGAGGCCTATGACGACGGCGCGGGCAAGGCGGCGCAGACCCTTGCGCTTGGCCGGCTGATGCAAAGCGAATACGAAAAGGGCAACTATGTCGTTGCCGGCGGCGATTTTAACCAGAGCTTCCCGGGCGCGGCCGAGGCGTATCCGATCCGGGAAAACGCAGCGTGGACGCCGGGAACGCTCGATGCGCAGGCCATGCCTTCCGGGTGGCAGCTGGTGTGCGATCTGTCCGTGCCGACCTGCCGGCTGCTGGACGCGCCGCTAGGGGAAAATACCCAGCGCTACGGAATCGACGGCTTCTGGCTGTCGCCCAATGTCCATCTGGCGGACGTCCGGGGCGTTGACGCGGGATTTGAATTTTCCGACCATAACCCCGTCCGGCTTGAAATTGTTCTGGAATAAGGCCTGTTTGTGCGGCGTCGGAATTCGGTGCAGGCTGCCGGCAGCCTGCACCGGTGTGTTTTTTGCGTTTTAGTTTTGCGGCATAAAAAACACGCGCCATATTTGCCGGCGCGTGAAAAATATAAATTTGTGTAAATAAAGATAAAGCCATTGACAAATGGCTAAAATAAGCGTAAGATAGTACATTGCATTAGCAGTGTTTATTTGGTTGTCACACTGTTCACCGCAATTAATATACACCAAATTGACCGCAAATGCAAGCCCTAGTTTTTACGACAAAGGAAAATGCGCCAAGTTTTCTTCAGGGACCATCAAATCTATTGTAGGAGTGATCGCCGTTTATGATGCACGAAGTGCAAATGGGAAAACGCACCCGCATGAGCTTTTCTAAAATCAATGAAGTATTGGAAATGCCCCACCTTATTGAGCTGCAGAAAAACTCCTACCAGCGCTTTTTGGACGTGGATCTGCGCGAAGTACTGCGCGACGTCTCGCCTATCACCGACTATTCCGAAAATCTGATGCTGGAATTTGTCGACTATTTTTTGGATGAAAAAAATACCAAATATTCCATGGAGGAGTGCAAGGAACGCGACGTTTCCTATGCCGCGCCGCTGAAAATGCGCGTGCGCCTGACCAACCGGGAAACCGGCGAAATCAAGGAGCAGGACGTGTTCATGGGCGATTTCCCGCTGATGACGCCTTCCGGGACGTTTATCATCAACGGCGCCGAGCGCGTTATCGTCAGCCAGCTGGTGCGTTCGCCGGGCGTCTATTTTGCCATGACGATCGACAAAACCGGCAAGCGTCTTTATTCCTCCACCGTCATTCCCGGCCGCGGCGCATGGCTGGAATATGAGCAGGATTCCAACGACGTGATGTGGATTCGCGTGGACCGCACGCGCAAGCTGCCGCTGACCGTCTTTTTGCGCGCAATGGGCTTTGGCACCGACGAGCAGATCGTTTCGCTGCTGGGCGAAAGCGAGCTTTTGTCCGCGACGCTGGAGCGCGACAGCACCAAGAGCGAGGACGAGGGCCTTGTGGAAATCTATAAGCGCCTGCGTCCCGGCGAGCCGCCGGCCGTGGAAAGCGCCCGGTCGCTTCTGCGCAATCTGTTCTTTGACCCCAAACGCTATGACCTGGCCAAGGTCGGCCGCTATAAGTTTAACCGCAAGCTGGCCATCGCCGCCCGCATTACCGACCATACCGCCGCGCAGGACGTGGTAAACCCCGAAACGGGCGAAATCATGGTATCTGCAGGCGAGGTGATTACCCGGGATATGGCGTTTGAAATCCAGCGCGCCGCGATCAACGAAGTGACCATCAGCGTGGATGGGTACGACGTGCGCGTGATTTCCAACAATTTTGCCGACGCCGCGCCGTTTTTGCCGTTTGACCCCAAGAGCGTCAATGTGCGTGAAAAGGTGTACATGCCGGTGCTGCGCGAGATTCTTGCGCAGTGCGCGGGCGATGAGGACGCGCTGCGCGAGGCGATCGACCGCAACTATGACCGGCTGATCCCCAAGCATATCATCATTGACGACATGGTCGCCTCCATCAGCTATTATATCGGGCTGAACCGCGGCGTGGGCGTGACCGACGATATCGACCATCTGGGCAACCGCCGCGTACGCTGCGTGGGCGAGCTTTTGCAAAACCA
>DCTY01000002.1:0-55609 GCA_002329335.1 Christensenella sp. UBA1428
CGAGCTACCAACTGCTCTACTCCGCGATATTGACCGCTTTCCTAAGCGGCTTGTTTATAATAGCAGAGATTCGAACAGTTGTCAAGCACTTTTTTTACATTTCAATAAAATTTTCGTCTGGGTATGAAATCCCGGCAGCATGCCTTTGGGCGACGCGGACTGGCGGCGTTTGAAGCGATGGGGGAAGGTCGCCTGGAACCAGTGGGGCAAAGCGTGCTGAAACGAAAAATCAGTGCACTTTATAATCCGGTGCAATGCGTTTCCAAAGGTCGCTTGAAAAGACGGACAGTGCAAAACTCAACGGATTGTTACCGCATGACCGTATCGGCCCAGTATTTGCGGATCAGCTGCTTGATCTGATAGCGCAGAACGATGGTCTGGTCGATGGGGGACATATTGCCATACCGTTCCGGTTCAGTCAGCCAGAATTCCATGGTGATCACGCCGTCCCAGCGCGCGCCGCGCATGCGCTTGAGAATCAGATCGTAATCGATTTCGCCGTATTCCAGCGGGCATTTGTTCCAACCCGTCGCGGCCTGCCGGGCATGCAGATGGTGGGTATAGGGCAGAAGCCGCAGCGCCTGCTGCGTATCATAACCACGCACCTGCCACTGAAGCGGGTCCAGCGTGTAGCAAAGCCCGGGAACCGCCTGGATCATGCACAGCGCTTGATCCGGCGAATTTAAAATAGAGCGCTGGCCCGGTTCGACGCAAAGCTGTACGCCGTTTTCCTGCGCCGCGGCGACAAGCCTGGAAAAAAGCTGCGCCGCTTTGTCAAAACTGCCTTCATAGCCAAGCGCGGGCTGTTCGTCGCCGGCCACCAGCATCACGCTTTGGAAACCGGCTTTTCCGGCAAAGGCGCAGACCGTGCGGAAATAGGACAGCACCGGCTCGATGCGCGAGGGATCGTAACTTGTCGCGCTGACGGAGTGCTGGCCGTCGCTCAAATCGCTCAATACGTATTCAACCGGCGCAAGTTCATTGTCTGAAAGCAGCTGCCGGCATTTTTCGGCGGCATTTTGCACGTTCTCGAGCGCCCATTGCGGCGGCACGGTGGACGCGTCGAGCGTAACAAAATCAAATCCCAGTTTTTTTATCAGCCAAAGCGTGCGCTGGGGCGTGTCCGGGCCATAATTGCGGCTGTGGCAGCTGATGCGAACCAAAAAAACTCCTCCTTTGCTGACGGTTGGTTACTGCGCGCAGAAAACATATTGCTGGAGCCGGTGCATGGCCTGCATGACCCGGCTGTGCGGCAGGGCAAGGTTGACGCGGATGGACCATGGGTCGCCAAACGGCCGGCCGTCCTGCCAGATTACGCCCACTGAAACGCCGGCGCGCAATAGCTCGTCCATCGTCCTGCCATTTTTTTGACACCAGTCTTTACAGTTCAGATAGAGCATATAGGTGCCCTGCGGCCTTGCCAGGGAAACGCCGTCAAAATTTTCTGTAATAAAATCATAGGCGTCTTTCGCATTTTTGCTCAGCACCCCGCAAAGCGCGTCTACCCATTGTGCGCCCTGCGCGCTGTATGCGCCGATCAGGGCGTGCATGGAAAGGACGTTGCAGTGGTTATAAGCGCAAAGCGCGCTTTGCCGGCGGATGCGCTCCCGGAGGTAATCGTTGTAAATAATATGATAGGACCCGACCAGGCCGGCAAGGTTAAACGTTTTGGATGGCGCGTACAGCGCGACGGTGCGCATTTTTGCGTCCTGGCTGACGGACTGCGTCGGCGTATGCCTGCTGCCGTCCAGCAGCAGGTCCGACCAGATTTCATCGGAAATGACGAAACAGTCGTTGGCGCGGTAAACCTCCATCGCTTTTTCAATTTCCCATTTTTCCCATACCCGTCCGGTGGGATTGTGCGGAGAACAGAAAATAGCGGTATGAATGCCATGCTCCTTGATTTTCCGGTCCATATCCGCGTAATCCATCCGCCACACGCCCTGTGCGTCGCGTTTCAAGTCGGAGTGAACGATTTGATATCCGCTGTCCTTGAGGGTAAAGGTAAAACCGATATAGGTTGGCGCATGAACGAGGATTTTGTCTCCCGGCGCGGCAAGCACGCCAAGGGCGGAAGCGGCGCCGCCCAGCACGCCGTTTTCATAGCCGATCGCTTCCCGGATGACGGCGGCGCCGTTGCGCGTTTTCTGCCAGGAGAGGATGGCGTCATAATAGGCGTCCGAAAGATCAAAATACCCGAATGCGGGGTGAGCTGCGCGGGCGGAAATCGCCTGTATAACGCTGGGCGCAGTTGGAAAATTCATATCGGCCACCCACATCGGGATCCGGTCAAAGCCTTCCCTTACCTGCGCGCCGGGAATGGGAATTTGTTCCACGGCAATGGAATCCATGCCGCGCCGGTCCATGATGGAAGTAAAATCAAATTCCATGAGACAGCCTCCTTGGCCGCGCGGGTGCGCGGTATTTTTGCATCGGTGCAAAAATATTGTACGCAGCGCCGGCTTGTTTGTCAAATCCGGCGATTTGCGTCCGGACGCTTTGTTTTGCCGGGGAAAATCCTTTTGCCGCGCGCCCTCTTTCCTTTAAAGCCGGTTTGTGATAAAATAAGCAAAACAGGAGCGTAGTGAAATGGATGATTTGTTTTCCGTCAATGAAAAATCGATGGCCCCGCTGGCAGACAGAATGCGTCCGACCACGCTGGATGAATTTTTAGGCCAGTCGCATATCGTTGGCCCTGGCAAGCTGCTGCGCCGCGCGATTTCTGCGGATAAGCTGACAAGCTCCATATTTTATGGGCCGCCGGGCACGGGCAAGACGACGCTGGCGTCGATCATTGCCGCAACGACCAGCGCAGCCTTTGAAAAGCTCAATGCGGTCACCTCCGGCGTGGCGGATGTGCGCGAGGTTATCCGCCGGGCGCAGGATCGGATCCGGCTGTACCGGCAAAGCACCTATCTGCTTTTGGATGAATGCCACCGATGGTCCAAGTCGCAAAGCGATTCTATCCTGCCGGCCATTGAGGAAGGGACGATCCGTTTTATCGGTTCCACTACCGAAAACCCGATGATCGCCATGACGCCGGCGATCGTCTCGCGCTGCCGGCTGTTTGCATTTCATCAGCTGACGCGCCAGGATATCCTTGCGGCGCTGGACCGCGCGCTGCGCGATGAAAAAAACGGCTACGGCCTTTTGCATATCCGCGCGCATCCGGATGCGCTGGAGCATATCGCCCGCGTTGCCGACGGCGACGCCAGAAGCGCCTTAAACGCGCTGGAATTGGCGGTGCTGACCACGGCGCCGGGGCCGGACGGCTATATTGATATCAATCTGGAGACGGCGGAGCAGTCCATTCAGCAAAAGGTGCTCCAGATGGACGAGTCGTATTATTACGACATGCTCTCTGCGTTTTGCAAATCCCTGCGCGGCAGCGATTCTGACGCCGCGCTGGCCTGGTTTGCCCGCATGGTCACGGCGGGGGTGGACGCGCGCATCATTGTGCGGCGCGTGATCGTGCATGCCAGTGAGGATGTCGGCCTGGCCAACGGGCAGGCGCTGCTCACGGCGGTGGCGGCATATCAGGCGCTGGAGGCTATCGGCATGCCCGAGGCGCGGCTGCCGATTACCCAGGCGATCATTACCGTTTGTGAAAGCCAGAAATCCAATTCGGTTTCAAATGCAATGGCTGCGGCGTTTGACGATGCGCAGCGCGCGCAGAACCTGCCCGTGCCGGCGCATCTGCGCGATACGCATTACAAAGGCGCGGCGCGTTTGGGCAGCGGAGCGGGGTATCAATATCCGCACGATTTTCCAGGGCATTTTGTCTATCAGCAATATATGCCCGACGACGCGGCAGGGCGGGTTTACTATGTCCCGGGAGAGCTTGGCAACGAACAGAATGTGCGCAAAGCGCGCCAGCTGCGCAAGCAGTACGGCGATTATAATCTTCAAAATTCCAAACAGGGGAGGCATTCGGATGATTTCAAAACAGATCTGTGAGCATGCGCTGGCAAGAGCGCTTTGCTCCGGCGGCGATTTTGCGGAGCTGTTTGCCGAGGATACGTCCGTCGGCACCATTGCGCTGCAGTCCGGACGCATCGAAAACGCGCTTTCCGGCCGCGAACACGGCGCCGGAATCCGGATTTTTAAAGGAACGGCAACGGTTTATGCTTATACCAACGATACATCCCTTCCCGGCCTTCTGGCGCTGGCCGATCAGGCGGCCGCAGCGCTTGGCAGCGCCGGATGCGACGGTTCGGTTGCGCTTGGCGAAACGGCGCGCGTGAAGCGCCATCCGTTTCTGGTTTTGCCGCACAGCGTTGAAATGGCGCGCAAAACGGCGATGCTCAAACAAGCCTGCGCCGCGGCGTCCGATTATGACAGCGCGGTCAAGCAGGTCAACGGGACAATGCTGGAGCGCCGGCAAAATGTGCTTATTGCCAATACGGAAGGCCTGTATACGGGGGATGAACGCTGTTATGTGCGCATGGCTGTGACGGCGGTCGCCTCGGACGGCAGGGAAAATCAGACGGGCTCGGCCTCTCCCGGCGCCATGCGCGGCTATGAGTTTTATGACACGCTGGATCTGGAGGCGCTGGGACGCGAAAGCGCGTATACGGCGGTTACGATGCTGCGCGCGCCGGTTTGCCCGGCGGGCGTGATGCCGGTGATCATTGACAACGGCTTTGGCGGCGTTTTGTTCCATGAAGCCTGCGGCCATTCTCTGGAGGCGACGAGCGTCGCCAAGGGGACGAGCCAGTTTTCCGGCAAGCTGGGCCAGCAGATCGCTGCGCCCATCGTCAGCGCGGTGGACGACGGCACGCTGGTCAACCAATGGGGGTCGGCCAATATCGACGACGAGGGCATGCCCACCCAGCGCAATCTGCTCATCGACAAGGGTGTGCTGGTTGGCTATATGATCGACCGGCTGGGCGCGCGGCGCATGAATATGGCGCGCACCGGTTCAGGCAGGCGTCAAAATTATACCTATGCGCCGACCTCGCGCATGACCAATACCTTCATTTGTCCGGGGGACAGCGACGAGGCGGAAATGATCGCCACCATGGGCGACGGGCTGTATGCAAAAAAAATGGGCGGCGGCTCGGTCAATCCCGCCACGGGTGAATTTAACTTTGCCGTCATGGAAGGGTATCTGGTCCGCGACGGTAAAATTGCCCATCCGGTACGCGGCGCGTCGCTGATCGGAAAGGGCGATCAGGTGCTGATGAAGATCGACCGGGTCGGCCGGCAGATGACCTTTGGCCAGGGCATGTGCGGGTCGCTCAGCGGCAGTATTCCGGCCAATGTCGGCCAGCCGATGATCCGGATCAGCTCGATGACCGTTGGAGGGAGGTAGCAGCAGTGAATCAGGCGTATTATCAGGCGCTTCTGGCGCTGGCAAAACAGGAAGGCTTTGAAAAGGCGGAGGTTTACGCGTCAAGCGGCGAGCGTTTTTATGTCAATGTTTTTGAGGGGCAAATTGAGGATTATCGCGTCAACGCCTCCTTCGGCATGGGCTTTCGCGGGCTGTATCAGGGGAAGATGGGCTATGCCTTTAGCGAAATTGCCGACGATGCGGCCATGAAGATGCTGGTAACGCAGGCAAAGGAAAACGCGCTGGCAATTGAAAACGAGGACGTCCAGTTTATCTATGACGGCAGCGGCGAATATGAATCCCAGGTGGAATCGTTCTGCCCGGAGATGGAGGCCGTAACGCCCCAGCAGAAAATTGACGCGGCTTTCGCCATTGAAAAGGCGCTGCTGGCGCAGGACAGCCGGGTCACCAAGGTCATGCGCGCCAGCGTGACGACGGCCAGCGGCAAAAGAACCCTCTGCAACACCGAGGGCCTTTATCTGGAGCAAAAGAGCAATTATTTTGTTGCCCTCGCCTATGCGCTGGCGATGGATGCGGGCAAGCCCTATACCGGCGGCGCGTTTAAGGCGGATATGCGCTGGGAAACGCTCGATCCGCAGGCGCTGGCAAAACAGGCGGTGGACGACGCGCTTTCCTATGTCGGCGCGCAGCAAATCCCGTCCGGAAAATATCGCGCGGTATTTCGTAACGACGTCGTCTGCGCGCTGATGAGCACGTTCTGCTCCGTTTTCAGCGCCGAGGCGGCGCAAAAAGGGCTGTCGCTCTTTGCCGGCAAGGAGGGAACCCGGGTTGCCTCCGAACGGGTGACGCTTGTAGACGATCCGCACGCAAAGGGCGTCATTGGCGCGCGCGCCTTTGACGGAGAAGGCGTGCCGACGCGCAGAAAAAATATTATCGAAAACGGGACGCTGGGCACGCTGCTGCATAATTTAAAAACAGCGCACAAACAGGGCGTTTTGACCACCGGCAACGCCGCGCGCGCAGGGTATAAAAGCGCAATCGGCGTCGCGCCTGCGATCTTGCGATTGGAGCCGGGCGATCAGACCTATGACGATCTGCTCAAAACGATGGGCGACGGCCTTGTGGTTACCGAGCTAAACGGCATGCACGCAGGCGCAAACCCCATCACGGGCGATTTTTCGCTGTCGGCAAAGGGCTATCTGGTCCGGGACGGCCGGGTTGTCCTGCCGGTTGAGCAGATTACCGTGTCGGCAAACTATTTTGATTGGCTCAAGGGGATCGAAGCGGTTGGCAGCGACCTGTATATGGACGACGACGCCTGCGTGCTGCTGATGCCGTCCGTGCTGGTGGGCGAGATTGCGGTAGCGGGCAAATAAGCGCGTTTTACAGACGATGATCAAGCGGAAAGGCGGTGCTGAAAAGTGGCACAGTGGAACATGGGCAAAATCATGCACGGCGGCGACTACAATCCCGACCAATGGCGGCATATCCCCGGTATTTTGGATGAGGACATGCGGCTGATGCAGCTTGCCAGATGCAACCTGATGAGCGTGGGCATTTTCTCCTGGTCGGCCTTGGAGCCGCAGGAAGGACAATACGATTTCGGCTGGCTCGACGAGGTGCTCGACCGTATCGCCGTCGGCGGGGGCAAGGTGTTTTTGGCGACGCCCTCCGGCGCGCGTCCGGCATGGATGAGCCAAAAATACCCCGAGGTGCTGCGCGTACGGCCGGACGGACAGCGCAATTTTCACGGCGCGCGCCACAATCATTGCTATACGTCGCCGGTTTATCGCCAGAAAGTCGCGCAGATCAACGAGAAACTGGCGCAGCGGTATGCGGATCATCCGGCGCTTGCGGGGTGGCATATTTCAAACGAGTATGGCGGCGCGTGCTGGTGTCCGCGCTGTCAGGAGGCGTTCCGGCAATTCCTCAAAGAAAAGTATGGCGATATTCAAACGCTCAACCATGCCTACTGGGCGGATTTTTGGAGCCATGCCTATAACGATTTTGATCAGGTTGAAGCCTCGAGCCCTTACGGCGAACATTCGGTGGACGGCCTGACGCTGGACTGGAAGCGTTTTGTGACGCATCAAACGGTCGATTTTATGCGCCATGAGGTCGCTGCGGTGCGCAAATACAGCGATAAGCCGGCGACGGCCAATTTTATGTGCATCTATCCTTACGACGGCCTGGATTATTGGAAATTCCGGGACGTCCTGGACGTGGTTTCGTGGGACTTGTATCCGATGTGGCGCGGCGACTCAAACGACTATGCCATGGCGGCGCGCACGTCCTTCAGCCAGGATGTCGCGCGGTCGATTTTGGGCAAGCCTTGGCTGCTGATGGAGTCCACGCCCTCCAATACCAACTGGATGGAGGTCTGCAAGCTCAAACGCCCGGGGATGCATCTGCTTTCCAGCCTTCAGGCGGTTGCCCATGGCGCGGATTCGGTTCAGTATTTTCAGTGGCGCAAAAGCCGGGGCAGCGCAGAAAAGCACCATGGCGCGGTTGTGGATCATGTCGGCAGCGAGCATACCCGCGTTTTCCAGGATGTCATGCAGGTCGGGCAGGCGCTTGAAAAACTCGACAGCGTCGCCGGCGCGCAGGTACGGGCGCAGGCCGCGGTGATTTTTGACTGGGACAACCGATGGGCGATTCAGGCGGCGCAGGGGCCGCGCAAGGACAAGCAAGCGGACGAGACCGTGTTTGAGCATTATTTTGCGCTGCGCAAATGCGGCGTGAACGTCGACGTGATCGATTCGCAGTGCGATCTTTCGGGCTATCAGCTGGTTGCTGCGCCGATGCTGTATCTTTTAAAGCCCGGGGTATCCGAAAATATCCGCAAGTTTGCGCAAAAGGGCGGTACCTTTGTCGCGACATACCTAAGCGGGGTTACCGACGAAAACAGCCTGTGCTTCCTGGGCGGCACGCCGGGCGGCGGCCTTGGCGAGGTTTTGGGCGTCTGGAGCGAGGAAATCGACGCGCTGTATCCGCAGGATCAAAATGCCGTCGTATTTCCGGACGGGCGCAGCTATCGGTGCGGGTTCCTCTGCGAACTGAGCCATCTGCGCACAGCCAGAGCGCTGGCGGTGTACGGATCGGATTTTTATGCCGGGATGCCTGCGCTGACAGTCAATGATTTTGGCGCCGGTCAGGCATACTATATTGCCGCCCGTACAGAGCAGGCGTTTTTGGACGATTTTTATCAGAAGCTGACGCTGGAAAAACAAATTGAGCGTCCCGCCGGCAATTTGGCGCCGCTGGAGGAAGGAGTTTTTGTCTCCCAGCGCGAAAAAGGTACAGTAAAGACGATTTTCGTCATGAACTTTTCAGCGCAGGCAAAGCATGTGGCGCTCAGGGAAAAAAGCTATACGGACCTGTTGTCCGGCGCGTGCGTGTCCGGCGCGGTTGATCTTGCACCCTGGGACGTTCGGGTGCTTCAATACTGTTAAGACGGGGGAAAACCTATGAAAAGGCTGCTGATTGGTTTGGATATCGGAACCTCCGGTACCAAAACGATTTTGATGGATGAAACCGGCGTGGTTGTGCGCGCCAAAACAATCGAGTACGATACGATTGTGCAAAAGCCGGGATGGTCGGAAATGCGCGTGCAGACCTGGTGGGAGGCGGTTGTCCAGTCGCTTCGTCTGGTGCTTGACGGCGTGGAGCCCTCTGCGCTTGCGGCATTGAGCTTTTCCGGTCAGATGCACGGCATGGTGGCGCTGGATCAGGACAATCAGGTGGTGCGCCCCGCGATTTTATGGAATGATGTGCGTACGCAGGCGCAGTGCGATCAGATCACACAGGCTGCCGGCGGGCTGGAGGCTCTGCTTGGCTACACCAACAACCGCATGCTGCCCGGCTATACCGGCGGCAAAATCCTGTGGATGAAGCAAAACGAGCCGGAAAATTACGCAAAAACAAAACGGGTGGTCAATCCAAAGGATTATATTCGTTTTCTGTTGACCGGCGTATTGGGTACCGAGGTCAGCGACGCTTCCGGGACGGGCTTTTTTGATGTGAAGCATCGCCGGTTTTGCAGCGAACTGATTGAAAAAGCCGGGCTTTGCCCGGATCTGTTTGCGCCATGCACGGAAAGCGACGCGGTTACAGGCGCCGTGACGGCCTGGGCGTCGGCGCAGACCGGGCTGCCCGAAGGGCTGCCCGTGGTTGCCGGCGGCGGCGACGCCGTATTGCAAACGACCTGTACCGGCCTTGTTTCAAGCGATGTTTTGGGCGTGGTTATCGGCACTTCCGGCGTGGTGGCGACGGGCATTTCCGGGTGCCCGGAGAATCAAAACGGCGATCTGCAGCTTTTCTGCAACAATGCGCCCGGCCTTTGGCACGCCATGGGCATTACGCTGGCGGCTGGCGGTTCGTTCAAATGGTTCCGCGATACGCTTTGCCAGGCGGAAAAAGCGCAGGCGCAGCGCGAGGGGATCAGCGTCTATGATCTGCTCAACGCGCAGGCGCAGTCGGCGCCGGTGGGCAGCGACGGCGTGATTTTCCTGCCCTACCTGAGCGGCGAACGCTGCCCGCACAGCGATCCGAACGCCAGGGGAACCTTTGTCGGACTGAGCCTGAAAACCAATCATGCGGCTATGACCCGTGCGGTGATGGAAGGCATTACCTATTCGCTCAAATCCGTTGGCGAGCTGATGGGCGGCGTAGGCGCTGCCCCCAAAAAGATCATCGCCTCCGGCGGCGGCGCTTCCAGCGCGGTTTGGCGGCAGATCCTGGCGGATGTGTTTGGCGTGCCGGTTTATACGCTCTCCGGCGCGGGCGAGGGCGGCGCATACGGCGCGGCCATGCTGGCGGGCATTGGCGTTGGCGTTTACCGCGACTGGGCGGATGCCTGCGCCATTTTGAAGGAAGAAACCTGTACCATGCCTTCCGGGGAAAATACGGCGAAGTATGCGCGCATTTTCCAGATTTATCAATCCCTTTACGGCGCGCTCAAGCCTTCCTTTGACGCGATGGCGCTTTTGCCGTAGGAAATACGGAGTAAACGGTGAAAAAACGCTTTGTTCTCCTGCTGTGCGGTTTGATGATCCTGCTATCGGCCTGTTCGGACGGCGCGCCTGCCGTGCCGTCCGTTTCTTCCCCGCCGGCGGCGCAGACTGCCCAGCCGCAGCAGGACGCCCTCCAAACCTATACCATGCTGGGCCTTCAGGGCGCTGTTCAGGCTCAGCCGCAGCAGGATCAGCTTACGCCGGTCTGGCGGGAAAAAACGGGCGTGCAGATGCAATGCGTCTGTGTTTCGGCCTATGAAAGCTATGACCAGTATCTTCAAACGGCGATCGACCAGAATACCCTGCCGGATGTTTTGGCGCTGGACGACGGGATCTTCAATGTGCCGCAGCGGCTGGAAATGCTGATGCAGGCGCATATGCTCAAGCCGATTGATTATGAGACGGCGCGGGCGCATATGCCATTGACGGCGACACGGCTTGAAACGATGGGGATTCGCTTTGAAGACTGGTTTTATGCCAATGCCGATGCAGATGGGCTGTGGTACTATGTGCCCCAGCTGCCAAACGCCCTGTATGACGTCTCGCTTCGCAGCACGCGCTTCGGCGTGGATCATACGCCCCTGGAATTATCCTATTTTTGGGTGCGCGACGACTGGCTTACCGCGGTGAACAACTATGCGGCCGATGAAACCTCCTTTCAGCGTCTTTACGAGGTTTTCGCCGATAATATGACGGTGGAATATGTGTGCGATTTCTGGCCCGGCACGCTGGAAGACTGGACGCGCTTTTTTGCAGACGTAAAGGATTATGCCTATGCCAATTTTCAGGTGGTCACGCCGGTTTTTCCCACCTATGGCGACAGTACGGGCGCAGTGGTCTGGTCGCTTTACGGCGCGGGCGGGCTGTGCTGGGACGATCTGACGGCGGAATTTCCAAATGATCTGATCAGCGGCGGCGATGCGTTTTCCTATTATGCGCAGACGGATCAGTGGGAAACCTATATCCGCTGGCTCAATGACTGCGTTTTAAATCAATATACGGATCTGACATATTCCACCCGGCCTTCCATCGCCAGACCGGAACTGTATGCGGATCAGTATGCGGTGCTCAATCAGTGGATCAAGCCGCCGTCGGGCATGTCGCCCATCACGGGCGACCCGTTTGGCTGGCGCTATTATCCGGTGCTGACGGACAGCGTGATCAATGCATTGCAGAATAACGCCGTTACCTATCTGACCCTTTTAAGCGACGGCGCGGTCGGCTTTAACGCCCAAACGGTCAGCGACGCGCAGCTTGAAACGCTGCTTGGCTGGGTTGACTGGAATTATTCCCTGGAGGCGGCGCAGCTGCGGCAATGGGGCGTGGGCTTGAGCCAGGGCGAAGGCAGCGCCCGGCGGTTTGATTATCAATACGAGTCGGTTGCGGCGGCCATGCTGGGGGATCGGACCCGGGCGCAGGCAGCCTGGGCATATGGGCTGGTGAACGTGCTGGATCCGCAGCGAACGTATTGGAATCATGAAGTTTACGGCGTTGGCGGCGAGGCGACCGCGCAGCATCCGTTTTATACCTATCCGCTGACGGATATTACCTATGATCAGCAGTATTTTGTCACCTATGTGGTCAAACAATATTTATTGGATCTGGTACTGGATATGCAGTATGTGCCGGTAGCGGACGACGCGGCCTATGGCCGTGCGCTGGAGGAGCTGGCAGCGGCGCTGGATGCATTTAAACAATCCTTTGCGCAGGAGCTTTCCGCCGCTTCACAGCAGGCGCTGCGGGGCGCGGTCATGGCGCCAGAGGGCACTTTTGACACATATTACAGCCAGTATCTGGCTGTTTATGAACAATCGGAAACAAAACGGACGTATGAAGCGCAGATTCGCGCGCTGTTTGAGGCGGTCGGCGAAGCTGCGCGGTGACGCGCCGCGGGACGGAAACGGAGGCAATTGTGATGACACAGCAGGAAAGAATGGCGATTTTACGCGAGACGGGCGCGATTACGGAGGGGCATTTTCTCATTACCTCCTCCCATCGCCATACCGGGCGTATGGTGCAGCTGGCGCGCTTGTTTGAAGATCCGGCCAAAACCAAGGCGATCCTGGCGGATTTGGCGGCGGAGTTTGCCGATACGCAGGTGGATCTGGTGCTGGGCCCTGCCATCGGCGGGATCCTGCCTGCCTATGAGCTTTCCAGCCAGCTCGGCGCAAAGAATATTTTCTGCGAGCGGGAAAACGGACGGATGCGCCTGCGCCGCGGCTACCAGATTGAAAACGGCGCGCGGGTGCTCATTGCCGAGGACGTGATTACCACCGGCGGCTCGCTGCGGGAAGTGCTGGCGCTGGTGCGGGCGGCGGGCGGCGTGCCGGTTGGCATTGCGGCTATCGCCAATTTGGCGGCTTCACGGCTGGATTTCGGCGTTCCGCTTTACAGCGCGGTCTGCATTGCACCGGAGTCGTTTGATGAGGACGAGTGCCCGTATTGCCAAAAGGGCATTGCGTTGATTCGTCCTGCGAGCCGGAGCATCTAGCGTCTGATTTTATCGGAAATAGTTGAATTGTGAACGCTGTTATGATATATTTAAAGAATATCCGGCCTTTGCGCAGGGGTAGTGCAGCATGATTACGGTCGTTTCTTTGAATCCCTGTATGGATGAAACGCTTTGCGGCGCTTTTCAGGCGGGCGCGACAAACCGGTTTTCGACCGGGCAAATGGACGCCGGCGGAAAAGGCTATAATGTTGCCGCCGCGCTTAAAAGCCTTGGCGCTCCGGTCCGGCTCATCGGGCTGATGCCCCGTCGGGGCAGCGATGCATACATGCAGGCTGTTGACGCCCTTGGGATTGAGTCGGACTTTGTTTCCTGTCCCGGAACGCTGCGCGTCAATACGAAAATTGTGGACGAGCGCGGCGTTTTAACGGAGATTAACCGCACCGGTTTTTCCGCATCGGCGCTCGTTGCCGCCCAAATGGCTGATTGCTGCCGGCATTATGCGCCAAAAAGCGCGCTGATGCTGTTTTGCGGCAGTATGCCCTGGGGCTTTGCGCCTGATTTTTACGCGGCAATGGCGGATCAGCTGCCTAGTCCGGCGATGATCGACGCTTCCGGAGCGGCGCTGCGCGCAGCGGCAGATTCCAACGCGGTGCTGCTCAAGCCGAATCTGGACGAATTTGCGCAGCTGATCGGTGAAACGCCGGCGCAAACGCTGGATGCGCTGGCCCGTCAGGTTGGCCTTGCGGCAAGAAAAATGGGCAAAACGCTTGCCGTTTCGCTGGGGGCGCGCGGGATGCTTTTGGCACAGCGGGAGCAGGTTTTTTACGCTGAGGCGCCGAAGGTGTCCGGCGTGCGGTGCAGCGTCGGCGCGGGAGATAACGCGCTGGCGGCGATGGCATTTTCCTGGACGCAGGGCGGCCGCGGTGAAACGCTGCTTTCCGCAGGCGTGGCGGCGGGCACCGCTTCGGTGCTGCGCGCCGGTACGCAGCCGCTTTGCCGAAAAACGTATCGGGAACTGCTGGGCAGGGTATCCCCTCTGGCGATCGTTGGATCGCCGTTTGATTTGAATAAGTAAGGATGGAATGGTAGTATGGCTAAAGTCGCAATTATGGGACATGGTGTGGTAGGCTCCGGCGTGGCGCATATTCTGCGCAGCAACGCCTCGTTGATTGCGCGGCATGCGGGCGAGCCGGTGGAACTGACACGGATTTTGGATCTGCGCGATTTTGCCGATCTGCCCTATGCGGATCTGTTTACGAAGGACAGCGCCGATGTGGTGGACAATCCCCAGATTGATATCGTTGTGGAATGTATGGGCGGCGTGGAGCCTGCGGCGACGTTTATCGAACGCGCGCTGAAAAATCATAAGCATGTGGTGACGTCCAATAAGGAACTGGTGGTCGTGCGCGGTACGCGTCTGACGGCGATTGCTCAGGAAAACGGCGTGAATTTTATGTATGAAGCGTCTGTTGGCGGGGGCATTCCCATCATTCGTCCGCTGCGTCAATGCCTGGCGGCAAACCATATCCAGCGTATCGCCGGTATTTTAAACGGGACAACCAACTATATTCTCACCCGCATGCGCGACGGCGGCGTGGATTTTGACGTCGCTCTTGCGGAGGCGCAGAAACTTGGGTATGCGGAAAAGGATCCTTCCGCGGACGTGCTGGGCTGGGACGCCCGCAGGAAAATCTGCATCCTGTCCCATGTCGCCTTTGGCGCGCCTTTGGACGACAGCAAAATCCCCAGCGAGGGGATTGACAAATTAACCCGTGCCGATATGCTCTATGCCAAGGAACTTGGCCGTGCGGTAAAGCTTTTGGCGGTTTCTCAGCGCGTTGAGGCGGGGTACTATGCGTATGTCGGACCGGCGATGATTCCCGCCGGACATCCGCTTTCGGTTGTGGACGATGTGTTTAACGCGGTATTTGTTACCGCGGATATGCTGGGCGACGCCATGTTTTATGGGCGCGGCGCGGGAAAGCTGCCCACCGCCAGCGCCATCTGCGGCGACGTGGTGGACGTGGTATGGCATAAAAACGGCGTGAAGGCGGCCGAGGCCTATCAGGATCAGGCCGACGCGCTGGATGCGGGCACGGCGGTGACGCGTCTGTTTGTGCGCGTGAAGGGCGAAGAAAACGGTCCGGAGGAGCAGCTGGTGCAAAAGCAGCTTGGCGATGTGCGGATTGTGCGGCTTTTGCGCTTCCCGGATGAATTTGCGTTTATCACCGGGGAAGAACCGTTTGACGCTTTGCAAAAGAAGATTGATGCGCTTGCAGGACAGCTTGAAATCCGCCAGCGTCTCAGATATGACTTTTGATTTCTAACGAAAAATTGAGGCAGAAGATGATCAGAAAAATCGTTGCTGCGCTGCTGTGCATAGCGCTTTTGGCGCTGTGCGGATGCACGAAAAAAGAACCGGCCACGGTGGACGAAATGATTCCACTGGCGCAGACCGTCTGCGATTATTTGCAAAAGAACGATCCGTCTGCGGCGTTTGCCAACTCGACGGTCAGCCTGCAGTATTCCATGCAGGAGGAAAGCTTTGTTTCCATGTGGGACTCGGCTTTGGAGACCTGCGGGCCGATTGTGTCTACGGTCGGCGTGCTGCAGACCCGGTGGGATTCGGCGCAGCGCTGCGTGGTGGACTATGCGTTTGACTGCGAGCGCATCGGGCTTGTCGTGCGGTTTTATTTTAACGAATATGCCGAGATGATCGGCGTGACCACCTACAGCAAGGACCTGTATGACCAGCCGGCGCCGCCCGAAGGGATTACGGAAGAAGCGTTTGAAATTACTACCGAAGAAGGCGTTGTCCTGCACGGCGTGATCTGCTGGCCGGAGCAGGCCAAAGACGGCGCGGTGCCTGCGGCGCTGCTGCTGCCGGGCGCCGGCGCGGTAGGGATGGACTGCGCATACGGGAAGGTCACATTCCTGCGCGATATGGCCTATGGCCTGGCCGAAAAGGGGATTGCATCGCTGCGGATGAACAAGGTCTCCTATGAAACCTCCGAAATCAGTTCGCTGGTTTTCAGCATCGATATGGAATACATCAAACCGTATACGCAGGCCTACGCGCTTTTGACGCAGGACAGCCGCGTGGACGCTTCGCGCGTTTATCTGCTGGGGCATGATCTTGGCGCGACGGTTGCGCCGCGGCTGGATCAAACGCTGGACAGCGCCGGTTTAATCCTGCTTAGTGGGACGGCGCGCCCGCTGTATCAGCTGCACTATGATCAGAACCAGCAATTCCTGTCCATGCATCCGGAACTGGACTATCGTGCGCAGATTACTCAGCAGCTTGCAAACGCGGAAAAGATTATGAGCAAATCCTCCGCTTTTGAGGCGCAAAGCGAAACGGCTTTCGGCTATAACGGCTATTATTACTGGGAAATGGGGCAAAATACGCCGGATCTGTCTTTGGTAACCAAACCGGTTTTCCTGGGCCGCGGCCTGGAGGATTTCCAGACCTATGACGCAGACTGGACGAGCCTGACACAGGGTTTTGCCAACGCTTCGGTTACTGCCAAACAATACGATGGGCTGAGCCACCTGTTCACACCGTCTCTTGGCACGCAGGAGACGACGGAGTATTTTGAAAAGGCCAGCGTCGATCAGACGGTAATCAACGACGTCGCGGCGTTTATACTGCAATAAATAAGGGCGCGCCGTTGATGCGGCGCGTCTTTTCCTATTGTATTTTCCATGTATAGGCGTGTTTGACCGTTGAGGAAGGAAAATACGCCGTAACGCTGGCGAAGTTAAGGGGAGAGCGGTATGCAGATTTTGTTTTCCGATCGTGCGCCGGAAACGCCGGTGACATTTGTGGTGATGATCAGCCGGTACCAGGGGCGATGGGTGCTGTGCGTGCATCGTCAGCGCGACACGTTCGAATTTCCCGGCGGACATCGCGAAAGGGGAGAAACGCCTCAGGAGGCGGCGCGGCGTGAATTGTTTGAAGAAACCGGCGCAACGGAAGCCTCGTTTCTGCCAATGGGGTATTATTGCTGCCTGAAAGAGGGGCAAACGCCCAGCTGGGGCGCGCTTTTTGCCGTCGAGATCCAAAAACTTGGACCGCTGCCGAAAAGCGAAATTGAAAAAGTGGTGCTGACAGAACGCCTGCCGCCTGTCGCGCAGTGGACATATGCCAGCATTCAGCCGCATTTGCTGGCCAGGTGCTGTGCCTGCGGCTGTTTTGACGGCAAACAGCTTGATTCGCTCAGGTGTGATAAATAAGTATTTTGGCTGTAAATCAATAAAAACGGAGGAAAGATATCATGCAGGACATGATCTATCGCTGCCATTACCGGGCACAGTTGGATGGTCAGAGCGATCCATCGCTGCGCACGCAGGCGCTTAGGCAGTGCGAGGCTTCGGCGCGCGCACAAATCGACGCGGGGCGTTTGATGACGGCGGCGCTGTATTATTATCACGACCATCTTTTTTTGTACTATGAGGCTGTGGGCGCGCCCTGCACGCCGGATATCTTTATGGCTGCGCTGGAGCCGTTCCTGACGCGCTGGCCGTCGCTTGACGGCGCGCGGGCTTGGGCGCAGATGTATCCGTATTACTACCATTGCCTGCCGCAAAGCGTGCAGGACTGGCGGCGCAAAACGCAGCCGCAGCGCCGCAGGGGGCGCATTGCCCGGCTGGATCCGCAGCGTATGTTCAGCTATCTGTATCACCATCTGGAAATCGTGCGCGAAGGGCTGTTTCCGGGCGATCCGTATCAGTCCATCGCCCTGCATGAGGACATTCTTTTTTCCTATTTTGAGGAGCCGCGCGGCAATATCAACATTCGCCGGGATCTTTCCCAGCCCTCCAAGGCCATTGAGAAATGGCAGGCGGCGGATCCTGCGGCGCATTTCATCCCGTTCCCGGAGGCAGAAGGGGCAAATTTCCTGCTGTTGGAGGATTATTTTGCGCTGGGTGAAATGCTTTGATCCGCGGCGCAATTTTTGATCTGGACGGTACGGTGCTCGATTCCATGTCCGTTTGGGCAACGGCTGCGTCGGATTATCTGAAAAGCATCGGCGTTTGTCCGCCGGGGGACGTGGATAACGCGGTATGTACGATGAGCCTGGAAGAAACTGCCGTATATCTGATTGACCGATGCAAACTGGAACTGTCCGCAGCGGCGGTCATGGCGCAGATCAACCGTCAGATTGAACGGAAATATTTTTTTGAGGTTCAGCCAAAACCCGGGATCGCAGCGGTGCTGGACGGCCTTGCGCGCCGCGGCGTGAAACTGTGCATGGCGACGGCGACGGATCTTTATCAGGTTCGGGCGGCTTTGGAAAGATGCGCGCTGAGCGACTATTTCCCTGCTGTTTTTACCTGCACACAGGCGGGCGCCGGCAAGGAAAGTCCGGCGGTGTTTGAAATGGCGCGCGCATATCTGAATTTGCCTGCGCAGCAGATCGCTGTTTTTGAGGATGCGCCGCATGCGGCGCAGACGGCAAAACGCGCCGGATTTTATGTGATCGGGATTTTTGATCGCTTCAGCGCCGATCGGCAGGAAGCGCTGCGGGCTTCGTGCGATTTATATCTTGAAAGCTGGACAGACAGCCGCGTTTACGAGCGGTTTGGATAGCCGGAGCTGGCCCGTGGACGATGGTTCGAATCGGCCGGCGCGTACCAAGAGCATACAACGTGGAGCTGTCCGGCCCGTGAAGGGGGACTCCTGCTGTCCGGTACGCGACGGACGCCGATGCGCTTGGGCCGACGGAACCGATAAAATGGCTTTGCGGTAAGGAAACTACCGCAAAGTGTACATGAAAGCGCGGATAAAGGGCGGCAGCGTCGGGGATTTCTGGGCAACAGCGCAGATCTGCCGTGCTGTTGCCTTTGCAGCGCTGTATTTAAAACAGAGGTCATGATATTGGTTCACTGTGTTGGCCTGCAAAAATATCGGCAAGTGCATGGCGTAATTGGTGAGATACCCTTTCCTGCCGCCATCGGAAAATCCGGCTAATGGCCATGAAAAGTGCATTTACCGGCCAGTTGCCTTGCTGGTTTTGGACCCGGCGCAAATCTTTTGATGCGTCGGGATTCTTGTTTTGGGATTTTTCGGGTATGGCTTGATTTATTGGCAGTATTTGATATAATGACATGCGCAGTGTTTTGCGTTATGACCGGCCGACCGCTTTAAAGGAGTTTTACGATGAGAGGGCATTTTTCGCTTTGGAATCGTCGAAATGGATTGGTACAAACCGCTCAGGGCCGCCTGCTGCTGCTGTTTGCGCTGGAGGGCTGCTGTCTTCAGTTTATCAGTTCTGTCAATGGATTGGGCAATACCATTTACGCAACGAACCTGGGCGCGACGGATACCCAGATCGGCCTGGTGCAGATGATGTCCAACATCATGGCGGTTGCGCTGCTGCTGCCGGTGGGCATGTGGGGCAATCGCAGCAAAACGCCGGGGCGAGTACCCTATATCATGCTGCTGTTTGTGTCGGCGATGTATCTGTGCTACGGCAGCGTGCCGGTATTGGCAAAACAAAATCCGATGCCGCTTTATTTTGTGTTCCTTTCATTGACTGCCGGGATTATCGTGACTTTCGGCGCGCCATGGCAGGCGTTTTTTGCCGGCTGCACCACGCAGGAGCAGCGCAACGATGTTTTCACATACCGCAATAAATTTATGTTCTTTGTTGGCTTTGCCGCCCCGCTGGTGCTTGGCGCGCTGCTTAGCGCTGCGCCGGATCAGGCGCATAAGCTGCTGGTGCTGCGCTGCTTTTATTATGCCAATGCGGTACTGGCGTTTGTGCAGGCGCGGCTGATCCGCCGGCTGGACATCGATTTTGGCGCGTTGAGGGAAACCCAAACGGTGCGCAAGCGTGAATCGATGGCAAAGGTGCTTTTTGGTGCGCTTCAGGATCGCCGCTTTGTTTCCTTCCTGGTGTTTATTGTCATATTCTATATGAGCTGGCATTTCGACTGGAGTATCTGGTATATCGCGCAAACGCGTTATTGCGGTATGAATGAGGCGCATCTGAGCTATTGCAACGCCTTTGCGAGCCTGGCACAGCTGGCCTGTATTGGCTGGTGGGGGCGGCTGAACCGGCGGCGCGGCGTATTTTATACCTTTCATTTGGGAATTATCGGTTTGTTGGCCGGTGGTGCGGCGATGTTTGCGGCGCTTTTTTGTCCGCCCGGGGTCAGTCCCTGGGTGGTGATCGTGTTTAATACGGCGGCAAACGGTCTTAGCGCGTGTGTCGGGCTTTGTGTACTGCAGATGCTGCTGTCGCAGATGCCAACGGGCAACGAGTCGCTGCTGATCAGCTTTTATACGCTGCTGACGATGATCAGCAACAGCCTGATGCCTCTGGTCGGCGTCAAGGTTTATGAAGCGCTGGGCGCAGACCTGCATGCCATTCGGCTCACATTTGGCTGTATGCTTCTTTGGCGTGTTGCGGTGCTTTTTTGGCACAATTGCCGCTATCGCGCGCAGCAAAAGCAGACGCAGGCTGGCGTGGAAAACCGTTAAGGGAGGTGCTGTATTTTGGCGCAGTTTATATTGAAATCAGAATATCAGCCGTGCGGGGATCAGCCTCAGGCGATTGAAAAACTGACGCGCGGCGTGCTGGACGGCGAAGATGCGCAGATCCTCCTGGGCGTCACGGGATCCGGCAAAACGTTTACCATGGCCAATGTGATTGCGCGCGTGGGGCGTCCGACGCTGGTCATCGCGCACAACAAGACGCTCGCGGCGCAGCTGTGCAGCGAATTTAAAGAGTTTTTTCCGGACAGCATGGTCGGCTATTTTGTGTCTTATTACGATTATTATCAGCCGGAGGCGTATATCGCTTCTACCGATACATATATCGAAAAGGATTCGTCGATCAACGAAGAGATCGACCGGATGCGCCACAGCGCGACTGCCGCGCTTTCGGAGCGGCGGGACGTGATCATCGTGGCGTCCGTATCGTGCATCTATTCCATGGGCGATCCGTCGGAATATGCGGCGCAGACAATTTCGCTGCGCGAGGGTATGCGCATGGAGCGCGAGGAGCTCATCCGACGTTTGGTCGAGGTGCAGTATGAACGCAACGATTACGATTTTAAGCGCGGTGTGTTCCGGGTGCGCGGCGATATTGTGGAGGTGTTTCCGGCCGGTTTTGAAAACCTGGCCGTGCGCGTCGAGTTTTTCGGCGATGAAATCGACCGGATTGCCTATACGGAAACCGTTACCGGCAATGTGCGGGAATTTGTCAGCCATGCGCTGATTTACCCGGCTACCCATTACGCGACCGACCGCGACAAGCTTCAGGCGGCGCTTGAAACCATCGAACAGGATTTGAACGCACGGGCGAAGGAACTGGAGGAAAAAGGCCTTTTGCTGGAGGCGCAGCGCCTGAAGCAGCGTACGCGCTACGACCTTGAAATGATGCAGGAGCTTGGGTATTGCAGCGGGATTGAAAACTATTCGCGCTATTTTGACGGACGTCAGCCCGGGCAGGCGCCTTTTACGCTGCTGGACTATTTTCCGCCGGACTTTCTGCTGTTTATCGATGAATCGCATGTGACGGTTCCGCAGATCCGTGCGATGTATGCCGGGGATTATTCCCGAAAAAAAACGCTGGTGGAATACGGCTTCCGGCTGCCCTCCGCGTTTGACAACCGGCCGCTGACCTTTGAGGAGTTTGAAGCGAAAAAGGGGCAGACGATTTTTGTCAGCGCGACGCCCGGGCCTTATGAAATGCGCGAAGCGTCTCAGGTAGTCGAGCAGATCATCCGTCCGACCGGCCTTCTGGATCCTGAAATTCTGGTGCGTCCGGCGACGGGGCAGGTTGACGACCTTTTGGAGGAAGTGCGCCAGGTCGCAGCGCGCGACGAGCGCGTGCTGGTCACGACGCTGACGAAAAAAATGGCCGAGAGCCTGACGGATTATATGCATGAAATCGGCATTCGCGTGCGGTATATGCACAGCGACGTCGATACGCTGGACCGTATGGAGATCATCCGGGATCTGCGGCTGGGTGAATTCGACGTGCTGGTTGGCATCAACCTGCTGCGCGAGGGGCTGGACCTGCCGGAGGTTTCCCTGGTAGCCGTGCTGGATGCCGACAAGGAAGGCTTTTTGCGTTCGGAAACCTCGCTGATTCAGACCATTGGCAGAGCCGCGCGCAACGCGCAGGGACGCGTCATCCTCTATGCCGACGGGATGACGGATTCGATGCGCCATGCCATTGACGAAACCAACCGGCGCAGAGCGCTGCAGGATGCGTATAACAAGGAACATGGCATTACACCGGAGACCGTGCGCAAATCGGTGCGCGATCTGCTGGAAATTTCCAGAAAACCGGAAAAGAACGAGAGCGAGCCGGTGATGGACGAGCAGGAACGTGCGATGGCGCTGGCGCATCTGGAGGACGAGATGCTCATGGCCGCTGCGCAGCTGGACTTTGAGCGTGCTGCACAGCTGCGCAATCAGATGTTCGCACTGCGCGGGGATACGCCTGCCGGGCTTGGGACGGACAAGGGGTATCGAAAGGGAAAAGCCGGCCGGCGGCGCAGAAAATAGCGGCATGAACAGAACAATCGCCGGCATATCGCATTTTTTGGAATTTGGCCGGTCAAAAGGCAAAAAAAGCTTGATGATTTGCCTTTTGCCATAGTATAATAAACAGATGCAAAATGAAGAAGGCGGTTTGAGCATGACAGTTGACCTTTCGTCGTTTGTAGGAAAGACAGTCCATTTTATCGGTATCGGCGGTTCAAGCATGAACGGCCTGGCGCTGCTGATGAAAAGCCGCGGCTACCATGTGCGCGGGTCGGATCGTACGGCGTCGTATGTGACCGAGAAGCTTGAAAAAGCGGGGATCGATGTGGTCATCGGGCATTTTGCCCAAAATGTGCACGGCGCCGATTTGGTGGTTTATACGGCAGCCATTGCGCCGGATAACGTCGAGCGCGTGGAAGCGGCGCGCCTGGGGATTGCCCAGATGGAGCGCTGTGAGCTTTTGGGGCAAATCAGCAATGCCTACGGCATGAGCGTCGCCATTTCCGGCACGCATGGCAAAACGACCACCACGGCGATGCTGGCGCAGGTGCTTACCGATGCCGGCGTCGACCCCAATATTCATATCGGCGGGGAACTGGACGCCATCGGCGGCAGCGTTCGCACCGGACAGGCGGATGTGTTTGTCACAGAGGCCTGCGAATTTAACCGGAGCTTTTTGTCGCTGCGTCCGACCATGACGGTGATCCTCAACATCGATGCGGATCATCTGGACTGTTACCGCGACCTGGACGACATTGAGGCGACTTTTCTGCAGTTTGCCCGGCTGCTGCCGCAGGACGGCCTTCTGCTTGTCTGCGGGGACGACGCGCGGGCGATGCGTGTGGCGCAAAATGCGGGCAGGGAATGGAAAAGCTTTGGATTTGACGAAAATTGCTGGATTCGGGCCGTAGGGCTGCGCCAGGACGATCAAATCTGCGATTGCTTTGACGTGCTGGAGGACGGTCAGCCGCTGATCCGTCAGCTGCGCCTGCATGTACCCGGACGTCACAGCGTCGTCGACGCGCTGGCGGCAATTGCCTGTGCAAGGGCGATCGGCGTGGCGCCGGAGGCGATTGCCCAATCGTTGGCGCGCTATCGCGGCGCGCACCGGCGTTTTGAACGGACCGGCGTGGTCGACGGCGTATCGCTGTATCACGATTACGGCCATAATCCCAGCGAATATAAAACGGTGGTGCCGGTTGCGGCGGCGATGAAGCAGCGGCGGCTGTTCGTGGTGTTCCAGCCGCATACGTATTCCCGGGCAAAGGCGCTGATCGATGATTTTGGTCCATCCTTTTGCGGTGCGGACGAGGTGCTGGTAACGGATATTTACGCCGCCAGGGAAAAGGATCCGGGCGATATTAATGCCCGGATGCTGATACAGCGGATGCAGGGGTTTGGGTATCGGACGGTCTATACGCCGGATTTTGACGCCTGTGTGCGGTATTTAAAGTCAAACTGGCAGCCGGGGGACTTGGTGCTGACCGTCGGGTGCGGCAACATCAACCTGCTCAACGATCTTTTAACCAAGGAGTAACTGCGATGTATGTGATTGTCGGCCTGGGTAACTACGGGCAGAAATACGAGCATACCCGCCATAATGCCGGATGCGACTGCCTGAGCATCCTTGCGGGCCGCAATTTTATTGAGCTTAAAAAAAACAAGTTCCGGGCGCTGATTGGGGAGGGGCAGATCTGCGGGCAAAAGGCAGTGCTGGCGTTTCCGCTGACCTATATGAACCTTTCCGGCGAATCGGTGCAGGAGCTGGCGCGGTTTTATAAACCGCCCAAAAGCCAGCTGATTGTGCTGTATGACGACATTGACCTGCCCCAGGGCGGTCTGCGTCTGCGCAAAAGCGGCAGTGCCGGAACCCACAACGGTATGCGGTCGATTATCGGCGCCCTGGGCTATGAGGATTTTCCGCGCGTACGCCTGGGCATCGGCCAGCCGACGCCGCCGATGGAACTGAAGGATTATGTGCTGGGACATTATGACAAAACGTCCTGGGAACAGATGTTCCAGTTGTATACCCGCGGCGCAATGGCGGTGGAGGAGCTGATCCGAAACGGCATGGACAGCGCCATGGGCAAATTCAACAAGCTTCCGGAAGGGCATTGAGATGCAGGACACGATTCTTCGCGCGGTTATCCGGCAGCAATCCTACCAGCTATTGGTCAAAACCATCGAGCAGGGGCAGTCGCCCGCTGCTCTTTTTGGCGTTGCTTCCGGCGTTCGGCCCATTGTGGCCGCCGCGCTGGGCAAGCGGTTTGGCCGGATGATTTACGTTGCGCATACGCCGTCCCAGGCCATGCGCGCTTATGAGGAAATGCGCCAGCTGATCCAGGGCGTTGTCTATTTCCCCGAAAAAGAGCCCTATATCTTTGGCGCGCAGGCGCAGAGCCGGGATGCGACCTTTGAACGGATCCATGCGCTGTGGCAGCTAAAAAGCGGTCAGGCAAAAATCGCCGTATGCTGTGCCGATGCGCTGCTGACGCCGGCTTTGCCGGTGCAGGCGCTGGAGGAAGCAGTCATGACCGTACGCCCCGGGGATATTCTTGAAATCGATGCTTTTGTCGAACATCTGATTGCCTGCGGCTACGAGCAGACGCAGCTGGTAGAGGCAAAAGGCCAGCTGGCGCGCCGGGGCGGCATTTTGGATGTTTTCCCCATCGACGCACAATCGGCGGTGCGCGTGGAATTTTTTGATGATGAAATCGATACCATTCGCAGCTTTGACGTCGTCACGCAGCGTTCCCTTCAGGAAATCGATGGGGTTACGCTGCTGCCTGCCAGCGAGGCGGTGCTCTTTGGCGCCCCCCATGATCTGGAGCCGCTTTGGGCGGCCCTGCGCAGCGCGCAGGAAAAATTGGGCCAGGATACGGAAAAGACGCCGCCGGTTTTGTCCGAACAAACGCCGCAGGAAGCACAATCGGAGGACCAGCTGCCCGGGCTTTGGGATATGAAGCTGGATCTGACTGCGCCGGTGGGCTTTGGGCCGGTCAAGGAACAGCTTCTGGCGCTGGAGCAGCAGCAATATTGCCCGCAGGCGGAACTGTATGCGCCATGGCTGTACCCGGCGCGTGCAGGGTTGACGGACTATCTGCCTGGCGCGCTGGTGATGCTGGACGAACCGGGGCAGACCAAAGAACGATGCGACAGCTTAAACCTGGAATTTCAGGAGGCGCTCAGCGCAGCGATGGAGCGCGGTGAGGCCTTGCCGGTGCAAAGCGCGCTTTTGACAGACTGGCTGGGCCTGCTGGAAAATTTCCGGGAAAATACGCTCGTGACGGTCAATCAGCTGATGGTGCATACGCCGGATCTTGCGCCCGCGGCACTGGTGGAAATGCAGGCGCAGAGCGCGCCCTCCTATCATGGCCGGCTGGATCTGCTCTGTGAGGATTTAAAACAGTATCGCGCCCAGTTTTACAGCATTGCGCTGTTGACTTCCGGCACGGCAAGAGCGCAGCGGCTGATCGATACCCTGGACAAAAACGGCATTGGCGCGGGCATGTTTGACGCCGGTTCGCAGTTGACGCCGGGCAATGTGCTGATTATGCCGCTGAATCTGTCCAGCGGGTTCGTTTTGCAGGAGGAGCGGCTGCTCGTTTTGGGCGAGGAAGAGCTGTTTGGGCAGGTGCGTGTGGCGCGCCGTACCCGTGCGCGGACGAACAGCCGTAAAATCCAGGCGTTTACCGACCTGAATCCCGGCGATTATGTCGTACACGACAGCCATGGCGTGGGTGTGTTTGTCGGCATGGTCAAAATGGAGGTTGACGGAAAACGGCGCGATTATCTGCATCTGCGCTATAACGGCACCGATAAGCTGTATATCCCCACCGACCAGATGGACCGGGTGCAAAAATATATCGGCAATACCGAAACGCCGCCAAGGCTTAATAAGCTGGGCGGAAATGAATGGGAACGCCAAAAGGCCAAGGTGCGCAAAAGCGTACGGGAACTGGCGTTTGACCTGGTGGCCCTATACGCCAGACGACAGCACACCAAGGGGTTTCCCTTTGGGCCGGATACGCCCTGGCAGCGTGAATTTGAGGACAAATTTCCCTACGAGGAAACGCCGGATCAGCTGCGCTGCATCGAGGAAATCAAGCTGGATATGGAAAAGCCTATCTGCATGGACCGGCTTTTGTGCGGAGACGTCGGCTACGGCAAAACGGAGGTTGCGCTGCGCGCGGCGTTTAAGGCGGTCATGAGCAACAAGCAGGTGGCCATTCTGGTGCCGACAACCGTGCTGGCGCAGCAGCATTATCAGTCCATCCTCAAGCGTTTTGAGGGTTTTCCGGTGCGGGTGCAGATGCTCTCCCGCTTTAAAAGCCCGGCGCAGCAAAAGAAAATCCTGCTGGATCTGGCCGCAGGCGAGGTGGATATCATCGTCGGCACCCATAAGCTTTTGGGAAAGGATGTACGCTATAAAGACCTTGGGCTGCTGATTATCGATGAAGAACAGCGCTTTGGCGTGGCGCATAAGGAAAAGATCAAGCTGCTAAAAGAATCCATCGATGTGCTGACGCTTTCCGCAACGCCGATTCCCCGTACGCTGCACATGTCGATGGTAGGCATCCGGGATCTGTCCACCATTGAAACGCCGCCGGAGGATCGGTATCCTGTCCAGACAACGGTAAGCTATTACAGCGATTCGCTCACGCGTGAGGCGATTGAACGCGAACTGGGGCGCGGCGGACAGGTCTATATCGTTTACAATCAGGTCGTTTCGATCGAACGGTTTGCCGCGCATCTAAGGCAGATTGTACCGCAGGCGCGCGTGGTGATCGCCCATGGTCAGATGCCGGAGCATCAGCTTGAGGACGTCATGCTGGATTTTATGGACGGTCAGTACGACGTGCTCTTATGCTCGACGATCATCGAATCCGGCCTGGATATTGCAAAAGCCAACACCATGATCGTCATTGACGCCGACCGGTTCGGACTGGCACAGCTTTATCAGCTGCGCGGCAGAGTCGGGCGTTCCAACCGTCTGGCATATTGCTATCTGACGATTCGGGAAAACAAAGTGCTTTCCGAAATCGCCCAGAAGCGGCTTACTGCGATCAAGGAGTTTACCCAGTTTGGTTCCGGTTTCAAAATCGCCATGCGCGATCTGGAACTGCGCGGCGCAGGCAATATCATGGGCGCGCAGCAGTCCGGCCATATGGCCAGCGTCGGGTATGATATGTATGTCAAACTGATTGACGAGGCGGTGCGCGAGGTCAGCGGTGCCGGATTGGATCAGCGCTATGAGACGTCGGTCAACCTGCCTGTAGACGCGTATCTGCCGGAGGATTTTGTGCGCGGCAGCGATGTGCGCATGGATATCTACAAGCTGATCGCCCAGGTCGGCACAAGCGCGCAGCGCGACGACTGTGTGGAAGAATTGATTGATCGTTTCGGCGATCTGCCGGCGGCCTGTGAAAACCTGGTTTATATCGCTTATATCAAAAATCAAAGCCAGAGAATCGGTTTGGATCAGGTGTTTTTGCGCCGCAATCAGATCGTTTTGCGCTTCAGTCCCCACGTTCAACTGGATACGCAGCGATTGGTCTGGGCGCTGGGTCAGATGAACGGACGGTTTTCGCTTGCCGCATCCGCCGCGCCCGCGCTGCTGTATCCGGTGAGCGTGTCGGTGGACAAAACGCTGCGGGAGCTTGCGCCAAACCTGGAGTGCTTCTGCGATATGCTCCTTGAGCAAGCCCCGGCCGGCTCGCAGGCCGGTTCGGATTGAAAATCAAAACGCCGTATGACCAATACCAGAATATGCCTTGCTAAAAAAGCTTTTAGCGGGGCATATTTTTATTATCTTGACTGTTGGAGGCGTAGTATGTCAATTGGTATGGTGGCGCTGGTCATCGTGACCGTATTAACGCTTTTTGGCGTTTCAAGCCGTGTCTTTGACGGCATGTATCTAAGCGATAAGGGCGCGCTGATGTTCATTGCCGCCATGTTTGTGCTGGGGCTTGTGCCGGAGGTGCCCCTTGGCGATCACATCAAAATCAATCTGGGCGGCAGCGTGGTGCCGGTTGCGCTGTGCGTGTATCTGTTTGTACGCGCCGGTACAGCGAAGGAACGCTGGCGCACGGTCGCGGCGGTCGTTATTACAACGGCGGTGGTCTATGCCCTTGGCGTGTGGATGCCCAATGAGCCGGAGCAGATCGTGCTGGATCCCAACTACGCCTATGCCATTGCGGCGGCGGTTGTGGCCTATGCGCTGGGCCGGTCCCGGCGAGGCGCGTTTATTGCGGCGGTGATGGGCGTTTTGCTGGCGGATGTGGTCAACGCAGTGGTGCTGGCGGCACAGGGCATTGCATACGACCTGAATCTGGGCGGCGGCGGATATTTTGACGTCGTTGTGCTCTCCGGCATCGGCGCGGTCGTCCTGGCCGAGCTGTTTGGCGAACTGATGGAACGCATTGTAAAACGGCGCGAAAATAAGCGCAGAGAGGGCGGCGCAGCATGAAAAAATGTATGGTTTTTCTTTGCCTGTTCATCCTTTGTATGCCGATGTCGGCGCATGCCGATTTTACGCAGCAGGAGGACGTTTGGCAGATTTTTGATCAGCAGGGCCAGTATTTGACCAGCATCGGCGGCGCGGTTTCCCAGGATGACGAATACATCGCCGGGGATAATAACCGCTATCGGATCGTTCAGATCGACGAAACGAACAAAACCGCCGTTGCCCAACACGACGGCCAGGAACAGATGCCCGCGCCGCAGCAGATGGATCAAACGCTTCAGGCCAGTATCTTTGGCGGCAACAGCCGGAAAATCGGGCTGTATTCGACTCATTCGGACGAATCCTATGTGCCCACCGACGGTACGCACAGCAATGAGGTCTACGGCGGCATTTACGACGTGGACGAACAGCTCAAGGCGGAGCTTGAAAAATTGGGCATCGAGGTGGTGCTGGACTATACTTCCCATCTGCCCCATGATGCGGGCGCCTACCGGCGGTCCCGTTCTACGGCGGTTTCACTTTTGGAAACCGGTCCGGCTGCAATTTTTGATATCCATCGCGACGGTATTGCCGCCCATGAATATGAAACCGAAATTGAAGGCGAAGAGGCGAGCAAAATCCGGCTGCTGGTCGGAAAAAGCAACGCCAATGCCGACGCCAACCGCGAATTTGCCAAAACCATCAAGGCCATTGCCGACGAACAGTACCCGGGTTTGGTCAAGGATATTTACATCGGCAAGGGGGATTATAACCAGGATCTTTCCCCCCGATGCGTGCTTCTGGAATTTGGCACGCATGAAAACAGCAAGGAATTGCCGCTGGCTTCAACCGAATATATGGCGCAGGTGATATCGCTGGCCGTTTTTGGCGATACGGGTCCCGCACAAACGCAGGGTCAGCAGGGAAATACTGCGGCGCAGACAACGGCAAACCCCGGCGTGCAAACGCCGCCCAGCGCGTCGCAAAGCAGCGGCGGCGCGGGAAAGGGTATTGCCTGGGTGCTGGGGCTGGCGATAGGCGGCGGGCTTTTGTACCTGCTCGTCGTCAAGGGCAAGGATCATTTCGGCCATAAAACGGCGCGCGCGGCAAGCGAAATGACAGCCGGCCTTGTTGGAAAAAAGCCGGACGATTCCGATGAGGATCCGTCCAAATCCTAAACGGGCTGCAAATTGAATATCCGGCGAACGGCGATTTGAAAACATGCCGTTAAAACGCCTTTACAGCAAAACACCCTTTGTGTTATCATTGCCTTATCAGACAATGAAAAACAGCGAAAGGGTGTTTTGTTTGGCTCATGAATGGACGCGCAAGCTTGAGGATATCCGTAAAAATATGGCGAAAGCAGTGGTCGGAAAACAGGAGGCGATCGACCTGATTTTAACGGCGATGATCGCCGGCGGACATGTGCTGATTGAGGACGTGCCGGGCCTTGGCAAAACGACGATGGTCTGGGCGCTGGCACGGTCGGTGGACTGTACTTTTTCGCGGATTCAGTTTACGCCCGATGTGCTGCCCTCGGATGTGACGGGATATACGATGTTCAATTTGAAAACCGGCGAACGGGAAACCGTGCCGGGCGGTGTTATGGCGCAGATTGTGCTGGCAGATGAAATCAACCGCACCAGCCCCAAAACGCAGTCCAGCCTTTTGGAGGCCATGCAGGAAAACCAGGTCACCATCGACGGTGTGTCCACGCCGCTGCCCCAGCCGTTTATGGTGCTTGCCACCCAAAACCCTGTGGAACTGACGGGGACTTATCCACTGCCGGAGGCGCAGCTGGACCGCTTTTTGATGCGCATCCAGATGGGTTATCCTTCCAAATCGGAGGAATTGGATATTTTGACGCGCTATCAGAAAAACGAGCGGCCGGCTCTTGCGCCGGTAGCCAGCGCGCAGGACGTTCTGGCGCTGCGCGCGGCGCATGCGCAGGTGCGCTGTCAGACGGCGGTGCTGGATTATATCGTTTCCCTTTGCGCGGCTACGCGCGAGAACGAACTGGTTGCCCTTGGCGTCAGCCCGCGCGGTTCGCTGGCGCTGATGCATGCGTCAATGGCGTACGCGATGCTTTCCGGGCGGGATTATGTCATGCCGGAGGATGTACAGCGCCTCGTTCAGCCCGTCCTGGCGCACCGGCTGGTATTAACGGCGCAGGCAGGGTTTAAAAACGTTACCGCCCAAAAGCTGCTGGAGGATCTGGTGCGCACCGTACCCGTACCGGGCGTGTCATGAAAGCGTTTCGGGTCTGCTTTTATACGGTGATGGCGCTGTGCCTACTGGGCGGCATGATCAACGGGATCCGCGCCTATTACCTGGTGTTCTTTTTTCAGCTTGCGCTGGTGTGCATCAGCCTGGCTTTGAATTTGTGGACGATTCTGTCTTTTTCCTATGTGCAGCAGATTGACGAAAAACGTGCGGTCAAGGGCGGCTTTTGCCAGCTGCATGTGGGCATTTATAACGATAAACCGTTTCCTTTTACGATGATGCGCGTTCATGTCGGCATGGTCAGCGATGCGCAGGAACAGGTGCTTTTGGTCAATCTGATGCCGCTGGCATCGGTGCATTACGATCTGCCGGTGCTGCTGCCATATCGCGGTCAATACCAAATCGGTATGACCGTGCTTGAAATTACGGATATTTTTGGTCTGCTGCCGATGAAATTTGACATGCGGCGTTTAAGCTATTACCGTCAGCGGCCGCTGCTCATCTATCCAAATCTGGTGCATCTTAACAGCGTTCGTCCGGTGGCCGGGGATGAAAAGACGTTTTCCGGCGCGCAGCTGACTGCTGCCCCGGAGGGGGACAGCTTTGCCCAGGTACGCGATTATCACATGGGGGACAGCGGCAAACGTATCCATTGGAAGCTTTTTGCCGCAAGACGCGCCCTGTATACCCGCCAATATGATATTCCGGCGCAAACCCATACGCTGATTCTGATTGCCAATACGCGCCGCGAAGGGGAAGAAGGGCTGCGCTATGCCGATGTTTGCTGCGAATGTGCCGCTGCGCTGAGCTTTTATTGCCTCAGCCGCGCTTATCCGGTTCGGATTGCCGAGGGCAATGAGCGCCGGAAACCGGTTTCAGCGCTGACGATGGCCGGTTTTGCCCCCTTGTATGATTATCTGGCGAAGCTGCCTTTTGACGCGCAGGCCCGGGATTTTGCGGCGGTTGCCGACCGTCATGTGCGTCTGGGCCATGATGTGCGCAGCCTGTATTTGCTGACGGATACGCTGGATTCCCAGCTTTTTACCGTCGTGCAGACCGCGCTTTCGCGCCTGATCGACGTGACCTGTATTTATGCGCAGCCCGAAACACAGTCGGGCCCCGCACCGCAGGGCGCGCGTACGTTAACCCTGCGCTATGGCGACGATATCGGAAAGGCTTTGGAGAAAATCGTATGACCGGACTGCAAAAACGACAACTGCATCTGCCTTTTGAAAACCGGATCGATTATCCGGCGCTGCTGCAGCGCATAATTGATGCGGCGGCTGCGTGGCTGATTGCCTGTGCGCTGCTTTGCGTGCTGTTTGACCTTTTGGGCTATTCGTTTTCCGGCGCGCAGCTTTTGCTTCCCGCGCTT
Organism: Christensenella sp. UBA1428; assembly: GCA_002329335.1. Classification (GTDB taxonomy): domain Bacteria; phylum Bacillota; class Clostridia; order Christensenellales; family UBA1750; genus UBA1428. Next base: position 32,306 of record DCTY01000002.1, read on the forward strand.
GCTGCGCTGGCAGCGGTGATGATTTTTGCCCGCTGCTGGTGGCTTTTGCCGTCGGCGCTGGCGCTGTTTGCCGCCGCCGTGGTGTTTCATGCGTTTTATCAGGACCGGCTGGAGCAGCTGTGGACGTACTGGCAAAACTTTTTCCGCTGGGCCTTTCAGGGGATGCCGCCGCGCGCACCGTTTAGCGAAAACGGCAGTACATTTTTTGTTCAGACGGTTTTTGCCCTGCCGATTGCCGCGCTGAGCTGGCTGTTTGTGCGCCGCTTTTTTTCAATCCTTGCGCTGGGAATCGCTGCCTGCGCGTTGACAGTATTGGCCTACTATCAGCATTTGCCGTGTTTGGATTTCATGCTCTGTGCGTTTTTGAGCGCCTGTGTGATCAGCCTGCCGCGGGTCACGCTCCGGCGCATGCAGGCATCCGGCGCTGCGGGCGTATCACGCGCGGCGATGCAGCTTCTGGCCGTTCCTGCCGCCGCATTGTGTCTGGTATTTTCGCTCTGGACGGTGCCGCAGGGCGAGGTGGTCTGGCAAAACGGTCTTTTAAGCACGATGGTCAACGACGTGCGCGACTGGTACCAGTATCATTATGGCGCTCAGGCCCAGCCCCAGCTGGCCTACAGCGTCGGGCAATCGGGTTTTATGCCGCTGTCGGTGCGTTTGGGCGGCGATATTGACCCCGCGAAAAACCGGCTCTTTATCGTCCAGACGGATCGCGCCTATTTCCTGCGCGCTGCGGTTTATGATACATACGACGGGAAAATGTGGTACGACAGCGGCAATAACGGCCGGTTTCGTTATGCAAGCCTGCTGTGGCGTATTCGGCGCGCACAGGTTTTTGGCGACGCGCTGCCGCTTGGCGGCGCGGATGCGCAGCAGCTCTATGACGGCATGACCACGCAGCTGCGCTATGAGATCTCCAGCATGCCAAAGAGTATCCCCAATTATCTGGTCATTGGGGCTTTGGAAACGCTTAACGTGGATCCCAAACGGGAGCCGGCCTATTTCAACATGCAGGGCGAGCTGTTTGCGCAAACCTATGGCCAGCCATATGGGACGTATACCGTTGAAAGTACGCTGCTGGATCGTTCAAAACCTGGCTTTGACGAAAAAATGCTGGAACTGGAACGGCTTGCCGGCCCATATGACGACCAGCAGTATGCGCCGATCGCCGCGCAGTATACCGTTTTGCCCGAGTCGCTGCCGGAATCGGTCTTTCGCTGCGCCAGACAGATCGTTGGTCAGGCGCAGTCGCCCTATCAGCAGGCAAGCGCAATTGAAGCCTGGCTGGCGCAGAACTGTACCTATACGCTCACCCCGGGAACGCCGCCCGAGGAAGAAGATTTTGTGGCGTATTTTCTTAAAACCAGGCAGGGCTATTGCACCTATTACGCTTCGGCGATGACGGTTTTGGCGCGCTGCGCCGGGCTGCCTGCGCGGTATGTGACGGGATTTGGCATGCGCCAGGATGGCAATGCTTTTCGGTCGCAGACCTATGCGGTATATAACAGTACGGCGCATGCATGGTGTGAAATTTATTTTTCCGGCATCGGGTGGGTCGCTTTTGATCCGCTGGATTGGGATGATTCGCCGCTGGAAGTGCCGCCGAAGGATCCGGCGCGTACAGATGCCTCGGGCGATACTGGCAGCGAAGCCTGGCAGGAGGAGCAGGAGGAGCTTTCCTGGACGGGCGAGCAGGCGCTGCGCGAGGAACTGGCCGCAATTTCACAGTCCGGTCAGGATGCGCGCATAAACTGGACGTTCCTGTGGTATGTGCTGGGCGCTGCGGCAGCGGTGCTGGTGCTGTGGCGGCTGTATCTTTTTGCAATGGATTGGTATTTCAGGCGCTATCGGTTCTCCTATGCGCTGCGCCGGTATCCGGATTTGCGCGCCTGCGCCGATTATTATTACGCCGATATGCTGCGGCAGCTGTCGTTTTGGACGGTTTGCCCGAGGACGGGGGAGACGCTCAGCGCATTTGCTGCCCGCGTGGATCAGCTGCGCCTGTGCCAGGATTTTTCGATGCAGCGGGTGGCGGCGCTGATGCAGCAGGTGCGCTATGGGGAATATACGCCGTCGCAGGAGGAAATCCGGACGCTGTATTATGCGCATGACGCGCTGGAAAACGCGCTTTTGCAGGCGCTTGGAAAAGGCGGCTATTTTCTGGAACGGATTGTGCTGCGCGCGCCGAAATGATCGCGCGGCGGCTTTGCCCCATGGAAATTTCCCGGCAGTCCGGCAAAGGAAGGGACTGCGGATATTTTCAAGCGGCGCTTGATAGTCCAAATGGAACGATTTTTTAAAATTCAACCGTTGCTTGCTGGCCGTTTTGACTCCTGTAGCGTATGCTCAGGGTAAGCGAAAAGCGCGAAAGGAGCAAAATCAATGGATATGAAAAAAATTGGCCGGCAAATTGCCCAGGCAAGACGGGAAAAGGACATGACGCAGATGGAGCTTGCCGATCAGATGAACGTCAGCTTTCAGGCGGTGAGCAATTGGGAGCGTGGAAACTCTGCGCCGGACATTGCAAAGCTGCCGCTGCTGGCGCAGGTGCTTCAGATCAGCATCGACGATCTTTTGGGCGAGCCGATGCCGGTCGTGCAGCAGATTTTGGAAAATGAGCATGAGGCGGTCAAGGCGCCGTTTACCGCACAGGAACTGGCGCAGGCCGCGCCGATTCTAAGACCCAGTCAAATGGAGACCATTTTTCGCAACAATGAGGCGGAGTATGATCTGACGGAGATTGAACGGCTGCTGCCGTATCTGAGCGGCGAAAAAATCGACGCCCTTTTTGACCAGGCCGTGCAAAAGGAACAATGGCAGCTGGCAAAAAAGATGCTGCCTTATGCCGGGACGGACAGGATTGACGAGACTGCGGCGGCCCTTGCCGAAAGCGGCGATGCGGACAGGGTACATTCTATGCTGCCGTTTTTATCCGACAGTGCGCTGAATCTGCTTGCAACGCGGGCATATGAAGCGCAGGGCCCCGACGCAATTGCGGTCTATGCGCCTTTTTTGAAAACGGAAACACTCGATGTGCTGGCGCTTGAGGCGGCGCGTACGCATGGGGTGGACGGCATGAAAAAACTGCTGCCCTTTTTAAGCAGCGCTTGTTTGGATCAATTGGCGAAGCAGGCGTGGGAGGACGGCGGTGTTGCCAAGGTCATGCCGTTGGCGCCTTTTCTGGACGCGCAGCAGCTGATAGAAATTGCCCGGGAGACCATGAAAACGCAGGGGAGCGCGGGGATCAAGCCGCTGCTGCCTTTTTTGCCGGATCATTTTTTAAACGACATGGTAGATGAGCTGCTGCGCATGCAGAAACGTGCATGAGTTTTTGTATTCAGACAGATCTGCCTGTGATCGGTTTGGATATCCCGTCAGGCAGCGAGCACGCTGCTTGATGTGCAAATCAACTGGCAGGATGCGCATCCTTTTCCCGGTATGTATATTGGGCCGTTGGGCATCGCTTTGACGCTTTCGTTTGCCGGTATGACCGAATTGGTGTGGATGGAATTAAAAAACAGGAGGAGTATTTTTGACAGATTCAATGAAAAAAACGGCGGATCAGTCCGCAACCTCACAGGTGCAGATCCTTTTCCCCGGGGATACCAACGGTTTTGGCCGGCTTTTCGGCGGGCAGCTGATGCAGTGGATCGATGTGGTTGCCGCCGTTGTGGCGCGCCGGCACAGCAATTGCAATGTAACCACGGCGGCGGTAGAGCGGCTGGATTTTAAAGCGCCTGCCTTTGCCAACGATACGATTGTGCTGGATGGGCGCATGACTTATGTCGGCCGAACTTCGATGGAGGTGCGCGTCAATACGTTTGTCGAGGCGCTGGACGGAAAGCGTTCATTGATCAATACGGCCTATTTGACGCTGGTGGCCATCGACGCGCATCAAAATCCCGTGCCCGTGCCCGGCCTTGAGCTGGTGACGGAGCAGGATCGGCTTTTGTGGGCGCAGGGACAGGCGCGCCGGCAGCAGCGCAAAATCGACGGTATCGATTAAACGGATGATACAATAAAATACGACGCCCCAAAAGACTAAAGGAGGCTTTTGGGGCGTTTGTTTTTAGCGATGCGGCGATAAAAAGAGCAGCGGCTCTTGAATACAGCTGAAACATTGCACGATATCCGCCAAGTATGCGCATGCGCCGGCGGTTTGATACGGCGCGATACAAAAAATCAGCGCGGTGTCATTTTCCTAATCCAGATGCAGCACACATCCTGGGCGCAGGGCGAACAGCCCAATTGCCGCATCCAGACAGCTTGTACGGATCGCAAGGAAAATCAACCGACGTGTCTGCGCTTTTATCTGGGGGATCAGCGGCGCAGCGCCGTGCCCCATCAGCTCCAGAGGACCGATTTCATCAATGAACAGGGGACCGTCGCCGCATCGTGCCGCTTGCAGCGCGCTGTGCAAAAGCCGCTGTCCCTGCCGGCTGAAACTCATGGTATCCAGCCTTGCGGCCTCCTGCCAATGCGGCGGCAGCGCGCCGGTTCTCCTGGTATATGCGGCGCGCCGTCCGCTGCATAGATCCGTCAAATCCTGTCCAATACGCGTCTGATGCTGCGTAACGGCGGGAAGCCAGACGCCGGCGCCGCCGTAACGGTCAAAAAGTGATTTGATTTTCGTGGACTTTCCGGATCCGACCGACCCGGTGATGATGACGATCAAAGCGTGACCTGTAAAAGGACGCCCAGGCAAACCAGCCCCGTCAGGACGGCCAGATTGGGCGTCCAGCTGCTTTTTTGCGTCTGATGGCGCCGGGTATACAACCCAAACAGTCCGATTCCAGCCGCCATAACGGCAAAAGCGCCCAAATTTTCATAAACCAGGAAGGACACAAGCTTGTCCGGCGAGCTGATGACGGAAACGCTTCGGTATACGTCGGGCAGAAAGATCAGATAGGCCATATAGGCGACGCGCCAGAGGGTACTAAACGCCAATGCGCGCGCCGCAGTCCACCTTGCGGCGTGAAAGCGTTTTTCCCATAGCGCGCATACGCCCATATAGGCCAGGCCCTCCAGCAAAATGGACATTGCCGGGTTGATGACGCGGTCCAGCCGGATCGGCAGCATCAGGTTGCTTAATTTGATCAGCGCGGTGAAAACGCTGGTGAATAAAACCGCGCGAAGCGAACCGGTTTTTTGGTGGACGCGATTTAGAAAAAACAGCGCGGCCGGCGTCCAGATCAAAAACCCGATGGATAAATCCAACTGATGGATCAAAGCGCCGACGGTACATTCAAAAATGCCCCAAAGCGCGCCATAAAAAGCGGTGCAGCGCAGATTCTGTTGCTTTTTGCTCATTTTTCCATTCCTTTCTTTGGCAGCGGCTGGCAGCCGGTAGTTGGCATAACGGTGCGAAGTGCCTGACGGATTTCCGCATAGCTGGTACAGCGGCAAAGGTTGGATTGCAGCCAGTGCTCCATTTGATATTCATCTGCCTGCGGATGACGCTGCATCAGCGCATAGCTGGCCATAAGAAATCCACTGGTGCAAAAACCGCATTGGAATGCGCGGGCGTCGATAAACGCTTTTTGAAGCGGCGTATCTGAGAGCCCCTCGACCGTCAGAATTTCATGTCCCTCGGCTTCTACCGCCAAAACCAGACAGGATTTGACCGGCCACCCGTCCATCATGACAGTGCATGCGCCGCAGTCGCCGTTTTCACAGCCGGCTTTTGCGCCGGTAAGCCCCAATTGTGTGCGCAGCGTTTCCAAAAGCGTATCGCTCGGCTGTACCAGGGCGCTGCGCTTTTGACCGTTGACGGTCAAAACAATGGGACAGTCTCCTTTTTTGACAATCATTTTAATCCCTCCAGTCGTTCCAGGGTTTGAACCAACGCTGCCTGAAGGACAAAGAGCCGGTAATCGGCTTTTGCCAGAAAATCCTGCTGTACCGGCCCGGTGAGGCCGGCAATGATGCGCTGCGCCCGTATTTGGGGCGTCAGGTGCATCAGGGAGGCGATCTTTTCCAGCGCAGGATCGCGAAACGGATAGGGGTATACGCCTGAAAAAGCAAGACGGATACCGTCGGGGGCGCCAACGGCGGCGATGGTTGCCAGCGGATAATCAATTTTATCGCCGCGCGTGCGCTTGACATGGACATAGGGCATTTTGACAAACGAAGCCGGGACTCGAAAATCCACAATCAGTTCATCCGGCGCCTTTATAAAACGCTGACAAAACCGCGCCGCCAGCGGCTCTGTGTGCAATTGGCCGTTTTGCCATAGGGTTACCTGAGCGTCGGCTAACAGCAGAGGCAGCACGGCTTCCCGGTAAATGATGGTTCCGCAGACGTTGCCGCCCAGCGTGATGCGGCACTGATTGGTATGATCGGCGATCCGAGAAGCCGTCGTACCCAGGAGCGGAAAAACCCCGCTTTCGGCAATTTCGCTGAGCGTTGCCGCCGCGCCCAGAATCAGCGTTTGGTTTTCTGTGCGGATCCTTCTTAAATCTGCCAGCGCCTTGACGTCGATTACCGCCTGCGGCGCAATGCTGCCGGCGCGCGCCATGGAAAGGATTTCGGATCCGCCGGCATAAAAAAAGTATGGATCGCCGCCGGCCTGCGCCAGCGCGTCGGGCAATTCCTGGAGGGTTTGCGGCTGATAATAGGCAAAATCCGCTGCGATCATGGCATCGCCTCCTTTTGACGCGATTGTTCCAAAAGAGATCGATAGATCGATTCCGGCGTCACCGGGAGCACGTCGAGCGAGACGCCGGCGGCGTTTGAAAGCGCATTGGCCAGGGCGGCGGGCATGCCGATGATCCCATGCTCCGAAAAGCTGCGCGCGCCAAGCGGCGCATCCAATTGCGGCGTGCAGAGCAATTCAACGACGTAGCGTGGTTCCTCCCCGATATGCATGGGTTTATAGGTGCGCAGAGAGGTTGTCTGCGGGATGCCTGCATCGTCCCAAACAAGCGCTTCTTCACGCGCAAGAGACAAGCCCATGCTCATGCCGCCGCGCAGCATGGCGCAGGTTTCGCCGCGGTCGATGACGGTGCCGACGTCCATGACCGTTACGGCGCGCAGCAAGCGGTAGGTGGCGTCTTTGGTATCCAGCTCAATCTCAACGCCCTGCGCGCCGACCGTCCAGCTATGGCCGGTTTTCCCCTTGCCGGTATCTTTGGCAAGCGGCCCGATATGGGGCATGATAAAACTGCCCCGGCCGATCACCGGCGCGCCGACGCTGCTGCCGTCCTTTTGGGAGACACCCATGACGATATCCTGAAAGCCAATGGCATATTTGGGCTGATGGCGCACATAAACGCGTTCCTCGCCAATTTCCAGATCGTCCGTTGCAACGCGCAGCACGAAGGCGGCGTTTTGCTTGAGCTGTTCTATGGCGTCGCACGCAGCGGCCATAACGGCGCGTCCGGCCAGATAGTTGCTCAGGCTGGCTGCCGTTTTCCAATATTTCGGTTGGGCGCGCGTATTGACGGTCGGGCAAACATGGATCCGGTCGTAAGGCATGCGCAGCTGCTGCGCAAGAATTTGGCAAAGGCGCGTTAAACCGCCGTTGCCCATTTCCACGACGGCAACCTGAAGATTGGCGCTGCCGTCATCGTTGAATGTCACGACCGCGCCTGCGCCGGCGTCGGAGGAAGGATTGGGCGTTTTCCAAAGACAGGATATCCCTTTGGCGCGGATGATGCCGTTTCCAAGCATGACCCGTGATCCGGCATCCCAGTCCATTTGACGGCGCAGACGCCGGATACATTCCTGCGGATTGCCCAGGTTGCTGGGCGTGACCTCCACCTGCGTGGGCGTTTGCTGGCCGGGATGCAGGACGCTTTTTTCCCGCATCTGAAGCGGGTCCATACCCATGCGCCGGGCAAGCTCGTCGATGGTGCGCTCCATGCAGAATGTCTGGCTTTCATGGACAAAACCGCGAAAAGCGGTGCAGTAGGTGTGATTGGTATAGACGCAGGATACGTCGCAGCTCAGCGCGTCGATGCTGTAAGGGCCGGTGCAGTCCACTGCCGCGGCCTTGGCCATATACGGCCCGATGTCGCTGTATGCGCCGCAGTCGATCTTCACGTCCATCTTTGCGGCCCGCAACGTGCCGGACGCGTCTGCGCCCAGCTTGATCCATGCCTTCATGCCAAGGCGAATGGGAGAAACGGTCATATCCTGCCCGCGATCATGGGTCAGGCACACCGGTTTGCCGGGCAGCGCCATTGCCGCCATTGCCGCCAGATATTCCAGCTGCACGGCGGTCTTGCCGCCGTAGCCGCCCCCGACATAGGGAACCTCTACTTCCACTTTCCCTTCGTCCAGATGCATGGCCAGCGCCACCAGCTGACGGACGGAAAACGGCGCCTGTGTGGCGCTTTTGATCCAAAGCGTTCCGTCGGCACGCAGCTGCGCCAGAACGCTGCGCGGCTCCATGGCGCAATGATCCGTCGGCGGCAGGTTAGGCTTTAGATACGGACGCGCAAGCCGTTCAAATCCTCGGCGCGGATACCCACAAGGTACCATTCCTGCGCCGCGCTCATTTCAATGCGGGTCGGCTTCCATTTGCCGCCTGTGAATACGTCGAAACACTCCCCGCAATGCAAGCCGCCGTAATAGTCGGCAATGTCAAAGCGAATGTCGTAGCGGTCGGTCTGTTCGTCAAAAATCAAAGCTCCTGTTTTCTGTGCCATAAAAAATCCTCCTTGTGGTTGTGGTGTTTACAGGCTTTCGCCCTCGTTGAATGTATAATCGGGTATGCCCTTTTTCCTTGCGGATTGTATCGTGCCGCCGTACATATCGTGATTGACAAGGGCGGTATAGTAGCTGTCAATGGTATTCGGCGCATTGAACAGCACCGCTTTAAGATACTGCTTGATGTTGCGGATTTTGGTGGTATTCTCTTTCATGCAGTCAAAGACAAATTCAATGTGGCTGCTGTTCAGCTTCATAAACTTTGCCTTGACAAGCTCTGCCGGGTAATCGTCCCCGGCGATACGGACTGTCTTTCTCTTGCTGCATACCGTTTCAAGGATAATCGAAACAATTTCGTCTAAGCGGTCTTTGTCTACCTGCCCGTAGCGTACAAAATGGTCGTACTCGATATTGTCCTTGATGATTTCCTCATAAACGCTGTATGCGTCTGTCGCTTCCTTTCGTTTCCGTTCCGGCGGCGTAGCCGCTTCCCCGTCGTAAGGCAAGGGATTTAGGGAATGGATAGGAATGGAATCGGTACTTGATAAATCCGTATTTATTTTTTCTTTTTTTGGTAAGTCAGTCTTTTGTATATCTTTATTTAATTGCGTTGGATTTTCCAACGTAGGTTTTTCCTGCGTAGGTTTTTCCAACGTTGGATTATCCAATGTTGGATTTTCCAATGTAGGTAAATCCGATACAGGCGGGGTCTGCGGCTGCTCAAAGATTACATAGTCTGTGCCGCGCAAGCGTCCTTTCTCGTCGCGCTCCCTTGAACGGACGATATACCCGGCGCGTTCCAGTTCCTTAACGGCTTCCCGGATAGCGTCGATTTTCTCCCGGTTGATAAAGGACAGCCCCGCAAGGGTGTAGTCCCAATCCTCCGGCAAGGACAGCATTTGCGATAACAGCCCTTTTGCCTTTAGGGATAGCTCCTTATTGCGTAAGTGGTGGTTGCTCATAACCGTATAGCCCTTGTTGCGCTCCACTCTGAAAACTGCCATAGCTTCATCACTCCTTTGCTGCATACCTGTTACGCAATAGAAACGCGATTTTGAGGGTTTAGGTATCAATCCCTTATCCGCTGAAAACCGCGCCCGCAAAGCCGCATAAATCAAGGGCTTTTTCCTGCCTACTGCGTAACAAAGGGCATGAAAAAAGCGGCGTTCCTGTTCTTCCTTGTGGGAAGTGAGAAACGCCGCCTGTGCGGTGCGTTATTCTGCTTCTTCGGCTATGAGGTCTTGTATGACTTCGCCAAAGTCTGCCGTAAAGGAAAAAATGAAGTATTCCAAAACGGCGGGGTCTGCGTCCATAAGCTCGGCTTCTTCGGAAAAGGGCAAGCCCATAAGCCCATAGAGCATTTTTATGATTTTGAACAGCTTCCCCCGGTCGGCGGGGGTGTTCATGGTAACAAGTACGTCGGTCAAGCGGTTTACGGTTTCCATGTCGCCGCCTGTCGTTACCCATACCATTTCTGCGAATGGCTGCGTGATTGCTCCGGTTACAAGGTTTACCTTATCCTTGCTGATTTCGCCGGACGGGAGTATAATACCCTTGTCTAAAAGTACGTTTTTCATGTCGTCCTCCTATAATCTGTGGTGCCAAAATGGTGCCCGGTCTTACAAAATCATCTTATACGGAGATACGGCAAGATAAATGACGATACGCGGAAAACCTTGATTTTAAGCCATTTTCGCAAGGTTTTATAAACACTTGCGCGGGCTTATAAGAAGATTTCCGTCTATCAAATCAATAAAAAATAGTTGTGTTTTAGACCGGGCGGCAATTGCGCTGGGGCATTTGCCGTGGTATACTGTGTCAGTAGAGAAAATTTTCATATAAAAGGGGTGAGCACGACGTCCTGCGATTATCCGAATGTTTGGGGTCAGGGAGCGCTTTTTGCCTACAGCGGAATGGACGGAGAAACTTTATGGACCGATGATTTTACCGGGTATTTGTCCGGGGACCGCGTGGGGATCTGTTTTCATACGGATCCGCCGATGGAGCTTTATTTTGCCTTGCAGGGGATTACAGACCTGCAAAGCGAGGCTGTTTGCTCGGATTACATTCGTCTGGCGCTTTTGACGCCGTCAGGAACGCAGGAAACGATCGAATTTGTCTTTGCCGCCCAGCATCTGGTCGTCGGGAAAAGCTTTTCCGGCGCGCTTCCCTGTGTTTGCACACCGGGGGATCCGATTGACACCCCGGAGCGCGGCGTATGTGTTTATGGCGGGGGGCGGGATTTTTGCGCGCTGGAGACGCGGTATCAGGGGCCGCAGCTGCGGTTCGCTTTTGCCCATGGGCATACGCCGCAGGAGGCTGCCGCGCGGGCCAGGGAAGGGCTTTGGCTGGATTTGGATGCGCAGATAACAAAAAAACGCGCGTTTTATCAATCTCTGCCCCAATTGGAAGCGCCTGCGGCGTATCGGCGGCTGTTTGCCAAATGCTGTTCGGTAATGAAAACGCAGGTCTATACGGCGCAGGGCATGTTTGACGGGCAGTGGACTACGCCGGATCGTCTGCCGCACCGCAATCTTTGGCTGTGGGACAGCGTTTTTCACAGCCTGGGCAATCGTCATATCGACCCGGCGCTGAGCCTGCGGTCGCTTTGGGCAGTATTGGAAACGCAGCGCGACGATGGGTTTATTGCCCATATGGCGACGCCGGAAAGCGTTTCAAAAATTACCCAGCCGCCTTTGCTGGCATGGGGGTTTTATCAATATTACGCGGCTACAGGGGATCGCGGAGCGCTTGAAAAAGCGTACGGCGCACTGAAGGCCTATCTTTTCTGGAACCGGACGCACCGGGACCGCAATTGCAATTTTCTGTATGAATGGGCGCTTTCCGACAGCATTCATTGCCGCTGCGACGAATGCGGCATGGATAATTCTCCGCGTTTTGACGCCGCATGCACGATGGATGCCATCGATTTTTCCTGTTATATGGCAAATGAAACGCGCACAATGGCAAAAATTGCCGAAATTATCGGCCTTGCGGAGCAGGCGGACATGTGGCGCAAATGGTTTGCCGCCATCAGTCAGGCAATAAACCGATTTTTGTGGGACGAGCAGGACGGGCTGTACTATGACCGTCTGACCGATACCGGACAGCTTTATAAGGTCAAAGCGGTCAGCAGTTTCCTGCCGCTTTTTGCCGGCGTATGTAGCCCGCAGCAGGCGTCGCGGCTGGTTTTGGCGCTTCAGGATCCCAGGCAGTTCGGCGCGGCGTTTGGCGTGCCGTCTGTTTCGGCAGATGATCCGACTTTCGGCACGGATATGTGGCGCGGTCCCGTATGGATCAATTTCAATTATATGATCATCCTTGGGCTGGAAGCGTATGGATATGCGCAGCTGGCGCAGCGTCTGAGCGCGCAGACCATCGAAACGATGCGATTCTGGTATGAGCAAAACGGCGTGCTGTATGAGTTCTATGACAGCTGCGACCGAATCAGCCCGGCAAATCTGAACAGGAAGACCCAGGTAATCCGCCCTTATCTGTTCGATATTCGCTACAGCAGTATCCGTGATTATGGCTGGTCCTGCACGCTGCTGGCGGATCTGCTGGCACGGCGTTATCTGCCGAAGAAAAATCTGCCGCAGGCCATTGAAGTGGAGCCGGTATGCAGCGAGGATCCGCTCTGGCCCAAACTGATTCACTATGCCAGAAGCTGCTCCTGGAGCGCGGGGATTCATTTGGCCAAACAGATGACCGCCGGTGCGTTTACAGGCTGGCAGCGCGTATTTGCCGCCCGATGCGGCGACCAGATTGCAGGCTATTGTACCTTTTCGGAAACGGATTGTCTGAAAAACGTGCCCTACCGGCCGTATATCGGTTTTGTTTTTGTGGGCGAGCCTTATCGGGGAAGACGCGTCAGTCAGAAGATGATTCAAACAGCGCTTGATTATGCCGCGCAGTTGGGATTTAAGCAGGTTTATCTGGTCAGCGACCATGTTGGCCTGTATGAAAAATATGGCTTTGTGAAAATCGATGCGCGCCTGGATGTATGGGGCAATCCGGAGTCGGTGTTTGTTTATGAGCTGTAAAAAACCGTGGACGAGCATGAAAAGAAACTGAAAAAATCTTTTTTATCTGAAAACGCCGGTCGCAGCCGAACGAAATTTGTTTGACTGCAACCGGCGTTGTTCTCATGCACGGCATTTTTTAAGATTGAAATGGACCAGATGAAATTTTACAGCAAAAAACCGGATGGGCGCGCCATCCGGCCTTTTTCCGCAGGAAATTTGCGGATCGTTATTCCGCAACCAGTTTGCCCATGACCACATAGCGCGCATCGTCGCTGGAAGAGTGGCAGGTCACCAGCGTTACGATGCGATCCTGAGCGCTGACGTCAACGGATGTTGTAATGGCGGAGTTGGCTTTGGCGCCGGAGAGGAACAGAGAAAAGGTTTCCTCACTGCCATAATCCGTACAGAAACAGGCGTCGGCCGTCGTAGTCAGATAGGCGCTGAAGATGTCGACGCGATAGGTGGTGTTTTCGGTGTACAGATAATAATAGGGGTGCTGATTATAGTAGGCCTGGGACGAATAGTTGTGCAGGCTGGCAAACATGGAGCCGTTTTTCATGTTATGTCCGTAAATCAGCGTATTCTGGTCGGAAAGATTGGAGCCGTTTCGGCAATCGACAAAAATGGTTCCGAGTTTGTTGGTTGTACCGTCAAACAGATGGGTCAGGTAATATTCATTGTCCGATCCATGCACAACCGGATAGCTGATGACCGTATTGGGGCTGTAGATCCAGCCCATCGCATCGGCATTATCGGATTTCAGGGCGGTAAAGTTCACCTCCGGCTTTTGGGTGACAATGCCCGAAGTGCTGCCGGCTGCGGAACCAGCCTGATCCAGCGGCGTTACATTGGCGATCAGACCGTCCTGCGTCACATTTGTACCATTGGCTTGGGATGCATCGGTTTGCGTGCCGGCAGTGCTGTCGGCATTTGGAACATTGGTCAGATAACTGCCGATCATGCCCAGATAGGTTTCCTCGCCGACGGTATATTCGTTAAAGGACGTGTAAATGTTCCAAATGCAAAATCCAATCAATGCGATCAACAGGACAATAATGATATAAAGCAAAGCCATCGTCGCTTTTTTGGATTTGGAACGGGATGCTCTTTTTGCCATAGAAATGCCTCCTTTGCGGTCTTTCCGCTGCTATCTGTATAAACGCTGATTTTACCAGAAAAGTTTCAATTTCAAACGCTCAGGGGAGAAGTCCAGGCGTGACGGCCCTGGGCGTCGGTAATCTGGCAGCGCACGAAGGTTTCCGCCGTCGGCGTGCGGCGGATACGGTAACGGCGGCCGGTCAGGCCGGTTCCGGACTGACACCGGTCGGCAACATAAAAAAGATTGGAATACACGGTGATTTTGGATACCGGGGAACATTCGATGATCAATTCATCCTGATCCAGTTCAATGCGGGTAAATTTGGGGCCCTGCGACGCATAGCTGCGCCCCTGTGCAAGCGCCTGCGCGATGGCGGGCGCAGTGGGCGTATCACATTGCGCCACAGTAAATGCGCCGCATTGTTCGCCGGTATAAAAATGCGAATCGTCCGAAGCGACAAACGGCAGCCTTACGCCGTGCGCGCTGGCGGCGTCGAGCAGATTGGCCGAATCAGCCCGGTCGCCGTTCCAGGGCGTGCGCGAAAGGCTGTTGAAAACCTCCGCCGCTGTCAAGTTTTGCAGGCCGCAGATCAGCGCATTGGTATTTAAGGACCAGGCAGGATGTGCCAGTATCGCGTAGCCGCCGCCGGCGCGGATTGCGTCGATCAGCCCCTGAGCGTTTAAATCCCGCGATGCCAGCGCGTCAATTTGCTCGCCAACGCCAAATCCAACGAGATGTACTGTCTGCGCGACGTCCGGGAAAACGTCCAGTTCAATTCCGGGCAGCACGGCCATATTGCCGCAGCGCTGCGGTCCCTGATAGCGGCGCCAGTGGTCTGTTACCGCGACAAAATCATATCCCGCGGCCGCATATAACGATACAGCCTGTTCTGGGGAAAGTCTGCCGTCGCTGTCTGTGGTATGCAAATGAAGATTTCCCCGGAAATATGGCAGGGAAGCGTCGAAATACCGCATAATAACCTCCAACGATCTATCCATTATTATAACAGCAACCGCGTGGTTTGACAATAATCAGACAGCGCGCAACCGTGCAAAACCGGAAAAGCGTGTTTGCTCGTCAAATTACCGTACACAGGATCTGAACGGGGTTTTGTCTGTTTTGCCGTCGGACGGCGCGGTTTGCATACACAAGAAAAAGAATTTAAAAAATTTTGGAAAAAGTCGTTTGGTATCTTGCAAATAAACCAACAATTTACTATAATACAAGAAATCAATTATGTTCTTATGGGGTTTGAAAAATCGACATTATTCGCGCAAATGCAAGAAAAATGTCGAAAAATGTAACCTCCATGAACATAGGATGAAAGAAAGGATGCTTCATTTGGACAAAATCAAAATTCTGATTGCTGACGACAACGCATTGCCCCGCAAGATGCTGGCGCATGCTATTGCACAGGAACAGGACATGGAGCTGGTTGCTGCGGTGGCAAACGGCGTTCAGGCGCTTGAACAGCTGCGCACCGCGCACATAGACGTTGTCATACTGGATCTGATCATGCCGCAGCTGGACGGATTTGGTGTTTTGGAGGCGCTGGCTGCGCAGGAAGGAACGCAGATACCGCAGGTTGTTGTTACCTGTGCGATTGGAAACGACGACATTGTCAGCCGTGCCGTTGAACTGGGCGCCCGTTATTATCTGATGAAACCGTATGACTGTGCCGTGATCCTGCGTCGTATTCGCGAACTGAGCAGCTTTGCGCCGATACAGGCGCCGGCGCAGCCCGCAGTCATTCACGGCAAAAGCATGGATGAGAAGATTGCGTCGATGTTTCTGACCATCGGGATCCCTGCGCACATCAAAGGCTATCAATTCCTGCGGGAGGCTGTAAAACAGGTCGTTGCGCATCCGGACATGATTAACCGAATTACCAAGGAACTGTATCCGACCATTGCACAGCGTTTTGGAACGACGCCGTCCAAGGTCGAGCGTGCGATCCGTCATGCCATTGAAGTGGCTTGGAACCGGGGCCGGATCGATATGATCAATCAAATGTTTGGACACTGTGTTTACACGCCCAATGATAAACCCACCAACGGTGAATTTATCGCGTTGATTGCCGATAAGCTTTCCTGCGAGCAAAGCGCGTAAAAGCAGCGGCGCATGACGCCGCCTCCTGCGTTGAACGAAATGGGATGGCTATGCGGATGGAAACTTCCGTATCGGCAAAACGGCCGTCTGTTTTTCATAAAAATATCCTGCGCTTGCACGCAGGATATTTTTATGTACAATCAAGTTTGACTTTCGAAAAACAGTTTGCTTAAAACTGTTCATACGCGTCAGGAGGATCAGCCTTTGATAGCGGTTTTCCATTTTCCGCTGCGGAATCGCAGCGTAAACAAAACAGCGCGGATGGTCATATCGATGCCGATGAAAAGAGCGATGGAATCCAGGCCATAGTGCAGGTAGCGCACGGCGATAAACGAGGCGCTGACGCGAAATACCCAGTTGGAAAACGCAATGATATACAGCGTGGAACGCGCGTCTCCTGCGCCGCGCAGCGCGCCGGCAAAGACGAAGGCGATCAGCTGAACCGGCTGGAAAAAAGCAACAATGCGCAGGCACTGTGCCGCAAGTTCGATAACCGGCGCGTCGGGGGTAAAAATCCGGATCAGCGGCTCGGCAAACAGATACAGCAGCGCGGAAATCGCGGCGATAATCACCAGGGAATAGCCCTGAATCCGATAAACATAGCGCTCTGCTTCCCTGGGCATTTTCGCGCCCAGAAACTGTCCGACCATGGTCGTGGCTGCGGCGGAGAGCGCAAAGGCCGGCATCATGGTGATTTCTGTGGCCGTATTAAACAGCGTATTTGCCGCCAATGCGTTGGTGCCCAAAACGGCTACGGTGGCGGTGATGATCATGCCGGCCGTCAGGTTGCTGACGCGTTCAAACATCGCGGGCAGTCCGATTTGACTGATGCGCTTGAGCAGGCCAAAGTCGAGACGATAGCTTTGCTTCAATCCGATCTGAATGGGGGAAGGGCGCGTAAAGGTAATCCACAAAAATACCAGTCCGCCGACGGCCATCGAAATTGCTGTGGCAGCAGCTGCGCCGTTGACGCCCCAGCCGGCGCCCCACATGGGAATGTTCAGGCCGAAAAGGGAAATGGTGTGCGGCTCATAGATCAGCAGATAGTTGCCGACAACGTTTAAGGCGTTGACGCCGAGGTTCAGCCGCAGCGGTGTTTTGGGGTCGCCCGCGCCGCGAAAGACGCTGCCCAGTACCATCGACAGCATGGAAAACGGACGGCCGCAGGCAACGATCAAATTATATGTGGTTGCATGCGCCACTACATCCGGTTCGCCGCCCAGCCATACCGGCAGCAAATGGGAGAGCGAGCCGTACAGCGCGCACAACGGAACGCCCAGGTACAGCGACAGCATCACGGCCTGACGGGTCAGCTTGCGCGCCAACGGGATGTCGTCTGCACCGATCGCCCGCGCTACCAGCGCGGTGATGCCGGTGCCCATGGCCAGCACGGCGCCGGTAATTAAAAACATGGCCTGGTTGCAAATGGATACCGATGCGGTTGCGTACGCCCCTAACTGGCCGACCATCGCGGTGTCCGCATAGTGGACGAGCGTGGAAAGTACGTTTTCCAGAAAGATCGGCCAGGATAGGGCGAAGATGATTTGAATCGGTTTTTTTGTTGTGTCGAAAATGTCGACGGTCGTTCTGGCAGCCATAAAGGATTCCTTTCTGCACAAAAAATCATTATGTCACTACTATAGCAGATTTCTACAGGAAAAGAAAGATTCGGAGCACGATTATGGAGAATTTGGAAAATAAAAAATGAAAAGCCGGACTGCAGGTTTGCGTGATACGGTATCGTTTGCTTTTTTCAATAGATCTGCGATTAAGCAAACAGCTGTTTTTCCAAATTCGTTTTGCTGCGTCGAGGATTGTCGCCGCAGCAATTGCGAGATCTTTTGCAAATTCATGCCTGATAATTTTGCGGTGTCAGCACACGTTTTTTACAGGCGGCCGAGCGCTTTTGAAACCAGGGTTTTATGCGCCTGCATGGCGCCTGCCGGGCAGAATTCCTGGCAGCAAAAACAGCGGATGCAGACGCGGCGGTTGATGCGGGCAAGTCCGCCGCAAATGGTGATTGCTTTGGCCGGGCAGATTGCGGCGCAATGGCCGCAGCCGGTGCAAAGCGCAGGAGCGAGCGCGGGCACCGTGCGGAAAACGCGCTGCGCCAAAGCGCCGGTGATCTGTCCGGCAAGCCCGCCATGCCCCCTGAACTGAAGGCTGCTTTTGTCTGCAACATGGACAAACGGCTGCGGCGTCAGGGCGTCCGGTTCTCCTGCGAGCGTGAGACCACTGATTTGCGCCGGCGTCAGCGCACGTTTGACCGCGCGCTGCAGCGTTGGGATCTGCTGGGGCGGCAGATCCATCAGGTGCGCGCAGCAAAGATCCAGCGCATGCGGATTTTCGCTGGCAAGCAGCAGCCCGGTATGCTTGGGCGTTCCCTTGGTCGGACCGTTTCCCTCCATGGAAACGATCGCGTCGCAGATGGTGAGCCTGGGGTTTAACCAGGCGTTCAGATCCAGGATCATGTCGGCAAATGCCTCAGGCTGCGCATAGCGAAAATGATGCTGCAATTTTTCGGTTCCGGGAATGATGCCGAAAAGATTCTTGGCCCCTGCGGTCATCCCCATCATGCCGTGCGTTTTTAACTTGCACACATTGATGACGGCGTCTGCCTGCATCAGATAGGCCGTGACGCAAAACTGCTTTGCAGCGGCTGCGCCGTCAAAATGAACGATTTTTTGAGAAACGTCCAGATTCAGCGACGCGCCGGCGCTTTCGGCCTGGCGCATGCCCGTTGTCTCATAGATATGCTCAAGCGCTGCGGGATGAAACAAACCGCCGGGGCTGTCGCCGATGACGACCTGCGCGCCCCGCGATACAAGCATCTTTGTCAGGACGCATAAAAGCGCCGGATGGGTGGTTGCCGCGGCCTGCGGCCGGTATGCGCCGACCAGATTGGCTTTCAGCGCGATGCGCATGCCGGGACGTACCCAGCTTAGACCGCCAAGCGGCGCTAAAAGCTGGCATACGGCCTGCTGTACGTTTGAAATTTCGTAATCGGCACAGCGGATGACGCTGACGGTCTGGTTCATTTTTCAATGCCTCCCTGCAAACGGCGGATATTGCGCGCATATTGTGGTATCATACGAAATTCATACGCCGCTGTCAATTGCGCGATCCTGCTTTTTCCCGCTTTCTTCATAAAATATTATGTTTTGTCCTCCCAATCGATGGTATAATAGGATAGCTGCCCGGGGATCGGGCAAAATCAGGATTGCCGCCGGTTTGACACGGCGCAGCAAGGAGGAAACCCTTCATGTCGTTTTTGAATAAACTGCGCGCAGGAATTTTCAGATTCATGCAGGGACGTCACGGACCGGATCAGCTGGCGCTTGCCATGCTGTGGACGTCCCTGGGATTGAATTTGCTGGCGGTTCTTTTTTCAGCGGTTTCCTGGCTTTCCACGCTTTTGAGCGTGCTGGGCTTTGTTTTGCTCGTGCTGTGCTTTTATCGGATTCTGTCGCGCAACGATGCGGCGCGCGGCGCGGAAAACCGCAAATATCTTTCGTGGGTATATCCGATGCGCACCCGGCTGAAGCAGGCGCGCGTGCGGTTTGAGAACCGGAAAACCTATACCTATTTTTCCTGCCCGGGATGCAAATGCCGGATGCGCCTGCCCAAAAGCGTTCATGGCGTAGTTCGGGTTACCTGCAAATCCTGCGGCCGCGTGTTCGAAAAGAAACTGTAGGGTATGTTCGGCTATTTGATGGCGCTGCCGCAGCAGCTGGATGAGGCGTCCCTTGCCCGGTACCGCTCTTTATACTGCGGCCTTTGCCGCGCACTGGGCAGGCAGTACGGGCTGGCAGGGCGAATGACGCTTCAATATGATTTGACGTTTTTGGCTGCGCTGCTTTTGTCCCTGCAGCAGGAGGAGGAGACCTTGTGCAGTGCGCGCTGTGTGGCGCACCCGATTCGGCCGTGCGCGCAGGTTCAGTCGCAGGCGATTTCCTATTGTGCCGGTGTGAACGTGCTTTTGGCCTATTATAAATTGCAGGACGACTGGCACGATGAGCACAGTGCCGCGGCGCTGGCTGGCCGGGAGGCGCTCAAGCGTGCGTTTTTGCGTGCGGGCGCAGCGCTTCCGGAAACGGCCGAAACGATCCGGCAGCATCTTGGCATGCTTTCTCAGATGGAGATGCGCGGCGAACCTTCAGCCGATCTGCCGGCAGACTGTTTCGGCGATCTGATGGGGGAACTGTTTGTGCCGGCGCAGCTGCAGGTATGCCGCGAACCCATGCGGCAGCTTGGTTTTTATCTGGGCCGATTGATCTATATGATGGATGCGTTTATCGACCTTCGGTCCGATTTGAAGCATGGGCGGTATAATCCGCTGTCCTTTGTCACTGCGCTGGATGCAGGGCTTTTGGACGTGCTGGCCGGGGAGGCGGCGCAGGTGTATGAATCCTTGCCGCTTCTGCGCGATAAACCCATGCTGGATGCGATTATTTATCAGGGCGTATGGAACCGGTACAATTATGAGCGCCGGCGCCGCGAAAAAAAAGAGGGAAGGAGCAGCGCGCATACATGAGCAATTATCAGGATCCCTATCGGGTATTGGGCGTTTCTCCCGACGCGACGGAAGAACAGATTACCAAGGCCTATCGGAAACTGGCTAAAAAATATCACCCCGACCTGAATCCGGGCGATGCGGCTGCGGAGCAGAAAATGCGCGAAATCAACGCCGCGTATGATCAGATCAAGAATATTCGCGAGGGTAAAGCCGCTGGTGCGCGTACCGGCGGCGCGTACGGCGGATATGGCGCGCCCGGGTCGGGCTATGGACGTTACGGCGGATCCGGTCAAAACGGCGCATATACGTCGATGGACGCCGTGCGCATCTATCTGCGGACGCATCGCTATATGGAGGCGCTGCATGTTTTAAACGGCATCAGCGCACGCAATGCGCAGTGGTACTATTACAGCGCGCTGGCCAATTATGGTATTGGACGGCATATTATTGCTTTGGAACACGCGGCTCAGGCCGTGCGGATGGAACCGGGCAATGAAGAATACCGCCTTTTGTATCAGCGTCTGCAGGCCGGCGGCACCGTCTATCAGCAGCGCCGGCAATCGGGCTCCATGGCAAATGAAGCGCTTTTGTGGTGCTGTCTGGGGTCGACCTGTTTGGGCTTTTGCATGCGCGGCGGCGTATGTCTGCCTTTTTTCTGCTTCTGATTGGAATAACATGGGTCTATGAGCCGCAAAGCGTTTTCGCTGGGCGGCTTTTTGCGTTTGGCAAAAGCGCCGGTTTTAGGCGTCCGCCATTGGTTTGGCCGCAAAGCGTTTTAAAATTTCGTCGATGAAGCGCCGGCTGGCAAGCGGCAGCGTTTTTTTGTCGCGGTAGGCCAGGGCGATGACGCGTTCAAGATTGGGGGAAATCGGTTTTAAAACGATTTTTCGGTTGTGGCGGTTGAGCACGAGACTGGGCAAAATCGATACGCCAAGGCCTTGTTCCACCATGGACATAATCGTATAATCGTCAAAAACTTTAAATTGGATATTGGGCTTTAAGCCGTTTTGCGTAAAAAAATTCAGCGGTTCGCTCAATTCCCCCTCGTCCAGGAGAATATAAGGCTCGCAGGCCAGCGCCTGGGGCGACACGGTTTCCTGCGCGGCGAGGGGATGGTCGGGCGGTAACACAGCCAGCATCGGGTCATGCTTTAGCGCAATGACGGTAAGACCGGATACCGCATCGGGGTTGACAAAACCAAAATCTACGCGCCCCTCGGCAATCCATCTGCCGATATTGGTATATTCACCTTGCTGAAGGTCAAAGGCAACAGCGGGATATTGCTGTCTGAACGACTGCATCAACGCCGGAAGCCAGTTGACTGAAACGCTGGAAAAAGTGCCGATGCGTACCAGTGCGCCGGTAAGCCCCTGCATTTCTTCGTGCTTTTGCTCCAGTTCTGCATGCGCTGTATCCAGCGCGCGGATATAGGGCAGATACTGTGCGCCGTCCCGGGTCAGCACAACGCCGCCCTTCTGGCGCAGCAGCAGCGTCGTGCCAAGCTCCTGTTCCAGCGTCTGTACCATCTGACTGACGGCTGACTGCGTGTAGCCCATTGCCTGAGCCGCGCGCGTAAAGCTGCCTGTCTGAACCACCCGGATCAACGCTTCGTACCGTTTCATGATGCATTCGCCTCAACTATCAGAAAATCTAATGATAAAATTATAACAATTCGTTTTACTTATTTCAATGGATTTTGTACAATATTTCACAAGTGTAATCTATGGAGGAAGCACGACATGACCAAAGAACACACATCCTGGTTGATGCGCGGCATACGCGACGGCATGCCCATTGCCCTTGGCTATCTGGCCGTCGCCTTTTCGTTGGGGATCGCGGCCAAAAACGCCGGCCTGACGCCGTTTCAGGCGATGCTGGCCAGCCTGACCAATAACGCTTCGGCAGGGGAATTTGCTGGATTTACGCTCATTGCAGCCGGCGCACAGTACTGGGAACTGGCCGCGATGGAGCTGGTGGCCAATGCCAGATATCTTTTGATGTCCTGCGCGCTGAGCCAGAAGCTTTCGCCGCAAACGGGCCTTGGACACAGAATGCTCATCGGGTACGACGTGACGGACGAAATATTTGGTATCTGCATTCAGGTTCCGGGCAAACTAAACCCCTATTATCCTTATGGCGCCATGCTGGTTGCAATCCCGGGATGGGCGCTGGGCACTTATCTTGGCGCCGTGATGGGCGCGGTGCTGCCGGTTCGTCTGGTCAGCGCGCTGAGCGTTTCGCTCTATGGCATGTTTGTGGCCATTATTATTCCGCCGGCACGCAAAAGCCGGGTGCTGCTGGTTTTGGTTTTGGTCTCCATGGCGTTAAGCGGTCTGGTGCAGTCGCTCCGCTGCTTTGACTGGATGTCCGAGGGTGTGCAGATTATTGTACTGACCGTGGCGATTTCCGCTGCTGCGGCGCTGCTGCGCCCGGTGAAGGAGGCGCACCGTGAGGGGTAATATTTATATGGATCTGCTGATCATGGCAGGCGTGACCTATCTGGTGCGCGTTTTGCCGCTGACGCTGATCCGGCGGGAGATCCAAAACGTTTTTTTGCGCTCCTTCCTTTATTATGTACCGTATGTGACGCTGGCGGTGATGACCTTTCCGGCAATTTTGTCCTCGACGGGCAGCGTCTGGTCTGCGGCGGCGGCGCTGGCGGCGGCGNNCGGCGGCGGTTTTTCTGGCATGGCGCGGCGCCGGGCTTGTCTGGGTGGCAGGCGGCGCATGTGCGGTTGTGCTGGTACTGGAGGCTTTCCTTTGCTGAAAAATCGTGAAGAACGCGGGGAAAGCTTGCATAATTGCAGGTGCAGTGCTAAACTGAAAATCAGGGCGCAGCGGTGCGCTTGAATATGAACCAGAACAAAGGCGATGAGATCATGACAAAGATTGATATTTTTTCC
>DCTY01000002.1:55705-56230 GCA_002329335.1 Christensenella sp. UBA1428
GAAATGAATTCCGGCTGTATCTGCTGCAGCCTGGTGGGGGATTTTGGCCGCGCGCTGGGGCAGGTGCTGGAACGCTTCCATCCGGACCGTATTTTGATCGAGCCTTCCGGCGTGGGCAAATTAAGCGATGTAATCCGCGCCGTGCAGGATCTGCATTATGAGGATGTGTCGCTCAATAGTTTTACGACCGTTGCCGATGCACTTAAATGCAAAATGTATATGAAAAACTTCGGTGAGTTTTTCAACAATCAGATTGAGCATGCCGGCACGATCGTTTTAAGCCGTACAGACGGCATGAGCGAGCAAAAATTGGACGGGTGCATTGCGCTGATCCGTCAGCTCAACCCCAACGCGATGGTGATTACAACGCCCTGGGATCAGCTCGATGGCAGTCAGATTCTTGACGCAATGGAGAAAAAGGATACGCTTACCGATGCGCTTGCGCTGCTGGAAAAAGAACAGCAGGAACAGGACGTTTGTCCGGTGTGCGGCCATGATCACGACCACGACCATGATCACGAGTGC
>DCTY01000002.1:56309-148821 GCA_002329335.1 Christensenella sp. UBA1428
CTGCGGCCACGACCACGACCATGATCACGAGTGCTGCGGTCATGACCATGAGCATCATCACGAGGAAGGCTGCAGCTGCGGTCACGATCATCATCACCATCATGCCGACGAGGTCTTTACCAGCTGGGGCTGTGAAACGCCAAAAAAATATACGCAGGATCAGATCCGGCAGGCGCTTGAAGCGATTCAGGACGATCTTGCCTATGGTATGGTGCTTCGCGCCAAGGGAATTGTGGCGGGTCAGGATGGCCAGTGGATTTATTTTGACTATGTACCCGGCGAATCGGATGTTCGTACCGGCGGCGCGCAGGTGACCGGCCGGCTGTGCGTGATCGGTTCCAAATTGAAAGAGGATGCGCTGGCAGCCCTCTTTGGATTGTAATTCGGGAAGGAAGGTTTGTATTGGAAATTCCCGTCTATGTCTTTACCGGTTTTCTGGAATCCGGAAAAACGCGCTTTATGCAGGAGACGCTGGAGGATGCGCGTTTTAACGCTGGGGAACGCACGCTGATTGTTCAGTGCGAGGAAGGGCTGGAGGAGTTTGATCCTTCCGCTTTTGCAAAGCCCAACGTATATATTTACAATATCGAAACCATCCAGGAACTGACGCGTGAAAATTTGGAGGCAGCGCGTAAAAAATACCGCGCTGTGCGCGTATTGGTGGAATATAATGGGATGTGGAAACTGTCGGATCTGTACGACGCCATGCCCGAAGGCTGGGTGATTTATCAGCAGATCATGCTGGCGGACGCCAATACCTTTTTAACCTATAACACCAATCTGCGCGCGTTGGTGGTGGACAAGCTGACCGGCTGTGAGATGATCGCCTTTAACCGCGCCAAACGCGGCGAGGTGGATGTTATGGCTTATCACAAGATAGTGCGGGGGATCAGCCGCAGCGCGGACATAGCCTATGAGTATACGGACGGCAAGGTGGAATACGATGATATTGAGGATCCGCTGCCGTTTGATCTGGATGCGCCGGTGGTGGAGATTGCCGATCAGGATTATGCGATCTGGTACCGGGATTTGAGCCAGGAACAGAAAAAATACGACGGGAAAACCGTGCGGTTTGTCGGGCGCTGCGCTGTCAATGAAAAAATGCCGCAGGACTGTATCGTCGTAGGCCGTCATGTCATGACCTGCTGTGTGGAGGATATTCAGTTTTCCGGTCTGGTGCTTCAATGGAAAAACGACGGATCGGTTCAGAATCGGGACTGGGTGCGCGTGACGGCGAAAATTGCGCTGCGCTATCATAAGATTTACCGCGGAAAGGGGCCGGTGCTTACCGCAATTTCCGTTGAGCCGGCGCAGGAACCGGAGCAGGAAGTGGCGACGTTTTACTAAGCGCCGCAAATCTAAAAATAAAAAAAGTCTGACGCCCCGCGCTGTTTTGGCGCGGGGTTCTGTTTTACCGGCTGCTGGCAGCGAGCGGCAGTGAAATGGGCGCTGTTGCTTTCACATTGTAAAATGAAAGTGCGTTTTTTTCATCTATGTTAAATTCTGGCGCGTGCCGCGTGCGCATAAAACGCCGTTTTATGCGGTAGGTTGACTTAAAATCACCCAAAAGCTGTCTTTGTTGCGCGCGAAAGATTTAACCTTGACGGGATAACTGTTTTAACTTTGCAGCGATACAATAATTTTGCGCAAAGCCGTAACGGCTGGACGCAAAAAAGGAGGAAGAAACACCCATGCGAAAAGTTCTTACCCTGATCCTTGTTGCTGCAATGACAGTTGGTTTGCTCTGCGGATGCGCCGCGCAGGCTTCATCCGGGACAAGCGCCGCAGCTTCCGAAAAACCCGTGCAAACTGCGTCAACGCCCGCAGCTGCACCGAGCGCATCCAAGCAGGCGCAGCAGACATCCGAACCCGAGCGTCAGGCGGAATCGGCGCTGAAATACGTTTTCCTGTTCATCGGCGACGGCATGAGCTATCCGCAGTTCCAGGCGGCGGCGGATTATCTGGGCGCGCTGGCGGATGACGACGATGGGATTCTGGATGGTTCCAAACCGCTGTCTTTTATGAATTTTCCTGTTGCAGGCAGCGCAAACACCTATGATTCCACCAGCTTCTGCCCGGATTCTGCTTCGACGGCGACCTCAATTGCCACGGGGTATAAAACCTATTCCGGTACGATCAACATGGACGAAACTGCGACGATCCGCTATGAGACCATTGCGGAGAAGCTGCACGATCAAAAAGGCTTTGAAATCGGCGTGATCAGCAGCGTCAATTTGAATCATGCGACGCCCGCAGCGTTTTATGCGCATCAGGCGAAACGCTCCAGCTATTACGAAATTGGTCTTGAGCTGATTGATTCCGGCTTTGAATATTTTGCCGGCGGCGGCTTGCTCAAACCCACGGGGAGCAATGCAGACCAGGAAAACCTGTATGACCTGGCGGCAGCGGCGGGATATCAGGTGGTAATGACCCAGAAAGAAGCCCAGGACGTCGATGCAGCGGCGGACAAGGTGCTGATCATCGATGAGCATCTGGCGGATTCCGATGCTTTTGCCTATGAAAATGACCGCGAGGCGCAGGACTGGGCGCTGGCGGATTATGTGAAAAAAGGCATTGAAGTGCTTGAAAATGATACGGGATTTTTCATGATGGTCGAAGGCGGGAAGATCGACTGGGCCTGCCATGCCAATGATGCGGGTTCTACTATCGCCGACACCATTGCGCTTTCAAACGCCGTGGAAGTCGCCATGGATTTTGCCAAGGCGCACCCGGATGAAACGCTGATCCTGGTTACCGGCGACCATGAAACCGGCGGCCTGACCATCGGTTATGCCGGTACCGATTACGACACCTATCTTTCAAACCTTGAAAATCAGAAAATCAGCTATGCCAAGTATGACAGCGATTATATCAGCGCCTACAAGCAGAACAATACCGATTTTGAAACGGTGCTCAAGGATGTGGAAGCGCTCTTTGGCCTGAAAACGCAGGGCGACGAAGCGGATCCGCTGGTGCTCAACGAGTATGAGCTGGGGCTGCTTAAGGATGCGTACGAGCGCACCATGGCCGGAAGCGACGCGCCGGAAGCAACGCAGGCCCAGTATGTGCTCTACGGCAGCTATGAGCCTTTGAGCGTAACGGTCACGCATTTGCTCAACAACAAATCCGGAATCAATTTTGCCTCCTATGCGCATACTGGTTTGCCGGTTGCGGTGTTTGCGCAGGGCGCCGGAGCGGATCTGTTTGAAGGCTATTACGACAACACGCAGATCTACGCCAAAATGGCGCAGCTTTTGCAGGTTGATTAGCCCATCATTGGGGGTCTCCTTTTTCTTCCGGCTGGCCGCGTCGCTTTTGGCGCGGCCGGCCGTATTCTTTCATGAAGGGTGGACTTTTGTGAAACGGTTTGATTTTCGGGTTTCCTGGCGCCAGCTGGCGCCGTCGCTGGTTTGCCTGGCGCTGATTCTTATACTGCTTTGGATTCCCACCGGTTACGAAGACGCTGTGATCTATCGGGAATCGGCGCATTGCGCGGCGCTTGTGCTGGATACGGACGAATCGACGCTGATCGATACGGGACTGATCCGTTCCGGCGAACAGCTTTGTACGCTGCGCCTGCTTGGAACGTCCTTTGAAGGGCAGATTACAACGGGGGTCAATTTGCTCACAGGTTCGTTGACGCAGGATAAGCTCTTTGAGCCGGGTGATCGGGCGCTGGTGCTGGTCAACGCCAGCGGCGGGCAGATTCGCTCTGTCAGCATGATTGATCATTACCGGCTGCCGGGGGAGCTTTGGCTGGCGGGGCTGTTCGCGCTTTTGCTCCTTGTCTTTGCAGGCCGCACCGGGTTGCGCGCGCTTTTGTCTTTTGTGATGACGGTGCTGATGATCTGGAAAGTGCTGGTGCCTGCGTTCTTAAACGGCGTAAATCCCGTTTGGGCTGGTCTTGCCATGACGGTGACGCTGTGCGTGATGATCGTTTTGCTCGTCTTTGGGTTTGACCGGCGTGCAGGCGCAGCGATTGCAGGGTGCGCGCTGGGCGTGGCGGTTACCTGCGTGATGGGCGTTGTATTTACGGATTTGTTTCGCATTCACGGCGCGGTCATGGAAAATGCAGAGTCGCTGCTGTATAACGGCTATGCGCATTTGAATCTGACACAGATTTTTATGGCGGGAATTTTTATCGGCGCTTCCGGCGCGGTGATGGATCTTGCGGTGGACATCGCCAGCGCGGTNNTATCAGCCGGTGGGCGGCGGTGCGTTCCGGCATGACGGTTGGGCGCGCGGCGCTGGCAACGCAGACCACAACGCTGCTTTTGGCGTATTCCGGCGGATATATGGCGCTTTTGATGAGCTTTATGGCGCAGGGAACGCCAATTTATGCGATTTTTAATTTGAAATATGTCGCTGCGGAAATCCTGCATACCCTTGTGGGCAGTTTCGGTCTGTGCGCTGTTGCCCCGTTGACCGCGCTGACCAGCGGTTTGCTGCTGACGGGACGTGGAAATTCGCAAAAAGCGCGTTCGGTCTGACGCTGCGGGAATTCGCTGTATCGTTTCATATTGCGCTGCGCAGGGCATTGCTGCTGTGCGCAGTTTTTTATTTGCGTGAAACCGCTAAAGACGCCTTTTTGTTATCAGAATGGTTTTGAATTTTCGGTGCTTTTTTTGTATGCGTTTTCCTTTCTCCTGTGCCAGAAGTGCTTCTGCGACGGCAACCGGCGCGGGAAAAATCAGTTCGCCGGCGTCATCCCTCTTGCGATCTGCCGGCAGGGCTGGTATGATAAAGATCATCCAATGGTTTACGAGGTGGGAGACCATAAAAACGAGTTGCTGCAATGGCTCCATTTGGGTGCTTCTGTTTTACCCGCAAAAAAATTCGGTTTTTGTGCGGGCAGCGGCAGCGTGTTTGAAACGACCGTTTTTTATTGAAGGGGGCGCAATGGCGCATGCAGGCAGTTTCTTTTAAAAAAATTGATCTGACCGACGGCTTCTGGCGGGAAAAGCAGACGCTGATTGGCAAGGTAACGCTGCGCAGCATTTATCAGCAGTTTGTTGACACGCATCGCTTTGACGCATTTGCACATCAATGGAACGAAAAGATGGACTGGCGGCCGCATCCGTATTGGGATTCTGATGTGGCGAAGGTCATGGAGGCGGCCTGTTATCTGCTGGGCAAAAACCAGGGTGAAGCATGGATGGCGCAGCTGTGCGTGCAGATTATGGATACCTTTGAGGCGCACCAATGGCCGGACGGATATTTCAATTCCTATTATACGCTTACAGACCCGGCGCATCGGTTTACAAACCGCAATGATCACGAGCTTTATTGCCTGGGGCACTGGATCGAAGCGGCGGTGGCGTATGAGCAGATTGCCGGCGACAAGCGGATGATCTGCCTGGTAGACCGGTATATTGATCTGGTGATCCGCGTTTTCCAAAATGAACATTCTGCCGGCTTTTTGACGCCGGGCCACGAAGAGATTGAGCTGGCGCTGCTGCGGCTTTATGAATGTACGGGCAAAGAAAAATATCTTGATCTTGCGGCCTACTTTGTCGATACGCGCGGCAGCGGCGCAGAACCCAATACTTCTCCCAGGCGCACTGCGTTTTTCTGTCAGGCGGACGAGCCCCTGCGAATGCAGCGCCAGGCAAAGGGACACAGCGTGCGCGCAGCATATATTTATACCGCGATGGCGGACCTGGCGCGGATTCGCACGGACGGAGCGCTTCAACAGGCTTGTGAGGCAATTTTTGACAACATTGTCAACCGCCGCATGTATTTAACCGGCGGGATTGGGCAGACGCAGCAGGGAGAATCCTTTACAATCGATTATGACCTTGAAAACGCCGGCGCTTATACGGAAACGTGCGCCGCAATTGGGTTTGCATTGTTTCTGCGCCGGATGACCAGGCTGCAGCCGCGCGGCATATATGCGGACACAGCGGAGCGATGTTTTTATAATGGGATTCTATCCGGAATTTCGCTGGACGGCGCGCACTTTTTTTACGAAAACCCGCTCGAGCTGCACCCGAAGCTGCAAGGACGGTATCTTTCCGTCACTGCGCCGCCGCGCCAGCCGAAGACCGTGCGTCAGGCTGTATTTCCAACCTCCTGCTGTCCGCCCAATATTGCCCGGATGATTGCCTCAATCGGGGACTGGCTGTATACGCATGATGAACGAACGCTTTATGTGCATCACTATATGGCGTCAGAGGCAGCTTTTGACGGGATGCGGATTTGTCAAAAGACGCAGTATCCGTTTGATGGCGCCATTGAATTATGCGTCGCCGGGGCAGCAGAATTGGCGCTGCGGATCCCCGGGTGGTGCGATGCGTTTTCAATCGTTCAAAATGGTGAACGGGTAAAGTGTGCGCCGGCGGACGGTTATGTGCGCCTCGCGCTGGATGCGGGTGAAAATCAAATCATACTGAACCTTCAAATGGTGCCGCGATGGACGCAGTGCAATCCGAGCGTCTGTGACAGCGCGATGAAAGCGGCGCTGGAATACGGCCCGTTTGTTTATTGCGCGGAGGGCGTGGACAACGGTGAAAATCTGTCCGCCGTGCGCGTTTTGCCGGATGCGCCGATTCAAATGGAAAAAAACGCCTGCTGTGGGCTGCCGGCAATTACGGTGCAGGCACAGCGGCAAAAGACTTTTGACGGCCTGTACCGACGGTTTCCCATGGCGGTTGAGCCATGTACGATCCGGATGATTCCTTATTATCAGTTCGCCAATCGCGGGGAAACGGAAATGATGGTTTGGTTTAAAACCTGACGGGTCAAAAAACGGCGCTGCGGATACAAAAAACTCCGCAGCGCCGTTTGCTTGTGACGCAGGAATGTTAATCGACTTTGGGCAGGCCTGCAAAGCTTGCCGCTAAATCCTCGTCGGAGGGGATATAGTCGGTCATCAGCCCATCGTGAAATTTCTCATATGCGACCATATCGAAATATCCGGTGCCGGTCAGGCCAAAGACAATCGTTTTTTCCTCGCCGGTTTGCTTGCAGCGCATCGCCTCGTCGATCGCAACCCGGATGGCGTGGCTGCTTTCCGGCGCGGGCAGAATGCCTTCAATGCGGGCAAATTCCTCGGCGGCTTCAAAAACGCTGGTTTGAGCGACGGAAACGGCCTCCATCAGCCCTTCGTGATACAACTCGGAAAGCGTGGTGCTCATCCCGTGATAGCGCAGCCCGCCTGCGTGATTGGCGGAGGGAATAAAGCCGCTGCCGAGCGTGTACATTTTGGAAAGCGGGCATACCATACCGGTGTCGCAAAAATCGTAGGCATATCTGCCGCGGGTAAAGCTGGGGCAGGACGCGGGTTCCACGGCAATGATGCGGTAATCGGCCTCACCGCGAAGTTTCTGTCCCATGAACGGCGCAATCAGACCGCCAAGATTCGATCCGCCGCCTGCGCAGCCGATGATGATGTCCGGTTTGACGCCGTATTTATCCAGCGCCGCTTTGGTTTCAAGCCCGATTATGGATTGATGCAGCAGAACCTGATTTAATACGCTGCCAAGCACATAGCGGTAGCCGGGCGTGGTCGTTGCTTTTTCAACCGCTTCGGAAATGGCGCAGCCGAGGCTGCCGGTGGTACCGGGATGCGCGGCCAAAATCCGCTGACCGACCTGAGTTTCCATCGAGGGAGAGGGGGTGACGGATGCGCCGTAGGTACGCATGACTTCGCGCCGGAAGGGCTTTTGTTCATAGGAAACCTTGACCATATAAACCTTGCAGTCCAGGCCAAAGTAGGAACAGGCCATTGAAAGCGCGGTGCCCCACTGACCGGCGCCGGTTTCTGTGGTAACGCCTTTGAGCCCCTGCTTTTTGGCATAATATGCCTGCGCAATGGCAGAATTGAGTTTGTGGCTGCCGCTGGTGTTGTTTCCTTCAAACTTATAGTAAATTTTTGCTGGCGTCTGCAGCTTTTGTTCCAGGCAGTATGCGCGTACGAGGGGCGAAGGCCGGTACATTTTATAAAAATTGGCGATTTCTTCCGGAATATCAAAATATGCCGTGGTGTCGTCCAATTCCTGACGAATCAGTTCTTCGCAAAAGACGGGCGCAAGCTCCTGAGGCGTCATGGGCTTGAGCGTTGCGGGGTTTAAAAGCGGCGCGGGCTTGATTTTCATGTCCGCCCGAAGGTTATACCACTGCTTGGGCATTTCGTTTTCGCTCAAATAGATCTTGTAGGGGATGGTCTGATTGGTCATTTTGCCGCTCCTTTCGGTCGTTGGGGACAGGATGAAGGCGGTTTTCTGTGCATAAAAAATACCCTCATCCCAACTGCATTTTGCTGGGACAAGAGCATGATCTCCTGCGGTGCCACCCGGCTTGGCGCAAAGCGCCCACCTTATTCGTACACATGGATACGAACCGCGTGGATAACGGGTGCGGCGCCCGTCGGCTGCTACTTGCTTACGCTTTCGTCCGCCCTCGTAAGGCCATTCACCCAGGGGCTTGCCGCCGTGTTTCCACCATACACAGCTCTCTTTTGGTTTGCGCCAAGGGCTACTCTTCTTACTCAAAGGTTTCACTGTTCAATTGTTTATTATTATAAGCAGCGCCGGGCATTTGTCAAGACCTGCGGCTTATTTTTTTATCCGTTTTTTTGATTAAGACAGCATTTTGCAAAAAGCGCTGCGTACTTTCTGTTTTTCTCTTGCTTTCCGTCAAAGGCCATGTTAGGATAAGACCGTCCGACAAATCGATATGAGGTGATGGGATGAAGGAGCGCTTGCGAAAAGCGGCAAAACGGCCGGAACTGTATCTGTTTATGATACTCATTGCGCTGCATGCACTGGGCAATGGTTTCAGCGACGCGATTTATGCCAATTATTATAAAGAGGTCTACCATGTTTCGGCAATGCAGCGCGCGTTTATTGAATTTCCAAGAGAACTGCCGGGGGTTCTGTGCGGGGTGCTCATTGCAGCGCTTTCGTTTTTGGGCGACATCCGTCTGAGCCTTGTGGCACAGTGCCTGACCTGCGCAGGGTTGACTTTCCTTGGCTTTTTTACGCCGTCCTTTGGCGTTATGCTGATTTTTATGTTCGTCAATTCTCTGGGTATGCATTTGTTTATGCCGCTGTCTGACGCCATTGGGATGTCCCTTGCAGAGCCTGAACGGATTGGCAAGCGTGTCGGTCAGTTTGCCAGCATTAAAATTGCCTGTTCGTTTGCGGCGGGCATCGCAGTGTTTGTCGGGTTTCGAACGGGCTTTTTTACCTTTGCAGGCAATTCCTATCCGGTCTTTCTGGTAGGGTCGGTTTTTCTGGCGCTGGCGGCGGTGGTATGCTATGCGCTTTGCAGGGTAACCCGCGGGAAAGCGACGCATACCGCAGCGGGCAGAGTCCGGCTTCTTTTGAGAAAAGAATACAAATACTATTATCTTTTGACGGTGTTTTCCGGCGTTCAAAAGCAGGTCGCCTATGTATACGGCCTGTGGGTAATTGTGGATCTGCTTTTAAAAGGGACGGATGTGGTCTCTCTTTTGACGATTGCCGCCAGCTTTATTGGCATTGTATTTTACAGACAGCTTGGCAAATGGATGGACCGGTTCGGCATTCGTAAAATGATGTTTGTCGACGCGCTGTCTTTTATCGTCATCTATCTGCTATATGGTCTGGTGGTTTGGGCGGTGACAAAATCCCTGATTCCGCAGGACAGCTGGAAGGTGTTGATTGTCTACGCGCTGTTTGTGCTGGATCGAATGAGCATGCAGACGACCATTGTCAAATCGGTATACCTGCGTTCCATTGCAGTTTCGCCGGAAGATATCACGCCGGCGCTTTCAACGGGAATTTCGCTGGACCATGTGGTATCCATCGGCGCCGCGCAGCTGTGCGGGCTGATTTGGACCGGGCTTGGGCCGGCATGGGTATTCTTCTTTGCCGCGTTTGTATCTCTTGGAAATCTGTTTGTCGCAACGCGGGTGGAGAAAAAATGAAACAGACGCAGAGCATGTGCGGTATCTGGTTCAGCGCTGTTGATGAATTCCGATGCCAGCATGAAACCTGTATGAATAAAGGAGGAAAAAGATGATTTATCAGCAATTGGGCGATGTCAAAGTATCGCAGTTGGGGATGGGAAATATGCGCCTGCCGACAACCGGCGAGGGCGGCGCGATCGATCAGGCGCGTGCGCGTGCGATTCTGGAGCATGCATATGAAAACGGCGTGAATTATTTTGATACTGCCTATCGCTATCACGGCGGACAATCCGAGCTCTTTGTGGGCCGCGTGCTCAATGAACTGCCGCGCGACAGCTGGTATCTGGCCTCCAAAATGCCGGGGCATATGATGCGCTATGATCACGGCAGGCTTTCCTTTGTCGGGTATCTGGCGGGTGAAAAAGTGCGCACGGTTGAGGAGATTTTTCAGGAGCAGCTGGAAAAATGCCAGGTGGATTATTTTGACTTTTATCTGCTGCACAACGTCTGTGAAACCTCCTATGATTTTTATACCAACGAGGATTTAGGTGTGGTGGATTATCTTCTGGAGCAAAAACGCAAGGGCCGCATCCGTCATCTTGGGTTTTCCTCCCACGGCAGACCGGAAACGATCGAGCGGTTCCTCAACTGGCGCGACTGCTTTGAATTTGCGCAGATCCAGCTGAATTATCTGGACTGGTCGCTGCAGCAGGCGAAAGAGAAGTATGACCTGCTTACCAGAAGGAATATCCCGGTTGTCGTCATGGAGCCATGCCGCGGCGGAAGATTGGCGAATCTGGACGATAAAATTGCCGCTCCGCTCAAGCAGGCCCGACCGGAGGCGTCATTGGCCAGCTGGGCGTTTCGCTTTTTGCAGGCGCTGCCCAATGTAAAGGTGGTGCTCAGCGGTATGACGACCATGGAGCAATTGACGGACAACTTAAAAAACTTTCTGGTGCCCTGTCCGATGCAGGCGCAGGAGGCAAAACTGTTGGAAACCGTCGTTTCGGCGCTGGTGTCGCAGGTACCCTGTACCGGATGCCGGTATTGCTGCGAGGAATGTCCGCAGGGCTTGGATATTCCCAGGCTTATTGCGCTGTATAACGAAATGTCCTATGAGCCAACGCCGGGGCTGAATGCGGCGCTGGGCGCGCTGACGGACAAACAGCATCCGGCAAACTGTGTCGGATGCGGCGCCTGCAAGCGGATCTGCCCGCAGGGGATCGATATTCCGGCGCTGATGCAGTCGCTGGCGCAGGCCATTGCAAAGCGCAGCTGATTGGCAAACGGCCGTTTTGACAATTGCGTTTGTTTCACCCGCATGGCGGGGTTGCGTACTGAAACGGGGCATTGTAAGAGGACGGGATGATTTGTGAAAGCCGCGGCTGAAATCGGAATATACGAAACTGATGCGAGATTTTGATATGTTTGATCATTTGAAGCAGGGTATCCGCAATTTGGGAAAACCCCAATGGCAGCCGGTGCTTCAGTACGTTGTGCAGCTGCATGAAAAATGCACCCGGAGCGTTGAAGAACCGTTTCAATATCCATGGGAAGAAATTGGGCTTGGTTATGTGAATGGTCCTGCTTTTGGACATATTGATATCACGCATCAGGCGCTGGACACCGTTGCTTATGAGCCACTGCATGCGATCCATCAGATTTTAAACAATCTGGCGCTTGAAACCCAGGACGGCCTGGTTCCCGGCGCAATCTGGATGCGCGATAAGCAGATGAAGCAGGGCGTTTTGGTAACCAAACCGGACTGGAATCCCAGAAAGGCGTTTCCGCCGCTTTGGCCGGCGGTCATTGAGGAGCACAGCAGGCTGTACGATACAGATCAGTATATCCGCCAGTGTTACGACAATTTAATACGGCAAATCGGCTGGTTTGAAAGAAACCGCGCGGCGGGCGACGGCGGTTACTATTATTTGGATATGGTCGAGCGCCGCTGGGAAAGCGGGGTGGATGACGGCGTTCGCTATATTGACGCGCCCAAGACGCCGCATGCCTGCGTGGACGCGACTTCCCATGTTTACATGCTTTATCAATATGCATGCCGGTGGGCGCGCCGCTTAGACCTGGACGATCGGCAGCTGCAAAAGAAAGCGTCGGCGCTGGAAGCGTTTATTCAAAATCGGCTTTTTTGCGAGGAAACCGGATTTTTCCATGATATCTGGTCGGTAAACGATCCGTCCAGACGGCACACGACCTTTGAGGGCATGTGGCCGATGGTGGCAGGAGCAGCGACGCAGGAACAGGCAAAGCGGGTCATCGACGAAAACCTGTTAAATGAAAAACGGTTTTTCTCTTTGCATCCCATTACGACCGTCAGCATGGAAGATCCGCTTTTTGAACTGCGCATGTGGCGCGGGCCCGTTTGGAATTGCATGACGATGTGGGCGGCCAGGGGATGTATGAGCTATGGTCGGACTGACGCGGCGGAAAAGCTGCTGGAACGTGCCATCGACGCAATTGCAGCGCAGTATAAAAAAACCGGTACGGTCTGGGAATTCTATCATCCCTTTATCGGCGATCCCATGCAGCTGGAACGCAAGCCCTATACGCCCAATAATACGCCCTGCAGGGATTATTTGGGCCATATGCCTGTGATCTATATGGCGCGGCTATGGGAAGCGTCGGTTCAGGCAAATGCATCGAAATAAACGGTCCGAAAAACCGCAATTTTGCCGCGGGCCATTTTTGAATGCTGCGGTGCGGGTATGCCGCAGCGAAATGAAAGCGGTGTGCGCGCAGAAAATCAAAGCGGAAAGCGAGTTTCGCCATCGCTTGATAAAACAAAAAGGAATCCGATTTTTCGGATTCCTTTTGTCGTTATCAGCTATTCCTGCAAAAACAGATCCGAAATGATCTGCACGCATTTTTCTGGTCCAATGACGCCGCTGTTGAGCGAAAGATGATAATTTTGCGACATCCCCCAGTCCTGCTGCGTGTAATAGTTGTAGTTGATCTTTCTTTTGGTATCTTTTTCGTTCAAGCGCTTTTCAGGGCTTTTTTCCGATTCGCCGTAAAGCCGCACAATACGGTCCGCGCGGTAGGACATATCGGCGTGGATGAATACATGCAGCGCGTCGGGGCGGTCTTTCAAAATATAATCCGAGCAGCGCCCGACGATGACGCAGGGCTCTTTTTCGGCAAGCTGCAAAATGACCTGGCGCTGAATGGTCCACAGAAAATCCGTTGCAGACAGCCCGTTCATAACGCCGGGAATGCCCTGCGGCCCGAAAATATAGGAAAACCGGCTTTTGCCGGGAGCAAGTTCTCCCTGTTCTTCCACAAATTGCGGGTCAAACCCGGTTTCAAGCGCAACCTTTTTTACCAGCTCTTTGTCATAGTACGTTAAATTCAGCCGGTCTGCCAAAGCCTTGCCGATACTGCGGCCGCCGCTGCCAAACTCTCTGCTGATGGTGATGATTCTTTTTTTCATCGAAATATCCTCCCGTTCGAAGTGTTTTGCATGAATGCAGCCATTGGGTGTGCGTTTTATTTGTAAAAAACTCTGTATTTATATTTTAGCCGTTTTAATCCCAATTGTCAAATCAGGATTGAAGAAAAGGTTGTGAATTCGGAAAAATCTTCTTACATCTTTATGGGGAAATATGATATAATAATTATAAGACGTGAAGTGAGCATTTGCCAACAAAAATTTGATTGTATTAGTAATCATCAGACGCATGATGGGGAGGTTTTGCTGCATGTATCAGACGGGTGAATTGATTTTTTATGGAAATACCGGGGTGTGCCGTGTTGAAGCGGTTACATCCAGAAAATCGTCGGGGGTGAACGAGGAAAAATTGTATTATAAGCTTTCGCCGCTGTATCAGACCTGCGTGATTTATGCGCCGGTTGAGGCGGGAAAGGTGTTTATGCGTCCGCTGATCTCCCGCGAGGAAGCGCTGGCCCTGATAAAGACCATCCCTGAAATTCAGGTAGAAGTTTGCTGCGCGGGTACGGCCAAGCATGCTGCCCAGCGCTATGAACAGTCGATTTGTACGCACAGCTGTGCGGATCTGATTGCGCTGACGATGTCCATCTATGCGAAAAAACAAAACGCGCAAAAGCAAAAACGAAAATTTGCTTCAGTGGACGAGCGGTTTATGAAGCGGGCGGAAGAATTGCTTTTCGGCGAGCTTGCAGCGGTGTTTGAAATTTCAATGGAGGAAGTGCCGGCGTATATCGAGCGTCAGCTGAAGCGTCGCGAGCAAAGCGGCGAACAGGTGCGCGAGGCATTTTAAGCAATTTCCAACGGCAAAGCCCGTCTAACAAGCATAGGCGGCATTTGAATGGAGACGGCACGCAAATGTCCGGCGTGTTCGCATAAAAAACGCTTTTTTGCCAGCATGCTGCGCAGCGCGCGAAAATCCATGCGTTGAGCCGCAGCAGAAAAGTTAATGGATCAGCTGTTTCCAAGCGCTTATTTTTTGATATGAAGTACGAAATGTTCTATATTCGCCTTTTGGAAAACGGCAACTCCTACTTGAAAGTTTGAAAAAACTATTATATGATAGATGCGTAGCGAAAGGATGAATGACATGGCCCGCGGAGCATGGACAGCGCGTGATATCTTCATGAGCCGGTTCGCGCAATTGGTATTGCAGCCCGCATCCAGCGGATCGCGTTTATCATGCATCCTGCGTTTGAAATTGTCGCCTTTCTTTTCAGTCGGACGATTTATTTTGTTCACGGTCAGGCATACTACGAATCACTGTGAGATGCGTTGTTCGTTGCCGCAGGCAGATTTGCCGGTCAGCAATTAGCGCGGTATTCTTTGGATAAGACGCTTCCGGCGGAATTCCGGTTTCAGGATGCAGAACGCTGGGGCGTCGGCCGCCGGCTTTATCGTATGATGTCGGATGAGTGTTTTATTTTCGATCAAACCAGCTATGCATTTTGAAGATGCTATAGCAGATGCGTATTGCGGAAGGGTCGGCGCTCTTGATCGGGGCTTTTGCTGTAATTTTGAATTCGTAAGATCCGTCCGGTTTTGTCTGTGAATGCGCAGGGGACAGCGTTGGCCAACGCCAACACAGAGCAAATGCGGTTTTGTGGATTTTGCGGCTTTTGATTCATGCTTTTTATCAGCCGGTTGACGTTGGTTCAGGCCATTGCACGACGGTCGGGCATGTCTGGTAAAACGGATTTGTATAAACGGCTATTCTATATTGGGAAATGAAGGGAATCGGTTATGTTCCAGTATGATCAGTTTACTCTGCCAAACGGGCTGCGCGTGATTGCTCAGCCAATGCCGGCATTCCGGTCGGTTGCCGTCGGCGTTTGGCTGCACGTTGGTTCCGCAGATGAAACGGACCAGACAAACGGTTATGCGCATTTTATCGAGCATTTGCTTTTTAAGGGGACCCAGACCCGCAGCGCCCAGACGCTGGCGCAGCAGATGGACGCCATCGGCGGACAGGTTAATGCGTTTACCGCCAAGGAATGTACCTGCTTTCATGCCAAAATCATGCCGGAGCATCTTGAAAAGGCGCTGGATCTGCTCAGCGACCTGGTGCTCAACCCAAAATTGGATCCGCAGGATATAGAGCGTGAAAAGGGCGTTGTGCTGGAAGAAATCGCCATGGTGGAGGACACGCCCGAGGACGTGGTGGCCGATCTGGCGGCGCTGGCCGATTTTGGGCAGACGGCGTTGGCCCGGCCGATTCTGGGCCCGTCCGACAATATTAAAAACGCTTCCAGAGAAGCGCTTTTGGCTTACCGGCAACGCCTTTATACGCCGAAAAATGCGGTAATCGCCGTCGCGGGACGGTATGACCGGGCGGAGTTGGAACGGCTTTGCCAGCATTTTTTCGGTTCATGGCAGGGCGGGACGCCAAGCGCCCGGAGCGCGTATATGCCGGTTGAAAAGCGGTTTTTGTACCGGGAAAAAACCATCGAGCAGGCGCATCTCTGCTTTGGCTTTGACGGCGTTTCGATGGGGGATCTGCGCTCTTATCCCATGGCGGTGCTCAATACCTATTTGGGCGGCGGGATGTCGTCGCGCCTTTTTCAGACCGTACGGGAAAAACTCGGACTGGCCTACAGCGTTTACAGCTATCCATCCAACTATGAGCAGTGCGGCGTGCTGACGCTGTATGCCGGCACGTCTGTTGCCAATCTGCCCCTGGTTGCCGAGGCTATCGCAAAGGAAATCCACGACGTCTGTCAGGAAGGCGCCAGCGAACAGATGCTTTGTAAAGCCAAGGAGCAGCTGCGCGGCAGCTATATTCTGGGACAGGAATCTACCAATGCCCGCATGATGGCGCTGGGACGCGCGCTTTTGACCCATCAGCCGGTGCGCAGTATGGATCAGGTGCTTGCGCTGATTGATGCGGTGACGGTGGACGATGTGAATCATGTCATGCGCCTTGCGTTTGATTCGCCGATGAGCGTCGCGCTGGTGTCGCCCGAAAATACGATCCATCCGGAACAGCTGGAGGCGATTGTCCGTGGATAAGGCGTATGAAATGGTGCGTCAGTTCCATCGGGCGTTTTCCGTGCCGCTGGCGCAGGAACCGCAGATGCTTGCGCCCGAGCGCGCGCNNCGCAGCGTCGATGCGACTGGATGCGCGAGGAGATCGACGAATTTTTGCAGGCGCAGGATCTTTACGATCAGGCGGACGCGATGATCGATCTGATCTATTTTGCGCTTGGAACTCTGGCGGAGATGGGGGTTAAGCCCGGGAAAATTTTTGAAATCGTCCATCGGGCCAATATGGCAAAGCTTTTCAGGGACGGCAAGCCTCACTACAATGCGCAGTCCAAGGTGATCAAGCCGCCGGATTGGCAGGATCCGAAGGACGAGCTGATCCGCCAGATTGATCTTCAGCGCGCGCAGAATCCCAAAAAGGATTAAAAACTTCTAAAATAATGCCGAAGGGCTCTTGATTCTTTCTGCTGTACATGCTATAATGGCAAAAATTGTGCGTGAGCGGTTTCGCCCGCGCTTTTGCCGCGCTCAAATGCGGCGGGAAGGAGTCGGCTGTGGATTTTCTCCTGCGCAATGTTTTGATTGCCGATCGGCGTGATCCGGTTTCCATTGCCGTTCGCGACGGCAGAATTGTTTCCGTTTCCTGCGATCCCGTGGCGGAGTCGTTTGAAACGGTATTTTCATTTCCCAATTGTCTGGTATTGCCCGGTTTGGCTGATGTGCATGTGCATTTCAGAGAGCCGGGTTTTTCTTA
Organism: Christensenella sp. UBA1428; assembly: GCA_002329335.1. Lineage (GTDB taxonomy): Bacteria > Bacillota > Clostridia > Christensenellales > UBA1750 > UBA1428. Next base: position 73,401 of record DCTY01000002.1, read on the forward strand.
TAAAGAGACGATTCGAACCGGGTCGCGCGCGGCCGCGCACGGCGGGTATACCGCCGTCTGCACGATGCCCAACTTGTCGCCCTGTCCGGACGATATGGCGGGCCTTGAGGTGCAGCTGGCGCTGATCCGGCGCGACGCAGGGGTGCAGATCTTGCCGTACGGCTGTATTACGGTTGGCCAAAAAGGGGAAAAGCTGGCCGATCTGGAAGCGCTTGCGCCCTACGTTGCCGGGTTTTCGGACGACGGCCGCGGCGTTCAAAGCGAAGAGATGATGCAAAACGCGATGCTGCGCGCGAAAAAACTCGGCAAGCTGATCGTGGCGCATTGTGAAGATAATGCGCTTTTAAACGGCGGTTACATTCACGACGGCGAGTATGCCCGGGCGCACGGCCATCGAGGGATCTGTTCGCAGAGCGAATGGCTGCCGATTCAGCGGGACTTGGCGTTGGTGCGCAAAACCGGTTGCGCCTATCATGTCTGTCATGTTTCGACCAAGGAGTCTGTGGCACTGATCCGTCAGGCAAAAGCGCAGGGGCTTGACGTTACCTGCGAAACGGCGCCGCATTATTTGCTTTTGGACGACAGGGATTTGAAAGAAGACGGAAGGTTTAAAATGAACCCGCCGATCCGCAGCCGCGAAGACCGGGAAGCGCTGGTGGAGGGGCTTTTGGACGGGACCATCGACATGGTGGCGACCGACCACGCGCCGCACAGCGCGCAGGAAAAAGGCCGGGGCCTGAAAGACAGCGTGATGGGCGTGGTCGGGCTTGAAAACGCATTTGCGCTTTTGTATACCGGGCTTGTCAGGACCGGCGTCCTGTCCCTAGAAACGCTTCTGGATCGCATGTGCCGCGCGCCCAGGGCGCGTTTTGGGCTGGAGTCTGCGGCGATTGCGCCGGGATGTCCGGCAAATCTGACCGTGTTTGATCTGAATGCCGCAGATCGCGTGGATCCGGCGCAGTTTTTGTCGATGGGCAAAAGCACGCCGTTTGAAGGCGCTTTTGTGCAGGGCAGATGCCTTTTGACCGTGCGCGGCGGCAATATTCTTTGGCAGGAGGGCAAGACACAGCCATGATGCAGGCAGATTATGAAATCCTTGAAAACCGGAAAATCGCCCGTCAGATTTACCGTATGGTGCTTGCTGGCGATACTGCCGCGATTACTGCTCCGGGGCAGTTTGTCAATATTGCGCTGGAGGGCAAATATCTGCGGCGGCCGATTTCAGTATGCGATTGGTCCGATCATACGCTGACGCTGATTTATAAAACGGTTGGGGATGGAACGCGCCGGTTAAGCGCGTATCCGGCCGGTAAAAAGCTGGATCTTCTGGTTGGACTGGGCAACGGGTATGATTTGGCGCCTTCCGGCCAAAACCCTTTGCTGCTGGGCGGCGGCGTGGGTGTTCCGCCGCTGTATGGCCTTTGCAAAGCGCTGGCAGCGCAGGGAAAAACGCCTCAGGTCGTGCTGGGGTTCAATACGGCCGACGAAGTGTTTTATCAAAACGAGTTTGCCGCCCTTGGCGCATCGGTGATCGTTGCAACCGCAGACGGCTCTTTCGGGGTCAAGGGGTTTGTAACGGACGCCATGAGGGGGCTAAGCTACAGCTATTTTTATGCCTGCGGTCCGATGCCGATGTTCCGGGCAATTGAGGCGGCGGCGGTTGGCGGCGGGCAGTACAGCTTTGAAGAACGTATGGGCTGCGGCTTTGGCGCGTGTATGGGCTGCACCTGTAAGACCAAAACCGGTTACAAGCGAATCTGCCGGGAGGGGCCGGTGCTTAAGCGGGAGGAGGTGCTCTGGTGAATACAAAGGTAACGCTTTGCGGCATTGAGATGAGCAATCCTGTGATTCCAGCCAGTGGTACGTTTGGCTATGGGTATGAGTTTGCGCAGTGGTATGACATCAACATGCTCGGTACGTTTTCGTTTAAGGGCACGACGCTGCATCCGCGCTTTGGCAATCCGACGCCGCGCATTGCGGAATGCACGGCGGGGATGATCAATGCCGTCGGCCTTCAGAATCCCGGCGTTGACGCTGTGGTTCAAACGGAGCTGCCGAAACTGGCGCAGTGTTTTCACAAGCCGGTTATGGCCAATGTCAGCGGGTTTTCAATCGAAGAATATGCCAGCGTGTGCAAAACGCTGGACGGCCAGGCGCAGGTTGGCTGGCTGGAAGTGAATATTTCCTGCCCCAATGTTCATGGCGGCGGGATGGCCTTCGGCACGACGGAAAAGGGCGCCTATGAGGTGACCCGCGCGGTGAAATCGGTTACGACCAAGCCGGTGATCGTCAAATTATCGCCCAATGTAACCGATATTGCGTCGATCGCCTGCGCCTGCCAGGAGGGCGGTGCAGATGGGATCAGCCTGATCAACACGCTGCTGGGGATGCGCATCGATCTGCGGACGAAAAAACCGGTGATCGCCAACAAAATGGGCGGGTTTTCCGGCAGCGCGGTATTCCCGGTTGCGCTGCGGATGGTATGGCAGGTCTATGAAGCGGTAAAAATCCCCATCGTGGGGATGGGCGGTGTGGCCAGCGCGCGCGATGTGATTGAAATGATGCTTGCCGGCGCCTGCGCCGTGCAGGTCGGTGCGCAGAACCTTGTAAACCCCTGTGCCTGCAAGCAGATCATCGACGATTTGCCGCAGGTCATGGCGGAATATCAAATTCATTCCTTAAGCGACATTATCGGAGGTGCACATTGATATGGCAAAGGATGTAATTATCGCCTGCGACTTTCCAAACGCGCAAACTGCGCTGAATTTTCTGGATCAGTTTGAACAGGAAAAGCCCTATGTAAAAATCGGCATGGAGCTGTTTTACGGCGCCGGTCCGCAGATCGTGCGCGACATCAAGGCGCGCGGCCACCGGATTTTTCTGGATCTGAAGCTGCACGATATTCCCAATACCGTGAAAAAGAGCATGGCGGTATTGTCCGGGTTGGATGTGGACATGTGCAATCTGCACGCTTCCGGGACGATCGCCATGATGCAGGCGGCGCTGGAAGGACTGACCCGGCCCGACGGCACCCGTCCGCTGCTTATTGCCGTGACGCAGCTGACCAGCACCGATCAGGAGCGGATGGAAAACGAGCTGTGGATCAACCGTCCGATCGACGAGGTCGTCCTGCATTATGCGCAAAATGCACAGAAGGCAGGGCTGGACGGCGTTGTCTGCTCCCCGCTGGAGGCGGGCAAGGTTCATGCAGCCTGCGGCGCACAGTTTTTAACCGTTACGCCGGGCGTGCGCTTTGCTGACGGCGAAAAGGGGGATCAGGCGCGCGTAACGACGCCGCTTCAGGCCGCGCAGATTGGTTCGGATTACATTGTTGTCGGGCGGCCCATTACCGCTGCTCAGGATCCTGTGGCGGCATATCGCCGCTGCGTGCGTGAATTTCTGATGGAGGGAAATGCATAAATGAGACAGACTGCAGCCAAGGAATTATTGAAAATCAGCGCGGTAATCCTGCGCCCGCAGCAACCCTTTACCTGGGCCAGCGGCATCAAAAGCCCGATTTACTGCGACAACCGTCTGACGCTTACCGCGCCGGAAACGCGTACGATTATCGAAAACGGCCTGGTGGAATTGATTCGAACGCACTATCCTCAGGTTCAGGTCTTGATGGGCACATCCACCGCCGGCATTGCGCACGCGGCGATTTGCGGGCATCTGATGAACCTGCCGATGGGCTATGTTCGTTCCGGCGCCAAGGATCATGGCCGCGGCAACCAAATCGAAGGCAGGCTCGAACCCGGGCAGAAGGTGGTCGTGGTGGAGGATCTGATCTCTACCGGCGGCAGCGTCATTGAGGTTGTGGAAGCGCTGCGCGCCGCTGGTGCGCAGGTTCTGGGCATCGTGAGCATCTTTACCTACGGCATGCAAAAGGGGTTGGATCGCCTGGCGGCTGCGCAGGTCCAAAATGTCAGCCTGACCGATTTTGACGCAGTATGCGAGGCGGCGGCGGAGACGGGCTATATCCAGCCGGATCAGATTGCGCGGCTAAAGGCGTTTCGGGACCATCCCAGCGATGAAAGCTGGATTGGAGGCAATTGATGAAGCATTTGATTGATATCATGCAGCTTTCTACCGATGAAATCGGACAGCTGATCGATCAGGCCAACGATATCATCGCCCATCCGCAGCAATACCGCGAAAGCTGCCATGGCAAAAAGCTTGCGACCCTGTTTTTTGAACCGTCAACGCGTACGCGGCTGAGCTTTGAAGCGGCGATGTACGAGCTTGGCGGCAATGTGCTGGGCTTTTCCGAGGCCCAGAGCTCTTCTGCGGCGAAGGGGGAAAGCGTCGCAGATACCATCCGTACGGTCAGCTGCTATGCCGATATCATCGCCATGCGCCACCCTAAGGAGGGGGCGCCGCTGGTTGCTTCCATGCATTCGCTGGTGCCCGTGATCAATGCGGGGGACGGCGGACACAACCATCCCACCCAAACGCTGACGGATTTATTGACCATCAGCCGCGAAAAGGGCAGGCTGGATCACATGACGGTGGGGCTTTGCGGCGATTTGAAATTTGGCCGAACCGTTCATTCGCTGATCAGCGCCATGTCCCGCTATGAAAATGTGCGTTTTGTGCTGATTTCACCGGAGGAGCTGCGTATTCCGGAGTATTTGCTGCGCGAGGTGCTGGATAAAAACCATATCGATTATGTGGAGACCCGTAATCTGGACGCAGCGATGCCGCAGCTTGACGTATTGTATATGACCCGCGTGCAGCGGGAACGGTTCTTTAATGAACAGGACTATATCCGCCTGAAGGATACCTATATCCTGACGCCCGAAAAGCTGCGCGGGGCAAAGGCCGATTTGAGCATCCTGCATCCGCTGCCGCGCGTCAATGAGATCTCCGTTGCTGTGGATGAGGATCCGCGCGCCTGCTATTTTAAACAGGTGCTGTGCGGCAAGTTTATTCGCATGGCGCTGATCCTCAAGCTTTTGGAGGTGGAAGCATGATTATCGGTCAAATTAAAAATGGCATTGTGCTGGACCATATCACCGCTGGACAGGGGATGGAACTGTACCGTATTTTGGGTTTGGATGAGCTTTGCTGTCAGGTTGCGCTGATCAAAAACGCAGAGAGCACCAAAATGGGCCGGAAGGATATTATCAAAATCGACGAATTGATCGATATCAATCTGGATGTTTTGGGATATATCGATCCGGGGATTACGGTCAACATCATCAAGGACGGTAAACGCACGAAATGTCCGCATCTGGCGATGCCGGAGCGCGTTGTAAATATCATCCGCTGCAAAAACCCCCGCTGTATTACCAGCACCGAACAGGAGCTGCCTCAGATATTTAAGCTGACCGATCGGGAGCATCACACTTATCGTTGTATTTACTGTGAAAGCATGGCAAACAATACCGCAGAGCGCTGAGCGTAAATCAACTTGAAGCAATCCGCAGCAGCATGCATTTAAAAGGATGCATGCTGCTGCGCTTTTTATTTTTATATGCGGTTGTGCAGACGCCTTTGTGTCTTTTGATCCAACATAACTTTATCGCGATGCGTCTGGTATTTCTGGCTTGGGATTGTTTTTGGGGGTATGGGCGGTTATAATATTAAGCACAGTGAAAAACATTATTTGGGGGCTTTGGAATGTGCAAAAGATTGGACGAAACGTTTTGCTGGCTGGAATTTGAGATACAAAACGACGAAAATTTGACGGATTTGGAACAATATCAAAAGCTGGTCGCGTGGGCTGAACAGGCAAGGCGGCAAAACCCCAATGCGTTTGACGCCGTGACGCAGTGGATTTTGGACGATGCGCAGTGGGCGCAGCAGAACCTTTCCCAAAATGAACAGATTTTGATGCAGGAGATTCTTGGGCGCTTTACAAAGCAAAATGCCTGCCTGCGGGAGCGCTTGAAAAAGCTCGATCCGTCGGTGGTAAACGACGCGGTATATCCTGCGCTGGACCGGTTTGATTTGGAATTGTCAGGGCATACTCAGGACGGGTGCTTGCGTGCCGCAGTGGATCAGCTGTTTTCGGATTTTTCCTCCATGCGACAGCCTGCTGTGCGCCGGCAGATTGCCGGAAATAAAACAGGGGCGACTGGTACTGACAGCGTGGATCTTTTTGGATATATCAATTATTTGAAGGATTGCGACGCTGCCGTTCAGTGGGCGCTTTTTATGCCGGAAACCGTCCGCAGGCAGCAGCAGGGATTTCGGCTGGAAAGTCTGGTCTACCGGAAAATGCCGGCGATGCGGCTGATTGGCTTTGAAGCGCAGGAAGCCTATCGGGATATTTCAAAGCGTATGGAAAAAATGAAGACGCTGGACAGCCTTCGGGCATACCGGTCTGAATTGGAATTTGACGTTTTGTTTATGCACCATTATGGCCGCGGCGTGGATGTCGAACCGTGGCACGGCGTCTGGGGACGGTTTATGAAAGCGGATACGCCGGTACCGCCCGGATGGGTCAGCTTTGATTTTTCCGCCGATCCGGATGACAAGGCGGGTCCGCCTTACGCGGCGCAGTTTGCTTATGCGATGTTTTCCGGCGATTTGAAGGCCATGCATGCGCGCAAGGGGTTTGACAGCGACGCCATGTATGATATTACCCGCAACATGATGCTGGCGCAGGGGGTACCAATTCCCTATCCGGATAAATATTGGACGGCAGAGGCATTTTTAAACGGATGCGGCAAAGCAAGCACGGCGTATCTGTTTAGCGCCCAGCTGTAAAAACGGTTGAAAGGACGAAATCTTTTTCCGTCCTTTGTATGTGCATGGGAAAGCAGGGGCGCCAGGCTCAGCTGCTAGGGGTTGCAGTTGCCGCAAGGCGTATAACCTTGCTCGACGGCTTCTTCCCGGGCTGCAAACAGGATGCGGTTTTGTTCGCTGGGGAGATTTTTGCAGGTCGGAAGATGAAACTTTTTACTGTTGACGTTGCCGATGTATCCATCTGTCCGCCCGTCGGTCTCCGATATATTGCCGGCGGATACATTCATGGCAGCGGCCGGCTGTGTGGAAACGTCGGCGTGCGCATCCGCATTGTCCGGCGTATTTTGCGGCGGAGCCGTGAAAGGCGTTTGCTGTTCTGCGGCGCCGGCCGGCGCGGCTTGCGGGCGGGAAGCTGAAACGGCGCGCGCTTCATCCAGTGCGGCATGCGCCTGCTCCAGCGCCAGGGAAAGCCGTTGATTTTCCTGCTGCAAAAGAGATACCTGCGCTTGGGACTGTGCCTGACCGGCGGAAAAACCGCCGCGATAGCCATACCATTGCAGGGCAAAGGCGAGCGCGGCGACAATCAAAAATGCGCCGGCGGCGATCAAAAGGCGTTTGAATGCGCGCATCCTGATTCCTCCTGTTCTTCCTGGAACAATATCCATTATACTCTAATTGCGGGTTTTGTACAATTGCCGCCATGCATGCTGCGGTATAGCCGGTGCAGCGCCGCCTTAGAGAAACAATACGCCGTTAAAAAAGATTTTTTGTAACGGATGTGTTTTTTTATACCTTTTTAGCACGAGATGTTTTTGTTGCAAAATAAAATGGAATGCGCTATAATAATCACCAATAGGGGAGCTTGCTGCTGCAGGCTGAGAGTAAGCAATGGATGCTTTGACCCGTGACCTGATTTGGGTAATGCCAACGGAGGGAGATCATTTTGCGCGTTTAAACGCGGTCATGCCTTCCGGCGTGGCCGCTTTTTTTGGATTGGAATGGAGGAGTTTTTATGTCGGGCATGTATTTGCAGCCGGTTCGCCGCTGGTTCACAACATCACCTATGTTACAGACAAGATAATGCGCCGCCTAAGCCAGGCACTGCGATGCTGATTGGCCCGGATTCCAATGCGCGTCGCGGCGGCCAGCGAGGCATTCCAGACGCGAGATGCGATGGAGCGCCCGGGGCAATGGCGGCGGTATTTTTAATTTGTGCTTAGCTGCTGCGCTTTGGCGGAAAATCAGACCCCAATATCTATTTGCAGGCTGCAAACCGGTTTGGCGATGCGCCGGGGTGGATTGTTGTCTTTGAAGATGCGCTGCATGCGGCGCATACGGCAAAACAGGCAGGATTTTTGGCTATGGGCGTTTTGGATCGTCATGAAAAGCAGCAGGCGGCGCCAAAGGCGTTGTGGATTGGTATCTTTTGGATTTGAGTAATTTTGCGCCTGTACTGCACAGGTGCGCCGGGCATAAAACGATGCAACTGCCGCATTGTTTTGCCTGCGGCGCGAACGATATGAAAGGAAGCATGAAAATGAGAACAGCATTGACAATTGCCGGCAGCGATTGCAGCGGCGGCGCGGGGATTCAGGCGGATATTAAAACCATGACGGCCAACGGCGTTTATGCCATGAGCGCAATCACGGCGCTGACGGCGCAAAATACGACGGGTGTGTATGGCGTTTTGGAGTCTACAGACGCTTTTCTGGCCAATCAGCTGGATTGTATTTTTTCGGATATCTTTCCCGATGCGGTGAAAACCGGCATGGTATCCTCCTGTGCGCTCATTGAGGTAATTGCAGAAAAACTGCGGCGCTACGGCGCGAAAAATATCGTGGTGGATCCGGTTATGGTGGCCACCAGCGGTTCGCGGCTCATCGCGCAGGAAGCGGTCGAGACGCTTAAAGCGCGGCTTTTGCCGCTGGCGGATGTGGTTACGCCAAATATTCCCGAAGCACAGGTTCTTTGCGGGATGGAAATCGACTGCGCTTCGCAGATGGAAGCGGCGGCGTGCGCCATTGGCGAAAAATTTGGCTGTGCGGTTTTGGTAAAAGGCGGTCATCATGTGCAGGATGCGGACGATTTGCTTTGGCAGGACGGTCGGCTTACCTGGTTTCGAGGCAGCCGAATTGACAACCCCAACACCCACGGCACCGGCTGTACGCTTTCAAGCGCGATTGCCGCCAATCTTGCCAAAGGCTATGATCTCAATCACGCTGTTTTGAGGGCGAAAGCCTATATTTCAGGAGCGCTGGCATCCATGCTTGATCTTGGCGCGGGCAGCGGCCCGATGGATCATTTGTTTGATCTGCACGGGGATTTTGTATCATGACGGCTCCTGTGATCGCGGCGCTTTTTACCGCGGTATATTTTGGCGCAACCATCCGGCTGTGCCGCGGCGTTCGGCTCTGCGCCAAATCGCTGGCGCTTGGCGGCGTGATCTGCGCCGCGACGCTGATTTTGGAAGCGATTTATATTCCGCTGCCTACGGGCGCATCGATTCATGCGGTGCCATGCGTGCCGCTGATGCTTCTTGCATTGACGTATGACCGGCGTATCGCGTTCCTTTCGGGATGGGTCTGCGGCGTTTTGCTGCTGGTGATCAATCCGCTTTGGCAGCCTGTACACTGGGCTCAGATTTTCGTGGAGCATTTGGTGTGCTTTTCCTGCCTGGGTTACGCCGGGATTTTCGGCGCCAACACACGACCGAAAATTCTGGCAGGCATTTTGCTGGCGCTGTTTCTCAAATTCTGCGGCCATGTATTGTCCGGCGTGGTGTTTTTTTCACAAAATGCCTGGGACGGATGGGGCGCGTGGGCTTACAGTCTGACCTATCATTTGACTTCAAAAATTCCCGAGGGGATTGCAACCGCCGTGGTGCTGATGCTGCTGCCGGTTGCCGGTATCCGAAAAGCGATTGGAAAGGAAGTTCTGCATGCAAATCGTTCAACAATGGATTGAAAAAAGCCTGCCGGTTTGGCAGGAATGTCTGGACAGTGCGTTTGTGACCCGTCTTGAAAACGATACTCTGGATGAAATGGCGTTTAAAGGATACATCGTTGAGGATAGTCTGTATTTGCGCGAATATGCCAAAGTATTTGCATGGGCGATGACAAAGGCGCAGAGCATGCAGCAGCTCGGTGTGTTTTATTCCATGCTTGCCTTTGTCAACGAGAGCGAGGATGCTACGCGCAGACAATATCTGCGCCGCTGGCACCTTTCGCAGCAGCAAATTGAACTTCTGCCGCTGCGCCGGGAAAATCAGGCGTATGTGGACGCCATGACTGCGGCGGCAAAACAGGGCGGCGCGGCTGAATGCATGGCGGCAGTGCTGCCTTGCCTGTTAAGCTATGGCTGGATTTTTAAACGCGTCGCCGCGCGGACGCCGCAGGTGCTTGCCACGCGTTACGGCCCGTTTGTACGGGATTATATGGATAAGCGCTATGAATCGATTTGCCAAAGCTGGTGCGCGTTTGCCAACCAGGAGGCGGAGCGGATCGACGCCAAACGCCAGAATGCCTGCGGGGAAATCTTCCTTTGCTGCAGCAGGCATGAGCTGAATTTCTGGCAGATGGCGCTTGAGCCAAGATCGGACATTTGAATTTTGTATACGCTTTGCGTCGTGTTTTTGTAGTATACTATAAAGGAATTCGGAATGATTTAGTTCCTGATAATGCGGACGGTCATTCAGGCCTTTTGCCGCGGCTGCGGCATGACTCTTGCGCAAAATGTTACAAAGGGGAGCGAAAACGCTTATGCAAACGGTTTTGATGCGCGCTTATCGACAAAGCGATGTTGTATGGATGATTCAAATATGGAACGAGGTTGTTTTGGAAGGCAACGCCTTTCCGCAGACCGAGGTGCTGGATGAAGCTTCGGGCGCGGCTTTTTTTGCACAGCAGTCCTACTGCGGCGTGGCGCAGGATCCAGGCGGCGCGATTTTGGGCCTGTATATTCTCCATCCCAATAATATCGGACGGTGCGGGCATATCTGCAATGCCAGTTATGCGGTCAGCGCGGCTGCGCGCGGAAGACGGATTGGCGAGGCGCTGGTGCGGGATTGCCTTGAACAGGGAAAACGGCTGGGATTTCGCATTTTGCAGTTCAATGCCGTTGTGCGGACCAACCGCCGCGCCCGTGCGCTGTATGAAAAGCTTGGATTTGTCGCCCTTGGCGTTATTCCTCAGGGCTTTCGGCTTGACGACGGTACCTATGCGGATATCGTGCCCTATTATCGCCCGCTTTGACGCGGCAAGAAAACCGACGTTTTAATACCCGGTCTGTTATGAAGCCGTCGGTTTGTAAAAATGCAGCGTTTGCCAGGCGCTGCATTTTTGCTGCAATCCAATTTATGATTGCGAAACCGTATAGAGAGAATAGAAATAATCTTTGCTGGCCATCAGCGCATCAAAGCTGCCGCTTTGGACAATGCGGCCGGCTTTGAGTACAACGATACAGTCATACTGTGCAAGGGCAGAGTCCAGCTTATGCGTTACGACGATGCGCGTGAGCCCTTCAAGACTTAAAACAGCGTTTGAAACCTGCTTTGCGGTTTCGGCGTCCAGCGCAGCGGTGATTTCGTCCGCCAAAAGGACGCGCGATTTCCTCAATAGACTGCGTGCAATTGAAATCCGCTGCCTTTCGCCGCCGGACAGCCCGGCGCCGTTTTCCCCGCAAAGATAATCCGGGCCGCGCTGTGCGATCAATGCGGACAGGCCGGATTGTTTTATGGCACTGTCGATTTCAGATTGCGGGAAAGGGCGGAACATGGTGATATTTTCCACGATGGAGGCGTTAAAGACAAAAACATTTTGTTCAATGATTGAAATCAGTTCGTATAAGGCTTGGCTGCTGATGGTTCTTTGTTCCATACCGTCGTATAAAATCGAACCGCTGTACTGGTCATGGGCCGCTAAGAGCAGGTTTAAAAGCGTGGATTTGCCGCATCCGGAGGCGCCGACAACGGCATAGCTTTTGCCAGCCTCAAATTTGAAATTGATTTCATTTAAAACCGGCTTGTCCGGCGCATAAGCAAAGGAAAGCGAACAGATTTCAATGCCTTTTTTTAATTGTGCGGGAAGCCATATGCCCTCGTCGCGGATATTTTGATTTAGCGCCTGGGCAACTTTACCAATCAATGCCTGCGCGGCCTTATATTCCGCCAGATATTGCGGGATTGCGCCGATTGGTTCGATCAGAAAATTCATCAGCTGGACAAAAACGATGACAACGCCTGCCGATACGCTTTGCTGCACGACGGCCAGATAAGCGCCGAAAAGGAAAATTCCAACCTGGGCGATGCATCCGCCCATGGCGGAAAGCCCCTGAACCCAGATGCCCGCTTTCCTCCGGCGGCACTTCAGGTCAGAAACCTGCCGGACTTTTTGCGCAAAAATACGGCAGACTGCTGTTTCGGCTTGGAAGGCTTTTACAACGGAAAAGCCGGCGAGGCTGTCCCGAAGTGTGGACATATACGATTCATTTTTTTCCGATACTTCCTTTTCCGCTTCTGCGACCCGGCCGCCAGCGGCAATGGCGCACAATATCGGCAAAATGCTCAATAAAATACAGACCAGCGTCAGCGTCGGCGAATACCAGAGCATCATGCCCAGCGCACCGGCAAGCAGAAGCCCCTGATTGAAAATGTTGAAAATATTTGCCAGATAGTTGGTTTCGATGGTGTTGGCGTCGTTGCTCAGCACAGAAACGTAAAACGCGGTGTTTTCTTTTGAAAACGCGGCGATATTCTTTTTTGCGATCTTGGAAAACACCAGGTTTTTGTAAGCTCCAATGGCGTTGGCAATGAATCTGGGAGTGGCGTGATAGGTAAACACAAAAGCGAGCGCCAGAAGCAACAGGGAACATACGGAAAGTATGGCCAGCTGCGTCAGCGAGTAGCCGGTATTGGCGCCGGTTGCAAGATCGATCAGCTGCTGCATCAGCCAGGACAGCATCAGGTTTGCGCAGGTGAGCGTTACCGTATGCAGGACGGCCAACAAAAAATAGCCGCCGTTGCCGCGAAATAATGCGCGGGTGAATTCTCCGGTTGAGACGTTATTGGCTTTTGTCATCATTCAAGGCCTCCCATATCCGAAGCAGATTTTCCGGCGTATCTTCCTGAAACAGCGTTGTTTGAACGGCCTGTATTGCGCTGCTGCCAAGATCGTCATAGGCGTCGGCGTTTTTTTCATCTCCAAAACAGAAGCGGATGCCCTGCATATTGGCTATGGGCGTGGCGTCATACCGGGAGGCGCAGCGATACGCTTGGCGCAAATAGGCCTGCGCGCCGTCCGTATCGCCGCGCGCTGACGCAATGACGGCACATTGCGCGAGCAGCGGCGCCTTTAATTTGTCAAAATAGGTAACGCTCCGGGAATCTTCTGTGACGGAGTCCAGCAAGCCGATCAGCCATGTGAGCGCTTCCAACAACGCACGATCATTCTTTTGCCCGTCAAATACGTTGGCATAGCCTATCATTGTGCGAATCAGGCTTTGCAGACAATTGGCAAACGCGCGCACCAGATAGGGCAGCGCTTCCTGATATTGATGGAGCTTTGATGCATAATTCAGTCCGATCAGCGCATTATGAATGCCTCCGACGTTATATTGTTTGAGCAGCGCAATGGCCTGTTCTGTTTTTCCCTGTGCCAGGAAGCATGTGGCAATGTCGGATTCTATGGACCAAAGACTGATGCTTTCATCTGTATTTTGGGAAAGCAATGAAATGGAGCGCTGCAGCAGCACGATGGCTTTTTCCGGCGCCGCGGCATCGTCGGTTTCAACGCCTTTTACCAAATACAGGATCCCGCATTGATGCACAAGACGAAAATCGTTTGGGAATTTTTGAAGCGCTTTTTCTGCTTCTGCGGCCGCCAGATTAAAATCGCGCGTACGCATCAGATCCTTGATTCGACCTGAAACCGCCTCCACCGTCCTGCTTTGCGCGCAGTACCCCAGCAGCGCGTCTACGGATACTTCAAAAAGATCTGCCATTTGCATCAGCAAAGGGACTTCCGGCATGGATCGTTTGGATTCCCATTTATATACGGCGCCGACTGTGACGCCAAGTGCTTCGGCCAGCTGTTCCTGTGTCATCCCGCGTTTTTTTCGAAGATCACGGATATTGTTTGAAAGCGTTAATTCCATCACCAAACCTCCTTTTGGTAGAATTCTAGCATGGCTTGCTGTCAATGAACATACACAATACAAATAAAAGTAATGTTATTTTTTATACTATCAGTAATGGTTTGGAGCCTTTGGTATAGTATGCCAAGAACTGTTTTTTTACGGCAGCCTGTCTTGGCGCGTATTTTTTTCTATTATGACCGTGTATGATGTATTAAAACTGTTCCTGGGAATTGAACAATGCACTTGTGTGTCCCAAGAGCAGCACAGAACAACATCGATCATCGGACGATTGTATTGCAAACGTGAATGTTTCTTTGAATATGACAGTTCTTTTGAAGCGCAAATGCATATCGCTGGCGGATATCCGCAGGAAAAACGCGCGATTTTCAGGATGTGTGATCTGCACAGGAATATGTGCCCTGAAGGGTGTGTAATCGAGCGACAAACGAATTGTTATAAGACGGGTAAGGATAAGGAAGAATGGGAATATCAGTATTATTGTGACAGATGCGCAGGACCAGGACAGAAGATTGATTGAGAAAATAAAAAGCCATCCTGCGCGGTTTGGAGGACGTAGCAGGATGGCGATGCAAAAAAGTAAAAAACTCCTTTGCAATTATATTGTACCATGCAGGAACACTGCGGTCAATAGAGGTTGAAGTCAGAAAAGACGGAGTTTCAGTTCTTGTTGCTTTTGTGCAGGAGATTGTCCGCCTAACACTGCCATAGGAATGTTGTTCACCCGCCGGAGACCGCGTTTCATTTGCATCGGGGGACAAAGGGATACTGCGGCTTCTGTCGAGGCTCCCCGCCTGACCAGGGACGAGCAGACCGCCTATATCAAGCTGTCCGAGCTCCACACCTTCAAAAATTATTCCTTTCAAGTCCGTAACGACGAGAAAATGAAGGCTATGATATCCAGCGTCCGGGATAAGGGTGCGGGGTGCGGCCCAGCCCGCTATTGTTCGCCTCACGTAGGGATGGCGGCTAGGAGATCGTGTCGGGCCACCGCCGCCAGAAGGCCAGCGAGCTTGCGGGATTCACGGATATGCCCTTGTATCGTCCGTGACCGAACTGGTGTGACCGGTGAGCGGGCAATCACGCAGATGGTGGAGGACAATACCAAACGGCGGGAGAATATCCTGTCCAGTGAGCGGGCCAAGACTTTGAAATTGTAGTTGGAGGCTATCTGAAAAGAGCAAGGGATCGGCAATCAGCTTTTTTCTTTCTCTTTTCTACACACTGTACGGCGCTGTCTCAATTCAGTTTTTTGGCCGATGCTGTTTTATGCGCAGCTGCCCGGCGGATGTTTTTAATTTTTAGGAGTAGAAGCTGTTTTGGAGGTGTAATCGAATAAAGCCTCCATATAAAGGGGCGTGTCGAATATTTTATTTTGCGCAATAACGCTCAGAACATAAGGTCCAACTCGGTTGAATCGAGCTGGCTCCCGTTTCCACTGGGCGGGAATGGCTGCTCCGGTGCAAATGTTGCCTTTGGAATGGTTGGATTCGGTGTGTCTTCGCTGTAGAAATCTTCAGCAAAAAAAGAGAAAATCGGTGTGCGGTAAAGGACGGTTCCGCTTTTTGCAATTGCATTGTTCATTCCGGCATCCACAGCGGCTGCGTGTTCCGCAGTTACAAAATAAGCATATTCACGCAGCCACTGCAGATCGCTGTCGTAGAAAACAACTGGCGTATCCTGGACGCCTTCAAATGTACCCAGTTCGACAACGGTATTGCCGTATTGGCGGTATAAGCGGTATCTGGCACGGGCATCTGACGCGGTAAATGTGATTTCGATGCGCTCCTGCGCTGCTGCGCGCACATGCAGGTCTGTTGGCGCGTCAGGAATCTGCCAGTATTCGCTTGGAATCGTCGGACAATTTTCCACACTGAATACTTCGCGGAAAACATATTCCGGCGGCGTAATGTCGGTCGCCAGAAAGATTTGTCCGGTTTGCATCAGCGTCCAATTGTCAATGCTGCATTCAACGACGGTAGCGGGACGGACAAATTCGCCTCCGTCGCCATGGGGATATGCCGTGGAGAGCACTTGCAGCATCAGTGCGACTGGATAGCTGCCGCCGGTTACACTTGCGTCCAGATATGTCTGGTCGGTGGTTTCGTCAAATCCAGTCCAAACAGTAAATGCATGATTGGGCGTAAGTACTGCGGCCCAGGCATCCCGGTTTCCAAGTTCCGCGTATCCGACCGTTCCGGTTTTTGCCGCAACCGGATATCCCCAGGCGGCAAGACGGCGGGCGGTACCCTCCGCAGCGGTGCTTTGCATCAGACTGGTAATCAGCGCGGCGGTATCGCTGGATATAGCCTGAACCGATTCCAAATGGTGCTGATAAAGCAATGTTCCCTGAGCGTCATAAATCGCCTCCACCCAATAAGATTGCGGACGGATCCCGCCGTTTAGGAAGCTTAAATATGCGCCGCAAAGCGCAGCAGGGGAGACGCCTTGCCCCATGCTGCCTACTGCCAGCGGCAAATATGCGTCTGAGTCGGTTGTTTCGATGCCAAATCGATTCAGATACTGGCATGCGTTTTCAGGACCAGTCTGCGCCATGAGGCCTACGGCCGGCACATTGAGCGATTTTGCAAACGCAGTGCGCACGGTGACAGCACCATAGTATGCGCCGCCGTAATTGCTTGGCGTATAGCCGTTGAAATCCGTCGGTTCATCTGAAAGAAACGTCGCCGTGGTAATGCGATTTTCTTCGAACGCCGGGGCATATACCGCCAACGGCTTTAACACGGATCCCGGCTGACGCTTGGCGTCTGTCGCGCGGTTTAACCCAAGCTGCATTTCATAATTACGTCCGCCGATGCAGGCGCGCACAGCGCCATTTTTTTCCATCGCGATTGCGGCGCACTGCGCCCGGGTACCGTCTGGAGCATCCGGCGGCAAATAGTTGTCATCCTGAATGACGATGTCAAAGGCGTTTTGAAGCGCAGGATCCATCGTCGTCATAATGCGATATCCGCCTGAAATCACCTGACCATAGGATACCCCCAGAATATCCGCTGCACTTAGCGCAGCCTGATCAATAAACCAATCTGCGGCAGAGCTTTGTTTTTCCTGCACAGACAAAATGATTTGCTCTTCGCGTGCCTGCTGCGCCTGATCTGGGGTGAGAAACCCAAGCGTTTCCATTTCGTCGATGACATATTGACGTCGTGTTTCGTTCGCCTGCGCATTCAGATGCGGCGCATAATTGGACGGCGCTTTCAGCGTAGCTGCCAGGCAAGCCGCCTGACCAGGCGTGAGCGCCCTGGCCTCGCAATCGAAATATACCTGCGATGCTGCTTCAAGACCATACGCTCCTGCACCAAAATATACCGTATCAAGATACATCGCCAAAATTTCATCTTTATCATAATCGCGCTCGATCAAAATTGCATAATACGCTTCCTTCAGCTTGCGTGCAAATGTTTTTTCACTGGTAAGATGGGTTAATTTTACAAGCTGTTGGGTAATTGTGCTGGCGCCCTGAGCGCGTGAACGCGTACGGATATCATAGATCAGGGCCGATACAATACGCTTGGGGTTGATGCCGAAGTGTTGGTAAAAATCCTGGTCTTCCGCCGCTAAAAAAGCCTGATAGACATAGGGCGGCAGTTCGTCGATCTGCACACTGGCGGTGGTTCTTGAAAGTATGGAGGACTCGATTGCCTCTGACTGCATGTCGTAAAATCGCGATGCATTGGAAATTGGCAATAATTTATCCGGATCATAATTACCCCATGCCGTTACGGCATAAAGCAGGCCGCAAAGGCATACAATAAATACGATTAAAATCGCCGTAAGGCAGATTTTATAAAAACGCTTCATGGTCAAAACCTCCCGAGCATAGCATGCCCTGTTTTTTTTCTGGTAAACATTGTTCGTTGAAACCGCCCTGCTGCGTGGGTATAATCAAACCCATGGAGTGTGATGACATGAAGCGGGCAATATATAAAACAAAAACCATGAAACTGTTGGGACCTGGCCTGATGGCTTTGGCGTTGATGATTCTCATTGCGCTTTCTGCCAGGGGAGCGGGGCAGTCAATCCCAGCCATGCGCTATGTCGATTTTTGGCAGGCATTTCTAAACGGCCAGGTGCGTCAGGTTCAGATTGGTAAAGAATACCTGGATGTCGTTTTGTCTGATGGCAGTCAGGCGCGTACCAGCAACCCGCAAAGCGAATCCTTGCGGGAAACGCTATTGCTTGGCGGCGTAGAGATTGCACCGGTAGGCTATGCGCCGGACAGCCGGCTGCTGATGCAGACCGGATGCTTGCTGATGCTGATTTCGGGGATCATTTTCACCATAAAAGACAAAAAACAGACTAAAGTTTGTCAAAAACAGACTGAAGTCTATGAAAAACCGACCGAAACAAACTTTGGTTTTTCGCGTGTGGCTGGTCAGGACGAAGCGGTAGAGAGCCTGCGCAGCATCGTATCGTATATGACGGATCAAACGCGTTACCGTAAAATTGGCGCGCGTATGCCGCATGGTATTTTGTTTTATGGACCGCCCGGTACGGGGAAAACGCTTTTAGCCAGAGCGGTTGCAGAGGAAGCCGGCGTGCCGTTTCTGCATGCAAACGGCTCGGATTTTGTTCAGATGTATGTGGGCGTTGGCGCTAAAAGAATCCGCGAATTGTTTGCAAAAGCGCGAAAAAACCAGCGCTGTATCATTTTTATCGACGAAATTGACGCCATCGGCCGTCGGCGCAGCGATGGGCAGGATGCGGAACGCGACCAGACGCTCAATGCACTGCTGACGGAGATGTCCGGTTTTGATCAGCAGGATCAGATTCTTGTTCTTGCGGCAACCAATCGGCCGGATATGCTCGACAGCGCACTGACGCGTCCGGGACGGTTTGACCGGCGCATTGAGGTTTCCATGCCGGATAAAACCGGCCGCAGTGCGATTTTGCATGTTTTATCGCGTGGCAAGCAGGTTGAGGCGGAAGTCGATTTTGAAAAAATCGCCGATCAGACCGTCGGGTTTTCCGGCGCAGGGCTTGAAAATCTGCTCAATGAAGCGGCGCTGTACGCTGTACGCGCCCAGCGCGCTGCAATCGGCTGCGAGGATATCGACCGGGCGATCCGCACCGTATTGGCAGGGGAAGAAAAAAACCATTTTGATGCTGATACGCGTCAGCGGGATGTGTGCGCGGTGCATGAGGCCGGACACGCTGTTGCCGCACGCATGCTTTTTCCAAATGAACGGATTCATGCGGTGAGCATCATTCCAACTACGCGCGGCGCAGCCGGTTATGTGCTCAGGACGCCCAGCGAAGGATTGCTTACGCGGGAATATTATCAGCGCGAAGTGATGCTTGCTTATGCCGGAAGAGCGGCGGAACAATTTGTTTTTGGCAGAGATGCCGTTACGCAGGGGGCGTCAAACGACATTGAGAAGGCAACGGAGCTTTTAAAAACGATGGCCTGCAAGTTTGGGATGCTTTTGACGGACGCGCCGCTGGGACGCAGCACCAGCGACCAGCAGGCGGACGCGGCGATACGGGATGAGGCGCGGACGCTTTATGAGAAAACGATGACGCTGGTTGAGGTTTGCGCGCCGCTTTTATATGAAATCCGAAACCAGCTGATGGAGCACAATCGGTTGGACGAAGCGCAGCTGGACGAGCTGTTTGCCAAATTTAGTCCTCATTAGTCAAAGACAGCCATTTTCAGCCAAAGGAACGGCCACGCGCGGCGGCGAATTATACTGCAAGGGCAGTAAAGGAGTTGAGGTTGTTCCATGCAGTATACGGTCAAGGGGGATACGGCGACGTTTTATCTTGCCGGTGAATTGGATCACGCCGCATCCGCACAGGTGCGCGATGCGCTGGATCAGGTCATTACGGAAAACCGCGGCGTTCGCCATCTGGTTTTGGATATGAATCGGCTTTCATTTATGGACAGCTCCGGAATCGGCGTCATTCTCGGGCGTTATAAACGCGTGGCGCAGCGCGGCGGGGATGTTGCGGTGCGCAATACCGCGCCGGCAGTAGACCGCATCTTGTCGATGTCCGGGATCTATACCATCATTAGAAAAGCATAAACAATCCGGAGAGGAGATATCACCATGCAGAAAGACAGAGTCGCCGTGCAGTTTCTGGCCAATGCTGCCAACGAGCGGTTTGCGCGCATCGTCGCAGGCGCATACGCGGCCAGACTGAATCCTACGGTTCGCGAATTGGAGGATATTCGTACCGCAGTTTCCGAAGCGGTCACAAATGCGATCATTCATGGCTATGAGGGACAGGAGGATCGCAGCATCGAATTGGATGTCTGGATTGAGAATCAGCGCACCGTCGCGGTATGCGTGCGTGATTTCGGGGTCGGCATTGCGGATGTACCGCGGGCAATGGAGCCGTTTTATACCTCGAAGCCTGAATTGGAGCGCAGCGGGATGGGTTTTACGGTTATGTGCAGCTTTATGGATGAGTTGATCGTTCATTCTACGCCCGGCGTCGGAACGACCGTGATTATGCGCAAACATATCGGCTGCAGTGAGTCTGAGGAATCTTTGCAAAATTGTTCGAAAAAAATTGAAAGAAACACTTGACAAATTTCGGTTCGTTTTGTATGATAAATAAGCCGTCAGCAAGACGGCGCAAATTATGGCGGCGTAGCTCAGTTGGCCAGAGCAATCGGTTCATACCCGATGTGTCATTGGTTCAAATCCGATCGNNTTTTTATTTTTTAAGTTTCTTGCTACTGTACAAAATCGATGGTTTTGCATTATAATGATAAAAAGACACAACTGAAGGAGGCTTTGTTCAGATGCGTAAAATTCGTCTGGCGCTGGCAGGAGCCGGTATGCGCGGCAGAACGTACACCGATTATGCCCTGGCCCATCCGGAACAATTTGAAGTTGTCGCCGTGGCCGAGCCGGTTGCGCACAAACGGGAATACATTGCTGCGCGCCACCATATCGCTCCGGAATACTGCTTTGAGGGCTATCGCGAACTGCTGGAACAACCCCGGCTTGCCGACGCGATTTTGATTTGCACAATGGACGATTTGCATTTTGAGCCCGCTATGAAGGCCATTGAACTGGGTTATGATATCCTGCTTGAAAAGCCTGCGGCGCCTACGGCGCAGCAATGCGCCGCGATTATGGACGCAGCACAGGAAAAAGGCGTGCGGGTTATTGTCTGCCATGTTTTGCGGTATACGGATTTTTATGCGGCGGTCAAGCGCGTGATCGATCAGGGGCTTTTGGGGGATATTCTTTCGGTTGTCCATACGGAAGCGGTGGGTCATATTCATCAAAGCCATAGCTTTGTTCGGGGCAATTGGCGGCGCAGTGATGAAACTGCGCCCATGCTGCTGGCCAAAAGCTGTCACGATCTGGACCTGATCCAATGGTTGATTGGCAAGCGATGCGTACAGGTGCAGTCCTTTGGCGCGCTTTCGTATTTTACGCGCGCGCATATGCCTCAGGGCGCGCCGGAGCGCTGCATTCAGGGCTGTCCGCACGCTGCGGATTGCTGCTATGATGCGGTAAAACTCTATTTAAAGGACGAAAACAATCACTGGTTCCGCAATGTCGCCGGGAACAAAGTCAATCCATCCAACGAAGAAATAGAAAAAGCGCTGTGGGAGGGCCCCTACGGCCGGTGCGTGTACCAGTGCGACAACAACGTGGTGGACCATCAGGTGGTCAATATGCGCTTTGAAGGGGATACTACGGTCGCCTTTACGATGGCGGCATTTAACCAGGGCGGACGCCATACGCGGATTATGGGCACAAAGGGCGAACTCAATGCCGATATGCGCCGGGACAGCATTGAATTGTTTGACTTCCAAACCCGAGAAATAAAACAAATCAGCACAGCCGGACAGGAGATTGACGGCAGTATCCGGGACGGGCACGGCGGCGGCGACAGCGGCATTATGCAGGCCTTTTACGAACATCTCAATGGCGTTTACCATGGAAACGCGCTGGGGGAGATCGTAACCTCCTGCACCAATCATCTGATTGCTTTTGCTGCGGAGGAGTCCAGGGTGCAAAACACGGTGGTGGATTTGGACGCCTATATCGATCGGGTGCGCGCCCAGCGGTAACGGCCAATGGAGAGGGAGGTTATTTCACGGGTTCTGACTGCCTATGGCATCAAGGCTCAGGCTGTTCCTTTTGGGAATGGCCATATCAACGACACCTACAACCTGATCGGAACGCCGTATCTGCTTCAGCGCATCAACACCCGCGTGTTTGCCCGGCCGGATCGCCTGATGCGCAATATCCAGCTGGTGACGGCGCATCTGCGCCAGCGTGCTGAGCAGGCGGGGGAAGACCCGCAGCGCGTTACGCTTTCTCTTTTGCCGACCCTGGACGGTGAGAGCTTTTTTCAATCGTCCGACGGATCCTGCTATCGCATTCTGCGACGGATTGAAAATACCCGCTGCTATGAGCGGGCGCAAAACACCGGGCAAATGTATGGCGCGGCGCAGGTTTTGGGGCGATTTGGCCGCATGCTGGAAGGGTTTGACGCGGCGCAGCTTTATGAAACCATTTCGGATTTTCATGATACGCCCAAACGCGTTGCCGCTCTTGAGGCCGCCGCTGCGGGAGATATCGCCGGGCGCGCAGGTCAGGATGCGCCGATGCTGCAGTTTGCGCTGGCGCGCAAGGAACGCTGCGGCGTGATCTGCCGCGCGTTAAAAAAAGGGGAGATTCCGCTTCGGGTCACCCATAATGATACAAAGCTGAACAATTTTCTTTTTGACAGCCAAACGGATCGCTGCGTTTGCCTGGTGGATCTGGATACGGTCATGCCGGGCAGCGCGCTGTATGACTTTGGCGACGCGCTGCGCTTTGGCGCATCCACCGCCGCGGAGGACGAGGCGGATCTTGATGCGGTTCATTTTGATATGGAGATTTTTGCAGCGTTTGCAAAGGGGTATCTGGAGCAGGCCGGGCGCGCGCTGTGCCGGACCGAGCTTTCGCTTTTGGCGCAGTCCGTGCTTTGGATGACCTATGAATGCGCCGTGCGCTTTTTAACAGACGACCTGAACGGGGATGTTTATTTTAAAATCCAGTATCCGCGCCAAAACCGTATTCGGGCGCTCAACCAATTTGCGTTGGCGGCGGATATCGAACGCCGGCTTTTGCAGATGGATCGGATTGTGCGCCAGCTGTCCGGCTGCGATTTTTAACCTGCGTCTGACAGAATTTAAGATTTCCGTTTTAAACTACATGCCGCGCTTGACAAACAGGCGCGGCATGTAGTTTAATGTATTTGTATATTTTTGCTCAAAGGAGTGAACGACATGCGTGAATCCATCCATAAGTATTTTAAAGTCGGCCTGATTTCCTTTATGGCCTATCCTTCCACTTTGCGTGGTACGGATCCCAATGGTCTTGACGTGATCAAAAAAGTCGCCTGCGACGATTATTTTGACGCGATTGAAGTGACCTGGATGAAGGACGATGCGCAGCGCGCACAGGCAGCCAAGCTGCTGGACGTGGCGCATATGAAGGTTTGCTACGGCGCGCAGCCAAGACTGCTTACCACCGGGCTCAATGCCAACGACATCAACGAGCAAGGCCGTCTTGCGGCGGAAAAAACGCTGATGGAGGCCATTGACGAGGCGCAGCAGCTGGGTGCGTCCGGGATTGCCTTCCTTTCCGGAAAATGGGAAGAGGCGACCAAGGAACAGTCCTATGCGCAGCTGTTGAAAACCACGGGCAATCTGTGCGCCTATGCCAAGACCAAAAATATGACCGTGGAACTTGAAGTGTTTGATTATGACATTGCCAAGGCTTCTCTGATTGGTCCGGCGCCTCTGGCAGCACGGTTTGCGGCGGATATCCGTACCAAGTATGATAATTTTGGCCTGCTGATCGACCTTTCTCATATTCCGATGACCCGAGAAAGCAGCGAATTTGTCGTGCGTACGCTGCGCCCGTATCTGACGCATTTCCACATCGGCAACACGGTCATCGCCTCGCCGGAACTGGAAGGCTACGGTGACGAGCACCAGCGCTTTGGTTTCCCCGGCAGCGCAAACGATACCGAGCAGCTGCTTGAGTTTATGCGTGTGCTGAAAAACGAGGGCTTCTTTGATGCGAACAATCCCTACGTCCTGTCCTTTGAGGTCAAACCCTGGAAGGACGAGGATCCGGACGCCGTTGTGGCAAACGCCAAGCGCGTGCTCAATCGCGCATGGGCGCTGCTGGAAGACTAATTCTTTTTGGAGGAAACGACTATGAAAATCGTCATTTTGGACGGCTATACCGAAAACCCGGGCGACCTTTCCTGGCAGGGCTTTGAAGCGCTGGGCGACGTGCAGGTCTATGATCGTACGCCTGCCGATCAGATTGTTGCGCGCATCGGCGACGCGCAGGCTGTAATTGTCAACAAGGTTCCGATTACGGCGCAGACGATGGATGCCTGTCCGTCGATCCGCTATATCGGCGTGCTGGCTACGGGCTATAATGTGATCGATGTGGCTGCGGCCAAGCAGCGCGGAATCGTTGTGACCAATATTCCGACCTATGGCACCGCCGCAGTGGCGCAGATGGCGTTTGCGCTGCTGCTGGAAGTTTGCCACCATGTGGCGCATCACAGCGATGCAGTGCATGAAGGCCGCTGGGAGCATAATGACGACTGGTGCTTCTGGGATTATCCGCTCATCGAGCTGGCCGGCAAGACCATGGGTATTATCGGCTTTGGCCGTATTGGGCAGAACGTCGGTCAGATTGCACAGGCTTTTGGGATGAAGGTGCTGGCATACGACACCTATCAGAACCCTGCGCTGGTAAGCGAGACCTGCCGCTATGCGCAGCTGGACGAGATTTTCGCCGCTTCAGACGTGATTTCGCTGCATTGCCCGCTGTTTGATTCGACTCTTGGCATCATCAATAAGGATGCGATTGCCAAAATGAAGGACGGCGTGATTATTCTGAACAACTCCAGAGGTCCGCTTATTGTTGAACAGGATCTTGCCGATGCGCTCAACGCCGGTAAGGTGTATGCCGCTGGCCTGGACGTGGTTTCCACGGAGCCGATCAAGGGAGACAATCCGCTGCTGAAGGCCAAAAATTGCCTGATCACTCCGCATATCTCCTGGGCGCCCAAAGAAAGCCGCCAGCGCCTGATGGATATTGCTGTGGCCAATCTGAAAGCCTTTGCCGACGGCGCGCCGGTTAACGTGGTAAATAAATAGTAGAATTCGCGCCATCGCTCTTTGACAGGTAACGCCCTGCGGTGTAAAAAGACCGCAGGGCGTTTTTTACTTGCCTTACTGCTGCCTGTAATAATCCAGCAGCCCGGCATAGATGCTCCAGGCAATTTTTTCCTGATACGCCTGATCACACAGCAGCGCTTCCTCCGCTTTGTTGGATAAAAAACCGCATTCCACCAAAACGGAGGCGGGACGCATGCGCAAAATATAGTAGTCGCCGGATTTTTCCCGGCGCGTATTGTTGGGATCCAGCCCTTCACGCATGGCGTCCTGAATGGCCTTGGCCAGCGCAGCGCCCTGTCCGGTCTCATCTTCCTGGCTGTAAAACACCTGCGCGCCGTAATACCTGCGCAGTGTGAATTTGTTCATATGAATGCTGAGCACAACGTCGGCGTCTGCTTCGTTGATGATGCCGGCGCGCAGCGCCATATCGGTGGTTTTCTTCTTGCCCTCCGGCGTTCCGTCCGGGCAAAGCGCGATATCGCTGTCGCGCGTCATTAAAACCGATGCGCCGCCCTGGACGAGCAGGTCGCGCAGCTTGATGGCGACGGACAGATTTAAATCCTTTTCCAGAACCCCTGTTTCCGTTCCGACTGCGCCGCTGTCATATCCTCCGTGGCCGGCGTCCACAACAATCACTTTTCCGCTCAGCGGCGTGCCCGCTGTTTCAATTGTTTCCGGTGTTTGAGGCGACAAAAAAAGCCATCCGGCCAGCGCGCAAACCACCGCCAACAGCACCAGCGCCGGCGCACCATATTTTATGTTCCGATAAGCACCCATAAGATCCCTCTTCGTCTGATGATTGCTCTAGTATATGCTGGCGCGGCATGCTTTATCCGGAACGGTCAAAACCATGGAATGAATGTGTATAATTTGTTTCCTATACAGAAATTGGGTAAAACTATCCACAGTTTCCACAGGGTTTTCCACAGGCAATACGCCCGATTTTGCGCAGGTTTCGACGTTTTCCACAACATGGTGGGATTATCGCCGCTGTATAAACCGTACGCAAGTCTCTTTGTGCGCAGAGGATCCGGCAAGTTCTGTGATTTGGGGGCATATGGTTTCAACGTGACGGAATCGGAGGGAAAAGGATGAAGAAATTAACTGTTTTGGCTGTTTTAATTCTTTTCATTGGCCTGATTGTGCCGTATAATGAATATGCGGCCGCTCAAACGGATGTTTGGCCGCCGGCGATATCCGCTGCCGGTGCGGTAATTATCGACGCGGCAAGCGGCAGGGTGTTGGCGCAGCATAATATGAATGACCAGCTGCCAATGGCTTCGACGACAAAAATCATGACTGCGCTGGTGGTTCTTGAAAATGCGTCCCTTGATGATGTGGTTGAAATTACGCCGCAGATGTGCGGGATAGAGGGTTCGTCGATTTATCTGAAAGCTGGCGAACACCTGAGCGTGTATGAGCTTTTGTGCGGGCTGCTTTTGCGCAGCGGAAACGATGCCGCAACGGCGTTGGCGATTTATACTGCCGGGTCGCAGGAAGCGTTTGTTGAAATGATGAACCGGCGCGCACAGGAACTGGGCCTTGAAAACACCCGGTTTCAAAATCCGCACGGCCTGCCGGATCCACAGCACTATACAACCGCTCTTGAATTGGCGCGCATTGCTGCGGAAGCGATGAAAAACCCCGTGTTTGCCCAGATTGTTGCAACGCAGAAAGCGCAGATTCCATGGGAGGGTGAACCGTGGGATCGGGTATTGACCAACAAAAACAAAATCCTGACTATGGTTGAGGGCGGCAACGGCATCAAGACGGGATATACCAAGGCCGCAGGCCGCTGCCTGGTTGGTGCGGCCAAACGGGATGGTATGCAGCTGATCATGGTCACCCTTGGCTGCGCGGATGATTTTAACAGCCAGAAACAATGGTTTGACGCGGCGTTTGACCGCTACGACCCGGTAACGTTTCTAACTGCGGGGGATCCGGTTGCCCGTGTGCCGGCGGCGCTTGGCGCGGTGACGGTTACGACGGCGCAGGATGTTGTTGTTGCGGCCGCCGTGGGCGAACGGCTGTCCATGGTGGTGCATCTGCCGGCGCGCGTATCATTTTTTTCTGATCCGCAAACGCCGGTGGGAACGGCTGAAATTCAGGTAAACGGGCAGACCGTAACAACCGTGGCGCTGGTTCGGACAGACACGCAGCAGCGCGGCTCCTTTGCTGAAAATCTGCGTATCATTGCGGTGAATTGGTAAATTTGCCGGTATCAATTTAAAGAAGGATGAAGAACAAATGAGATTGCAAAAATACCTCGCCCTGGCAGGTGTCGCCTCCAGACGCAGGGCAGAAGAATTGATTGCGCAGGGGCGCGTAAGCGTGAACGGTACGGTGGTGCGTCAAATGGGCCAGCAGGTGGATTCCGGGGACACGGTATGTTTTGATGGAAAACCTGTGGCGGTGCAGATGCGCAAACGCTATATCATGCTCAACAAGCCGTTTGGCGTTATGACCACGATGGACGATCCGCAGGGACGTCCGACAGTTGCGCAGCTAACCCAGGAGATCACCGAACGAATCGTGCCGGTGGGCCGTTTGGACTTTGAGACGGAAGGCCTTTTGCTTCTGACCAACGACGGCGAGCTGGTCAACCGCCTGACACATCCGCGCTATCACGTGGAAAAAACTTATTATGCCCGCATCGGCGGACAAATCAGCGACAAGGAACTGGACCGGCTGGCGCGGGGAGTGGATCTTCCGGATGGATATCACAGCGCGCCGGCAAAGCTGCGTGCCGTCACGCGTGAACACACGGAAACAATTGTTGAGGTTGTTGTCAGCGAAGGGCATAATCGTCTGGTGCGCCAGCTGTTTGAAGCTGCCGGAAAACATCTGATCGGTCTTCGGAGAGAGCGTATCGGTACTTTGTCGCTGGGCGGCCTGCAAAGCGGCAGGTGGCGGCATTTAACGCCGGGAGAGGTGCAGTATTTAAAACAGCTCACCGGTATGCGCGATGAGATAGGAAAATAGGGCGATGCGCGTTTGATTCTGCATGAAGACCGCGGTGATGTGGCAGATCTTGTGGCCGAAAAACATATTTGCCAAAAAAATCACAATATTTTGAAAAAAGAAAAAGGAAAAAAGATAAAAGCGGCGAATATGAGAATATGGGACAGATTGAAGGCTTGAATTTTTGCCGTCGCGCTTTTTTGCGCTCGATCTGTGCTTGGCAAAAAGCTGTCATGTGCTTTTGCACATGAGAAAGTTTATATCCAATCTCGAAACGGAGGGTACCACACTTATGAGCGAACTAAAAAAAGATCTGCTCGAGCGTAAGCGGGAAATTGTTGCTGGCGACGAAGCAAAAATCGCCAAGCAGAAAGCCGCCGGCAAGCTGACGGCGCGTCAGCGTATTGCCATGCTGCTGGACGAGGGCAGCTTTGTGGAAATCGGTGCGCTGGTGAAGTCCGCCGATGCATCCGGCGAAAGCGTCGTAACCGGCTACGGTACGGTTGACGCGCGTCCGGTGTATGTCTATGCACAGGATTTTACCGTCAAGGGCGGCGCGGTTGACGCGCTGCAGGCAAAGAAGATTGTCCGGGTTATGCAGCTTGCTCAGAAAACCGGTGCGCCCCTGGTGGCGGTCATGGATTCTGCCGGCGCAAGCCTGAAGGAAGGCGCTGCAGCGCTGGAAGGTTATGCGCAGATCATTGCGGGACATGCCCGTCTGTCCGGTGTTGTGCCGCAGATTGCTCTGGTGGCCGGTCCCTGCGTCGGCGCGGCTGCGGTTGCCGCTTCTGCCTGCGACTTTACGGTGATGACGCAGAAAATCTCCGCGCTGCTTTCCCAGGGCGCGCAGATTGTTTCTGCAAAATCCGGCAAGGATTATACGCCCGAAACGCTGGGCGGCGCCGCTGCTGCCGATAAGGCGGGCGCCTGCGCTTATGCCGCTGCGGACGAGGCTGAGGCGATCGGCGCGGTTAAACGTATTTTGGCGTTTTTGCCTTCCAACAACATGGAAGAAGCGCCTGCTTATGAGGGTGAAGATCTGAATCGTCCGATCGCTGCGGGCACGGATCCGGCTTATCTGGCGTCTCAGCTTGCCGACGGCGGTGAGGCAATGGCCCTGTATGCCGGCTTTGCGCCCGAAATGTATTGCGGTTTTGTTAAGCTTGGCGGGTTCTGTGCCGGTATTGTGGCCAACAATGCGGCGGAAAACGACGGTGTGATTACGCCTGACGCTGCTGCAAAGGCCGCGAAATTCATCGGCATCTGCGACAGCTTCAATATTCCTGTGGTATCGCTGATCAACACGGTGGGTTTTGTGGTTGACGGCGCCTGCGAGAATTTCTCCAGCGTGCAGGGCGGGGCCAAGCTGGCGTTTGCCTATGCCCAGGCCAATGTGCCGAAGGTCAGCGTCGTCATTGGCAAGGCCATCGGCGGCGGTTATGCGGTGATGGGTTCCAAGGCGCTGGGCGCAGATATGACGTATGCATGGCCGCAGGCCGTGATCGCGCCGCTCAACGGCGATGCCGGCGCGCGTATCCTGTACAATGCCAAGATCAGAGAGGGTATGCCTGTGCAGGAAGCGCAGGAAAAATACGAAGCGGACAATTGCCCGTTTGCCGCCGCTGCCAGCGGCGCAGTGGACGATGTGATTGCGCCGGAAGCAACGCGTCAGTATCTGATCGCTGCGATTGATATGCTTTATTCCAAACGCGAACCGGTTTTGCCGCGCAAACACGGCAACGCGCCGATGTAATCGCTGAAAGGAGCCGTTATGAATCACTTTCTGCTCTTATCCGCCGCGATGTCCGAACAGGACATGATGCGCGCAATGTCGGTTGGCGATAAGATGGGCAGTTCTCTGATGGTGATGCTCATTGGTTTGGCGGTCGTTTTTCTGGGTCTTGTGATCCTCATTGTCGCCTGCAAAATTCTGAGCATTGCGTTTTCAAAGCAAAAACAGACGCCCAAAAAGGCTGTCCAGGACGCGCCCAAAGCTGTGTCGCCCGCGCCGGTTGCCCCTGCAGCGCCGGTACAGCCGCAGGATGACTCGGACGAGCTGGCGGCGGTGATCGCCGCGGTGATCGCTGCAATGGGCCAGGCTCAGACCACTGTACCCAAGGGCGGTTTTGTTGTGCGCCGTGTGCGCCGCGTGGGCAATTCCAGCAACTGGGCTGCCGCCGGCAGGGAAGAACTGCTTTCGTCCAAATATTTTTAACCATTATAAAGCATATTTTTTAGGAGGATTTATCCCATGCGTAAATTTATTGTGAACGTCAATGGCAAACAGTATGAAGTGGAAGTAGAAGAGCTGGCCGGCGGCGCTGCTGCGCCTGTTGCCGTGCCCGTTGCCGCTGCGCCCGTTGCTCCTGTGGCTGCGCCTGTCGCCGCCGCGCCCGCTCCCGCGGCTAAGCCTGCCGCTGCACCTGCCGGCGAGGGGAAAGCGATCTGTGCGCCCATGCCCGGCACGATTCTGGAGATCAAGGCTGCCGTTGGCGCTTCTGTGAAAAAGGGCGACGTGCTGGCAATCCTGGAAGCCATGAAAATGGAAAATGAAATCCAGTCCGATGTCGATGGCGTTGTTACTGCTGTTGTTGCTACCAAAGGCGCTTCCGTCAATACCGGCGATACGATTTTGACCGTAAAATAATGTCGCCAAACCGCCGCTGATGCGGCAAAACTTTGGAAGGGAGTGTTATATTTGGGCATGACACAGCTCATCGGCGCAAGCTTTGCGCTGAGCACCAGTGTAGAAAAATTCCAAAATATCAGCATTCTTGAAACCTTGAAGGATTTGGCGGCAGACACTGGCTTTGCCCAGCTGTTTGCCAAGGCGGGGGATATTCCCTGCGGCAGCCTGATCATGATTCTGGTTTCCTGCGTGCTGATGTATCTTGCAATCGTTAAAAAGTTTGAACCGCTGCTGCTTTTGCCGATTTCCTTCGGCATGCTGCTGACCAATCTGCCCGGCGCAGGAATCTATCATACCGAGCTTTTCGCCGGCGGCCATGTGCATTGGGCAGAGTTTGCTGAAAACGCCGGGCTGATCGACTATTTGTACCTCGGTGTAAAACTGGGCATCTATCCGCCGCTGATTTTTATGGGCGTCGGTGCTATGACGGACTTTGGTCCATTGATTGCCAATCCGAAATCTCTGCTTTTGGGGGCCGCTGCACAGTTTGGTATTTTCATCACCTTTATTGGTGCGATTTTGCTGGGCTTTACGCCCGCTGAGGCTGGTTCCATCGGCATTATCGGCGGCGCCGACGGTCCTACTGCGATTCTGGTAACGTCCAAGCTTGCCCCGCATCTGCTTGGCCCGATCGCGGTTGCGGCCTATTCCTATATGGCGCTTGTTCCGGTCATTCAGCCGCCGATCATGCGTGCGCTGACGACCCGCAAGGAACGCCAGATTAAAATGGAACAGCTGCGCAACGTTTCCAAAACGGAAAAAATTGTTTTTGCAGTTGTTGTTACCGCTGTTGTTATTTTGCTTTTACCGGACGCTGCGCCGCTTATCGGCATGCTGATGTTTGGTAATCTGATCAAGGAGAGCGGCGTCGCAGATCGTTTGAGCAAAACAGCTCAGAATGAATTGCTGAATATCGTCACCATTTTCCTTGGAATTTCCGTTGGCGCAACAGCAACAGCCAGCTCGTTCCTTACGACGCAAACGCTGCTGATCATCGTTCTTGGCGTTATTGCCTTTAGCTTTGGTACAGCCGGCGGCGTGCTGCTTGCCAAACTGCTCAACTGGATCTCCGGCGGCAAGATCAACCCGCTGATCGGTTCTGCCGGCGTTTCCGCCGTGCCGATGGCCGCGCGTGTTTCTCAGACGGTCGGCCAGAAGGAAAATCCCGGCAACTTCCTGCTGATGCACGCCATGGGTCCCAACGTCGCCGGCGTTATTGGTTCGGCGGTCGCGGCCGGCGTGTTCCTCTCGCTGTTCCTGTAATGCTGTAAATGGAGGTAGACGGATTCATGTCTAAGGTTTATATTACCGAAACCATCTTAAGAGACGCGCACCAGTCCCAGGCCGCGACGCGTATGCGGACGGATGAAATGCTGCCGATCTGCGACAAACTGGATAAAGTTGGTTACTATTCTTTGGAAGCGTGGGGCGGCGCAACGTTTGACAGCTGCATGCGTTTCCTCAACGAGGATCCCTGGGAAAGACTGCGCAAGCTGCGTGCCGCGCTGCCCAACACCAAGCTGCAGATGCTGCTGCGCGGCCAGAACATTCTGGGCTACAAGCACTATGCCGACGACGTGGTGGATCTCTTTGTAAAAAAGACCATCGAAAACGGCTGCGACATTCTGCGTATCTTTGACGCGCTCAACGACGTGCGCAACATGTCCACGGCCATTACCGCTACCAAAAAATACGGCGGTCATGTCGAGGCGACGATGAGCTATACCATCAGCCCCGTTCATACGCTGGATTATTTTGTCGATCTTGCCGTTACCCTTGAAAAGCTCGGCGCGGATACCATCTGCATCAAGGATATGGCCAACCTGTTGCTGCCTTACGACGCTTATAAGCTGGTGAAGCGGCTGAAGGAAACCATCAAAGTGCCGATTCATCTGCACACCCATAATACCGCCGGTATTGGCGATATGACCATCCTCAAGGCGATCGAAGCCGGTGTGGATATTGTGGACACCGCGCTTTCACCTCTGGGCAACGGCACCAGCCAGCCTGCAACCGAGCCGATTGTTGCAACGCTCAAGGGTACCCAGTATGATACCGGGCTGGATCTGAGCCTGCTTTCTGAATGCGCCGTGCATTTCCGCGGCGTTGCGCAGCGCCTGATGAAAGACGGTTATCTGGATCCCAAGGTTCTGGGCGTCGACATCAATACGCTTTTGTACCAGGTTCCGGGCGGCATGCTTTCCAACCTGATCTCCCAGCTGAAGCAGATGAATGCTTCCGATAAGTTCTACGACGTGCTGGAGGAGATTCCGCGCGTGCGTGAAGACTTTGGTTATCCGCCTCTTGTAACGCCCACCAGTCAGATTGTTGGTACGCAGGCTGTGCTCAACGTGGTAATGGGCCGCTATAAGCAGTTCTCCAAGGAGTCCCGCGGTTTGCTGCGCGGCGAATATGGTCAGCTGCCCGGCAAGGTAAACGAGGATGTGCGCAAGATGGCGATTGGCGACACGCCGGTTATCACGCACCGTCCTGCGGATGATATTGCGCCGGAGCTGGATAAGTATCGCGAAGAAATCCGGGAATACTACGAGCAGGAAGAGGACGTGCTTTCCTACGCTCTGTTCCCCCAGGTTGCAACCAAATTCTTCCAGTATCGGCAGGCGCAAAAGCACAATATCGACAGCACGCTGCTGAACAAAGAGGATTTGACGCATCCCGTCTAACAGAATCCCAAAAGCCCGGTATCTACCGATGCCGGGCTTTTTTCAGATATGGAGGTAATCAATATGATCGTTATTCAAATGCAGGACGGCGGTATGATCAAGGTTGAGCTGGATCCCAAATCTGCGCCCATTACGGCGGCAAATTTTGAACAGCTGGTAAAGGACGGATTTTATGATGGCCTGACGTTTCACCGTGTCATTCCCGGATTTATGATTCAGGGCGGCTGTCCGTTGGGCACCGGTACAGGCGGATCCGGCAAAAACATCAAGGGAGAGTTTGCCATCAACGGCGTGAACAATCCGATCAAGCACACGCGCGGCGTGATTTCCATGGCGCGTTCCATGATGCCCAATTCTGCAAGCTCGCAGTTTTTTATCATGCACCAGGACGCGCCGCATCTGGACGGTCAATATGCTGCGTTTGGACATGTAACGCAGGGCATGGACGTCGTGGATCGGATTGCTTCCGTGCAGACGGACAGAAACGACAAACCGGTTACGCCCGTTGTGATTGAAAAAATGTGGGTGGAATAAGCACGCTGAAAATTCGCAATGGATTTTCTGTATGCGTTTTATCCATCGTTAGAAAAGCAGCTGCATCGCGGTTTGATGCAGCTGCTTTTTCTTATACGCGGATGCGCTTTATTTTATTTTGACGTTTTTTCATCCAGCAAGTCCATAAAGTGCGCAACTTCCACATAATTCAGCGCGCCCTGTGCGGCGAGGTTTGTCGTCAAATTCGGCGCTTCTACCATCGGACGCGTCAAATCCTTGCCGGATACCGGGACAAGAACGACCTGATCATCCTGGGAAACAAAGCGGAAGAAGGGGAAGCGTTCGCTGTCCGCATGCGCCAGATAATCGCAGGGGAGCGCCTTGGCGCGTTCGTTTTGCCCGTACAGCGCCGTATAGGCGTACATCCGCGTAAAATTACCGCTCTGATTCGGCCGGCCCCAGCAATCCATATTTTCCATGTTGAACCGCCCCTCGGAAGCTTCAATGCGTTCCTGAGGAGACATCACGCAGTAATTGGCAAATTCTACGAGCATCTCACGGAATAATGCGTCGTCCATCCATTCGCTCAGCTCGAACCAGATTTCCGGAGCGCCAAAAATCAAAATCATATGCTGCTGGTAGTTGCCGTCACCGGGATGGGTATGCCCAACAGGCTCAGGATCCGCCATATAATGCATTTTTCCGGTAAGCTGATCATAATGGAAGGTGGAACCGGATACCATGCGCAGCGGCGCCTGAGCGATGGATTGCAGCCCGTTTAAAATCTTATCACGATATTTGGTATCCTCGTGACGCTCCCAGGCGGTCATCCAGTTGCTGACAAACGCCGACCAGTCCGGTCCGATCCGCATATGCGAATACCGATCCTCTTCATGTTTGCCAAAATAGGTAATGGCCATGATATCATATTTTGCCGCTGCCGCGTCTGCATCCACCACCAGATCCATCACATCTCCGATACGCTCGTCCGCGGTGAGATAATAATAGAACCGATGATGTCCCGCCATGGAAATACGCGGTTCCTTGCTGGCGCAGCCCCAATGGCGCACGTTATGACGGCTGCCAAGCATCGCCAGTTCCCCAAAATGATAGGTATCCACTTCGCTGCAGTGACGGCTCATCGCGCGCGCAAGCCGGAAAATTTCAGGATCGCCGGTACGCAAAAAGGCAAGCCAGTTCATATAGGTGTTGCAAAGCTCTGTATTTTGCCAGGCAAACCCGCCCACGTCGTATCGCCAGCAATGCCGCACAGGATCATAGGTGTGCATCACATCGCCATAATCCCAGAACCCGTACCAGCGGCGGCGTTCGATCTCCTGGGCATAGAACGACCCCAGCGAAGCCAGCGTGCGATCCACGCGCTGTTTGCGTGCCGGATCATTCGCCGCCTGCCAATAAGTGCCGAATACGGCGGTTTGCTGATAGGTCTGGCTGTCTGCTACCAGCAGGATATCTTCCTGCGCGTCTTTGAAAAAAGCGATAATGGCTTCCTTGCCGGGCATCGCGTCAAAAAGCTTCAGATAGATCTCATTGGTGTTGGCAATTCCCTCGGGCACATTGTTTCGACCGCCCTCGTAGGAGCGCATATGGGCGACCAGGTCGTATGCGCCAAAATCAAACGCCTCTTCATACGCGCTGCAAAGCCAAAGCTTGATCACCGCCTGATCCGTCAGCGCCTGATCGACTTCCAGCGCCATCGGCGATTTGCGCCAGAAATCCTTGATTGCCGCTGCAATAATACAGCTTTCGCTGCCAAAAAACAGCCCGCCGCTGCTGCGTGCGCCAAAAGCTGATGGAACCATGGCGCAGCCAGGATGCGTCTGCTTGCTGATCCTATAGCTGTCGCAGGTGATCTGGCGCAGCAAAAAACGATTCCAAACGGCATTGTCCGAAACAATGGCCTCCAAATCGGCATTTTTATCCGGATCAAGCGTGCAGAACTGACCGTCGCGCAGCTGACGTTCGTAAAATTTCTGGCTTTCTTCCTCTGATGTGGTAGAGGTCAGCACATCGGTTTTTTTCCAAATACCGCCGCCTCTGAAAAGATTGAGGCAGGATTCATAGAACATGCCTTCTTCGCCGGCAAAGCCCACATGACGGTTATAGCGTTTGCCGGAAACGGGAACGGAAAGCTCGACGCAGACGCCTTTGAGCAGATCCGTCTGCTGGCAAAGGTCGATACCGAACGTATGAACCATCTTAATTTCATCGCTGCCTGCATAGAAATAAAGCCGAACCGTAAAGGGCAGATAATGTTCCTTCAGGCTAAGCGCGCTGCAAAGCGGCTGATGCGTTCCTTCGATTTTGACTACGGCCAGCACAGGGCCTGCCTGCTCCAGGGTGATTTTTTCTGCGCGGCCAACCAGCTGATAAACCTGAGCGGTTTCCAGCCCGAACTGTGTGCTGCGCCGTTCCAAATAGGCGCAAAGCCGCCCCTGCAAGGGCTTCATCCCGGCGCGGGACAACGCGCGGATTATGGTTTCCCCAGTGCCAATTTGGCAGGAAACCATGCCATTGTCAATATAAATCCCATCTTCCTGCTCGGCGGCAAAGACCGGATACTCCGGCGCCTGCGCAGCGCCAATGCTGACCTTAAGCGCCGCATCGGCCGGGGCAACTGTACTGAGCGCAGTCCACTTAACGGATCCGTCCGGCCAAAAGGCAATGGGTCTGGACTGTGCGGCCAGAACATTACCCTCACCGTCGCTGACGCGCAGCGTTTGAGCACGATCCAGCGTTCCTTTTGACCAGGGAACGCCGAAAGTAACCGGTGCCTGCGCACGCTGCGGCTTTGTCAGCCAATGAAATGTTTTTTGCATGTTTCTGCTCCTTTATGATCTGGTCAGCATCACCGGACCGCAAAGACCGCTTGGTCCCATGGCGACAAACGCACTCATACGATCCCGAATCTGATAAACCAGTGTATTGGTCACTTCAATGACAAGCTTATTATTACCGTTTTGCACATATTTGTCAATCTCAAAAGCATAAGGCTTCTGACAGCGGATGCCGCAATCATGGCCGTTTACCCAGACCTGGGCGATTTCACCGACGGTGCCCAAATCCAATCCTTTTGCCACGCCCTCAAAGGTGGTTTCATAACGGATCGTGCCGCTGAAACGAGGCAGCTTTCCGGGCGCGCTTAAATTCTCAGGGCCGCTGATCGTCTCCGTCGGCGAAAAATGCGGATACTGCTCGGCAGTGGCAAGGGAAACCTGCCACCGGTTGTGATCCAGCTGTGCAAAGGGATGGCCAAGAACCGGCAGCGGGGACAAATCCGGACAGGGATTCGGCTCCAGCGCCAGAACAACGGCGCCAAAGGGCGGCAAGGTCAGCCAGACCGTGGTTTTGCCATCCTTGACGGTATATTCGGCCGGATAGGCGCGGTTCTCAAACGCATCGTAATAAATGGGGCGGCAATTGGTTTGCAGCGCCACCTGGGTGCGGATTGTTTTTTCGATGCCTTCGTTGAACAAAAGCAGATATCGGGATTGATCTTTCTGGTATGCATACAGCATCAGCTCCGGCTCGTTTGTCAGCACGCGGGCATCGTCCGATAAGAACTGCCGCGCATGCGATGCCAGCGCATTAAGCGGTACAACGGCGCACGATTCCGATTGCGCAAACCATCCCTTTGGCGCAGCTTCCACAAACCACACGGCCAGCCCCTGCGAGCAAAGCCGCGCCAATTGCGCCATCAGCGCATCCGGCAGCCAGGGCGCGCGCGGCACGATCAGCAGGCGATAGCGCTGCATGCCGACATGCAAAACACCGTCGACCACAGGCGCGTTTTCCAGCACATCTGCCGGGATAATGTTGCTTTGAATCTGGTGCTGCGTTAATTCCTTGACAGGGAACTGGGCATTCATGCTGCCCGGTCCGGCCCATTCGGCCTCTGCATGATACAAAACTGCCGCCTGCGCCAGATGGCGTCCGCCGCTGATCAGCGAACTGACCCGGTTCATGTAATCCATCAGGCGTTTAAAATAACGAAATTGCGGGTTTTGTCCATGCGCGTAAAAATGCGGCGGACAGTCCGGATCGGGAAACGCCTTGGGCGAAAACGCATGCGGCACAAAGTAATTCACCCCACGCGCAAGCATGAAATCCGCCATCCATTTCATCTCGCAAAGCCCTTCCTGCCAGCCGAAGGCGCCGAAGATTTCACACATCGTCCGGCCTTTTTTCTTCGGATCGATCTGAGCCAGCGAATTGCCGAGCTGTGCAAGCCCGTAGTGGAAAAAATTATCGTCATATTCCAAACCGGCCGCGCCTTTGTGAGAGCCGTTTTTGATGCCCGGAACGATTTCATGCAGAACGATATCAATGCCGCTGAAATCCTGCCCCCAAAGCGCGCGGAAAAAGTGTCCCGTGCCTGCGCCCAGGCGCGTATGGGCGTTATTGTCCTCGATGACGTGACCTATATACGCCACGCCGTGCGCACGGCACCAATCGCCGATCTGACCGGCGAAATTCTGACCGTACAGTCTTGTGATGATATCCATATAGGCGACCTGAATCTCCGGGCGTTTTTCCCCGATATCATACCAAAGTCCGGGCAGCAGCGTGCGGTAATTTGCGCCAAGGCGCGCCTGCATCAGCCCCGGCAGATCATCGCTCCAGGGCAGCACCATCTGAGGTGTCCGGCCGATTTTGGAATGATACCCGTAGGCATTGCCAAATTGCGGTTCGTCTGCAAAAAAGCCCTTGAATGTTTTGCCGAAATCTTCCTTATAGCGCTGATAATGCGGTTCGTAAACCGTATCGAGCAGCAGTTTGCCGCCCTGGGCGGTAATGGGATTGACATACACATCCCGCCTGGGCGCATAGGTTCGCGTCGTCTCCAGAATGAAAATCCGCCAAAGCCCCTGCGGCAGATCAAAATAGATCACGCCATCGGTGATTTTTTCGGTCAGATCTATAAACGGCCCCTGTACCGGTACCCCTTCAATATCCACATGGGTGTCGTGATTCATGTTTTTTCCATCAATCCGCCTGGCGGCAATGACGGCAAAAATACCTTCTCCATCCAGATACGGCTTGCTGCCGTCGGGACGAACAATCAGCGCCGTGCCGGTTTGACCGCCGAGAATATCATAATGGGTTTCCTTTAAATACAGCTTGCGGTAATAGGAATGTTCCGCTGCGCCGTTTGCGTACCCGCTTGGAAAATGAGAATCGTCCAGAAGCCAGACGTCCATCCCACGTCCGCGGCACTCGTCCATGAGAATATCCATATCCCGCCACCAGCTTGCGCCTAAAAAATCCGGGTGCGGACGGGATTCCACGCACAGCGCCTGTGCGCCGGATTCCTGAATTTTGCCAACAAGAGTGCGCAGCGTTGCCTCATCCTCGCCATGCTGCCACATAAAGGGAAGCAAATGGTTTTCAATTTGTCCATTTAGCAGGCTGTTGATCATGAAAATTCCTCCTTCGGATATGTGATTCATTCTTGCGTATGTTTTATTATACCATGCTTTTTCCCAATTGGAAAGAAAACCCCTGCAAAACAATTTGCAGGGGCAAGAAAGGATGAATCAAATTTTTATGCGTGCTTTCTGCGGAACACCAGAAGCACTGCCAGTGCTGCGATCCCGCCAAGGGCGACCCCGGCATAGGTCATTTCTTCGGTAAGGCTGTCGCCCGTCTTGGGAATCACAGGATCGGGCAGGGGCGAGGTACCGGTTGCCGTGGGCTGCGGTTTGGTCGTGGGAATCACTTCGGGAGAAAGCGTATTGGAGGGCTTGTCGGTCGGCTTGACGTAAATGAAATCATCATCATCGTAGGAGGGTGCCTTGCGGCTCGTTACCGCATAAAGGGTGATGACGCCGTCTTTTGCATCGTCGCCGCTGACAACATAGGTAGAGCTGTACTTGGAGGCATCCGGATCCAGCGCCCAGCCGAGCAGACGGTAATTGTCGCCGCTCTTGCCAAGGCCGGTCAATTTGACTTCATCGCCGGCGGAGACCGTCATTTTATCCGGTTCGACAATATCGGTGCCGTTGTCGTCAAACACGAGAGTATAGGTGCCGGTTTTGCGCCATACGCCAAAGAGGGTGATCATACCGTCTTTATCCGCATCTTTTCCATTGACCGTGTACTGTTCCTGTGCGGTTTCCGCTTCCGGATCCGTGCTCCAGCCAATGAGTTCGTAGTTTTCGATGCTGGGCAGGGTAGCGGGCTTTACGACGGTATTTTCAGCAACCTGATTGATCTGCTCTTCCCAGGAAACATTGGGCAGGTTGATCTTAAACAAAACCGAATAGGTCATCGGCGGCTCTGTGGCTTCGCAGGCGACCGGGATCGCCACAGGCGTCTGCGTGGTCAGGTTCCAGGCCGTCCACTGGCTCTTTTCCTCAACGTATTCGCTGGTGAAAACCAGACTGACCGTTTTGTACGCATCGCTGACCGTGTGGCCGCTTGCACTGGAAACATCCGTGTTGTACTGTTTAAGAACGCCTTCGGTGTTGACGGAAACCGTTACAGATGCGGTCTTTTCTTCTTTGTTTACGCTGATGTCGCCAATGGTCAGGTCACTTTGGGAAATCAGGCTGGCGCCGTAAATCTTCTCGCCATGATTCTGATCCACCGAGCAGGTCAATTTAAAACCATTGTCGCCTAAAAAGGCCAGGACATCCTGTGCTGTAATTGCTTCAGGAGAGGAAAGAGACAGGTTTTCGCCTCCTCCTTCCGTAGAAGCAAGCGCGCTCAGCGGCGCGGCGACACAGAGAAGCAGCGCCAGAAGAATGCTCAAAAAGTTTCTTTTCTTCATTGAAATAACCACCTTTCTTACCTGCTTGTGCAGGTCGGTAAATTGCAGATTAAAAGCCTCTGCATACCAGAGATTGTATGAAATTCTCGGCAAAATCATACATGCCCGTTTGCCGACATAATTTCATCGTAAACTGTTTGTTTTTGTTGCGCGCAAAAAATTCAATCAAATTCCGGTGTGATGGTCACACCGCTGCCGGCTGGCCGGGCCGCCTCGGCGTCCTGTCTCACACCTCCTTTCATTTTATATAACGCGGTGCATTGGGAAAAAGTTTCATAAAGAAAAATAAAAAGACGCACTTTTGAAATATATTGCTGTGTTTACAAAACAGGATTGTAAAAAACAGAGGATTTTTACGGATTATTTATATTGTCAAAGCTGGACGGTAAAACTGATCCGGCTAAACGCAAAAGCACTTGGATAAAGGTTTGACAAAAACGGTTTGGAAATTTTTAAAGCAGCAGGAAGATTAGGGGAAACGTGTAAAAACAGCTGCGGTTTATCCGAAAAAAAATTACTTGACTTGTTTGTCCTTGCCAAAAGATCAAAGCTGTGCTACAATAGTCGCCAGTAGCATAGATGGGGTTCAGTAGTCTGGAAGATTTTGCCCGAAAGAGAAATCCGTCGCCGGCTGAAAGCGGATTGCGCGTGCCCAGATGAACCTTCGCCCCGGAGCTTCGGCGCTGAAATTGGCAGTAGGCGCCGGCGTTTGCCGCGTTAAGGCGTTTGAGAGCCGGTTTCGGCTGAAGTTGGGTGGTACCACGAATCGCTTTCGTCCCTTCGGGACGGGAGCTTTTTTTATTCTCAAACGCTTTTGGCGCAATCAAAGCCCGG
The DNA here is from genome assembly GCA_002329335.1 of Christensenella sp. UBA1428. Classification (GTDB taxonomy): domain Bacteria; phylum Bacillota; class Clostridia; order Christensenellales; family UBA1750; genus UBA1428. The sequence continues at coordinate 114,884 of DCTY01000002.1, forward strand.
GGGTATCGTCAACATATTCACGTTAGGGGAGGCACTGTCAAATGCAGGAAAAACTCAATCAAATCCGGCAGGAAACGATCAAAGCCCTGGAAGCGGTCGCGGATTCCGCCGCGATTGACGCAATTAAAGTGCGCGTTCTGGGGAAAAAGGGGGAGCTGACGGCGCTGCTGCGTTCTATGGGACAAGTGGCTGCGGAAGAACGTCCGAAAATTGGTCAAATGATCAATGAAACGCGCGCACGTCTGGACGAGCTGATCGAGGAAAAAACTGCTCAGATTGCCAAAGAGGAGCAGCAAAAAAAGCTTGCGCAGGAATCGGTGGACGTTACGATGCCGGGCAAAACGATTGCGCGCGGCGGTATGCATCCGCTTGCGGTGATCCAGAAAAAGATGCTGGATATCTTTGTCGGCATGGGCTTTAACGTTACCGACGGCCCGGAAATCGAACTGGATTATTACAATTTTGAGCTGATGAACATTCCCAAGAATCATCCGGCCAGAGACGCGCAGGATACTTTCTATTTTAATGATAATATCGTTGCCCGTACGCATACCTCGCCGGTGCAGGCGCGCACCATGCTCAGCCAAAAGCCGCCGATCCGCATTGTCTGCCCCGGGCGTGTGTTCCGGTCCGACGAGGTGGATGCAACCCATTCGCCGGTTTTCCATCAAATCGAAGGTCTGGTCATCGATAAGGGCATTACCATGGCGGACTTGAAGGGAACGCTCGATACGTTTGCTGCGCAGCTTTACGGGGAAGGGATTGACACGCGGTTCCGGCCGTCTTTCTTCCCGTTTACGGAACCCTCTGCCGAGGTTGACGTCAAATGCGCGGCCTGCAAGGGCAAGGGCTGCCGGATCTGCAAGGGGACCGGCTGGATTGAAATTTTGGGCGCTGGCATGGTCAATCCCCATGTGCTGGAAATGTGCGGAATCGACCCGGACGAATACACCGGCTTTGCTTTCGGCATGGGGATTGAGCGAGTGACCAACATCAAATACAATATTACCGATATGCGCCTTTTGTTTGAAAACGACGCGCGCTTCATCGGACAGTTCAAATAAGGGAGGTTAAGGCAATGCTTGCACCATTATCCTGGCTGCGGGATTATAATGAAATCAATTTGCCGGTGGATCAGCTGGTAAAGACCATGATTCTGTCCGGCACGGCGGTAGAAGGTTATGAACAGTTCGGCGCGGAAATTGAAAATGTCGTTGTCGGTAAAGTTTTAAAAATTGAAAAGCATCCGGATGCAGATCATCTTTTTGTTTGTCAGGTCGATATTGGCGAAAAACAGCTCCAGATCTGCACGGCTGCCAAAAATCTTTATCCCGGCGCGCTGGTGCCGGTTGCGCTGCATGGCGCGCGCCTGGCGGGCGGCATCAAAATCAAAAACACCAAAATGCGCGGTCTGGCCTCCGAGGGGATGTTCTGCTCCTATGAGGAACTGGGCGTGCCCCATGAGGTTTATCCTGCCGCCGCTTCGGATGGTATTTTGATTTTTGAAGAGGATTATCCGCTGGGAACGGACGTTAAAACCATTTTTAACCTTGACGACATCCTTATTGATTTTGACATTTTGTCCAATCGTCCCGACTGCCAGAGCATTATCGGCGTTTCCCGAGAAATCGCCGCGGCGTTGGGCGGTACGGTAGCGGAACAGATTCCCATCGTCAATCAGCCCGCGCAGGGAGATGTCCATCAGTATATCCAGGTGCGCGTGGACAACCAGCAGCTGTGCCCGCGGTTCTGCGGCAAAATCGTCAAAAATGTGAAAGTAGGGCCTTCGCCGCTCTGGCTGCGCAACCGCCTCAACGAAGTTGGGATCCGTCCGATCAACAACATCGTGGATATTACCAATTACGTCATGGTTGAATACGGCCAGCCGATGCATGCTTACGATTTGACGGACATTCGCGGCGGGCAGATTATCGTACGCAACGCGCAGGCGGGGGAGACGATCCGTACGTTGGACGGCAAGGATCGTGCGCTGGAAGAAAGTATGCTTGTCATTGCCGATGCGCAGGGCGCAACCGGCGTGGCCGGCATTATGGGCGGCGAAAACAGCGAAATCAAGGAAACGACGGCGACGATCTTTCTGGAAGCGGCCTGCTTTGATTTTGCCTCGGTGCGCGTTTCCGCGAAAAAGCTGTCGATGCGTACGGCGGCTTCGGCGCTGTTTGAAAAGGGCGTCAATCCCATTACGCCGCCGCTTGGCATTGCCCGTGCGGTTGAACTGATCGAACAGCTTGGCGCCGGCGAGGCGGTAGGCGGCATGATCGATGTGTGCGCCGGTATTTGTCCGCCGCAGACCGTGACTGCGTCGATTGACAAGCTCTATACGCTGATGGGCGTGGAATGCCCTGTGGAGCAGATGCTGGATATTTTAAACCGCCTTAACATCCGCGCGCATCAGGAGGGCAGCAATATCGTTGCTGTCGGCCCCGCCTATCGAAGCGATATCCATACCCCTGCGGATCTCGCCGAAGAGATTTTGCGCATGGTCGGTTATGATAAGCTGCCTTCGACTAAGTTTAAATCCAGCATTCACCCCGGCGCAATCGGCGATAAGTTTGAATTTCAGTATCGGCTGCGCGACCTGTTTGCCGGCGCAGGTTTTCTGGAGGCAATGACCTACTCGTTCATCAGTCCCAAGGCCTATGACAGCATTGGGCTGGATGCACAGGACAGCCGCAGAGCCAGCGCGCGGATCTTAAACCCGTTGGGCGAGGATTATTCGATCATGCGCACGACGCTGATCCCGTCGATGCTCCAGACGCTGTCGACCAACTACACGCGCAAGATTCCTGTCTGTTCCTTCTTTGAGCTTGCCCCGATCTATCTGCCCAGGCAGGTGCCGATTACGGAGCTGCCTGATGAGGTGCCGCAGCTGGCGCTGGGCATGTATGGCCCGCAGGTTGATTTCTTCTCGATCAAAGGCGTGGTAGAGCTTTTGATGCGGCAGATGAACATCCGCTGCACCTATCAGCGCGTCAGCCAGCCCTATCTGCATCCGGGCCGCGCGGCGCAGGTGCTTTGCGGTGACACGGTGATCGGCGAATTTGGGCAGGTGCATCCGGATGTTGCCAAAGCCTACAAGCTTGGCACGGCATATGTGGGACAAATTGATCTTCGCGTGGTCAAAGCGCTGGCAAAGTCTCTGGATGAGGCGCAAACGCCGCCGCGTTTCCCTGCGGTAACGCGTGACATCGCGCTGCTGATGCCGGAAGATGTGCCGGTTGGAAACTGCATGGATACCATTGCCAAGGCCTGCGGCAAACTGCTGGATGAAATCAGCGTTTTTGATGTGTATCGCGGCAAGGGCGTTGCAGCGGGTGAAAAATCGGTCGCTTATACCTTCTCTTTGCGCGCGCCCGACCGGACGCTGACTGATGAAGAGGTTTCAAAGGTGTTTGATAAGGTGCTTGATGCCTGCCAGCGTGAGCATGGCGCAACGCTGCGTTCCTGATCTGCGTTTCAAAAAGAACAGAAAACCCTGCGTTGTCAAAACGCAGGGCTTTTTATTGCGCTTTTTAAAACCGGATTCCCGGAAGTATAACCCAGCCTGCGGAAAAAATATCTGCAAAACTGCATTTAACTCAGTGCAAGCAGGCGGCGCATCAGCCTGAGCGTTTGGTCGTCATTTTTGGAGGAAAGCAGCGTCACGCTGCCGGATCCGTCGCATTTGAGCGCATGATGCTGCGCCAAAACGCGTTTGAGCTGCCGCGTCGTCCCGTCGGCGGAGTCCAGTATTTCGATTTTATTGCCTGCAACGCGGCGCAGCGCATTTATCAAAAACGGATAATGGGTACATCCGAGCACAATTGAGTCCGTCGGGGTTAAAAGCGGCTTATCCAAAATACGATGCAGTGCATTTTCTGCCTGCGGACCCTCCACGATGCCCTGCTCGACCAGTTCAACCAGGCCGGTACCTTCCACGCACAAGGCGCCCTCGCCGTATTTTTCCATCAGCAGATGAAATTTTTCCTGATGCAGTGTTGCATGGGTCGCCAAAACGATGATCTGACCGCCGCTGCGATGCTCGTGCGCGGGTTTTAGCGCTGGTTCCATGCCGACCACAGGAATGTCCAGCTGGGCGCGCAGCGTTTTTGCCGCGGCGCTGGTGGCGGTATTGCAGGCAATGACAAGCGCCTTGAGGGGATAATTGGCCATCAGCGACTGGATGGCGTTTTGTGTCAGCGCTAAAATTTCCCTTTCCGGTTTTATGCCGTATGGGGCATTGGCGTTATCGCCATAGTAAACGAACTGCTCCTGCGGTAAAAGGCGCACTGCTTCGCGCAGCACGCTGATACCGCCGACGCCCGAATCAAAAAAGCCGATTTTCCCTTCCACGCTGTTTCACCGTCCAAAACTCTATACGCCTATTATACTTCAAAATCAGCGGCGCTTCAATTCCCTTTGAGCGTTCGTGCGATTGCCTGCGCCAGATAATCGGCGCTGGTCAAAACAGAATCGAGCGTATTGTCGCAGTGCCCCATTTCGATCAGCACTGCATTTTCACTTACATGCTGGTTATAGCGCTGATCTTTTACCAGCACGTCCACGCACAGCTGAGGATTGATTTGCGTCAGCTCAAGGGCAATGGCGTCGGCTTTTTGTTTATTGGCCTGCCAGTTCGGCTTTTGGGAGAACCCGGCTTCGCCGTCGCCGATTAAAAATAAAATGCGGGCGCTTTCTGTACCGTCAACCAGAACAGAGGCGGGCGTCCATAATTGCGCATAATATGTATCCCGGTGCAGGTCGATGATTAAATCATAGGTTTCGCCGTTTTCCAGACGTTCCTGAAGCATATCGAGCGAACGCAGGTATGCGGTGCCGAATTTCGGCGGTTCAAAAGCCGTCTTGTCATGCACTGCTTCAATCCCAAGCATTTCCAGCTGCTGAGCCAGGCGCGCGCCGACCGCTACCACATTTTGCGTTTCATCCTGGGTGCGCCGGTCGCTGCCGCCGGAGGGCGCATAGGGATTGTCCGCATCCGGCAAATAAGCTTCGTAGGTATGCGTATGATAGATCAGCACCCGGTATTGGCGCGGCGTTTCAACCGGCGTACAGGCAATTGCAAATACCGGCGGCGTCTGCGTTGGCTGCGGCTGCGCGGTTATATCGGGCGTATCGGCGGCAGTGACTACCGCTGCCGTCTGCTTTGCCGGACGCATGGCGTCCATGCAGGCATACGCCTTTGCAAACATGCCAAAAGCAGAAATCAGCATCATCACACAGACCGCCAGCGCGCACAGGCGCGAAAGCGGACTGGCGGCAAAACGATCCATGTCCATCACCTCTCATCCAGCATATGTCTGTATTTTGTCGATTATGAATCAGATGATGGTATTTTTTCTTTGGAAATGATATACTCATTTTATCATTTGGCAAGAAAGGGAAGAAGCACCATATGCAATACAATGTTATGAATTTTGGCGCTCAGGCAAACGGTATCGCCAACGACGCGCCGGCCATCCAAAGCGCAATCGACGCTTGCACGCAGGCAGGCGGCGGCAAGGTTATCGTCCCCGCAGGCAATTATCTGTGCGCCGCAATTGAACTGAAAAGCAACGTAGAGCTGCATTTGGAAAACGGCGCAGCGATCATTGCCAGCCATGACGAGGCGCTTTATGAGGCGCAGCAGGGGCTTGCCTGCCTTATCGGCGCCAAACACGCGCACGACGTCGCGCTTACCGGCCTTGGAAAAATTGACGGCAGAGGCCGTCTGGTCAACTATAACGACCATGCGGATCACGGTTTTGAGGAATGTCCACTGGCTTTCCGTGGTTTCCGGCCGCGCACGACGCTGTTTGAGGATATAGAAAATCTGACGGTGCAGGGCGTGACGTTTTGTGACAGCGCGCTTTGGACGCTGCATATGGCGGGCTGCCGCAACGTGATCTGCGACAGCATCAAGATTTTAAACGATGACCGCGCCGCCAACAACGACGGGATCGACCCGGATTGCTGTCAGGGCGTGGTCATCAAAAATTGCATTGTCTTTACCGGCGACGATGCGATTGTGGTTAAGACATCCAAACAGATGGCGCCGATTTATGGCCCCTGTGAAAACATCACCATTACCGGATGCGTGCTGCATTCGCGCGATTCTGCGCTGAAAATCGGCACGGAAACCTGGGCGGATATCCGCAATATCGTTTTTTCGGACTGCGTTGCGTATGACTGCTCCAGAATTCTTGGCGTATGGACGCGCGACGGCGCGACGATTGAGCGGATTCGCGCCAACAACCTGATCGGCTCTACGCGCCGTTATGCAGACGCGACACGCTATCCGGATCACTGGTGGGGCAAAGGGGAACCGGTATTTATCAGCAATACCCCGCGCAAACGCGGGCAGACCGGTTATACCGGTACGATCCGTGATATTACAATTGCCGGTGTGGACGCCAAATGCGAATCGTCTCTTTTTATTAAAAGCGGTTCAGCGGACAGCCCCATTGAAAATATCCGTATCCAGAACGTATCGCTGACCTTTGTGCGCCAGGGGACGCAACCTACGGGCGTATTTGACGAATCACCCGCCTATGGCGGCAGCAGCATGCACGGAGAAAATACCGCAGGGCTGGCGCCGGAGCCCTTTGATGCAACGCGCGATGTATATCTGCACGATATTCCGGCGCTTTATGCGCATGGCGTTTCCGGTCTGGAAGCCGAGCACCTGCGCGTGACGTTTGTGCAGCCTGAAAATGAAGCATGGACGCATCTGGTTCAGCTGGTTTCCTGCCGCGATGCCGCGCTTTTCCGTGTGAAGGGCAACAGCGCCAGAGCGGACTTGCCCGCAGTGCTGCTTCAGGGCTGCGACGGGGTGCAGATCGAGGGGCTTTCCACGCGTTCGCCCAAACTCGACGCGGACGATGCCTGTAAGGATGTTGCGCTGCTATAGCATCATGGAGGCAATCTCTTCCTGCGTCAGCGGGCTTTGCAGCGCCAGATTGATCCCCATGCCCAGCACGCAGGCCGCATTGGTTACCGCCTCGTCAATATCCTTGGGCGTAACGACCATGCTTTGCCAGATATCGTCGTCCTGCGGGACAGGAGCATTGGCGTCGTTTAAGATGCTCTGGACGCCCACTACCAGCGGGATGCCGACGGAAATGACCGGAATCCCAAGGGTATGTTCGGTCAACTCCCTGCGCGGGTTATTTAGCCCGCTGCCGGGGCAAATGCCCGTGTCGGCGATCTGAACGGTTGTGAGCACACGCTTAAGCGACATTGCCGCCAGCGAGTCGATGCAAATGACGCAGCTGGGGTGAATGTGCTGCACAATACCCTGCGCGACTTCTCCGGTTTCAAGACCCGTCACGCCAAGCACGCCCGGTGCAATGGCACAAACGCTGTTGAGGCGTTCGTCAATTGCATCGGGCATATTTTCAATCGCGTGGCGGGTCACCAGTACGCGCTGCGTCGTTTTGGAGCCGAGGGCATCCGGCGTGATGGCGCTGTTGCCCAGCCCCAAAATCAAAACGGTACGCTCCTTTTTTTGCGGCGGCATCAGCTCGCGTAAAATTTGACCGATTAAAAGGCTGATGTCGCTGACAAGTTCCGGCTCTTTTTCGCACAGGGATGGATGCATCAGCGTGTAATAATGCCCCATGGGCTTTCCAATCCTTTGAGCTGCTGCTGGTGTCTGGACGGTTATTTTGGTAATCTGCGTCTGCCCCTGCGTATATTGCTCCGTTTCTATGCCGCGGATGGATGCGCCTTTTGATAATTCACAGGCAAGATCCGTGTGAATCGATCGCATACAAATACCTCCCAAATCGTTTTGAGTAGTATGCGCTGCAAAAAATCCTGCTATACAAACAAAACGCCGGCAGCACACTGCCCGGCGTTTATTATTGGAACATTATTGAGAACATGATCGGTAAAAATGCATCAGCTCCGTGGCGAGCGCCTGAGGCGCGTCAAGATTTACTTCATGACCGGCGTTGGGAATGAGGACGTATTTTGCACTGGGCAGCTGTTTTTTCAGCTGCTGTGCGGCTCGCTGATTGATGTGGTCCTTTTCGCCGCATAGAATCAGCGCCGGGCAGGCAAGTTTCGGAATTCCTTCCCGCAATGACAGACGGCGCATGGAACGCGTCAACGCAATGACGGATTGTTTTGAAAACCCCATCCCGGAGAAAGCTTTTTGGGGCATGAGATGAAAAATTGCGCTTTGCACGCCCAGCAGCATGCCGGGCATTTCAAATTGAGCGCCAATGAGCGCCAGCGAACGGACCTTCTGCGGAAAGCTTATGGCGCGATGCAGCGCCAAAACTGCGCCCAGGGACAGTCCGCAAAGATCCTGCGGACCGGGCAAACGATCGCACCATGCACAAAACGATGCATACAGCGCGGGATAATCTGCTGCGGTTTGTCCGTCAATCAGTTTTGAAAGATCAGGGCAATACGACGGCTCTTCCGGCATGCAGTTCAGCGTTTGCTGCCAGCTTTGCGGCGTTTGACCAAGACCATGGACAAAAATACGGGTCATCGTGCGCTCCCTTCAACTGAATCGGATTGTTTATTATCTCATTACGGCAATTGAAGCTGGCGGATATACCGGTCGGGATGGTTTAGAAAATCCCGCGTCAGCGTAACGCTGTCCAAAGCGTCGTAGCTGCATTGCGCGGCCGGCGTTGTATCCATTGACCAGATTTCCGCACCGGGATAGGCCATCAGGAACGGTGAATGGGTTGCAAGGATAAACTGCGCGTCCTTCGCGCGCTCCAGCAAAAGCGCAATTAAGGCAAGCTGACGCGTCGGCGACAGCGGCGCTTCCGGTTCGTCAAGCAAATAAAGCCCGCCGGGACGGATCCGGCTTTGAAAAAGGTGGATAAAACTCTCTCCGTGAGACCGCGCATCCGGATCGATGCCATGATCCCGGTACAGTGCGGCAAGCGAATCAGCATAGGCCATACGCGCCTGCTCCTGCGTAAAGGCAGATTTATGGCGGTATTCCTGCTCGACACGGGCCAGATCGTCCAGGAATTGCTTTTGCATTCCTGCAATGCGCCGCGTATAACCAAAAAAATCTTCGGCACGCAAAAAGAAACCGTACTTGGGCCTGACAGAAAAAACGGTTTTCATGCGATTACACAGCGGCGCAACAGCATCCAAGGACGCGTCCTGCGCGGCGTCGGCGCTGCCGATTGCCGGCAGGCGCAGTTTGCGCGCCAGGGCTTCCAGAAAGGTGGATTTGCCGCTGCCGTTTTCGCCGACCAGAATAGTAACCGGTGCAGAAAAAGTCATTTCCTTCAGATGCCAAAGCGATGGGCAATTAAACGGATAGGCGCCCGGGGTAATGTTCATTTGAACGCTGCGCAGGTAAATCATCGGCTGCTCCTCTCCTTGATCGTTGAATAATACGCTAAAACAGGGTTGTTTGAGTGGCTCTTGGCGTAAACTCACGCAGATAGGCAAAATTCGCATCGACCCGGTGTTCGATCCCATAGCGCTGACACTGATTTGTAAAAAGCTGCATGAGCGTATCGGCACGATCGCTGGAAAGTTCATATTGCAGCGCAAATTTGCGAATATACTGCGCGCGCATACCCGGAAAAAGGCGGTCGAGCTGTTGGTAAAAATATTCCCGATTTCCTTCGCGCATGGTCACGCCCATGCCAAAACAAATAATGCCGCGAACGCCGACCTGTGCGCAGGCGTCCAAAAGCGCCTGCAGGTTGGCGCGGGTGTCGTTGATATAGGGCAGAATCGGACAGAGCCATACGACCGTTGGAATGCCGAGTTTTTGAAATTGCGCCAACGCCTTCAGCCGCTGCTGCGTCGAGCTGACATTGGGTTCGATTTTTTTGCACAGCGCTTCATCCCAGGTTGTCAGCGTCATTTCGACGACGCATTTGCTCTTTTCATTGATTTGGCACAAAAGATCTGCATCGCGCAAAATATCGGCAGACTTTGTCAGCACGGCGGCGCCAAAGCCGAAACGCAGAATCTGCTCAAGGCATCTGCGCGTCAGTCCCAGCTCGCGCTCCAGCGGTAAATACGGATCGCTCATGGCGCCGGTACTGATCATGCAGGGCGCACGCTTGCTTTTGAGCGCTTTTTCCAGCAGCTGCGGCGCGTTGATTTTTACAGCGACGTCTTCAAACGGATGATCCATCTGATAACACTTGCTTCGGGAGTCGCAATAAATACAGCCATGCGTGCAGCCGCGATACAGGTTCATGCCGTTTTGCGCGGATAAAATTCCTTTTGCCAAAATCTCGTGCATGATCAGCGCTCCTGATCTTTATGCTGCATTCGCCGCTGCTGGGCGTACTTGCGGATATGCTCGCCAAGAGGCGTCGGCGAGTGGAAGGCAAAGAAAAAATGATACTTTTCCCGATTGGCCTCCGCGGCTTTTCGAATGTGCGCTTTCAGTTCCTCATAGCGTACCAAAATGCGGTTGTCGGCTGCAAATCGCCGGATTTTTGCAGCAAGCTGTATGGAATAGCAAAAATCAATGGCCATTACGCCGCCGAAAAGCCCCAGAACAAAAGAAAACGTCAGATTGGATGCAAACCAGGAAAGCGCGTCTAAAATATGCGGATGAATGAAAAAATAATACAGGGCGCTGAGGATCGACCAGTATACGGAGGCTTTCAGGCAGATAATCCCCTGATAATTCAGCGGTTCACTGCTATAATCCCAAAGCTTGACATGCATCCCACGGATAAAGATCAACCCGGCGATTAACTCAATGAGCGTCATGCAAAGCGCCATCGCGGAAAAAAGCACAAGCTTGGATATCAGGGAATTTTCGATGATCGTCATCTGCTCCATACTGGCAAGCAGGTAGAGCGTACAAAGACCAAAGCCGTAGATCGGCAGATACGGACCGGCCATAAATCCGGGGTTGATCCATTTTCTGGTTTTATTGGCGCGGTTAAAACGCCGCCAGAGTACTTCCATGCACCATCCTGCTGTGCTGCCGATAAAGAAGAGAAAAAAGAGAATTAAAAAACGCGTAAACACGATTTCACCTCATTCTTGTGCATTTTGAATGATGGCGCAGATCTGCTGGATTTCGCTTACTGCCCAATCCGCGCCTGCTTCCAGCAGCGCGCCGCGTTCAAAGCTGGTGGTGATGCCGATACACCGGGCGCCGGCCGCTTTTGCCGCTTTTACGCCGGAGAGCGCATCCTCTATGACGATACAGTTTTCCGGACTGTGTGCGCAGGCTTTTGCCGCTGCCAGATAGATATCCGGATACGGTTTTTTGCGTACGACATCATCGCCGGATAAAATCGCGCGGAAAGTATGCGGCATGATGCCTGCAACGCGTAAGTTGGCGTCGATTTTGATCCGGTCCGCACTGGAGGCCAATACCAGCGGATGGCCGTGAGCCAAAAGCGTCTGAAGCGCCGGAACCGTTCCGGGATAGACCACCAGTTCGGTTTCGACCAGCTTTAAATAGATTTCATAAGCAAGCTGCTTCATTTCCGGCTGATAAACCACGCCGTACTTTTGTGCGACGCCGCCGATAAACCGATCCTCGCCCATGCCGGTAAACGGCTTGAAGTCCGCTTCGCAAGCAGTGACGCCAAAAGCTGCCAGGCTTCGGATCGCCGCCTTGGTAATGACTTTTTCCGAATCTACCAAAACGCCGTCCATATCAAATAAAATCGCTGTTTTTTCCATATGCCGTTCCCTCCGGGCTTTGATGTTCAAATTATATCAGAACGTATCGATATGTGCAACCGGGATATAATACAGGCATCATGACCCATTGGAAGGTGCAGTCCATGCAGAGTAAATCCAGTTGGATGGATCCAAATCAGTTTGAAGAAAAATGGCGCAATGTACCGGTGAAGCGTGCGCGGATGAGCCGGGATGCGCGTGGGCTTGAAAAGGCGTTTGCCAGCGTATATAAACGGCTGGACGGTATTTATGCACAAAATCAGCCGCTTTGCGACGCAGCGATATGGGTGCTGGAAAACCGGCACCGTGTTTTGCGTGATTTGATGACGCTTTGCGGCGATACGCGCTGCATGCCAAAACTGCCTTATGCCGTCTTTCAATCCGGCCGCGCGTTTCGCATTGCCGACGCCGCGCAGATGGCGCTGGATCTGCATGCGCAGGGAAAAGACAGCCGGCAGATTGCGCAGGCGTTTCATACGATCATCCAAAAGGGTTTGCTGACCCAGCAGGAATTGTGGCAGCTGCACAATGCGCTGCGCTACCGGCTTTTGGCTCAGCTGCTTTTATGCGCCGATCAGCTGGCGCAGGGCAGGGAAGCCGCCTCCGAGCTGGCGTCGCAGCCGATCCGCGCCCTTTATGCGCTGGATCGCGTTTTGTGGCGCGAGGAGCTTGCGGCGCTCAATCCCATCGATCAGCTGTTCCAAACAGACTGCGTGTATGCTCAAAGCGACGTTCAAACGCAGCGGCAGCTTTGCGATGCAGTTGCTGCGCTGGCAAGGAAAACAACGCAATGTGAAATGCAGATTGCCCAAAGCGCGCTTTTGGAAGCAAAGCGCCTCAACAGCGACGTTTCCTATTGCCTGCTGGGGCAGGGACGCGCCGCATTGCACCACACTTTGGACATCAAACGCCGCTTTGTGCAAAAGAAAAATGCATTCTGGTATATGCTCACCGTCTATACGCTCACCTGTATCGGCAGTCTGCTGCTTTGGCGTCCCTTTGGCGCGCCGTCGCTATTGCTGCGCATCGAAGTATGGGGCGTTGCGATTTTGATTGCAAACCGGATTTATGCGCTTTTGTTTCGTCCAAAGCGTTTGCCGCGCCTTCGTTTTGAAAAGGAAATTGACCCGAAATACCGTACAATGGCCGCTGTCGTTTCGCTGGTTACCAGCCCGCAGGACGCGCAGCGTCTGGCCGATCATTTGGAAAGCCTGTATTTGGCCAACCGGCAAAGCGGGCTTTGTTTTGCGCTGGTTGGGGATTTCTGCGACGCGCCCGACGAAGATCAGGAGCAGGATTTGTCCATCCTCACGGCAATTGAAACGCAGATCCGGGCGCTCAACCAAAAATATCATACGGACATTTTTTGTGCGTTCCATAGGAAAAGAACGCTGACGCCCGATGGCGTTTATCAGGGGTGGGAACGAAAACGCGGCGCAGTCATGACGCTGGCGCGGACGCTTTGCGCCAAACAGGAGGATTATCTGGTCAAAATCGTACCGGAAGATTATCTTACCAAGCCATTTCGGTATCTGATTGTATTGGACGCCGATTCCCAGCCATATCCCGGGTCCCTTGCGCAGCTGCCGGGTATTCTGGCGCACCCCATGCAGAACCGCTATGCGATTGTTTCGGTACGCAGCGCCACTGCGTCCAGTACCGTTTTCACCAAACTTCAGGCGATGCTCGGCCAGGATGCTGGTATGGCCGCATACCGCGGCGTTTGCACGAGCCTTTATCAGGACATGGCGGGCGAGGGGATTTTCTGTGGGAAAGGCATTTTGGATATTCGGAAATTTTTAAATGCACTGGATGGCAAAATCCCGGATCAGCGCGTTTTAAGCCATGATCTGCTTGAGGGACTATATGCAAAATGCGCCTATGCCAGCGATATTCTTTTTTTTGACGCAGTGCCGTCAACGGCGCAGTCCTATTATAAACGTCAGGAGCGGTGGATTCGCGGCGATTTTCAATTGCTGCCGTGGCTGTTTTCCGGGAAAAATAAGCTTTCCGGTCTGGATCGATGGAAAATTGCCGACAATCTGCGCCGTTGGCTGACGCCGCCGCTTGTATTGGCGGCGCTGCTGGTCCTTTGCGCGCTGGGCGACTGGCTTGCAGCGCTGGTATGCGTCCTGCTTTATTATGTGATTCTGCCTAGAAATACCAGAATGATGGGGCTTGCACTGCTGCCGTTTGAGTCCTGCGTCAGCTTGTCCGCGGCAGCGCGCGCCCTTTGGCGCGTGTATGTCAGCAAGCGTCAGCTGCTTTCCTGGACAACGGCGGCTGAAACGGAAAAGCAGAAAAAGCGGGACAAAACCTATCTTGCGGCAGGATATGGAGCTGCGCTGGCGGTAGCGGTTCTTTCTTTGCCTCGCGTTACCGGCTTGCTTTTGGCCATCCCGCTGGCGCTGCTTTGGTGTTACGGAACGGTCTATTATGCAGCGCTGGGGGAGCCGCAATCCCGCAGCGACGCGTTAACGCCCCAACAGCTTGACGACCTGCGCGATCTGGCAAGGCGTACTTATCTTTGGTTTGAAACTGTATTAACGTCCAAGCATCATTATCTGCCGCCGGACAACGAGCAGGCATATCCGGCCAAAGCGCCCGCGCCGCGTACATCGCCCACCAATATTGGTTTTTCGCTCTGCGCGCATGCCGCAGCCTATTGCCTGGGCTTTATCGGCCCTGGTACGCTCTATGCGCGCATATTAAGAACCTTTCAAACCATTTTGCAGCTGGAAAACTGGAACGGGCATCTGTATAACTGGTATGATACGCAAACGCTCAAGCCGCTGGAACCGCGCTATGTTTCAACGGTAGACTGCGGCAATCTTTGCGCCTGTCTGCTGCTTTGCGCGCAAGTGCTTGATCAGGCGCCGCAGGGCCGCTGGGATCCTGCGCCTGCGCTTTCCCAGGTTTTGTCCATTTTCTGCGCCGACGGCCAGCTTACCCGACAGGAGGCGCAGAAAATTCTGCAGGGGAAAATGCCCCAGCGCCGGCTTGCTCCGGCTTGTCTTGCTGCATTATCGGCGTTTGAACAGCAGGAGCCTGTTTCCCGGCAGGATTTTTCGATTCTTGCGCAAGCGCTGCGCAGATATGTAGCACAGCAGGATTTTTCGCTGCTGTACGACCAGAACCGGCGGTTGTTTTTTATTGGATACGATGTTTCGGGCGACAGCTTCGGCGCGTCGCACTATGATCTTTTAGCCAGTGAAGCAAGGCTGACGTCGCTGCTGGCAATTGCCAAAGGCGATGTGCCGGCCAATCATTATGAAGCGCTTGGCCGTCCTGCGGTATGCGCTCACGGCATGCCGGTGCTGCTTTCCTGGTCAGGAACGCTGTTTGAATATCTGATGCCGCAATTGTTTTTAAAAGAACCGGCCTTCAGCGCGGGCGGTCAGGCAGCGCGATCTGCCGTTGAGATGCAGCAAAAGCAGGGCGCGCTTGGATTGTGGGGTAAAAGCGAATCGGGATATTACCGGTTTGACGATATGCGCAACTATCAGTACCACGCCTTCGGCCTTCGCAGCCTTTCCGTCCGGTCAGATTTATATGAAAAGAATGTCTTTGCACCTTATGCTGTATTGCTGTCTTTACCGGTAAAGCCCAGGCAGGCCATGGAGCAGCTGGACGTCATGCGCAAATTCGGCCTTTGCGGACGCTTTGGCATGTATGAAGCGATCGATGTGGATCAGGCAGGCGCGCGCGTTGTTGCCTCTTATATGGCCCATCATCAGGCGATGGGTCTGATGGCTATGGAGCAGGTGCTGTGCGGCACGCTGCAAAAACAGTTCATGCAGGTGCCGATGATTCGAGCATGGTCGCTTTTGTCCGATGAAACGCTGCCCAAAAAGCTGCCGCGGCGTCCCAAGCTGGCGCCGCCGGAGGCCGTGCCGGTACGCAGACGATGGGAAAAACAAACCCTTTGGGCCGATCCCAAGCATTTGGAGGCCGCTGCGATCGGCGACGAGCGTGCGGGCATGATTTTCTTTGGCGCACGCAACTGTTTGTCCATTCATGATATTCAAATCAACCGCGCTGCGCTGCCGGACAGCGGCATCGCCGTGCGCCTGCACAGCGCGGATAAAACGCTGGCGCTGGGTGCGCAGCCGCGCTATCAGTTCAGCGCCGAAATGATTCAGTATCAGCAATCCATGCCGCAGCTCGACATTTCCGCCCGTTATCGCGTGGACAGCCGGCATGACCGGTTGGAAATCACGGTAACAGTCAGTGCCAAAGGCCATGCCGCCAGTCCGGTTCGGGTGGATTTGTATTGGGAACCGCTTTTGGCGCATGCCCGTCAGGATGGCGTTCATCCTGCTTTTTCCGATCTTTTTCTGTCGTTGACGCCCTATGAAAACGGCGTTGTCGCGGTACGCAAGCCCAGAGGCGAGGATCCTGCCGTCTATGCCTACGCAGCATGCAGCGGTGCAGACCGGGTGATCCATGCGTTGGACCGATCGGTCTATCTGGGGCGCGGCGGCGTCAGCCATTGGGATGGTCAGCGCAGCGTGCCTCAGGGCGTTCAGCCCTGTGTCGCCTTATGCGCCTGGCTGGAAGGACTTGGCCGTGAAAAAAGGGAAATTGTATTTGAAATTGGTCTTTCCGACGGCGCCGCACAGGCACGGCGCAAAATCGAAGCCTGCGGCAAATCATCCATCCCCGAGCAGCGGCCGATTTTGGATGATACGCTTTTGCGTGCCGGCGCCCGGCTTTGTGCGCTGCTTTTTAGCGGCGGCCCGGCGCGCGTTGCGCCGTGCGAACCGATCAGCCCGCTTCGGGATCTGCTCTGGCGCTTTGGCGTCAGCGGTGATCATCCATATCTGGTGCTTTTGGCTGGTCAGGATGCGGCGTTTGCCTCCGAACTGCCGCAGCTGATGCGGATCCTGTGCAACAACGCGCTTGTTTTGGATTTAGTCGTGATTACGCAGGGGTCTGCCGACTATATGCAGAAGGTCCGGCGCAATTTGGAACAGCTGGTGCGTCAAAGCGCGCTTGGGCGTTTGCTGGACGATCAAAACCTTCGTTTTATTGCCAGAGAACTGCTGGACGATACGGCGTTTCATACGCTGTGCGCCGGTGCAAACGCGGTTTTGGACGATACGCGCAGCATTTTGATTCAGCTGGAGGAATTGACGCGAAAACGCACCGAAAACGAAGAAGCGTCTTTGACCTTGCCTGCGCTGCCGCAGGAGCCNNCCGCCGCAAGCGCCCGCAGCTGCGCTGCCGATGGGGTATGGCGGCTTTATGGCTGACGGTGCGTACCAGATTTTGCTTCATCAGGGCCAGCAACCGCCGATGCCATACAGCTATGTCATGGCAAACGCGACTTTCGGAACGCTTGTTACAGAATCCGGCGGCGGTTATACTTGGGCCAACAACAGTGCGGAACAAAAATTGACCCCCTGGTATAACGAGCCTGTTGGGGATATTACAGGCGAGACTGTCCGCATACAAGTCGGACAGCAGCCCTGGCAAATGCTTTTTGCCGGCGCGCGCGCGGTCCGTTATGCGCAGGGATGCGCATATTATGAAATCCCCGTACAGGGCGTATCGTTTCAGGTGCGTATTTTTGCGGATCTTCAGCAGCAATGCAAATACGCATTGGTGCAAATTGAAAACCGCAGCGGCACGCCCCAGGATATCCAGCTTCAGACAAAGGCCGTTTGGCTGATGGGAACAAAACCCGAACCTGCGCTGCGTAAAATTCGCATGTGTGCGTTTCCCTGCGGCGTTTGCGCGCAGAATATCCGTACGCCTATGGGGTTTGCCTATCTGAAAGCCATTGGGCAAACGCCGGCGGCGGTATATCCTGCGCCCGGCGGTGGTTTTGGCGTAGGGAGAAGCAGCGCATGTGCTCTGGGATGGCAGATCCGGCTTGACGGAGGGGAAACGGCGCGCCTTGGCTGGGCGCTTGGCTATGCCGCAGACCCTCAGCTGCGTTCTCCGCTTGACTTCACTGCGGCCGAGCACGCCTGTGCCGCCGTCAACGCACATTGGCAGCGCTTTTTATCGCGCGTGCAGATCGATACGCCGGATCCCGCGCTCAATCATCTGGTCAACGCCTGGCTGCCATATCAGGTATTGGCCTGCCGCATGCTGGCGCGTACCGCCTATTATCAGGCGGGCGGCGCTTATGGTTTTCGTGATCAGCTTCAGGATGCCGTGTCGCTGTTGTTTTATGATCCGCAGATTGCCAAAGAGCAGATTCTGCGCAGCTGCGCCCATCAGTTTTTGCAGGGTGACGTACAGCATTGGTGGCACGAGCCCAATCTGGGCGTTCGCACGCGTATCAGCGACGATTTGCTGTTTTTGCCCTGGGCAGTCTGCGCTTATGTGCGGGCAACCGGCGATCAGGCACTGTTGTTTGAGCAAACGCCGTTTTTATTGGGCGGTGAGATTCCGCCTGGAAAGGAGGATCTGTTTGAGGCGCCGCCGACAAGCGAAAATACCGCTTCGGTTTTAGAACATTGCCGGCTTGCTATCGAGCGCGCCAGCCGTTTTGGCCGTCACGGTCTTGTCCTGATGGGTACGGGCGACTGGAATGACGCCATGAATGCGGTCGGCGCCAAAGGGCAGGGGGAAAGCGTGTTTTGCTCCTGGTTTTTGTATCTTGTGCTGACGCAATTTGCATCGCTGCTTGACGCGATGGATATGTCTGAGCAGGCTGGCACATACCGGAAAAGCGCGCAGCAGCTTCAAAGCGCCATTGAACAGCACGCCTGGGACGGCAGATGGTATCGCAGAGCCTATTTTGACGACGGTACGCCGATGGGAACGCAGAGCGCGCAGGAGTGTCAGATCGATCTGATCGCCCAAAGCTGGGCGGTACTTAGCGGCGCTGCGGATGAAAAGCGCGCGAAAATGGCAATTGAATATGCCTATCGATTCCTTTTTGACAGAACGAATCAGACGGTACGGCTGATGACGCCGCCGTTTGAAAACAGCGTGCCTTCCCCGGGATATATCGCGGCCTACCCGCCCGGCGTTCGGGAAAACGGCGGACAGTATACCCACGGCGCCATCTGGTTTTTAATCGCGCTTTGCCGTTTGGGCGACATGGAACGCGCCATGGAGATCCTGCATGCGATTTTGCCGACAACGCACGCCGATACGCCGGAGCGCGCAGAAAAATACGCTGTGGAACCATATGTGATGGCCGCCGATGTCTATGACGGCGATTATCCCGGACGCGGCGGCTGGACCTGGTATACGGGCGCTGCCGGCTGGATGCTAAACGCGGTGCTGGGTTCTGTACTTGGGGTGCAGATGCAGGATGGAAAAATCGATATTTGTCCGCCAGAAACCCTTGGCTGGGAAGCTTTTGATATTACAATGCACGGCCAGCGTTGGAAATGCAGAAAAACAAATGGCAAGTGGGTTGTTGAGCAAACGCCAATCTTGTGATAAAATGGCTTTGAGGTGATCCAAATGGCAAATTTATACTATCAGGGCCACGGAAGCTTCCGCATTACAACCGACGAAGGCTTTGTGATCTATGTCGATCCTTATGCCGGGGATGGGTATGACCTGCCTGCGGACTTGATTCTGGTTTCGCATGGACATCATGACCATAACTGTGTGGCGCTTCCGGCAAAAAAGCCGGCGTGTACGGTATTGACCTATCAGGAACTGCTTGCGGATCAGAAATATGATTCCAAAACCGTCGGACCGGTACGGATCGACGCGGTACAGGCTTACAACAAGAATCATCCCAGAACGCAGTGTGTCGGTTTTGTCCTGTTTTTCAACGGCATTTCGCTTTATGCCGCCGGCGATACATCGACCACAGAGGACATGCGCTGCCGGCTGCCTCAAATGCATTTGGACTATGCGCTGCTGCCAACGGACGGCGTTTACAACATGGGACCGCAGGAAGCCGGCAGCTGCGCGGCAATGATCGCCGCGCGATGCAGCATTCCGATTCATACCAAGCCGGGCGCGCTTTTTGACGAGGCTGTGGCAAAACGCTTTGACGCACCCGGGAAAATGGTGATAAAACCCGGTCAAAGCGTTGCGTTAAAGGCCCTGAGCCGCTAAAGGAAATCCGCTGCAAAGAATTTTGATGCAGCGGATTTTTTTTGCAAAAATCCTTGAATATCAAGATTGACTGTGATATAGTAAACGTGCAGATGCAATCGGTATCGCGAAAGGAGTGCTTGTGATGCGGGGATCGATGATGAAGGTGAAGATGGTATAAACTGAATCAAACGCCGGAGTTTTTCCGGAAAAAACCTTTCGTGAATACTGCCAGAGCAGGACACCCGAACGGCGTGTCTTTTTTTCTGCCTTTTTGCAGAGAAACGCCGTTTGAACCGCCTGCGGAATCATGGCCGGGAAAGGCTTTGATTTCCGCAGGCATTTTTTTAAAGGAGTGATAGGGATGTCGGTATTATTATTTCCAAGCATGTACCTTTTGAACCTTTTGGAGGAAATCAATGAATTTATTAAACGAATATGGCTACTGCACCTATGGCGGCGAAAATGCGCCGAAAGCGTCTTTGCTGCCGGCACGCGTTACCGCTGTGTACCGCGAACGCTATGAAATCGTCTCTGAAACCGGAATTGGCTTTGCCAGGCTGAAGGGAACGCTTCATCACGATCCGCAGGCGATTTTCCCAACCGTTGGTGATTACGTCTGGATCCAACCGCAAAGCGGCGATGCGCAAATTATTTTAACGATGCCGCGGCGGACTTATTTTGAGCGGCGGGATCCCTCTGGCAGGGGCATGCGCGCACAGGCGCTGGCGGCAAATTTTGATACGGTTTTCATTTTAACCTCCCTTAATGAGGAATTTAATCCAAGACGGCTGGAGCGTTATCTGGCGCTGGCGCGGCAGTCCGGCGCACAGCCCGTTATCGTGCTGACCAAGTCGGATCTTGCTGCCGATGCGCATGATTATCTTTTGCGCTTGAGCGCGCGCGACAGACAGACGCCCGTTTTCTCCGTCAGCGCAAAAAACGCGCAGGGACTTAACCAACTGGATCCGTATCTAAAAAGCGGCAGCACCGTGGTGCTTCTGGGTTCTTCAGGTGTCGGGAAATCCAGCCTGATCAACGCATGGATGGGCGAATCCTTCATGCGCACCGGCGCGATTCGACAGGATGACAGCCGCGGCCGGCATACAACGACGCACCGGCAGATGCTGCGGCTGCCGGGCGGTGCGCTGGTCATCGACACGCCCGGTATGCGGGAACTGGGGTTGTGGGACAATCGGGATGGATTGACGCAGGAGTTTTCAGATATCGCTGCTTTTGCCGCTCAATGCCGTTTTCGCGACTGTACGCATCAAGGTGAACCGGGATGCGCTGTCCAGTTCGCAATTCAAAACGGCGTTTTAAACGAACAGCGCGTAAAGCATTATTTGAAGCTGCTAAAGGAGCATAAAACGCCGCCCAAAAAGGCGCGCGAAAAGCGTTCCAAATCGTGACTGGAATGATTGCTTTGCAGCTAAAAAATCGATTTGATATGGGAAAAGGAGCATATACGATGCATGTTGAATATCGGCTCATCGAAGCAGAGGAATTGACGCTCGATCTGTTTTGCGGATTTGATCGTACACAATTTGTCACCAGGTGCTGGCGCAAGCAGGATGGACAATGGGTTTTGCGTGATATCGCATTTGAAGAAAAATGGGGCACGGAACAATATCAATTTTTAATCCAGTGCCTGAAAAACACGCTTCAGTGCGGCGGCGTCTGTTGGGGCGCATTTGCGCCGGATGGACGCCTGGTCGGATTTGCCAGCGTTGAGCGCGCGCCGTTTGGAGACCAAAAACAGTATGTACAGCTCTCTTCTTTGCATGTATCGCGCGAAAGCCGGCGCCATGGCATTGGACGGCAGCTTTTTGAACAGGCAGCGCACAGCGCACGCGAATGGGGCAGCGCGAAACTTTATATTTCTGCGCACAGCGCCCTGGAAACCCAGGCGTTTTATCATGCAATCGGCTGTGTGGAAGCGGAAGCGTACGATCAAAAGCTGGCCAGTGCAGAGCCATGTGATTGTCAAATGGAATTTGTTCTGTAATCGCTGATCATTAAAACTGATTTTACGTTTTTTAAAGCGCAGTATGCGCAGGGGAAATACGCCCTTGTGCGCATGCTGCGCTTTGTTTTATGCAATCTGGATGAATCGGTCTTACTGCATCAACGGATGCTCATTGCTGTATATCCGCGTCTTTTTTATGGATCAGCGGAAGCGCAACCTGAAACACAGTGCCCGACTGGTCGTCGCTGGAAACACGGATTTTACCCTTGAGCAGTTCAACAATATTGCGTGCAATTGCCAGCCCCAAACCATGTCCGCCTTCGCCGCGCGCTTTATCCGCGCGAAAAAAGCGGTCAAAAATATGATCCAAGTCATCGGGCGCAATCACAGCGCCATAATCGTGTACGCGTATGACGGCGCTGCTTCCGGTACGCCCAAGCCAAAGCGTAACCGGAGTGCCCTTCCGACCATATTTAATCGCATTGTCCAATAAAATATGAATCAGCTGGGTAAGCATGGTTGCGTCTGCGCAGACATAAAGCGCCGGTTCGATCTGACTTTCAAGAGTCATACCTTTTTCATAGGCAAGAGGTTCAAATCCGAGCGCGCATTCTTCCGCAATGGCAGATAGGGAAATTTCCGTACATTCCGTTATGGCATGGTGTTCTTCGGATTTTGCCAGCATCAGCATTTGATCGATCAGTCGCTTCATATGCTGCGCTTCTTCCTGCGTACTTTCCAGCCACTGCCATTGAGACTGAACCGGCTCTTGCCGGTGTCCCATTAAAATGCTGTTGTTGGCAAGAATGACCGTCAGAGGCGTTTTCAGTTCATGCGATGCGTCGGAGATAAATTGCTTTTGCTGGTTCCATGCAACTTCTGTTGGCTTTACAGCAATACCGGAAAGCCAGAAACTGATGAAAAAAAGCACTGTCAGGCACAATGCGTACAACGCCGCGCAGATCAGAACCGTGTTGCGCAGCGTATGGAACACAGAGCCAGCGTCTGCAAAAAGGATCAGCGTTGTCTGCGAAAGCGAATTTTTATAATACATCAAATTCATACTGACAAGCATATCACAGTCTTTTGGATTTTCAAGCGCCATTTTGATGCTTTGCGCCAGAACTGTGCTGTCAATGGTGGCAGTTTCGTCGCTCTGGGATAAAACTGTGCCGTTGGAGTCGACAAGCACCGTCAAATACAGCCATGGCGGCGCCGGGCGCGCCGGACGCTGCGGGCCGCCAATGCTCGGCTTAAACCCGGCGTCGTCCCAACGCATATCCATGGCCATCTTCAAACCCGATTCCAGTTCTATCCGTGAAGCACGGTAAGTATTGATGCAAACCGCGGTAAAGACGAAGAAGAGCACAACGCCGACCAGCAGTACATTCATCCAGATGATTTTTCGCCTGAGCTGTTTAAGCATGGGGCGCCTCCAAATGGTATCCTTGCTTTTTGACGGATACAATCAACGTATTGGACGAAATAAAAGAAAGCTTTTTGCGCAAAAAGGAAATATAGGCTTCGACATTGCTGTCGCCGGCGTCGGAATCATATCCCCAAACTTTGGTGATCAGTTCCTCTTTGGACAGAATAAACGACGGCCTTGCCAAAAGCAGTTTCAGAATTTGCGATTCCTTATAATTTAATCGAATTTCTTTTTGTCCGCAGCGCAGCGTTCCGGCGGCTGGAACAAAACAGATATCGCCAAAGGAAAGCTCGTCGGCAACGACCTCGCCTTGGCGCCGGGAAAGCGCGCGTATACGGGCCAACAGCTCCTGCGGAGCAAAGGGCTTGGTCATGTAGTCGTCCGCGCCGCTGTCAAGACCGGAAACTTTGTCCGGCACAGTGCTTTTGGCAGTCAGCATCAGAATCGGGGTTTGAATTTTATTTTTGCGCAGCTTTCTCGCAACCTCAAATCCGTCCATCCCCGGAAGCATAACGTCCAGTACGATTAAATCGTATAGACCGCTTTGTGCAAAATCATATCCTTCATTTCCGGTATAAGCGGCGTCAACCTGATAGCGCTGCTCCTCCAGAATTTGTTTTAACGCATTGGCCAACCTTTTTTCATCCTCAACAACCAAAATCCGCACGCTAACACGCCTCCTTTTCATGCTTTGAATATTATAAATCCAGAATCTGAAAAAATGCTGAAAATTGCCGGATCAAAGCGGATGTCAGTGACGTTTCCGCTGCCTGTTTATTGTAGCATTCTCATAGGAATTTGTCCAAATTTCCATTTTAAACATTTGGCATCTGAAAAGCCGGATTTATTTTAGTATTTTTTAAGCCAAAGGTTTTATGATACAGCCAATTGGCAGTACAGCGACTTTTCAAGGAGGGAAGGTCATGAAAAATGATCAGATTTTTCAGCGGGAAGAAAAGAAATACATCATTACGCCCCAGCAGAAAGCCGACCTGCTTTTACGCGCCGGCACACAGATGCAGCTGGATCAATACGGACGCAGCACCATTGCAAGCCTGTATTTTGATACCATGGATCATCGGATGATTCGTCAGTCGATGGAAAAACCGCTTTACAAAGAAAAACTGCGTCTGAGAAGCTACGGCGTTGCTGCGGCGCAGTCCCGGGTTTATCTGGAACTGAAAAAGAAATATAAAGGAATCGTCTACAAACGTCGGGAAAAAATGACGCTGATGCAGGCCAGGCGATATATTCAAACCGGTATTTTACCGTTTGATACGCAGATTATGCGCGAAATTGATTGGGTTATCCGCGCCTACGGCGATATTAAGCCAGTTATTTATATCTCTTACGAAAGGGAGGCTTATTTTGCCGCTTCGGACGACGCGCTTCGGATGACGTTTGATCATAATCTGCTATACCGAACGCAGGATCTTACCTTGACGCATGGCGCGTACGGCATACCGATCCTTCCGGGCGGGCAAATTGTGCTGGAGATCAAAGCGCTTGGCGCAATGCCGTTATGGCTCGCCGATGCGCTTGACAATGCGAAAATCTATCCGTCATCTTTTTCAAAATACGGCACCGCTTATTGCATGGATCTGACAAAGGAGGCTCTTTATGCTTGACCGGTTATTTCAACCTGTTTTTCAAGGGACATTTACCGTTGGCAGCTATCTGCTGTGCAGCGCAGCGGCGCTTGCGCTGGGCTTACTGGTTGCCGGCGCCTGCGCATACCGGGCGCACCACAGCAAAAGCTTTTTAATGGCGTTGGCGCTGCTGCCACCCATTGTCCAAACCGTGATTCTGCTGGTCAATGGTAATATTGGTACCGGCGTTGCCGTCATGGGGGCGTTCAGCCTGGTTCGATTTCGTTCTGTTCCAGGCACCGCCAAAGAGATTGTCAGCTTGTTTCTGGCAATGGCGATCGGTCTGGCCACGGCAATGGGTTATGTCGGCATCGCAGTTTTATTTGCGCTGATTGTCTGTACGGTAATGCTCTTGTTCACTCTGATTCCCTTGGGGGCACACAAGGCCGTCCGTGAATTGCGCATTACCGTGCCGGAATCGCTTAATTATGCGCATGCATTTGATGATCTTTTCAAGACCTATGCCAAAACGATCCGTTTGATCAGCGTAAAAACAAGCAATATGGGCAGTTTATACAAGCTCAAATATATCATTTGCCTGAAGGATTGCCAACAGGAACAGGAACTGATCGACGCGCTGCGCTGCCGCAACGGCAACCTGGAGATCGCTCTTGGTATGACAACTGATCATGGAGAGGAATTATGAAACGAGAAAAACACATCCTTGTTTATTTGCTGATAACCGCACTGATGCTCACGGGATGCACCGATGCATCGCTGCCCGGCACGGTTACCGAGCCATCGTCTGTGCAAACTGCGGCGCCCACAGCGGATGCCGGCACGCAGCAGGATAGTCAGATAACGCAATCCGATATCGATATTTCAGTTACAGACCGTGACCGGGATGATAGCTATGTAGAAAGTACGGCGACCAAAATTGTCTTTGAAGAAGATAAAATTCTAATTGATGGCGCCGGCGCATCCGCTTCCGACACTACCGTTACGATTATGCAGGAAGGCACCTATGTGCTTCGCGGTGCTTCTTCAAACGGACAAATCATTGTTGAAGCAGATAAAACAAAGAAAATTCAGCTTGTCCTGGACGGGTTATCGCTTCAAAACCAAAGCGGCCCCGCGCTGCTGATTGCACAGGCTGACAAGGTATGGATTACGTTGGCGCCGCAATCGGAAAATTTGCTCAGTGACGCACAGGAATATCAGGCTGTTTTGGGTGAGACAACCCTGGACGCGGCATTGTTTTCAAAGGAAGATTTGACGATTAATGGAACTGGCAGCCTTTGCGTGACCGGGCAGTATAAGCATGGAATTGTATCAAAGGACGATTTGGTCATTACCGGTGGAAATATTACCGTAAAATCGGCCTATACAGGCATTGAAGGCAAAGACGCCGTTATCATTGCCGACGGACAGGTCACTGTTGACGCCGGAACCGACGCAATTCGTTCGACCAATACTGAAGATGCATTAAGAGGATTTGTCGCTGTTTCCGGCGGGATACTCTTGATTCAAGCCGGTACAGACGGGATTCAGGCGCAGTCGCTGGTGCAGCTTGACGGCGGTGAAATTGAAATTCAAAGTGGTTCCGGCAGCGAAAACGCTTCTTCCAAGCCGGAGAGCCAATGGGGGAAATGGGGCCCCGTACAGCAAACCTCAACGGAGGATACCGCCAGCGCCAAGGGAATCAAATCTGCCGCGCGCGTGGTGATCAACGATACCCGTCTTACCGTGGATTCTTCTGATGATGCAATTCACGCAAATGGCACGGTTCAAATCAATGGAGGGATGATTTCCGTTTTGTCCGGCGACGATGGGATTCATGCCGATCAAACGCTTGAGATTACCGGCGGAACGATTGCTGTTGAAAAAAGCTATGAAGGTCTGGAAGCCGGGGAAATCAACATCAGCGGCGGTGAAATTTTTGTAACAGCCAGCGACGATGGGCTCAATGCCGCCGGCGGCAGCGATCAATCCGCGCTGGGCGGAAGGATCGGTCAAAATCCCTTTGCAGCCGATGCTGGAAAAAGGATTGACATCAGCGGCGGCGTTCTGGTTGTCGATGCTGCAGGCGATGGGATTGACTCCAACGGTGATTTGCAGATTTCGGGCGGTATTACCCTGGTCAGCGGGCCCGTTGACGGCGCAAACGGCGCTTTGGATTACGGTTCATCCGCAACGATCACCGGTGGAATTCTGATGGCGGCAGGTTCAAGCGCTATGGCGCAGTCGGTTTCGCAAACGTCGTCTCAGGGCAGTTTGATGGTTGACATTGAAGCCCAGCAGGCAGGAACGCCTCTGGCGCTTTGTGACGACACCGGCGCGGTACTGGTATCTTTTTCGCCTATGAAAGCTTATGAGAACGTCCTGATCAGCGTGCCGGAAATCCAATCAGGAAATACCTATACGCTTTGCACTGGTACGATTTTGGGGGCAGACGCGTATGGATTTGCTCAAAATACTGCAATATCGGATACTGTTGTCCTGGCAAGTATTGAAATGGACACGAACCACTATCAGCAGACGGGATCCAGAGGCGGTTTTGACGCAATACGCGAGCCGGGCATGAACGGCCCATGGAAGGATTCTTCCGGACAACAGCGTCAGCAGGCGGAACCGCCCAAAGATTCGTTGCCCGTCCAGCCGTAAAGTCTTGTTCAGGGACTCTTTTCTTAGGATCAGAACTTCAGCGCAATCCCTGCGCTGAAGTTTTTTTCATGAAAGTCAAACGCTTTCGTATTACTCGTTGGTCGCAAAGCAAACCCATTGCAAGTTGAATCTGGATGCCATATAATGAACTTGTGAAGAGGCGTTTAACGCTGCTTGCTGTTTCTTAAACGCCGCGCGGAAAAAGGAGAGGACTTCTTGATGCAGATTTCCACCGCAACGCTGGTGACACTGGCGTTTGAAACATTGTTTGGCTTTTTGGCGCCGGTTCTGACGGCTGTAATTTGGCGCAGGAAAAGCGCAAGCAGATTAAAGCCGCTCTGGGTGGGCGCACTGACCTTCTTTGTTTTTGCAATGGTTCTGGAGCAAATTGCACATATGGTATTTTTGGTTGTTGACTGGCCGGTTTCCAGGGCGATCGCAGCAAATCCATATCTGTATATGCTCTATGGCGGGCTTGCTGCCGGTATTTTTGAGGAAACGGGCCGCTATGCCGCGTTTTCTCTGGTATTGAAAAAGCAACGCAGCCCTCAGGATGCCATTACCTATGGCATCGGGCACGGTGGGTTTGAATGCATCAGCATTTTGGGAATAGCGATGGGTTCTTATCTGGTACTTGCGCTGCTCGGAAATTTTATGGGCGAGACGGGGATTTATGCCGATGATCAGATTCGCGCAGCGATATCCGCCATTGCCGCGATCGGTCCGATTACCGGATTTTTTGCCTGTATTGAACGGGTATCGGCAATGGCGCTGCATGTTGAATTGTCCGTACTGGTTTTTGCTTCTGTATTTCTAAAGGGAAAGCGCTGGCTTTATCCTGCCGCAATTTTGCTGCATGCGATGCTCGACTTTATCGCAGTATTGTATCAAACCGGGCTGATTCCCTCGCTCTGGCTGATCGAAGCATTGATTTTTCTTTATGTGTTTGTGCTGTTTTTCCCGGTTCGGCATGTTTGGCGGACGCTGAACGCGCCGCAGCCGAACGGTTAAACGCAATGTCAACAAAAGCTGCGCAAAAAAACGCAGCTTTTGTTTTATACGCGGTTTCTGGAAATTGGACTGTCCGATTTCATTTTTGTTCTGCGCAGCACAGATAAGGGTTTTCCGCGCGTTCCTGCGCCAGCATCGTGCGCGGCCCATGACCGGGATAGATGTCATAATCTCCGGGAATGCTGGCCAGTCGGCGCAGCGAACGGTTCAGCAGCGGTTCATCCGCACCGGGCAGCGTCACGATCCCTCTGCCGCGTTTGAGCAGCGTATCCCCGGTAAAAACTGCGCCGCCGCAAAAAATTGCCATGGAGCCCTCCGTATGTCCCGGCATGGGAAAAAAACGAAATGACAGAGCGCCGACCGTCAAAACGCTGGTTTCGTCTACCTGAATATCCGCTTTGACCGCTCTATAGGGGATGGTCACATAGGGGCGCTGATTGATCAGGGTTTCCGATTCCAACCGCCACGCATCCGCTTTTGAAATGACAATTGGTGCGCCCAGGCGTTGGCGCACCGCTTCAAGCGCCAGAATATGGTCGGTATGTCCGTGGGTAACCAAAAGATTGTGTACGCGCAGCCCTTGCGCAGCCCTCAGAATGCTTGGGGCGTCATCTGCGGGGTCAATTATGACGGCGTTTTGATTTTCGTCGCTTACCAGATAGCAATTGGTATGACAGGCGCCCAATATCAGTGTTTGAATCTGCATAAAATGAATTCCTTTCCGCGCTTTCTGCGCTGCAATTCCATTGTATCACCAATCCCGATGCAATTGCCAGAACTTTTTAGCGGCGCCGCGTTGACTTTGTCCGTGGGTCCGTACTATAATATATAATGTTGAATTGTATCATGGATGGAGAAAGGAGAACCGCCGATGGCAACGCGTATTTTGCTGGTCGATGACGAACCCGCTATTGTGAAGGGATTAAAATACAGTCTTGAAAAGGACGGCTATGAAACAGCGGCTGCTTATGACGGCCAGGAAGCGCTGGATTTGTTTTATGCCGGTTCTTTTGATCTGATTTTACTGGACGTCATGCTGCCAAAGCTGGATGGCGTGGAAGTTTGCCAGCGCATCCGAGAAACCTCTGAGGTGCCCATCATCATGCTGACCGCCAAAGGCGACGATATGGACAAAATCCTCGGTCTGGAATACGGCGCGGATGATTATATGACAAAGCCTTTTAATATTCTTGAACTCAAGGCGCGCATCAAAACCATCCTCAGACGTGTCACGCCGCCGGCAGCACCGGCAGCTTCAACGGTCGTATCGGTAAAGCCTGCCAACATCGTTACCGTTGGGGAGATCAGTGTGGATATGGACAAACGCAGTGTGACGGCATTTGGCAAACCCATCAATCTGACTGCCAAGGAATTTGACCTTTTGCAGCTTTTTATCACCAATAAGGGCAAGGTTTTCAGCAGGGATCAGCTGCTGGATATGCTGTGGAAAACCGACTACACGGGAGATGCGCGCACGGTGGATGTTCATATTCGCCGTCTGCGTGAAAAGATCGAAAAAAATTCTGCTCAGCCGGAATACATCTGCACGAGCTGGGGGGTTGGTTATTATTTCGTTGACAAATAAACCGTTTATCTCCGTACGCTGGAAAATTGTTCTGGTTTATCTGGCAATGCTGCTGGTTGTTCTGGTTGCCATTGTGTATGTAGTTATCCGGTTGACCGGAAATTATCTGATCTCGCAGCGTGCAGGGGAAGAAATGGCCCAGGTCGATATTCTGGCGCTGCGCATGGCCTCAATGCTGGATGTTTCCGATATGGACGGCATTTATCAGCTTTGCGAGGATACCGTACAGGAAAACGGCGGACGGATACTGGTGCTTTCTTCCGAAGGGACGGTCGTCGCGGACAGTCATTCTTTGTTTAATGGGATGGAGATCACAACCGCGGAGGTTTATGATATCCTGAATCTTCGCATGAATCGTTCCTATGGGTTCCACAATCTGGATGCGCAGGGGCAAAATCAGTGGTACGGCTACTATGCCTCTGCGATCATTTATAACGGCCAGCGTATCGGTCTGGTTTTGTATGCTTCCTCTGTCATGGATCTGGTACTCCAGCTGGATAGTCTTCAGATGGTGATCCAGATTTATTTCTTTTCCGTGCTGGTGATCGTCCTTTTTCTCGGATTTATCATTTCCGATTATATTTCACGGCCGATCAACAAGCTCAACAACGCGCTTTTGCAAACGACGCACGGCGACTTTACCGTACGCGCGGATGCAAAGGGCAATGACGAAATTTCCGAGCTTGCCCGTACGTTCAATATGATGACTGAAAAGCTGGAAAACCTGGATGCAACCAGAAACCGTTTCATTTCCAACGCCTCGCACGAATTAAAGACGCCGCTTTCGGCCATCAAAGTGCTGGTAGAAAATATCCTGCTGCAGCCCGATGAGGAAATGGACCCTGAAATGGTTCGCGACTTTTTAACTGATGTTGACAAAGAGGTCGACCGCATGACGGTGATGGTTTCTGATTTGCTCACGCTGGTTCAAATGGATAGCGGCGCAGTAACGCTGCGCCTGGCGCCTGCGCAGCTTAGCGAGATCGTGGAAGAAACGGTCAAGCGGCTGCGTCCTTTAGCGCAGTCCAGAAATATCACGATTCAGGCGCGTTACGAGGAAAATCCCACTGTTTTGGCCGACCGGCTGCGTTTGGGGCAGGTATTGTATAATTTGATTGATAATTCCATCAAATATGCGCGTGCGGACGGCCATGTCATCGTCACCGTAGACCGCAGCGAATCCGACGCCATCGTTACGGTGCAGGACGATGGCATTGGGATCCCGGAAAAGGATCTGCCAAACTTGTTTGATCGTTTTTATCGGGTGGATAAGGCGCGTTCCCGTGCAACCGGCGGAACCGGGCTGGGGCTGTCGATTGTCAGGGAGATGGTCCATCTGCATCACGGAAGAATTACTGTTGAAAGTCAGGAGGGGATTGGGACATGCTTTACCATTCGTTTGCCGCTGCCGAAAAAAGAAACTGCAAACGACTAATTGGCGCATCGGCAGCAGTATTTTTGTCGCTGCTGCTTTGCAGCTGTTCCGCGCTCTCTTTTTCTCCAATTTCACAGCGCGAGGATCCGCCGCAGGGATATGTCGTAGAATTGATGCCCCAGGCCGGCGATCTTTCACTTTCCGCGCAGACGCAGGAAGCAACCGTCTATTACCGCATTTCCAATGAAGCGCTGCTGGCGCCGATGCTGATGCGGTTTGAACTGAACATTGGGCAGACCCTTGAGGAGGCCGTTATTCAGGCGTTGATCGACGGCCCACAGGACAGCCACGACATGACCGGAGTAATTCCAAACGGGACGCAGGTAGTATCCGTCAAGGAACAGCATGGGTATTTGGAAGTAACGCTCAGCAAAGAATTCCTCGATGTTGCCAACGACGTGCCCTCTGGATGGGAAAAGAACCCGCAATGGGCGCAGGAAGTCAATCTGCGGCGCCTGTTGGCAGCCTACAGCATCATCAACAGCATTACGGATCTGGGTTTGCACAATGCCGTGCTCATCCTAATTGACGTCAACGGCGACGGCAATGGGCAGCGCGTAGAGCGCAGCAGTTTCGGATTGAGCAGCAGTGCGGGCGAACCCATTGAACCATTGTGCAGAAATACGGCGCTGATTCAGACGCCGGAATCTGCGGTCAGTACCGTCATTGCGGCGATTAACAACCGTCAGAGCAGCACATTGGCGCGTTTTGTTTCGTTTGGCGATCAGCAGACAACTTCCCAGTTGATTGCAGATACCTTGTTAACCGTAACCTTTTCAGCCGGACAGGTGTCCGGCGATACCATTGTCCGCCAGGACGGCGCTGAAGCGATCGTGACATTGGATTGTGAATTTTCGCAAACCGGCGGTCTGACCCAGACGATTATCGCCGCACCTGTGCGCGTTGTGCGCGAGGATTATATCTGGAAGGTCGATTTTGATTCTCTGTGCGCGTTGATAGATGGGGATTAAGCTGTGAAAAAATACTGGCTGCAATTTTTTACACTGCTGCTGGCGTTGTGCCTGCTGACCGGATGTCAATCGCAGGCTGAAAAACAACCGGAAATACAAAGTCTGCAGCAGTTAAACGCGGTAACTGAAGAACAGCTGCGAACCCGTTCGCTGACGCTTTATGTGCCGCAAAATGCGTTTTCATCTGTTTCTACGGTCAGCACTTATGTGCGCCTGCTGCCCTATGAATCTCCAGCGGAAGCCGCGGTAAAGGAACTGTTTTACCGGGTCGGTCAGCAGGAGGATTCCGGTACGGTTTCGCTGATTTCAATTGCCTGTACCGACCAGACAGCCATTGTCAACCTTACCGGGTCGCCGGAGGACTATACGGATCAGCAGCGCTTTGTATTGGCATACTGTATAACCAATACGCTTTGTGAAATCGGCGGTATTACCTATGTCAATATTCTGATCAACGATCGGGCGATGGCCTATAATGGTATTGCCTATGGTGCGCTGACACAGTTTGATCAGGATGTGGATACGGCTCTCTGGCAGTTTTCAAGCGCTTCGGAAAAAGCGCAGGAGCCGACGGCGCTGTATTCAAAAAAGGCGACGCTGTATTTTGGTTCGCCGGACGGCGATTACTTGATCGCCGAACCGCAGGAATTGACGCTGGTTGGCGGACAGGAAATGCTTGGCGGTGTGATTGCCGCTCTGGCAAAAGGCTCCATGTCGGCGTCGTGCGTACGCCTCTTGCCGACGACAGCTTATTTGTCCAGTTATGAGCTGACGCAGGATCCGGCAACCGGCGCGCAGCAGATCGATATTCGATTGGAAGGATCCATTTACGCGTACTTGACACGCAATAATCTGTCTGAGTCTCTGGCAGCAGCCAGCGTTTCCATGACGTTGTTTGATTTTTATCCCAATTTGGCCAGCGTGACCGTTTCTTTCGACCGGCGAACAGATCGCCCGATCACCATGCGGCGCGTTGACCAGGAACTGCATATCGGAACGACGTTGGAACTATATTATCCGTGCAGCGACGGCGGCATCGTACAGGCCAAACGCGTTATCAGCACCTTTGAAAGCGCGTCCGTAGAACGTATCTTTGAATTGATGTTTGATCCGCCGGACTATCTGTCAGACCAGCACATTGAGTCGGTCTTTCCGGAAGGTTTGGACCAATCCGACGTGCTCTCGGTTTCCATTTCAAATGAAACGGCAGTAATCAATGTTACCAGTCGATTCGTTCAGACATTGCGCGCGCTGGACGCTTCGAAGGAACGGGACGTGCTGTACAGTATCGTCAATACGCTGTGTAAAAGCAAGGGCGTCAACCGCGTGACTTTTTTACAAGATGGTTTGACGTGCGTTTCGGTGCCCGGGCGTATTCATCTGTCAGCAGTTCTTTATTACAATCCCGGGATTGTCCGGTGATCATAATAGCGTTCTGACTCTTGGCGGATTTTAATCACATTTTCCTGATTGTTTAAAGGATCAGGAAAGACAGCTGCACGTTTATCCGCTTTTTTCATATGCAAATAAGGGGAGTGTTTTTTGATGATTACATTGCTGACCCGATTTTTTAAAAACCGGATCGTACCGGACTGGACTGCTTAAAGGAAAATAGAC
>DCTY01000034.1 GCA_002329335.1 Christensenella sp. UBA1428
TGCGCAGGCGCCGTTGTGGCGGCAGGCGCGCCCGTGCCGGCGCAGCCGGCAAGCAGGCTTACAAGCATCACCAGAGACACGAGAAGCGCAATGTGTTTTTTCATGTTGTTTTCTCCTTTCAGACGGTGTTTTGATTTATCCTTTGACGGAGCCGACCATGATACCCTTGACAAAATATTTTTGCAAAAAAGGATATACAATGAGAATCGGCAGCGTAGAGGCGATAATGGTTGCGGTTTTCAGCGACATGGTGGGCATCCATTTGCTGGAAGCGTCCCCGAACAGATCTTCCGTCTGCCCGGCAACGACGATGTCGTTTAAGTACACCTGGAGCGGCTTTTTTGCCGGCGTATTGATATAAAGAATACCGTCCATCAGCGCATTCCAGTGGTATACCGCGATAAACAGCGTGATGGTTGCGATGGCGGGCATGGCCACGGGAATCATCAGGCGCACAAAGATGATCAGATCGTTGGCGCCGTCGATCTTTGCGGATTCTTCCAGTTCACCGGGCACGGCGCGAAAGAAATTCACCAGCATGATCACGTTGAACGTATTGAGCATATTGGGGAGCACCAGCGCCCAGAACGTATCGATGATGCCGGTATAGCGCACCACCAGATAGGTGGGGATGATACCGCCGTTAAAGAGCATCGTAAAGACCAGAAAAATCAGAAAAAAACGATGCCCCCGCAGATAAGGGCGTGAAACGGCATAGGCAAGGGCTGCGGAAAGGGAGACGCCAAGGACGGTGCCGACAATGGTGCGCAGGACGGAAATTCGAAACGCGCTGTAAAACCGTGCGTGAGAGAAGGTCACGCGGTAGGCTTCAAACGACAGCCCTTTGGGCCAGAGAATCATGACGCCTTCACGGACGTTGGCAGGGTCGCTGATGGAAACGACGATGATATAGTAAAAGGGGAAGATACACAAAAGGGCAAAGACCGTCATGACAATGTGGCTGAGAATGACCGGCGCATCATAGGTATCGCGGATGCGGCGTGCGGGTTTTTTGTTCATGATCAGGGCGCCTCCTTACCAAAGTCCTTTGTCGAAGAACCTGCGGCTGATGGTATTGCAGGTTGTCAAGAGGATAAAACCGATGACGGATTGGAAAAGGCCGATGGCGGTGGTCAGGCTGAAACGTCCCTGGCCCAGGCCAAGTCGGTAGACGTAGGTGCTGATGACGTCGCCGGTGGCGTAAACGGTCGGGTTGGACAGCACATAGATCTGTTCAAAACCAACGTTCATCATCCGCCCGATATCCAGCAGCAGCATGACCACAATCGTCTCGGAAATGCAGGGCAGGGTGATATAGCGCGCCGTCTGCCATTTTGACGCGCCGTCGATCCGGCCGGCCTCGTACAGGGAAGGGTCTACGCCGGTGATGGCGGCCAGGTAAATGATCGTACCATAGCCCGCTTCCTTCCAGATGTCGGCGATGACCACAATGGAGCGGAAGTATTTCGGATCGCTCATAAAGAAGATCGATTTTCCGCCAAAGGCTTGGATGATCTGATTGACAATGCCCTCGGTGGGGTTTAAAAACGTGATGATAATGCTGCCAAAGACAACCCAGGAAACAAAATGCGGCAGGTAGATCAGCGTCTGCAAAGAACGCTTATAGGCCGTGGAACGGATCTCGTTGAGCATCAGGGCAAAAAGAATCGGTATGGGAAAGTAGAAAATCAGCTTGTACACATTGATCAAAAGCGTGTTGATCACCAATTGCCAGAAATTGCGGTGCTCAAAAAAGATATATTTGAAATACTTCAGCCCAACGAATTCACCGCCGAAAATGCCCTTGGCGATGCTGAATTCGTTAAAGGCGATATACAGGCCCAGCATGGGCAAATACCGGTAGATCAGGTACCAGACGACGCCGGGCAGCATCAAAAGATACAGCCAACGGTCGCGCAAAAGATCGTTGCCCAGTTTGCGCCAATAGCCGCTGCGGCGGCCGCCGGACGCCATAGCGGCGCTTGCCGGTTGTTTCATGGAAATTCCCTCCTGTTGTGAAAGTGCGGGAAGGCAGCGTCGATCCCGCCGCTTAATAATTTTGCTTTGCATACTCATCATAGCGTATCGCGCGAAAAGAAAACAGCCTGTAAAACCGTGCAGCAGCGTTAAAAAACCGAGTCCTTTGCGCAGCGCTTCTCCAAAAAGTATATGCGGTATTGCGCGCTTTAGAATCCATTTGACGTTTTTGACAAAAATATCCTGATGCGACAAAAAATTCTTTGTCATCATTCGCTGTTTTTTGCATCAAAACAACATGCAGAATCGTCTGATTATCAGCGGGCTGCGGGGCGAAAGCCGGTTGACAGCGCCGCTGACATTGTGTATGATGGTTGAGGTATGGATCTGCGAAGAAGGGAAAGTTGGCAGCATGAATCATCAAAAAATCCGTTTATTCGCGCCGGCGCTGACGCTTGCAGTGCTTTTGAGCGCCTGCGGCGGTGAACCTGCGGCGGCTTCGCCGATTGAAACAACCGGCCTGTCTCAGGGCGCTTCCGTTGCGCCGCTGGTGACGCTTGCACCGCAGGACGCCGTATCGACGCAGGCCCCGGCGGATACGGACGCGCCGGTACAAACGCAGGCGCCGGTACAAACGCAGGCGCCGGTACAAACGCAGACGCCTTACGGCCTTGTTGCGCAAGGCGAAGCGGCGGATGCTTCCTATTTTAACGATGCGGTGTTTGTCGGGGACTCGGTGAGCCTGAAATTAAATTATTACAATGTTTCTTCCGGCGCTCTGGGAACGGCGCAGTTTTTGACCTCCGGCAGCCTGGGCAGCGCAAACGCGCTCTGGGAGGTCAGCGGGGAATCCGTGCATCCTTCCTATCAGGGCGAAAAGATGCGCGTGGAGGACGCGGTGGCCCAAACAGGCGCGGCAAAGCTGTATATCATGTTGGGCATGAACGACGTCGGGCTGTATGGCGCGCAGGATTCTGTGAAAAATTTTACCGACCTGATGGCGCTGATCCTTGAAAAGTCGCCGGATCTGATCGTTTATGTGCAGTCGGTGACCCCGATGACGGCCACCAGCACGCTCAAAGCGCTGACCAATGAAAAGATTATGGAATATAATGCGCTGATTCAGGCTGCCTGCGAGGAAAACGGCTGGTATTATCTGGATATTGCGCAGGTGATGACCGGCCAGGATGGCTGCCTGCCCCGCAGCTATTGCAGCGACCCGGACGATATGGGCATTCACTTTACCGAACAGGCCTGCGCGCTTTGGGCGGATTATCTCAAAACGCATACGGTGATTCCATAAAACAGGCGATAAAGAAAAAGGAGCGTTTATGATGAAAAAATTTTTGACGGTTTTCCTGTGCGCCCTGATGGCGCTGTCCCTGGCGGCATGCGGCCAGACCGCCAAGCAGATCGATCTGGCGCAGGTGCGCGACAAGATTGTTGCCGACTGTGCCATTACCGATCCGATCATGCTGACAAACGACCATTTGCTCAATTTGTACGGCATTGATGCCGCGGACGTAAAGCAGAGCGCCTGCTGCATCACCATGACCGGAATCTTTCCCGACGAAGTGCTGATGCTGGAAGCGGTGGATTCTGCGGCGGCTGCGCGCATTGCCGAAAAGCTCAATAACCGGCTGACCGAGGTGAAAAATCAGTCCGCCAGCTATGACCCTGAAAACTATGCGATTGCCCAGCAGTGCGCGGTGACGACAAACGGCAATTATCTGACCCTTTTCATTTCCGCAAACCACCCGCAGATGACCGAAATCTATAGCGGATATCTGAAGTAATCGACGGTATTGACTTTTACCCCTGTCAGTCAGGCAGGGGTATTTGTTTGCCCGGCCTCAGAAGAAAATTTGATGCATCTTTTTGCACTGTATCGGCGTTTTTTGACGTTTTCCTGTTGACAATTTTTCTTTCGGGGCGTATGCTTGTAACCGTTGCCATCGGAGGTGTTTTTGGATGCAGCTTTTGGTTTTGGTTCTCAATAAGGTGGACTGCCTGCAGGCGATTTTATGCGGGCTGATGAAGGCGAATGTGACCGGTACGACCGTGCTGGACGGCGAAGGGATGCTGCAGGTGCTCGGCCAGTCTTCTGTAGAACCGCCTCCCATCTTTGGTTCTTTGCGCCAGTTCCTCAACCCTGGCAGAGAGCATGGCAAAGTGCTCTTTACCGTACTGGAGCAATCTCAGGTTGCGCCGGTGAAGGCCATTATTGACAAAGCGGTCGGCGGAATTAGCAATCCCAACACCGGCATTATGTTCACCATTGACCTTTCCAGCGTGGACGGTTTGCGCGCATAACGGCGGCAATCCCAAAATTTCAAGTATCGAGGCGTGTTTGTTATGAATATCCTTCTCGCGCTGGCCATTGCATTAGCAGTAGGCCTTGCTTTCACGCGCGTCTGTAAGAAGATTTCGCTGCCCAATGTTACCGGCTATCTGATTGCCGGCCTTTTGATCGGTCCGTTTTGCTTTCGGTGCATTACGCAGGAGCAAATGCAGTCCTTTGAGTCGATCATTACGCTGGCGCTGGGCTTTATTGCCTTTTCCATCGGCGGTGAATTTAAGCTTTCTTCGCTCAAACTGCTGGGGAAACAGGTGATGACCATCACTTTCATGCAGGCGCTCACTACGACGCTGCTGGTGGATGTCGGGCTGATCCTTTTTGGGTTTGAAACGCCGCTGGCGCTGACTCTGGGTGCAATTGCTACGGCGACCGCGCCGGCTGCGACGCTGATGGTGGTGCGCCAATACAAGGCAAAAGGGCCGGTAACGAAAACGCTACTGCCAGTGGTGGCGCTGGACGACGCAATTGGCCTGATGGTTTTTTCCATTTCTTTGGCGGTAGCCAGAGCGCTGGGTTCCGGGGAAGCGGTGACGCTTCAGGCGACGCTGGTGGAGCCGGTGGTGGAAATTGTGCTCTCGCTGCTCATCGGCGGTGCAAT
Source organism: Christensenella sp. UBA1428 (assembly GCA_002329335.1). Lineage (GTDB taxonomy): Bacteria > Bacillota > Clostridia > Christensenellales > UBA1750 > UBA1428. The sequence goes on from DCTY01000034.1 coordinate 4,935, forward strand.
TGGCTTTGCACTGGCGCTGGCAATGCGTTTTTTTCGGTCGCATGCCAACCGGCTGTGTCTGATTTTAACGGCGGTTGTGTTGGGAACCGCTCTGGCGGAACAGTTTGATCTTTCCTCGCTGCTTTTGTGTATGTCGATTGGCGCGGTGCTGGTGAATCTGCGCGATGACGCGGAAAAGCTGCTGACCTATAACGATGACTGGACGCCGCCGCTGTTTCTGCTCTTTTTTGTGCTCTCCGGCGCGGATCTGGATTTGACGGCGTTGCCGGCGATCGGTCTTTTGGGCGTGCTGTATCTGGTTTTGCGCTCTGCCGGCAAGTATATCGGCGCGCGGATGGGCGCCAGAGTCGTGCATGCGCAGCCCAACATCTGCAAATATCTGGGCATTACCCTTTTTCCGCAGGCCGGCGTTGCAATCGGTATGTCGCAGATTGTCATCAGCGCGCTGCCTGCATACGGCGCGGCCATCCGTACGGTGGTGCTGTGCGCGACGCTGATCTATGAACTGGTAGGGCCGTTGTTGACGAAGATTGCATTGACAAAAGCGGGGGAAATTGTACCAGCCAAACGTGCCGGCAAACAAATCAGCAATGCCTGATGGAAAGGATGCGGAAAAACTATGCGATGCAGCTGCCCGGATTGTTCAACGTATATGGTACACGCGGAAAGCCGTTGGCTGGGCTGTGTTTGTCCGGCGTGCGGCGCGCGATGCCGCAACTGTCTGGGAACGGACAGTGTGATTGCCAAAGGCGATTTGAGCAGATTGACGCAGTGGGTTGCCGACGAGGCGCTGGATCTGCAAGCGCCGCCTGAAAGATCCAGACGCCAGGAATTGGAGGAGGCCGACAACGAGGCCAAAGGCCGGCTGTAATCACGGATCATAACGGTATGTTTTATTGCAAAACATGCCGTTTTTTTATTGTCGGTATTTGTGTGGAAAAGCGACCGGGCGGATTATCGTTTGAGGAATCAGAGGAGAAATTTGATACCGCTGATTTGTGATGCTGCCAAACGATATCGGATAAAATGGATATAGTCGGTGTATTCGGGCAAGGCGCGCATACTGGTTTTTGTTTGTGTTATGCTGTGGTGCGCAATGGTTAAAAAATGGTTGAGCCGCACGCTGTTTGCATGAGAATAGCGTAAAACATGCGAATATTGCGCTATGGGACGAGTTTTTTGCCTTGAAATGAAATATGAAAGAAAAAAATATGCAAACGACTTGACAGATGAAGAAAAAAACGTATACTTGTATACAAGTATATCAAAAAGGGGTGCCACGCATGCTCGAGAGATCCAAAAAATCCAATTTGCTGGAACAGAAAATTTACAGCTATCAATTGCAGGACGTGCAGGATCCGCAGCTATACCGCGAGATCTACCGATATGATGAGGTGCCGAAAATCGCTTTTAACCATCGCCGCGTGCCCGCCGGCATGCCGGATGAAATTTTTATTACCGATACGTCTTTCCGCGATGGTCAGCAGTCCATGGTGCCTTATACGGTCAAGCAGATTGTGGATCTGTACCAGATGCTGGGTCGTCTTGGCGGGCCCAACGGTCTGATCCGTCAGACGGAATTTTTCGTATACAGCAAAAAGGACCGGGAGGCGCTGGAGGCCTGCATGGCGCTGGGGCAGAAATTCCCGGAAATTACAACCTGGATCCGTGCGACAAACGAGGATTTTAAACTCGTGCATGATATCGGCATCGAGGAAACGGGAATTCTGGTCAGCTGCTCGGACTATCATATCTTTAAAAAACTGCATATGACCCGTGCACAGGCCATGGCGCATTATCTGAGCGTGGTTGCGCAGGCTTTTGAGGTGGGGATCCGGCCCAGGTGCCATTTTGAGGACATTACCCGCGCGGACTTTTACGGTTTTGTCGTGCCGTTTGTCAACGAGCTTCAGCGCATGAGCGAAGATGCGGGCATTCCGGTGAAAATCCGCGCCTGCGATACGCTGGGCTACGGCGTGCCTTATGTCGGCGTGGCGCTGCCCAGAAGCGTCCCCGGCATTATTTATGGTTTACAGCACTACTCCGACGTGCCCAGCGAGATGATCGAATGGCATGGTCATAACGATTTTTATAAAGCGGTTACCAACGCGTCCACGGCCTGGCTTTACGGCGCTTCGGCGGTGAACTGCTCGATGCTGGGGATCGGCGAGCGCACCGGCAATGTACCGCTGGAAGCGATGGTGTTTGAATACGCTTCACTGCGCGGTGATTTTAACGGCATGGACCCGACGGTGATTACGGAGATCGCCAATTATTTCAAACGGGAAATCGGCTTTGAAGTGCCGGACATGATGCCTTTTGTCGGCAAATATTTTAACAGCACGCGTGCGGGGATTCATGCCGACGGCATGCTCAAAGATGAGGAAATCTACAATATTTTTGATACCGGAAAGCTGCTGGACCGTCCGGCAACGGTTACGGTGAGCAGCACCAGCGGCCTGGCAGGCATCGCCTACTGGATCAACGATCATTACCGTCTGGAAAACGACGAACTGGTCAGCAAGCGCGAACCGGTGGTTGCCTTTATGAAAGACTGGGTAGACAATCAGTATGCGCAGGGCCGCGTGACGATGATCAGCGACCGTGAATTGGAGCAGCTGATCGAATCTTATTGCCCCGGCAGGTTTTATGTCCACGAATAGGCAAGGAGGGGAGACGGTATGACAAGCGCGCGCCAACGGGCATCGCTGGCCGATCAGGTGTTTGACCGCCTGGAACAGCAGATTTTGTGCGGCGATTATGCGCCCGGCGAGGTGCTGTCGGAAAACGGCCTTTCCGCACAGCTGGGCGTTTCCCGGACGCCGGTGCGCGAGGCGCTGGCCAGACTTGAACGCGAGGGGCTGCTGCATACCGTAAAAGGCCGCGGCATTGTCGTCAGCGGCGTAACCCCGAAGGACGCGGCGGATATTTTTGAAATCCGTCTGCGCATCGAAGGCTTGGCTGCGGCAAGATGCGCCAGATATATTACGGAGAAGCAGCGTCTTGAGCTTGAAGAAATCCTGGAACTGCAGGAATTTTACGCAGGCAAGGATAATGCCGAGCGGATGCGGGTACTGGATTCGGATTTTCACCGCGCAATTTTTGAATACTGCGCCAGCCCCTGTTTGACGGCAATCTTGATAGATCTGCATCATAAGGTGCAGCAGTATCGAAAGCTGTCCATCAGCACCGCCGGGCGAACGGAAAAGGCGGTCATGGAACACAAGCAAATCTACGACGCTATTGCCGCGCATGATCCTGAGCGGGCAGAGGCGTTGATGGCGGATCATATTCAAAATGCTTACGTCAATATTCAACCCTATTATCAAAAGGAGCATGCACCATGGGAATGACAATCGCGCAAAAGATCCTGAAGGATCATCTGATCAGCGGGGACATGAGCCAGACAGGCAGCGAAATTGCGCTGCGCATCGATCAGACACTGACACAGGACGCAACCGGAACGATGGCTTACCTGCAATTTGAAACCATCGGTATTCCGCGCGTGAAAACCGAACTGTCGGTGGCTTATATCGACCATAACACGCTTCAGAGCGGCTTTGAAAATGCGGACGACCATCGTTATATTCAGTCCGTGGCCAAAAAACATGGCATTCGTTTTTCCAGACCCGGCAACGGCATCTGCCATCAGGTGCATCTGGAGCGCTTTGGCAAACCGGGAAAAACCCTGATCGGCTCCGACAGCCATACGCCCACCGGCGGCGGTATCGGCATGCTGGCCTTTGGCGCAGGCGGCCTGGATGTCGCGGTGGCGATGGGCGGGGGCGCATATTATATTGCCATGCCCAAAATGTTTAAGGTAGAACTGACCGGCAAATTGCGTCCGGGCGTTTCGGCAAAGGATGTCAGCCTGGAAATCCTGCGTATTTTGTCGGTGAAGGGCGCCGTCGGCGCGATTGTGGAGTGGGGCGGCCCCGGTATTGAAACGCTGTCCGTGCCGGAGCGCGCCACGATTACCAACATGGGCACGGAGCTTGGCGCAACGACGTCGATTTTCCCGTCCGATGCGGTTACGCGCGCTTTCTTAAAGGCGCAGGGACGCGAGGACGACTGGAAACCGCTTGCATCCGATCCCGACGCGCAGTATGACAAGGTGATCCCGATTGATTTGAGCGCGCTGGAGCCCCTGGCGGCCTGCCCGCACAGCCCGGACAATGTAAAGCCGGTTTCACAGCTTGGCCAAATCAAGGTGGATCAGGTCTGTATCGGTTCCTGCACCAACTCTTCCTTTGCCGATATGCTCAAGGTTGCGCGGATTTTAAAAGGCAAAACGATTGCTCCCGGCGTATCGCTGTCGATTTCTCCGGGCTCCAAGCAGGTGCTGACCATGCTGGCGGACTGCGGCGCCCTGAGCGATATTCTCGCCTCCGGCGCACGGCTTTTGGAAAGCGCGTGCGGTCCCTGCATCGGCATGGGCTTTTCGCCCAATTCCGGCGGCGTTTCCCTGCGCACGTTCAACCGCAACTTCGAAGGCCGTTCCGGTACGGCAGACGGGCAGGTTTATCTGGTTTCGCCCGAAACCGCGGCGGTCAGCGCCCTGAGCGGCTATATTGCCAACCCGCTGGATGCGGGCGATATGCCGGTGGTAACGCTGCCCGATGCGTTTAAGATTGATGACAGCGCTGTGCTGATGCCGGCCAGCGAGCAGGAAGCGGCGTCGCTGGAAGTGCTGCGCGGCCCGAATATCAAGCCCTTCCCGGTTGCAGAACCGCTGGCCGATGAGATCGCCTGCCCGCTGGTGCTCAAAGTAGGCGATAATATTACCACCGACCACATTATGCCCGCGGGCTCCAAGATCCTGCCGTATCGTTCGAATATTCCATATATGGCCAATTTCTGTTTCGGCGTGTGCGACAAGACGTTCCCGGATCGCGCGCTTCAGGCCGGTTCTTCCATCGTGGTGGGCGGCGTGAACTATGGCCAGGGCTCCTCGCGTGAACATGCGGCGCTGGTGCCGCTGTATCTTGGCGTCAAGGCGGTGATCTGCAAAAGCTTTGCCAGAATTCATACGGCAAACCTGATCAATACCGGTATCCTGCCGCTGACCTTTAAAAACCCGGACGATTATGATAAGCTTCACCAGGGCGACGCGCTGGTGCTGAAAAACGTGCATGAAGGTCTGGATCAGGGTGAAATGCTTTTGGAAAACCAGACCACCGGCGATGTTATGACGCTTTGCTGCGCCTATTCGCCCCGGCAGATTGCGGTGCTCAAGGCTGGCGGTCTGCTCAAATATACCAAGAGCCTGTAAGGAGGCAGCATGATGAATCAAGCAATTGACGCGGCAGTTCAACAGTTTCGATCAGTTCTGGAAGGACAGATCCGGCGTGCGCAGCAGATGGGCAGCGTGCAGGCGGTGGATTTTCAGGCGCTGGATACCATTAAAATTGCGGTTTGCGGCGGCGACGGCATCGGGCCGATCCTGATGGCGCAGGCGCAGCGCCTTTTGTCCTTTCTGCTGGCCGATGAGCTGAAAAGCGGTAAAGTCGTGCTTTGCCCGATTGAAGGGCTGACGATTGAAAACCGCCTGGCCAGAGGACAGACGGTGCCGGATGAAATTCTGGAGCAGATCAAGCAGTGCCATGTGCTGCTCAAGGGCCCCACGACGACGCCGAAGGGCGGTACCGGCGGGCCGGATCTGGAAAGCGCCAATGTTGCGCTGCGCCGCGAATTGGACCTTTTTGCCAACGTACGGCCGGTCTGCGTGCCGGAAATGGGCATCGACTGGACTTTCTTCCGCGAAAATACGGAAGGAGAATATGTACTGGGCAGCCAGGGCGTTTCGGTGGATGATCTTTTGACCTGCGATTTTAAGGTGACGACAAGGCCCGGAACGCAGCGTATTGCCAAGGCCGCTTTTGATTTTGCGCAGGCCAACGGCAAAACCAGCGTATCCATTGTCACAAAAGCCAACATCATGAAGAAAACGGACGGCAGCTTTTCTGCAATCTGCCATGAGGTGGCGAAAAACTATCCCGGCATTGACGCGCAGGACTGGTACATTGACATCATGGCGGCCAACCTGGTCAATCCTCAGATCCGCTCGGATTTTCAGGTTTTCGTCCTGCCGAATCTCTATGGCGACATCATCACCGACGAAGCTGCGCAGATCCAAGGCGGCGTCGGCACGGCGGGCAGCGCCAATATCGGCAGCCGCTATGCCATGTTTGAGGCCATTCATGGCTCTGCGCCGCGCATGATCGAGCAGGGGATCGGCGATTATGCCAACCCGTCCAGTCTGTTTATGGCGGCAGAATTGATGCTGCGCCATATCGGATTTGCGCAAAAGGCAGATTTGCTGGCAAAGGCGATGGATATCTGCACGCGTCAGGAGAAAAAGGTCGTTGTAACCGGCGACCGGGACGGCGCAACCTGCGCACAGTTTGCCGACTATCTGATGGAAACGATTCAGGCGCTGTAAAAATGAATCTGCCCGAAAAACTCGGGTATAAATATGGAAAAACATCCTGTCCAGCTAAACAGCGGGCAGGATGTTTTGATATATTCATCAATATGCATGGAAAGAGCCGGCAAGCCTTTTTTAACGCGCCGGATCGCTATCCGTTTTATTGCCAGGCAGCATGCCGCGCTTTTTCAGCGCCCAGAAAAGCCCCATGCCCAATATGCCGCAGGAGAGCACTTCGCCGATCCCAACCGTCGCCATCAGATAGGGCAGCGCGCCCGGCGCCTGGTAGGCATAGCGCAGCACCAACGGTACGATCACCATGTTGACTAAAATCGGCGGAAGCGGCGCCAGATACGGCTTATCCCTGGGCACGGCAAGGGTGCCCAGCGCGCCAAGCAGCGTTGCCAGGGATCCGAAAAGAATGTCCCAAAACACAGCGCCGGTGAGCAGGTTGGCCAGCAGACAGCCGACAAAAAGCCCGGGAACGGCTTCGGGAAAAAACAGCGGCAAAATGGTCAGCGCTTCGCTTAATCGAACCTGGATCGCACCGCTGGCAAGGCCCAAAAGGTTGGCAAGCCATGTCAGAACGACATACAGCGCGGCGATCAGCGCCGCACGGGTTAACTGACGGACAGAGTTTTTCTTCATTTTTCCAATCTCCTTTAGTTTTGTTTTAGGTGAGGAAGGTTTCGAACTCACCGCCGCTTTGCGGCATCGCCTCTTATCGTAGCGCATTTTGCCGGCGAATGCAAGGTATTTGGTGTAAATTTATGGTGAAATTACAGGCGATGAAATCCTGTATCGACGGCACCGCAGGGCTTTAAGCGCCCAGATAGACCTGCGATTGATAACGCCACTGCAAAATGCCCGATACGACGATGATCTGTACGGTAAATTCAGGCTGAACCCGGTAGCGCTTTTGGGCCTCAAGGATCAACTCGTTTAATTTGCCGTCTTTGTTTTCTTCGGTGCAGTCTGCGCACAGATACCGTCCTTCCGGTAATTCCTTAAGCTCCGGTATTTCTTGATACCGGGTGCATACGGCAAACATCCTGGAACAGTCCTCCTGCGTATAAATTCCGGCCATATCCTCAAAAGCGAACGCCGCCCTTTGCGCCGGAGGGATCATGGCGTAAAAGCTGCTTAAATAATTCCAAAGCGTGTCCAGATTCGCGGCGCGCATTGTGTTTGAAAGCAGAATGATGCGTTTTGGGAAAAAACGAACCATAGGGCCGTCTGACTGTGTCTGGCGGCGCAGCGTTTGCTGATAGCTGGCCTTGGCGGTTTGGATTTTAACCTTGCTTTGCTGGATTGCGGCGATTTTTTCGTCCGCTTTTTTCTCTGCCTGTTCTAAAAACGCGATGACCCTGTTTAAATCGTCATACCCTAAAACCTGCCGGATCTGTTCAAGAGGCAGATCCATTTGCTGCAGGGCGCGAACGGTGTTGATGCGCACGATATCCTGCTGCGTGTAATACCGGTAATGGGTCCAGGGATCGATCCTGCCTGGCTTTATCAGCCCGATGCGGTCGTAATGCCGCAGCGTCTCAGGCGTGGTATTTGCTGCTTTGGCGGCTTCGCCTATCGTGAAAAATTGTTCCATGTTTTTTCTCCCAAACCAGTTGACCTTTGTGTAACACAAAGGTTTATACTCTATGATAGCACAGGGCGACGACGCGCGCAATGTGCATGAAAGCGTAAAAGGAAGGGAACCCGTATGGGGGAAGCCTTCCTGACGGCAATTGGCGGTTGCGCAGAGCGGCCGGCTGGAATTTTTTCAATGAGAGGAAGGACGACAGAAAATGAAAAAGCTTGTTTTACTCTTAGCATGTCTGATGACGGCGCTGATGGTGAGCGGATGCGCCGGGGAAGCGGAACCTTTTGAGCAAAAGTCGTATACGATGGATGCGGCGCAGCTTGCCGGTATCGCGATTGATGTTCGCGACAGAACAATCGACGTGACAAGATCCGACGATGCGCAAATTCATATCGTCTGCTTTGAAAACAGCAGGGAATTTTATGATGTCGGCGTTGGGGAAGACGGAATGCTGCAGATTCGCGCGGCGCGCGATAAGCAGTGGACGGATTATATCGGCAGGTCCGTGCAGCAGGATCTGCGCAAAATTTCGGTGCAGCTGCCAGACGGGCTTTTGGAACAGGTGCGGGTATCTACTACCAACGGTGATATCCGGTTTGCACGCCTTGCGGTTCTCGGCAGCATCACCCTGAATGTAAACGGCGGCGATCTTGTCCTGGATGCGCCAGATGCGCATGATTTTGTCCTTCAGGCGAAAAACGGCGACATATCCGGCATGATTCAGGGGGAATACGGCGAATTTGCGATTCATACCGAAATCAAAAAAGGCGAGAGCAATTTGCCTGCGGACAAAAGCGGCGGGGAAAGGACGCTGACGGTTTCCAATAACAATGGGGATATCAACCTCGAATTTGCCGGACGGTAAGCGCAGCGCCTGTTAAAACGGGCGCTGCGGCTAAAAAACAGGACGCTGCGCGCCGGAAGAGAAAGATGCGGGAAACAGGCCGCAGATCCAATCCTTTTCCGGGGCGCAAAGCATCCTTTTGACAGCAGCGCGCCCCGGTTCGATCCGGTATACTAAGCGTTGGTGACAAGGACCTTGAGCACTTTGTCGGGATGCTGTGCGGCAAAGGCAAAGGCCTCGTCTGCATGGGTAAGATCGAAGGTGTGGGTAATCAGCCCGGATACGTCGATCCGACCGTCGCTGATCCAGGAAATGGCGGTGGAAAAGGCGTTGGCATATCGATTGACCGTACGGTATTCCAGCTCCTTGTCGATGCATGCCGCAACGTCAAAGGTTACCAGATTGCCGCCCGGCCAGCCGACCTGTACCATGACGCCGCCCGGGGCGGCCAGAAGGGGCATGGAAGCGGAGCCTGCCGCGGAACCGGCGGTTTCAAACACAACATCTGCAAAACTGTCCGTCAAAAGGGCGTCCGGCGTCAACGCTTCGTCGGCGCCCATCGCTTTGGCGGCCCTAAGACGCTCGGGCATAAAATCCAAGCAGGTCACATGCGCGCCGCCGGCGGCTTTGAATGCCTGAAGGGTCAGCAGGCCAATCGGCCCCATACCGATAATGGCGGCGCTGGCGCCGGGGCGCATTTTGCTGCGCATGACGGCGTGGACCGCCACTGCCGCAGGCTCAACCATTGCGCCCTGAGCATCGGTCATATGGTCAGGCATGGGGTGCAGCGCATGAACGCTCACGCAGAGATTATCGCAGAAGGTGCCGTCAATGGGCGGTGCGGACAGAAAGACCACCTCCGGGCAAAGATTATATCGCCCCTGCCGACAAAGCTTGCAGTGCCCGCAGGGAATGCCCGGTTCGATGACGACGCGCTGACCCACAGCAAAGCCGTGCGTATTCTCGCCCAGCGCTTCGATGACGCCGCAGGCTTCATGCCCGGGGATATAGGGACGGTCCACGATAAAATTGCCCAGTCTGCCGTCCTTATAAAAATGAATATCCGAACCGCAGATCCCGTTTGCCGTGATGCGCACCAGCGCCTGTCCGGACGTTGGGACGGGTTTTGGCTGTAAGACCAGCTTCAGCCGGTGCTGCGGGTCGAGGTAAAGACAACGATTTTGTGCCTGCATGCACATACCCCCTTTGGATATATTGGAAATGTTCAATCCATAACAGTATGATAGCATTCTTCGCTTTGTGCCGTCAAGCGCGTTGGGTTCAGCGTACAAAAAACGGCAAACTAAAAGCCGCTTTCGTTGGCGAAAGCGGCTTTAGGTGTTAAATTGGGGGCAAAATCGATTATTTTGCGACGATCTTTTTCAGGTTGGCAAAACGGGGCATCCCGTTTTCAGTCTTGATGTCCGGAGCGCCCTGGATCAGCGGCATCACATAATCCAGATACTGCTGGTTCAGGCCGTTGCCCGCTTCGTTGATCCAGGCGTCGGGCACCTTCTTTTCGGTATTGGCAACGTCGACCAGATCCATCAGCTTGATGGCGCAGACATACTTGCCGTTTGCATCGGTCTGACGTTCAAAACCGACCATTTTGTCGGTCACGCCGGCAACCGCGTATTCCACCGCATTTTTGCCCGACAGGAAGGATTCCTGCACGTCCGTGGCGCTGGCGCAATGCGCGGCGCAGCGCTGCATGAGCGAAAACTCGATACCGCGAACCTTGCAGCCCATCTTGGCCTTGAGCAGATTGGCCAGCGTCGCGGCCAGGCCGCCCAGCTGCTTATGGCCAAACGCATCGACGGGCGCGTTTTCTGCGCCGTATTCTGCGATCAGTTTGCCAGTGCTGTCATGGATACCTTCGGAAACGGCGACGATGCATTTGCCGTTTTTCCGATAAATCGCTTCCACATCGGCGTAGAACTTGTCCATATCGAAATCGCGCTCGGGCAGATAGATCAGATCGGGCCCCTGCCCCAGAGAGGTTGCAATCGCAGCCGCTGCGGTCAGCCAGCCGGCATGACGGCCCATGATTTCAATGACGCACAGCATACCGGTGTCATACACGCGCGCATCGTGATAGATTTCCATGCAGGTGGTGGCGACATATTTGGCCGCAGAACCATAGCCCGGGCAATGATCGGTGCCCCAAAGGTCGTTGTCGATTGTCTTGGGAAGCGTGACAACAGGAACGCCGGCCTGAGACAGGGCATTCGCTGTCTTATGCGTTCCATTGCCGCCCAGGATGACGAGCGCGTCCAGCCGGTGACGCCGGCAGTTTGCGATCATGGCCTCCATTTTCGTCGGTCCATCCGGCTGGCCGGGATCGACCGGAAGCTTCATCTGTTTGAATGGCTGCCTGGAAGTGCCGAGGATGGTGCCGCCGACCGTCAGGATACCCGAGAAGTCGATCGGGCTCATCGGCCGGCTGATGTCCTGGATCAATCCCTTGTATCCATCCAGGAATCCAATGATCTCCATATCCGGCAAGGCTTCGTACAGGGCTTTCGCCACACCGCGCATCGCGGTGTTCAGGCCCTGGCAGTCTCCGCCGCTGGTCAGAATGCCGATCCGTTTCATCGTTGGCTCCTCCCTCTTGATCCCCCGAGGACTGGTCCTGGAACGCCGCGCCATGATGTCCGACCGGTTGCATCTTCTATCTTATCGCATTCGCCGCGTCAAAAAAAGAACCGTATACAGCGGCGCACGGTTCCGATATGATGAGAACAAAGACCGTCTGTCTGGTGCCGACAGACGAACCCGTGCTTTATCAGATTGTATTCTGATTGAATTCAACCTATTAGGAGCTGAATGGAATGCCCACAATCAACGAAAACACAAGCGATTTCCGTCTGGCCGTGCTGATCGACGCGGACAATGTCTCCCACCAGAACCTCCGGGCAATGATGGAAGAGATCGCCCGCTACGGCAACGCCACAATCAAACGGATTTACGGAGACTGGACCAAGCCTAACCTGTCCGGCTGGAAGCCGATGCTGCTCGATTATGCGATCACGCCGATGCAGCAGTTCGGCTACACCTCCGGCAAGAACGCGACTGATTCCGCGATGATCATCGACGCCATGGACATCCTTTATTCCGGCAATGTGGAGGGCTTCTGCATCGTGTCCAGCGACAGCGACNNGCCTCTATTCGGAACGGGTCGACGGTTTCTGCCTCGTCTCGAGCGACAGCGATTTCACCCGTCTGGCGACGCGCCTGCGCGAGGCCGGCATGGTGGTCTACGGCATTGGCGAGCAGAAAACGCCGAACGCGTTTATTGCCGCCTGTGACAAGTTCATCTATATGGAAATCCTGGAGAATCCGGTCCATGACGAATCGGTCGTCCCGGAAAAGGATGTCGAGTCACCTGGAGCCAAGCAAGTCAAGCCGGCTGCCAGCGGCAAGCGAGCCGGTGGCTTCAAGAAAGTCAACAAGGAAGTCATCGTCCTGTTCGATGCAACGATCCGTGATCTGGAGGACGAAAACGGCTGGGCTTATCTGGGCGAGGTCGGCCAGCTGCTGCTCAAGAAGCAGCCGTCGTTCGATCCCCGCAACTATGGATTCTCCAAGCTGACACCCATGATCAAGTCCATCGGGAAATATGAGATCGATGTCCGTGAGAGTGCCGGTTCAACCTCCAAGCACATCTACATCCGGATCAAGGGAACCGCGTGATTTCA
>DCTY01000055.1 GCA_002329335.1 Christensenella sp. UBA1428
TATCTCAATTGGTCTTACACTCCAAAAAGCACGGTGGTTTTTATATAAAATCACCGTGTTTATTTTTTTCGAAAATCCTTGCAGGGAGAATTCGGCTTTTCTGTTTTTTAGAAAAGTTTCATCGCCAATCTGCTTTATGCTACCGCTATTTCATGGAAACAGAGAGCATTTTTACGAAAAAGCCACGGCTCGGCCGAAGATTGTGACGGCAGAATAAGAACGCCCGATACAGCGTGACCGGAAACTGCGTGTATTTATTGGCACAACAAAAACAGTCCCTCGTCCCTGAAGTCTGAGACGAAGGGTTGTGGATCAGCCTATTGTATACGGCCACAATTCACAGCAACAGCATACCCTTCCCCTTCAAAAGCAGCATAAAAATTGTGGTTGGGGTAAAAAAAACTCCTCCTTTTTGCTGGTAGAAATATTCATATTTTTGTTCTATAATACAACTCAGTTCACATTTTATTATTCGGAGCGGCGAATATGAAATACTTCACAAAAGAATGGCAGCAGCGCATTTCAGACACTCCTGATTCTGCGCGAACGCTTGCAAACGAAGCCTCTGCCCTTTACAAAGCGGAACAAGCCAAAAACCCGATCTCGGAAGACTTTGAAAAGCAGCTGGAATTTCACGACGCAAGAATTGAACGTGCCGTCGTGGACGGAAACGATCTGCATCTGTATTTTAACCATCCGGGGATGAATCCTTTTGAATATGATCACATTGTTTTCAAAAAAGCCAGAATCAAGGCGAAAGAACATGAACTACAGAACTGCTATTTTATCTACTATGAAATCTACCGCCATTACCTTGGGTATGAAATGCATATGCTCCTTTGGTATCACGAAAAGAATACCGGCCATGGCTATGCAGATCTTACGATAGTCTGCGAGGATATTGAAACGGACAAAGCAGTGCGGACAACGAAAAAGAAGAAATAAGATAAAATCGGTTATGGTTTCATTTCCGTGTGGAGGATTTCATTTCAAGTGAAACCTTTTGAAACCGTATCACTATTACCAACTGCTTCCATAATTAGGCGACAATTTGGGTCAGCAAATTGTCGTCTTTTCATTGAGTCAATTATTTAAGAAAGATAAGCAGGGCTGTCAACGGCAACGACTTTATATGCCATTTGGCCGACTCCAGAACTGACGCGGCTGGTTTTACTGTCTTTTCGGCAGCTTTGAATCTGTCACACTTCCAATATACCCAGCGACAGCTTGATCTCTTTTTCAAACTCCGTCTCCAAAAGATCATAGGGAAAGGGATCTGCATCTTCATAAGGGCCCTCTTTCTTCTGGGAAAATTCCAAGACGATAAAGGGTTTTTCTGAAAAATACACCCTGCCCACGCGAACAAACGATTCTTGAAATTTCCAGATATTCTTTTCTATATGTTCTGACACATTAAAAACGCCCTGTGAAATCCAGGTATCCAATTCATTCGCTTTCCCCACAAACTTCGCGCCATATTTTTGCAGATAATGTTCCGCAAGAATCAGCTTTGAAAGAAACACTTCCCGATCATGATTGCAATAGGGCCACTGTAGTTCATTCATAAGGCGCTCCCTCCATTTACAATTTACAATCCCATTACGCTGCATAAACTGCTCCGGTTGCTCCTTCAAAAAGTATATAGCGGATTCTCCATGAGGCTGTAAAAAAGCCGCTGGGCAGCCTCAAATGAAATCTCCAGGAACAATCCCCTTTCCGTGCCGATTTTACAGACAAAACCGCCGCACTGAACCGTATCGTTTCCCGTTTCAGACGCCGGAACAAATGCACGATGCTTTTTTGCGTTTGGTTTGAAAAAGCAATGCGATGCCAACAGCATCGGCCAGAAGCCAGCCAATCGGAATAGAAAGCCAGATCCCGGTAACGCCCCAACGCTCCATCCCGGAGAGCAGATAGGCAAGGCCGACCCGCGTTCCCAGGGAGCATACCGTAAGGACGACCGATACTGCCGGGCGATTGACGGCCCTGAAATAGCCGTACAACAAAAACAGCACCCCGATCCCCAGATAAAAGGCCGCTTCAATGCGCAGATAACCCACGCCGACTTCGATGACGGCCGTACTGCCAGGATCCAGAAAAAGTCCCATCAATTGCGGTGCAAATAAGCAAACCAGCAGGCTGATGACAAGACAAAACACAGTAACGCACCCGCCGGCGCTTAAAATTCCCCTGCGGATACGGTCATTTTTTCCCGCGCCGTAATTCTGCGCGATAAAGGTGGAAAACGCGTTGCCAAAATCCTGCACCGGCATATAGGCGATGGTGTCAATCTTTACCGCAACGGCAAAGGCCGCCATGACGACGGTACCAAAACGATTGACCAGCCCCTGCACCATCAGAATGCCGAAATTCATAACCGACTGCTGCAGGCAGGTAAAAAAGGAAAGCGTGAATATATTTTTGAGCGAACGCATTTCCCACCGCCTGTGCTGCTTTTCGGGACGAAGAGCAGGATAAGCGCGATATGTGTACACGGCAATTCCAATGCCTGCAATATATTGGGCAATCACGGTCGCCGCAGCCGCGCCGGCGACGCCGAGCGAAAGCGGGACAATCAACAGATAGTCCAGCACAATATTGAGCAGCACCGATATGCCCAGAAAAATCAGCGGCGTGACCGATTCGCCCACAGAGCGAAGCAGATTGGCAAAAAAATTATAAAAGAACGTCGCCGTGATACCTGCAAAAACCCACAGCAGATATTCCTTCATCAGCTCCGTCAATTCCAGCGGCGTCCGGATCAGCCGGATGATGGGATCAATGGCAATATAGACAGCGGCATTTAACAAAACGGTCCATGCAGCAATGAGAAAAAATGATTGAAAAATACCGTTTTTCAGCCGATCCATATCGCGTCCGCCGTACTGGATGGCAAAATATGCGCTGCTGCCCATGCAAAGGCCCAGGAGGATCGACGTCAGAAAGGTCATCAGCGTATAGGACGCGCCGACTGCTGCCAGCGCATCCTGACCGATGAATCGGCCGACCATAAAGGTATCCGCCAGATTATAAAGCTGCTGGAACAGATTGCTGAAAATCAAAGGGAGCGAAAACCGGATCAGCCCAGCAGAAATGTTTCCTGTAGTGAAGTCTTGTTTCATATTTGCATACGTCCTGTCAGTTACATTTAATATTGTCCACTGATGATAGCATGTGATCATCAAGAAATCAAGTAAACACGAAACATCCCGAACGCGCCGCATCAACCAGAACGCATCATCATTCTTGCAAAGGCATAAAAATGATGCTATAATTTTTTCAGGTTATGCTATCAGCAAATAAAAAATATCAGTCTTTTGCAAAAGACCGGCAAGGAGGAGAACGCACCATTGAACGCAATATGTGGATTGTCTTGCAGCGACTGCGCCCTGAGAAAAAACTGCAGCGGGTGCGCGCAGACCAATGGACGTCCGTTCGGGGGTTCCTGTATGATTGCACAGTGCTGCACGGAAAAGCATTGTGAAAATTGCGGAAAAGCCTTTGAAGCGCCCTGCACGCTGAAAAAGCAGCTGATTGAAGCATTTAATCAGCTCGGCATCGACGATATGGAAGAAGTGACCGATCTTTATGCGCTGCATGGCGCATATATCAATTTGCAGTACACACTGCCTGGCGGGCAGAAAATTAAATTCTGGGACGACGACAGGGTTTATCTTGGCAACCAGATCGGCAAAAAGAACAGCGACCGGCACTATGGCCTGACCGCAGACGAAAACTATCTTTTAGTATGCGAATATGGTAAGAATGGCGCAGATGCCCAGATCATCGTTTTCAAAAAACGAAACGAGTGCATTTGACCGCTTTCAACTTTTGGAGATAAGATCCGGCAGCCGCTGTTTTCAAATACGTTTCACGGCGCCCCAATACGACTAAGTCCACTCACCTGAAAGGAAGTCATCTTCATGTCCGGTCCGGTTCCGTCCGCCTATCAGACGCAAAAAAAGACCAAACCCAAAATTCATGCCGTCGCGCAACAGACACTGGACGAAAAGCAGCTGGAATCCGTCATGGATTTTGTAAATTTTGTTCAAGCGCTCAAGATGACCCCGCAATGGTCGTCCACCAACTCGTGGACAGTAAGCTATCAAAACAAACGCGTCTGTCATATTAAAATCAGCAATTCCACAGCAGGGCCGGGCAGTTGGTATATCCGCCCTGCCCTGCAGTACAGCCAGAATCTGTCAGAATTCTGCACCATGGCTCATTTGGAAAAGATCATGCTGGACAACGTCCATTTCTGCCACGCCTGCGGCCGCTGTGCGCCAGGCAAAACGGCTGAATTCTGGGGGCAAACGCTCTATGGGGTTTGCTGCTCGCCCATTGATTTTGAATTTCACAACCCCGATGCGCCGACGCTTAAATGCATCAAAGCGCTGATACGATACCGACGTCAGGAGATTGCAGATTTGCATTGATGACGGCGTTTTCAATTTTGTCTGAGCATCGGGCAGCGTTCCAATCAAATGCAGCGCCCAAGCACGCTATGATCCGCAGCGTTCAATCGCGCCGCCCGATGTTCCGGCATTTAAGCGCAGAAAAAAACGCATGCAAGAATCGGAAAAGAATTCTATAGTTGCATTTTTAATCCTTTATGGCTTGTCCGTTTGACGCAGCATGCTGCCGCGGGCGGGCGTCGGCCTGCTGCGCCAGCGCAAAACACAGCACATCCACCCGCGCAGCGCCGGCCTGCAAAAGCGCGCGTACACAATCGTCGCTGGTGGCCCCTGAGGTAAACACATCATCCAGAAACAACACCGTTTTCCCGCGCACGAGCGCTTCCCGGGCTGCAAATGCGTGGTCTGCATTTTCAAACCGCTCCCGCCAGCCCAGTTCATGCTGGCTTTTCACATCCCGCACACGATAAAGCGCCCGCGGCTGAAGTGGTACGCCGCAGGCATTTGAAATCATTTTTCCAAAAAGCACGCACTGATTAAACCCGCGTATCCGCAGCCGCTTGCGCGATAAAGGCGCCGGAGCGATCAGGTCGTATGTTCTGCCGATGTTCCGATACGCTTTGATACAGAACTTTCCAATGATTCTGCCTGCTTCACGATCCGCATGAAATTTCAGCCGACGCACCAGGCCTGCCGCCGCCCCGGTATAGGGCGCACAGACCCACACTTCATGTCCCGACCGAATAAACATCCGCAGCGACACCTCCGCAAGCTCCTGCGCGCATGCCGGGCAAAGACATTCGTCCGTACAGACCGCCTGCCTGGCGCAGCTGCAGCAGGTCAGAAACGGAAAGAACAGCCGGTAGAGCTTTTCCGCGATGCGCATGACAGACGCCTCCTACAAGATTATCGCTCTTCAGGCATATATTGTATGATATCCTCGACCCTGCAGTCAAGAATTTTGCATAATTCGTCAATCAGGGCAGTGGTAATACCGCGGTTATGACGCAGACGGTAAATCGTATGGCTGGAAAAACCATGCTGATGAATCAATTTATAGGTCGTAACGCCGCGCTGCTGCAGCGTCCGCCATAAGGGATCATAAACTATCATAATAACCTCCACTCATAGGATAGCGGAAGTTCACAATCTTGAACATGCTCCAAATATTGATCGCTCAAAAAAGCAGCCGCAGGAAAATGCGCTGCATGATTTCCCGCGGCTGTACGATCTAAGATCAATTTTCTGCCGATACAAAACAAATCAGGATTCCATTTGGCGGCCGACAAACCCGGCGGCCGTTTCGCAGACCTTTGCCTCCGTATCGCCCATCACGACGTTTTCGTCGCGCGAAAGCAGAATCACCGCGCCGACAGGATCGCCGTCGACAATAATCGGCGTGATGACCTGGGATGCGTACTGCAGGTTTTCATCCGTGTCGCTGGTAATAGGAATAAAATTCCCCTGTTTGCGGCTGGCGACATAGGTGCGCCGGTTTTTCATAATGTTCTCAAGTTCCGGCGAAACCGATTTGTCAAAAAGGTCTTTTTTGGGCGCGCCGGATGCGGAGATAATCAAATCCTTGTCGGAAATACAGGCAATATGCCCCAGCGAACGATAGAGCGATTCGGTATATTCCTTTGCGAAGTTGGAAAGTTCTCCAATGGGCGAGTATTTTTTCAAAATTACCTCGCCGTCTCTATCGGTAAAAATTTCCAGCGGATCACCTTCCCGGATGCGCAGCGTACGGCGGATTTCCTTTGGGATAACCACACGGCCAAGTTCATCAATACGTCTGACAATACCAGTTGCTTTCATAAAAAGCCCCCCGATTCTCGGTTGATTTCCATGGTAGTATCCGCCTGCCCGGGAGAAATTATGCATTTTGAAAAACAGATTCGGGATTGTTTTGACGCCGCGTCTTTTTTAGAAAAATACCGCAGCGCCCGCATCCTCGCACTGCCAGAAAAAAAGGACGTCCCTTTTTCGGGGGCGTCCGCGCTTTTTTACGGTTACTGCATGTTTTCGTAGAGAATTTCGATCTCCGTTTCCTCGATCCATTTCATGACCTGTTCATTATAGGCAGTCTCGCGCAGCGAAGCGTCCGCATAGCTGCGGATGACGACCTTCGCCTGATCATACGACATTTCTCCAGACTGGATCGCACCTTCGCGCCGGATGATATAATAGCCGTTGGTTCCGGCGACGAGCGCAGAAATCGCGCCGTCTGTTTCAAGCGCCTGCGCCGCGTCCGCAACAGCCTGATTGAAAACGCCGCCGGCGGCAATGCAGTAGCCCTGATTCTGCGGCAGGTTTTCGCTGTCAAAATTATCGCCCATGCCGTACTTTGAGCGGTACTGTTCAAATTTCGCAGGGTCCGCCGCAATATCCTCTGCCGCCTGCTTGGCCTGCGGCAGGATTTTCTCCAGCGCTTTTTGAAGCTGCGCGTCATAGGATTCGTCGCCCTGAGCTTTAAGCTGGTTTAACGTGGTCATAGTTTGCGCGTCGATCGGCACCAGCACCCAGGTATAGGCATAATACCCCTGCGGCCGGTAAAGCGGCAGAACGCCGCCGTTCCAATAGGACACAAAGGCCGATGCTTCCGCCTGGATGGTTTCCTTCTGGTTCTCAAGCGCGTCCTGATAGACGGCTTCATATTCTTCCTCGGTTGCCTGGAAGTTTTCAAGGACATGCGCTTTGAGCTTGTCAAGAATCAGAGTCGTCTGCACATCGCTGCTGAGGCTGACGGCATTGACGCCGTACTGTTCCATAACCTGATCCACCAGCGCGTCGGCGTCCATCCCCTGCTCAACCAGCTGGTCATAAAACTGCTGGCGATAGTGTTCATATTGTTTGTTCACTTCCTCGGCAGCCTGTTCGATCTCCAGCTGGGTTAACTGATCCAGTCCCAGTTCCTGCGCCTTGAGGATCTCAACGCGCTTGGTCACATAGGCTGCGATGCACTGATCCCGAACATTTTTAAGGACCTCAACATTCGCCTCATCCGTCAGGTCGACGCCGTAAAGCGTTTGAACCTGGGTGGCGGCGGAATCAAAAAGCTCGATAAACTGATTCCGGTAAAGATCATCCTTCCCGTTAATCCGGATAACCGCCGGATTGCTTTCGCTGGAGTTGGTATCGACAAGCTGTGCGTCCTGCTCACTGTTGCAGGCGCACACAGTGCATGCCAGCAGCAGCGCCAGAAGCGCAGCCAGAATTCTTTTCATAAGCAGATGTTTCATAATCGGTTTCCTTTCGCATAAAATCACCTATTGATTATACACCATTTAAACGCATCCGCGCAACTGAAGGTTTCAAACGGAATGTAAACATTTCATGAACCTTAAAATACGAAAGTTTCGCTGAATATTTCAGGAAATGTTTGACTTTTTGTTTTTTTTGCGCTATAATTTCGGTACTGTAAAATGCCGGAGGCTTTGAAGTCATGGACAAAATGAAACGCAATGAGCGGATCGGAATGATTGCGCACATTCTGACCGGTTCGCCCAATAAAATCTTTACGCTCAGCCACTTTTGCCAAATGTTCGGCGCTGCCAAATCCACCGTCAGCGAGGATATCGACATCATCCGCACCTGTTTTGCGCGTTTTGGCGCGGGGGAAATCGAGACGGTCGCCGGCGCCAGCGGCGGCGTACGGTATCTGCCCTTCCCGGTCATGGGCGGGCGCGCTTTTATTGAGGATCTGTGCAGGACGCTCTCCCAGCCCGAGCGCGTGCTGCCCGGCGGCTATCTGTACATCAACGACATTCTGTTCTGTCCCCAGCAAATCGGCGTCATGGGTCGGCTGCTGGCAAGCCAGTTTTATAAACAGTCCCCGGATTTTGTGCTGACGGTAGAGACCAAGGGCATCGCGCTGGCGATGGCCACCGCCGACGCGCTTGGGATTTCCTGCGTCGTTGCGCGGCGCGGCCAGCAAAGCGAAATGGAATGGCCCTATGTCTCGCTCAACTATATTTCCGGTACCAGCGGAAAGCTTCAGACCATGAGCGTGACCAAAAAGCTGGTCCACGAGGGCCAGCGCGCGCTGATTGTGGACGATTATATGAAGGCCGGCGGCACCGCCAAGGCTATGATGGAAATGATGCGCGAATTTACCATCACCGTCGTGGGCGTGGGCATGATGCTCTCGCGCGAAACCGAGGCCAAAAAGCAGGTAGAGGACGTCAAATCCCTGATGATCATCAAGGACGTCCATGAGGAGCTGGGGGCCAACGTCGTCCCCGCGCCCTGGCTGTCTTAACAGGAGGCTTTCATGAAAACAGTTGCGCTGATTCTGGCCGCAGGCAAAGGCGAGCGGATGCGTTCGCCGCTGCACAAGGTGCTCCACAGCCTGTGCGGCCGCCCGATGATCGATTATGTGCTCGACGCCGTTGCGCCGTTATCCAACCAGAAACCGCTGGTCGCCGTCAGCTTTGAAAAGGAACAGATTCTGGCGCACCTTGGCAGCCGCGTGGATTACATTTACCAAAATCCGCAGGATGGCTGGGGCACCGCCGTGCCGGTCAAAGCCGCAAAGGCGCAGATTGCGGACAGCGACTGCGTGCTGATCGCTTTTGGCGACATGCCTTTGGTCTACGCGCAAAGCTATCAAACGGTATTTTCTGCGGTTGAAAACGGCGCAGACTGCGCGCTTTTAACGGCCGTGATGGATCCTACGCCCAAGTACGGCCGGATCGTGCGCAAGGCAGACGGCCGCGTTGCCGGCATCGTGGAGGATAAAGACTGTACGCCCGAGCAGCTAAAAATCAAAGAAGTCAATGCATCCGTCTATTGCTTTAAGACCGAAAAGCTGCTGAGCGTTTTGGACGAAATCGGCAACAGCAACGCCAAAGGCGAATATTATCTCACCGACGCCATCGCGCTTTTCGTTCAGCACGGCTGGCGCGTGGAAGGAATTGTTGCGCAGGAGCCCTCGCAGTGCCAGGGCGTAAACGATATGGCCGATCTGGCGGCGGCGGAGGCCCTGATGCGTGCGCGCATCCATGCGCGGCACATGAAAAACGGCGTGCGCCTGATCGCGCCTGAAAATACCTATATCGACGACAGCGTCCAGATCGCCCCGGGCGCGGTTATCTATCCCGGGTGCTGTCTGGAAGGCGCGACCGTCATCGGACAGGATGTTACCCTGCTGCCCAACTGCCGCGTAAGCAACGCACAGATCGGCCGCGCGGCGCGCGTGGAAAGCTCGGTAATCTTGGATTCGCAGATCGGCGAAGAAACCACGGTGGGGCCAAACGCGTACATTCGTCCCAACAGCCGGATTGGCGCACATTGCCGGATCGGCGATTTCGTGGAAATTAAAAACGCCGTCATCGGCGACGGCACCAAGGTATCGCATCTGACCTATGTGGGCGATGCCGATCTTGGCCGGGATATCAACCTGGGCTGCGGCGTTGTCTTTGTCAATTACGATGGAAAAAACAAATACCGCAGCACAGTTGGCGACCATGCGTTCATTGGCTGCAACTGCAATCTGGTTGCGCCGGTTCAGATTGGCGCAGACGCCTATATTGCCGCCGGCAGCACCGTGACGCAGGACGTTGAAAGCGGCGCCCTGTGCATCGCCCGAAGCCGTCAAAGCGTCAAACCGGGCTGGGTGGCCAAACGCCGGGAAAAAGGGCTGCTCAAATAATTGCAAATGATTTTCAAACCGCTCCAGCATCCGCATCGCCCGGATGCTGGAGCTTGTTTTATGTTTCATGTTGTTTCCCTGCTCAGCCCTAAGCGCCGTCTGCCGCACATATAAAACGGCCTCGTGGAATTTCCGATTTTACACACGACGGTCGTTTTATGTTTTCAACTGCAAAAGATGGCCAAAATAGCGCGATATTTTTCGCAAATTTATTCTTTGGACACAAAATGTTTGATCTGCCCGTCCAGGTTCAATATTTCTGTTTTAAGAAATTCGGGATAGATCGTGATCTTTTCAATTTCATGGATATCCATCCACCCGATAACCACGCCGCAATGATCTTGATGCGGGACAAACGCCCCATCATCGGGGATTTCCAAACCCGCCCCTGCCTCAATCTGAAAATAGAAAGCGATGCTGTGCGCTTGTTTCCCTTTCCATTCCCAAAAGCACTCTTCGCTCCACAGCAGCCGCTTCACCGCAATGTCTGCGCCGGTTTCTTCTTTGTATTCTCGGATCAGTCCCTGTTCCAACGTCTCGCCAATTTTTATGTGGCCGCCGGGCAAAGCATATGCATTGCTGTTCTTATCCCACTGAACCAGGATTTTATTATCCCGAATCAAAACGCCCGCCGCTCTAAGATCACAGATATATTCGCCGGATGAAAACAGCCAGTCTTTTTCCAGTACCATTCCAATTCCTCCGCAGCTTTCGGTGCTTTGAACTTTCGATATTTTATCATAACATTTATACGGAAATTTTTCCACTGCAATCCTGACATGCGCATAATAGCACCGCCAGCCGGGTCAATGAGCTGCGCCGGCTGCTGCTGCGCGGATTGTATCAAATAATACTTGTGCTAGAGGCGATATGCATGTATAATAGATGAGAACTGAAAAGCGAGGGGAGCTTGTGCGACAGGCTGAGAGGAAGGTATAACCTTCGACCCTTATACCTGATTTGGATAATGCCAACGTAGGGATATTGGACATTTCGCAATTTATGCGGGGAATTTACCAAATCGGTAAATGCTCCGCATTTTTTATTTGGAGGAAAGGCCCATGGTAAAAATCAATGGCGTTGATTGCGCAATCTCCGGCCAAACCCTGGCACAGTATCTGGAGACAACGGCCTATGACTGCGCCCGGATCGCCGTGGAAAGAAACGGGGATATTGTGCCAAAAGCGCTCTATCATCAGACAATGCTGTGCGATGGCGATATCATCGAAATCGTCAGCTTTGTAGGAGGCGGTTAATATGCAGGAAATCCCATCGCAGGACGCCTGGATTGCGGCGCAGGTGCAGCGGCATGGAAAATCGCTTCAGGAAAGGTTTGCTTCAAGCACCGTAGCCATTTGCGGATTGGGCGGACTTGGATCCAACATTGCCCTTGCGCTTTCCCGCATCGGCATCGGGAAATTGATCCTGATCGATTTTGACCGCGTGGATCTTGCCAATCTTCATCGCCAGCAATACAAAGCAACACAAATCGGCATGTATAAGACAGACGCGCTGGCTCAAAACCTGCTGGAAATTGCGCCCTACGCCGAATTAAAAAAGCAGACTTGCCGGCTTACGCCGGACAACCTGGTTTTGCTTTTAAAAGATGCAGACATTATCTGCGAGGCTTTTGACCGGGCAGAG
Source organism: Christensenella sp. UBA1428 (assembly GCA_002329335.1). GTDB lineage: Bacteria > Bacillota > Clostridia > Christensenellales > UBA1750 > UBA1428. Next base: position 11,713 of record DCTY01000055.1, read on the forward strand.
GAAAAAGCGATGCTGGTCAACGGCGTTTTTGAAAAGCTTCCTCAAAAATATCTGGTCGCTGCATCGGGTATGGCCGGCTTAAGCTCGGGCAATGGGATCAAAACCCGGCAAATAACAAAACGCTTCATCCTCTGCGGCGATGAAACCAGTGAAGTATCCGAAAAAAGCGGCCTGTTTGCTTCCAGGGTAATGCTGTGCGCTGCCCACCAGGCGCATGCAGTCGTGCGTCTGATTGCAGGAGAACACCGCGACTGACGCAGGCCCGCTTTAGTCCATCAGAAAACAATCTAGAAACGAGAGGTTCCATCATGAATAAAAACGACACTTTGATCATCGGCGGCCATGCATTTCACTCCAGATTCATCCTTGGCTCCGGCAAATACTCTTTGAATCTGATCGAAGCCGCGGTCCGGGACGCGGGAGCGGAAATCATCACGCTGGCGGTTCGCCGCGCCAATACCCGCGACCACGAAAATATCCTGGACTATATCCCAAAAGGGGTTACGCTTTTGCCCAACACCTCCGGCGCGCGCACAGCGGAAGAAGCCGTTCGCATTGCAAGATTGGCCAGAGAGCTTGGCTGCGGCGATTTTGTAAAAATTGAAATCATGCGGGACAGCAAATATTTGCTGCCCGACAATCACGAGACGATCAAGGCCACCGAGCTTCTGGCAAAAGAGGGATTTGTGGTGATGCCGTACATGTACCCGGACCTGTACGCCGCCCGGGATCTGGCCAACGCAGGCGCTGCTTCGATCATGCCGCTGGCGGCGCCGATCGGTTCCAACAAGGGCCTTGCCGCCAGGGAATTTATCCAAATCCTGATCGATGAAATCGACCTGCCCATTATTGTAGACGCCGGAATCGGCCGGCCTTCTCAGGCCTGTGAAGCGATGGAAATGGGCGCCGATGCAATTATGGCCAATACGGCGCTTGCAACTGCGGGCGACCTGTCCATGATGGCGTGCGCATTCCGCCAGGCCATCGAGGCGGGCCGAAAAGCCTATTTGTCCGGCCTGGGCCGCGTTCTTACCCGCGGCGCGTCCGCTTCCGATCCTCTGACCGGATTTCTTCGGAATTGAAGGTGAAACAAAATGGAAAACCAGTTTTTAATCGATTCGCAATACCTCACGCCCCAAGCGCTTGCAGCAAAACACAAGCTGGAAAAAGATCCCGCATCCCGGAAAAACCATATGGAATATCTCCCCGGCATGGAGCGGATCGAATCGGATATCTGTGAAAAAGTGCTCGGTGAAATGGCCGCGTATGACCCCGGCGTTTATACGCCGCGGGATGTCCAGGCTGCGCTGGAGCACAGCGTCTGTTCTCTGGATGACTTTAAGGCGCTGCTTTCGCCGGCAGCNNGAGCCGTTTTTGGAACAGATGGCCCAGCGCGCCCGACTGGAGACCAGCAAGCACTTCGGCAATACCGTTTACCTGTTTACACCGCTGTATATCGCCAATTATTGTGAGAATTACTGCGTTTACTGCGGATTTAACTGCTACAATCATATCAAGCGCATGAAACTGTCCATGGCGCAGATCGAGCATGAGATGCAGGTCATTGCCCAAAGCGGCATGGAAGAAATTCTGATTTTGACAGGCGAGAGCCGCAGCCACAGCGGGATCGACTATATCGGCGAGGCCTGCAAGCTTGCACGAAAATATTTCCGGATGGTAGGGCTGGAAATCTACCCCGTGAATTCGGACGAATACCGATATCTGCACCAATGCGGCGCCGATTATGTAACGGTATTTCAGGAAACCTATGACACAGACAAATATGAAACCCTGCATTTGATGGGTCATAAGCGGGTATGGCCCTATCGCTTTGACGCGCAGGAGCGCGCGTTAATGGGCGGTATGCGCGGCGTGGCATGCTCTGCGCTGCTTGGGCTATCCGATTTTCGCAAGGATGCGTTGGCAAGCGCGCTGCATGTGTATTATCTCCAGCGAAAATATCCCTGGGCGGAAATGTCGCTGTCCTGCCCAAGGCTGCGTCCGATTATAAACAACGACAAAATAAACCCTTTGGACGTCGGTGAAAGGCAGCTTTGTCAGATTCTCTGCGCCTATCGCATTTTTCTGCCCTTTGTCGGTATAACGGTATCTTCCAGAGAAAGCGCCGAATTTCGCAATGGAATTGTAAAAATTGCCGCTACCAAGGTTTCGGCAGGCGTTTCCACCGGCATCGGCGACCATGAAAGCAAATATACAGGAAAGGAACCCGCCGGCGAAGCGGGCGACGAGCAGTTTGAAATCTGCGACAACCGCAGCTTTGATTCGATGTATCGGGATATTGCCGAAGAAGGTCTCCAGCCGGTGCTCAACGATTACCTCTATGTCTGATATTCTGTGCGTCACAAACCGCAGGCTTTGCGGGGAGGACTTCCTAAAAAGAATAGACGCGCTTGCAGCTTGTCATCCCGCAGGCATTATCCTGCGGGAGAAAGATCTGACTGCGCAGGAGTATCAACTGCTGGCCCTGCAGGCCCTTGCGATCTGTCAAAAGTATCATACGCGCTGCATCCTGCATGGTTTCGCCGACACCGCATTGGCGCTGAACGCAGCCGCCATTCACCTGCCGCTAGAGCAGCTCCGGCAATTGGACGACCGCCAAAAGGCGTCGTTTTCCGTGCTCGGCGCCTCCTGTCATTCGCTCAGCGACGCCCTGGAGGCGCAGTGCTTAGGCTGTACCTATATTACAGCGGGACATATTTTTGATACGAACTGCAAAAAAGGGCTTCCGGGGCGTGGCATTGCCTTCCTGCGGGAGATCGTTCATGCCGTAAAGCTGCCCGTTTATGCCATAGGCGGCATCGACCGGCAGAATGTTGCACAAATTCGCCGCACAGGCGCCGCCGGGGCTTGCGTCATGAGCGGCGCCATGCAATGCGATGACGTACACGCTTATTTGAAACATCTGGAAGGAGACAGCAAAAAATGAGCTTTCACACAGAAAATCTGCGGTTATATGCAGTTACTGACCGCACATGGGTTGGCAAAATGACTTTTCTTGAGCAAATTGAAGCTGCGCTGAAAAACGGCGTAACCATGCTGCAGCTCAGAGAAAAAAGCATTTCCGAGGATGCCTTTGCAGCCGAAGCGCTTCCGGTAAAAAAGCTGTGCCGACAGTACAATGTTCCGCTCATCATCAATGACAGCGTAAACGTCGCCGTGAAAATCGGCGCCGACGGTGTTCACGTCGGCATGGAGGACCAGCCGGTTGCCGATATCCGCCGTCAGATGGGAAAGGATTTTATCATCGGCGCAACGGCCAAAACGGTGGAGCAGGCCCAGGCAGCGCAGCGCGCCGGAGCAAGCTATCTGGGTGTGGGCGCCATTTTTCCATCCCCTACCAAGAAAAACGCCATTCGAATTACAAAAGAGCAATTGCAGGAAATTACCGTCGCCGTGTCCATCCCCTGCGTTGCAATCGGCGGCATTACGCCAGATAATATTCTGGAACTGCAGGGAAGCGGCATCGCAGGCGTGGCGGTTGTCTCCGCCATCTTTGCTGCGGAAAATATCGGCGCTGCCTGCGCTGCGCTCACAGCAAAGACATTGTTTGCTGTGACCTGATATCATATAAAGCCAAAACCACGCCGTCAGACGCTATGAAAAAATATCTTTTTCTTATTCCCGGAAAACGCTTGACAACAGCATTATTTCTGGATATAATATATTCGTTCGCGGCAGTGCTGGAACTGGCAGACNNAGACAGGCACGTTTGAGGGGCGTGTGGTTCGTCCGTATGGGTTCAAGTCCCATTTGCCGCACCAAATCAATATAATCCGAGTTTATTTCCCTATGGAAGATAAACTCGGATTATTTATTTTACGAAAAATCTGCGGTTGCCGCTATTTGATCCTCCGATATAAGCACAAGCACTTGCTTCCATACACAAAGACTTGAAGCAAGTGCTCTTAAATATCCAAAGCTGCCCAGCCGGACAAAAGACGCCCTGGATTTTGGAGTGCATTATCAGCTTTTTATACGCTGTTCAAAAAGCCCAAAAAGACTGTCCCAAAATAAAACTATGCAACGATCTTCATCTCAATACAGATGCGCAAACCCTTTTGAGCATTTTCAGCCCAAATATGCCCGCCGTGCGCCTGCACGATTTCCTGGCAGATGGACAGGCCAAGGCCTGCGACACGGCGACCCTCGTCCGAGGTATAAAACGGATCAAAAATATGTTCCAGCCGCTGCGGCGGCACGCCCGTGCCATTATCTTCAATCGTAAAGCGCACATAGCCATAGGAACGGGTAACGACAACCGAAATGCGTTTATCCGGCGTGTCAAAGTGTTTCAGGCTGTTGCCGATGATATTGCCAAACACGCGGCGCATTTTCGCAATATCCATCAGCACGCGCCCCTGACAGGTACATTCGATTTCAAGCTTAACGTCCAGTTCCGACAGTTCGCTCTCAAAGTCGCGCCTTAGAAGCTCCACCAATTCCGTTGCATCAAACAATTCCAGCTTCAGCTCGCTTTGACGGTCGAAGCTGAGATATTCGTCAAACTCCTCAATGAGCTGCTGAATGACGCGCGATTTGTCGTATATCGTCGTCAGATACCGCTGAGTGCGCTCCGGGCTGATATTGCCATGCTGCAAACGCTCCGCATACCCCATGATGGATGTCAGCGGCGTTTTGATATCATGTGAAATCGAAGCAATGATCTGCTTTTGTTTGAGTTTTTCATTCTCGATCGAGTCCGTCAGCTCCACAAAGCTGTTTTGAAGATTGCCCAGTTCGTCTTTTCTGAGGGAAACCGGCGGCTTGATACCGCGCCGGTAGCCTTCAACGATATTGCGCATTTCCTCCAACGGCAAAATATACTGCTTATAAAGCACCCTGCCCGAAAACAATGTACAGGCAAACAAAACCAGCAGCTCTACAAACAACAGCGTCGTGCTGGGCTGCATGCCGGCCACTACGTCAATAGAAAACGGATATTCGGCACGAACCAGATACGGCGTATCGTCAATGATCATCAGGTCTGTAATGCTGATCGTAAAGGCTGTGTTGCCGCCGGGGGCAACCAGAATCGGATCCCCCTGCGCGTCAAACACCTCGATGATCATCTTTTCCTCTTTGGCGGCCTGCACCAGAAAAGCCTGCCAGTTATCCGCCGCCTGCGCCTGATCAGTAATGCGCTCCAGCTGCTCGTACATCTGCTGACGCACCGTATCATACCGTTGTGCAACCATCTGAAAAGAGCGCTGAGATAAGAAAAATTTGAAATAGCTGGCCAGAATCCCCGCATTGAGCAGGAAAGCCAGCGTCAAAATAAACACCACGCGCCAGCGCGTGGACTGCAGAGGATTATCCCTCTGAGCTGCCTTGTTTTGCAAATTTGTACCCCACTCCCCAAACAGTTTTGATATAGCTGCTGTCCGGATCCAGCTTGGTGCGCAGATTTTTGATATGTACGGTTACAGAACCGATATCGCCATAGGGCGATCCCCATACCTCGTTGTAAATCTGTTCCCGGCTGAGCACCTTGCCGGCGTTGAGCATCAGATATTCCAAAATCTGAAACTCGCGCGTAGTCAGCGCAACCTTTTGATCGCCGCGATAGGCCTCATAATTTTCCCGGTTGATTGAAATCTCCCCATAGGTAAGCACATTTTTCGCAGGCTGAAGCGCGCGCCGTTCCCGGCGCAGGTGCGCTTTTACCCGCGCGATCAATTCTTCG
>DCTY01000037.1 GCA_002329335.1 Christensenella sp. UBA1428
CCGAGGGCAGCGCCCTCGGCCCCCGTACACGATATAGAATCAAAGCGGAACGGGAGCGCGTGTCAAACTTCTTTTTCGTGCTTGACGTGGATGACGCGCTGGGGGAAAGGGATTTCGATACCGCAACGGTCGAATTCTGCCTTAACGGATTGGCGCAAATCGCTGAGCATGCTCATCTGAGCGCCGATATTGGGGGCCCAGAACGCAGCACGCAGGGTAATGGCGCTGTCGCCCATTTCCTTAACCAGGACATTGACGGGGGGGACGTCCTGGGCAAGCTGTTCGGGGGTGCGCACATCCAGGAAAGAGGGGTGCTCGGCGATATGCCGCGCCATAATCTGCCGGGCCAGCGTCAGATCGGCGTCGTACGCGACGGTCATTTCCAGCGCACCGAAGGTTCTGGCAGCGTTTGTAATATTTTCGATCACAACGGTATTGGCCATGCTGTTGGGGATGATCATCGTCGTATTTTCAAACGTCCGCACCACCGTATGGCGCAGCGTCATATTTTCCACCACACCGGTGATGTCCTTTTCCGGGATCCGGATCCGGTCGCCGATGACAAACGGCCGATTGAGCATCAAAAACGCGCCGCTGACCATATTGGCCATCACTTCCTGCGACGCCAGGCCGATGCACAGCGCAACGACGCCCGTGCCCGTCAGGAGCGACACGGCCAGCGCGCGCATCTGGTCAAACTGCATCAGCACCAGCAGCACGCCCAGCAAAATACACACCGTCCGGGTCAGCCGCAGCAAAAACCGCAGATACTGCGGCGATTTATTCAATCCCTGGCTGCCGCTGAGCAGCCGGCGCACCACCCGATACCCCGCCGTCACGACCAGCGCAATGAGCGCCGTGGACAGCGCAAGCGATACCAGGGACGCCAGCGTCGTGTTGCCGCCGCGAAAAAGGCTCTGCGCAACCGTATCGCCTACTTGCTCAAACACCGTCGGATCCGGCAGCACCGGCTCCGACGCCGCTGACAAAAAAACCGATCTCAACCAAATACCTCCTGAACTTCATAATAGGGCCGCATGGGAGACGAGGCAGAGGATGCTGTCCTTTGCAATCCTGCCAAGGGCGCTGCCCTTGGATCCTGCCAAAGGGACTGAGTCCCTCTGGACTCCCGCAAAACGCGCTTTGCGCGACGCACGCCGCACGCCGTCCGTGTGCACCGATCATAAGCAGGATCGGCACATGCTGCTTTTCGAACCAGCGACATGCCAGGGGCGTTGCCCTTGGATCCTGCCAAAGTTGCTGAGTTCCTCTGGGCTCCCGCAAAACGCGCTTCGCGCAACGCACGCCGGCAAGCCCTGTCCCGCCCGATCGCCGGGTATCCCCGGATCGGCACAGGCTTGGGGCGGCACGGCGGCGTTCTTCGGCCCGTATGGAAAACGAATCGGAATCCGTGATTGTTTCACGTGAAACAATCTGCTTTTTTCAAAAGGCCCGGTGCGGGATGCAACATCAAAGCAGCCGGCAGGTTATGGGCGCTCGTGGTTCAGAACGTCGTAAATGCGCTCCAATTCTTCAAAGCTGGCATAGTGCAGGACGATTTTCCCCTTATCGCGGGTGCCCTGCGCGGTAATGCGCGTGCCGAACGTGCGGCGCAGCAGCGACTGCACCTGACGCACCTCGGCGTCGGGCTTTTCCTTTTTCTGTTTGGGCGCAGCGTCAAACCGCACCTCCTGCTCCAACCGGCGCACCGACCACCCGTTTTTCACTGCGCTTTGCGCCAGCGCCGCGCGCCGTACGGGATCGGATACCCCCAGCAGCGCGCGCGCATGCCCTTCGGACAGCTTGCCGTCGCGCAGCAGCGCCATCACTTCCTCGTCCAGCGACAGCAGGCGCAGCAGATTGGCCACGGCGCTGCGGCTCTTGCCAACGCTCTGCGCGGCCTGTTCCTGGGTCATGGCGCATTGTTCCATCAGCGCGCGCAGCGCGGCAGCCTCCTCCACCGGGTTCAGATCATCGCGCTGCAGGTTTTCAATCAGCGCCGCCTTCATCCGCTCCACCGCGTCATACTCGCGCACGATTGCGGGAATCAAATCCAGCCCGGCAAGCCGCGCCGCACGCCACCGCCGCTCGCCGGCGATGATGGTATACCGCCCCGAGCTGCGGCAAACCAGAATGGGGGACAGCACGCCCACCTCGGCGATGGAATCAGCCAGCTCGCGCAGCTTCTCAGAATCAAACTGTTTGCGCGGCTGATCCGGATTGGGATCGATCACATCCAGCGAAAGCGCCGTCAGGGTATCCGTTTCTTCGGCGATGGGGCCCATCAGCGCCTCCAACCCGCGGCCAAGGCCGCCGACCGTTTTATTTTTGCTCATTGTTCTCCTCCGTTCCAGCGCAGGAACTCCTGCGCCAACGCGTCATAGGCACGCGCGCCCGCAGAGCGCTTGTCATACAAATTGATCGGCTTACCGTAGCTGGGCGCCTCGCTGAGCCGGACGTTGCGCGGGATCGTCGTCTGATAGACCTTGCCCTTGAAAAACCGGCGCACCTCGTTTGCCACGGCGGTTCCCAGATTGGTCCGGCCGGTTACCATCGTCAAAAGCACGCCCTCGATTTCCAGCGCCGGGTTCAGCCGCTGGCGCACCAGACGCACGGTGCTCATCAGCTGGGTCAACCCCTCCAGGGCGTAATATTCGCACTGAATCGGCACCAGAATCGTATCGGCGGCGGTCAGCGCGTTGAGCGTCAAAAGCCCCAGCGAAGGGGGGCAGTCGATAAAAACGAAATCAAACTGATCGCGTACCTGCGCCAGCTTGTTTTTCAGCACCTGCTCGCGCCCGGGCAGCGACGCCATGGAAACCTCGGCCCCGGCAAGCTGCATATTGGCCGGGGCGACGGTCAGCCGCTCCCCCGCGCCATCGAGAAAAATATCCGCGATCGCCGTGTCGCCGGCCAGTACGTCGTACATCGTGCGCGCTTTTGTGTTTTTGTTCAGGCCGGTGCCGGTGGTGGCGTTGCCCTGCGCGTCGATATCGCACAAAAGCACCCGCTTGCCGTGCGCGGCCAGCGCCGCGGCCAGGTTGACGCAGGTCGTCGTTTTGCCGACGCCGCCTTTTTGATTGGTCACCGCAATAATTTTGCCCACGGTCCGATCCTCCCTGTTTCACAATACCCTTCCATTATACCCCAGGACGCCCGGAAAAGAAAGACGTTTCAAAAGGTTTTTGCGGCAAGGGGCGTTTTGTGCGCAACAAAAAATGCCGCAAACGCGGAGCGCTTGCGGCCAAGAGGAAGGGGTTGCGACAAACGGATACAAAAGGAGCGCGATATCGCTGGGACGTTGGACGCGGGCAGCGTCCGCTATCCTTGGCGGCAGGATAACCGGGCAAATCCCGGACGTGTGCGGCGCGCAAAGGGTCTGCGCCGCTATGAAAAAGTGTTTCACGTGAAACACCAAAGGACGGTGAATCACAATGTTTCACGTGAAACAATGTGGAGAGCTTCATGGCGCACCGGCAGCGGCACGCTGCTCGGGATCGCGCAGGGGAATGGTGATCTGCACCTCGATGCGGTCGCTCAGCCGCGTGGTGCGGTATTGGGAGGCATAGCCCGCGCCGTTCATGCGCGCAACGATTTCCTTGAACGAATTGAGGAAAAGGCGCGTATCGGCCAGCAGCGTCGTCACGCGGCGGCGCGGCGGCGCGGGCTGCCGGTACATCTCGTCGAGCATGGATTCAATCAGGGCGTCGGTCTCCTTGACGTTCAGCCCGCGTTCACAGATCATGTCCAGCGCGCGCAGCGCCATCGTTTCATCGTGCAGGCGCAGCAGCGCGCGTGCCTGGCGCTCAGTCAGGTTTTCAGAAACAATGCGTTTTCGGATCGCCGGCGGCAACTTGAGCAGGCGGATTTTGTTGGCGATGGTACATTGATTTTTGCCGATGCGCCGGGCAAGCTCCTCCTGGGACATGCCGCTGGTGCGCAGGATGTTCAGATACCCCTCGGCCTCCTCCAGGAAATGCAGGTTTTCGCGCTGGATGTTTTCAATCATCGCCAGGATCGCGCTGTCCTGCTCGCCCGGACACATCACCACGGCGTCGATGGTCGCGCAGCCCAGCATGGCGCAGGCGCGCAGCCGGCGCTCGCCGGCAATCAATTCATATCCGCGCGCCGTCGGCCGCACGCTGATCGGCTGCAAAAGCCCGTAGCGCGCAATGGACTGCGCCAATTCAAACAGATTCTCATCCGAAAAATACCGCCGCGGCTGATAGGGGTTTTCGCTGATCGCGTCAATCGGTATATGATAGATCTTCCGGTTTGACAGTTCCACCTGATCACCTCTTTCGGATTTTCTGGAAAGGCAAATCCGGCGGCGCGGCGTGTGCCGGCCGGGACGCCCGCGGCGTATTCCCATTGCCTGTCCACATCTGGGAGTATAGCGGGAAATATCCAAAAAATCAAGAAAAACCGTCCGACAAAAAACACGGACGGTTTTTCCTGCTTTTCCGATAAAATTCAGCAGCCAATGGGCTTTTGCGCGGGCAGGGGCGCTTTACGGGGAAAATGGGCCGGACAGGGGCGGATTTTGCGGACAAAAACCATCGTCCGCTGCGCCTGACCGTCCTGAATGGCGTAGGTTTCCAGCTGCGCCTGGCCGCCCAGCGCGTCCAGCGCCTTGCGCGCGTCGTCCACCTCCTGCGCCGCAGCCGGGCCCTTGTAGGCCGCGAACAGGCCGCCCGTTTTGACAAAGGGCAGCGCCAATTCCAAAAGCGTGGGCAGCGCGGCGACCGCGCGGGCAACGCACAGATCGAATTTTTCCCGGTATTCCGGCATTTTCCCAAGGTCCTCGCAGCGCTGGTGCAGGGCGCAGAAGCCGTCCAGCGCCAATTCCTGGGCGCATTGGTTTAAAAAACGCACCTTTTTCCCGACGCTGTCCACCGCCGTGATTTTCAAATCCGGCCTTGCAATCGCCAAGGGGATGCTGGGAAACCCGGCGCCCGCGCCGATATCGATCACCGAAGCGCCGTCCGGCACGTCGGCAAGCCATAAAAGCGCCAGGCTGTCATAAAAATGCTTGTGCGCGGTATCCTGCGCGCCCTGAATCCGCGTCAGGTTAAACTGCGCGTTGGCGCGCTCGAGCTTGTCAAAATACGCGTCGAGGCGATTTTGCGCCGTCAAATCCAGCGCAAGCGCGTGCGCAGCGGTCAATTCCGCCGTCAATTTGCCAATCATCGTGTTTCTTCCCGCCTTTTCTTTTCAAGCCATACCATTAAAACCGAAATATCGCCAGGGGAGACGCCGCTGATCCGCGCGGCCTGGCCGAGCGTTTCGGGCCGGATTTTTGCCAGCTTCTGGCGCGCTTCCAGCCGCAGCGAATCAATTTTCGCATAATCGACACCCTCCGGCAGCTTCATCGCCTCCATGCGGGCAAACGCAGCCATCTGGCTTTCCTGACGCTTCAAATACCCCTCGTACCGGATCATGATTTCAATCTGCTGGGCGGCGCCGTCGCACAAATCCGGCAGGCTGTCCTGCAAAGAGCGCAAAAGGGCATAGGTCACGCCCTCGCGGCGCAGGGCGTCCACGCCGGAAAGGGTTTGTTTAAAGGGCGGCGGCGCGTCCGGCGGCAAAAGCGGGCGCAGGGCGTCGTTGAGCGGCCCTGGCGCGAACCTTGCGGCCAAAAGCGCGGCCATCCCGCGGTCGATATCGGCTTTTTTTTCGTCCAGACGCGTCTGACGCGCCTGCCCGGCAAGGCCAACGGCGCGCCCTTTCTCGGTCAGGCGCAGATCGGCGTTATCCTGCCTGAGGTGCAGACGGTATTCCGCGCGGGAGGTCATCATCCGATAGGGCTCGTTGGTGCCCTTGGTCGTCAAATCGTCGATAAGCACGCCGATATAGGCGTCGGCGCGGCCAAGCACCAGCGGCGGACGATCCTCCAGCAGCATGGCGGCGTTGATGCCGGCGACAATGCCCTGACCGGCGGCCTCCTCATAGCCAGAGGAACCGTTGATCTGACCGGCGCAGAACAGCCCGGAAATATCCTTGCTCTCCAGCGTGGATTTGAGCACCGTGGGATCGATGCAGTCGTATTCGATCGCATAGGCCAGCCGGGTGAGCCGGACGTTTTCAAGCCCGGCCATGGAGCGATAAAAAGCGATCTGGACGTCCTCGGGCAGGGACGAGCTCATACCCTGGACATACCATTCGGTGGTAAAGCTGCTCTCCGGTTCCAAAAAGAACTGATGGCGCTCCTTGTCCGCAAAGCGGACGACCTTGTCCTCGATGGACGGGCAATACCGGGGGCCGACGCCCTCGATAATGCCGGTAAACATGGGCGCGCGGTGCAGGTTGGCCCGGATGATTTCATGGGTTTTGGCGTTGGTATACCCCAGATAGCAGCAAATCTGCGGCTTGTCGATCTTGTCGTTCAAAAAAGAAAAGGGCGTCACATGGCTGTCGCCGTACTGAGGCTCCAGCTTGCTCAAATCGACCGTTCGGATATCCACGCGCGCAGGGGTTCCGGTTTTGAACCGGCGCAGGGCAAACCCAAGACCGGTCAGGCACTGGGACAGATGCGTCGCGTTTTGAAGGCCGGTCGGGCCCTCCGGCGCGGTGAATTCGCCGATGATGATGCGGCTTTTTAAGTATACGCCGGTGCAAAGCACGCAGACGCGGCAGTCCGCGCGCATGCCGGTCGTCGTGCGCACGCCGGTTACTTTGCCGTTTTCTACATAGATCTCGGCAATTTCGCCCTGCATGAGCGTCAGGTTGTCCTGGTGCTGCAGGGCGGAAAGCATGCGAAACTGGTACAGCTTTTTGTCCGCCTGGGCGCGCAAAGAGTGTACGGCCGGGCCCTTGCCGGTATTGAGCATGCGGCTTTGCAGATAGGTGTCGTCAATCGCCAGCCCCATCTCGCCGCCCAGCGCGTCCACCTCCCGCACCAGATGCCCCTTTGCCGTGCCACCGATGGCCGGGTTGCACGCCATCAGCGCCACCCCGTCGATGTTCAGCGTCAAAAGCAGCGTTTTGTGCCCCAGCCGCGCCAGCGCCAGCGCCGCTTCGCACCCCGCGTGCCCCGCGCCGACAACAACCGCATCGTATCTTTCGTTCATACACTCACCTTTTTCTGTTTACAGGGGGAAGTTTGGCCAGGGGCTTTGCCCCTGGACCCCACCAGAGAGACTAAGTCCCTCTGGACTCCCATAAAAGCGCTTCGCGCGCAGCCATCCGCATATGCCGATCATAAGCAGGATCGGCACATGCTGGGGACACGTGATCTTTATTTGTTCCAGGGGCTTTGCCCCTGGACCCTACCAGAGGAACCGGAGCCGAGCGCGCCCTGTGGGCGAGCAAGCGAGGCGCAGGTTCGGGCAAATGGAGCGTTCGCACAAGCAGCCTTATAGGCTGCGCGGAGAATGCCCATTTAACCGAGGCAAAAGTCCCTCTGGACTCCCATAAAAGCGCTTCGCGCGCAGCCGTCCGCATGTCCCGATCATAAGCAGGATCGGCACATGCTGGGATGTGCGCTCAGCTTAACAATATTCTTTTAAACCCACAAACCGCTGGTACCACTGATACCGCATCCCATCCCACAAAGCGCGCCAGCGCGAACGGGTGCGGCGCAACGCGCATATATGGGAGTCAAGAGGGACGGAACCGGGCGCGCCCTGTGGGGTTCGGACAAACGGAAGGAATCGGAGGGCCGCACAGCGGCCTGAAGGCGTGAGGACAGCACGAAGTGCTCCGCAGCGCCGAAACACCCGAACCGCCCAGGCGGGTCGGGTGCGCAGAGATCCAGAGGCAGCGCCTCTGGCGGGTTCCAAGGGCAGCGCCCTTGGCTTTCCTGCCCCCTCTGCTCCCTTCATTTTCCCAAACAAAACGCGGAAAAGATCCGGGTTATGAGCGCGTCGTCAGCCGTTTCGCCGGTAATCTGGCCAAGCGCGCGCCAGGCGGCCTGAACGTCGACGAGGATGACATCCAGGGGCATCCCCTGATCCAGCCCGCCGGCGGCGGCGGCAAGCGCGTCATAGGCGTCGCGCACGGCGTCGGCATGGCGCTGCTGGGTCAGATTGACGTCGCAAAGCGCGCTGTCTCCGGTGATACGGGCAAGCATTTGGGCTTTCAGGGCGTCGATGCCCTGGCCGGTACGCGCGCTGATCGCAACAGAGGGCACCTCGGGCGTCTGCTGCGGCTCCTGCGCATCGGGCGCAAGGTCGAGCTTATTGTGGACCAGAATCAGCGGCTTGCCGCAGGCGAGCACGTCGCGGTCCTCCTGAGTGACGGGCGCGGTCAAATCGCGCACCAACAGCACCAGGTCGGCCATTTCCAGCTGCTGCATGGCGCGCTGGACGCCGATGCGCTCGATCTGGTCGCCGCTGACGCGCAGCCCGGCCGTATCGCACAGCGTCAGCGGCACGCCGTCCAGGTTCAGCGGCTCGCTCAGGACATCGCGCGTGGTCCCGGCGACCTCGGTGACGATTGCGCGGTTTTCGCCCAGCAGCGCGTTGAGCAGCGACGATTTGCCCGCATTGGGCCGCCCGGCGATCACGACGCGCACGCCCTGCTGATAACGCATCCCGGCCCTGGCCGTGGCCAGCAGCGCCGAAAGCCGCTGCATCACCTCGCCGATCACCGCGCGCGCCTGTCTGACGGCAGTATCGTCCACATCGTCCTCGGGGTAATCGGCCGCCGCGCCGATGGCGGCCATCAGATCCAGCAGCGTATCGGCCATTTGGCGCACGGTACGCGACAACGCGCCGTCCAGCTGGTTTTGGGACAGCTGCGCCGCGCGCTGGCTTTGCGCGCCGACGATCTGCATCACGGCCTCGGCCTGGCTCAGGTCGATCCTGCCGTTTAAAAACGCCAGCTTCGTAAACGCGCCGGGCTGTGCAGGCCGTGCGCCGGCGTCCAGCACGGCCTGAAGCACGCGCTGGGCCTGCACCGACCCGCCGTGGCACTGCAATTCCAGCACGTCCTGGCCGGTGTAGCTGTGCGGCGCGCAAAACAGCGCCGCCATGGCTTCGTCGATCACCGCGCCGGCGGCGTCCACCACATGGCCGTAGGTCAGGTAGCGCGGTTTCAAAACGCCTTTGCCGCCCTTGCCGCGGCGGAACACCCGTTTTGCAATTTCACGGGCGCCGTCCCCCGATACGCGCACCACCGCAATACCGCCCTGGCCGGGCGCTGTGGCAATCGCCGCAATCGTGTCGTTCATCCGCGCACCTCCGTTTGGCAAAAACGCGCATTTAACGCGCAGATCCGCCTAAAAATCCTATTTATCATATCACATCTGTTTTTCACTTTCAAGCGGCGGATTTTACCGCAGGGCGGCGGGGCGGAAAAGCCAGGCGGCGCAGGCCGTTTACATTTTCACAAAAATACAGTAAAATAAGGGTACTTGAACCAAAGAAAGGATGCATCAACATGATCAAGCAGCTGGCCGCGCAGCGCGGGCTGGAAACGCCGCAGGTTTGTCCCGGGCAATGGGCGCAGACGCGGGAAGGTTGGATTTCGCAGTTTTCAGCGCTGCAATACGGGCCGATCCCCCCGCAGCCGTCGATTCTGTCCTGGGATCAAAATGGAAAAGACGAGCCGGCGGGGCAGGGAAAGGGTATTTTAAAGAAAATGGTGCTCTCCGGCGAACAGATCCATATCGCCGGGCGGTTTCATTTCCCGGTCGAGGTTCTGTTGCCGGATCGGGCCGGGAAAGCGCCGTTTTTTGTTTATCTGTCCTTTAAGCCGCTTTCGGAGGATCCCTTCCCGGTGGATCAGATTCTAAGCCGCGGGTTTGCCGTCCTGCATATCTGCTACACGCAGGTTGCCGGGGATGACGACGATTTCGTTTCCGGCTGCGCGCCGGTCGCTGGCGCGCGGGGCGAAAACAGCGCCGGCAAGCTGGCAATCTGGGCATGGGCGGCGATGCGCGCGCTCGATTTTGCCCAGAGCCTCCCTCAGCTGGATCTTTCCCGCGCCGCGGTGATCGGCCATTCCCGTCTGGGCAAGGCCGCGCTGCTGGCCGGCGCCTGCGATACGCGCTTTGCGCTGGTGATCGCCAACAATTCCGGCTGCGGCGGCGCGGCGCCTTACCGCGGCAAGCAGGGCGAAACGCTCCGGGATATCACCGGTCGGTTCCCGTACTGGTTTTGCCCGTCCTTTGCCCGTTACGCCGGGCGCGAACAGGAGCTGCCCTTTGATCAGCATCAGCTCGTCGCCGCCTGCGCGCCCCGGCGCGTACTGGTCGGCAGCGCCCTTGACGACGCCTGGGCCGATCCCCAGGCCGAGTTCCTTTCCTGCGTTCTCGCAGACGGCGTTTATCGCCAGCTTGGCCTGGTCGGCCTTGTCGCCCCGGGACGCATGCCCGTCCCCAGCGACGTCTGGCAAGACGGCCTTGTCGGGTATCATCTGCGCGCCGGAGAACACGCCCTCAAGCCCGAAGACTGGGCGGTTTATATGGATGCATTTGAAAAAATATAAGCCCTGGTTTCTTGCCAGAGGGCGCTGTATGGCTTTCCGATAGCTCTTTCACCAGAGGGCGCTGCCCTCTGGACATCTGCGCACCCGGCATGCCTGGGCAGGCCGGGTGTTCCGGCACTGCGGAGCACTTCGTGCTGTCCTCGCGCCTTCAGGCCGCCTTGCGGCCCTCCGATTCAAACTCACGCAAGAGGGGCTAAGCCCCTCTT
>DCTY01000004.1 GCA_002329335.1 Christensenella sp. UBA1428
TACCGCCGTGAAAGGGCGGTGTCTTAGACCGCTTGACCAAGGGGCCACATTACCCAAGTCCACCGTATCCCGCTCACCGCGGCTAACCGTGGCGTCTTTGCAAAACCAGTGTGTCCGGTGGTCGGGGTGGTGAGATTCGAACTCACGGCCCCATGCTCCCAAAGCACGTACGCTACCAGACTGCGCCACACCCCGCCGAATCAACCGGCTCGCATCGCGGTGGTTTCGCAAGCGACGGATTGAATTATACACAATCCCAAGGGTCTTGTCAACCCCTTTTGACAAAAATTTTTCATCTTTTTTCGCGCCTTTCGCGCCGTCCGCGGCGCACAGGCCCGCAGGCGCAAAAAAGGCCGCGCCGGTTTACCGCCGCAGCCTTTAAAACAATCAGAGCGTTTTGGAAACAAAACTTATTTGCCGCTCATCTTGCGTTCCTGGTCTTCGATCATGCGCTTGACCATGTTGCCGCCGATGTGGCCGGCATCCTTGCTGGTGATGTCGCCGTTATAGCCCTGCTTGAGGTTCACGCCCAGTTCGTTGGCGATTTCATACTTGAGATTGTTCAGATGATTCTTCGCCTGGGGCTTGGTGGAATTCTCGTTGCCGGTAGAGGAATAATTCTTCTGCATTTGTTTCACCTTCTTTTGCATATACTATTGCTCAGTTAGCCGCGGTTCGCGTGCTCCTGCTCATACTGCTGGATCATCTTCTTGACCATATAGCCGCCGACATAACCGTTTTCTTTTGCGGTCAGGTCGCCGTTATAGCCCTGCTTGAGATTGACACCCAGCTCGCGCGCCACTTCAAACTTCATGTTGCTCAGCGCGTCCTTGGCTTCGGGGATACTCAGTTTGTTGTTGTTCTGCATGATGCGTTCACCTCCTTGTTCAGGTTCAATGCTATCATGCCCGCGCGTGTTTTTTTTACGCTGTCAATACAAGGTGCGATTGACAAAACCAACCGAACAGAAATTTTCCATAAAAAAACCCGCAGCGATGCCGATGCGGGATTTTATCAATCGAACTTTCAATTTTTTCGTACAAAAAACTTTTTTGTTTTTCAAAATATCACCCGCAGACAGCCGCCCGCCGCGCGGATCAGTTGACGCCGCCGCTTTCCTGTAGCCGTGCCTGTGCCCAAAGCCGGGCATACGCCGGTTCGTCCATACGCGCCGCCGCCTGCTGCGCTTCCTGGCGCGCCAGCTCCAAAAGCTTCAGGTCCGCCCCCGCATTTTCCCCCGATGCGCCGCTTTGGCGCGTTCCGGCAATATCCCCGGGACCGCGCAATTCCAAATCCTTTTGCGCGATCAAAAAACCGTCGTTGGTTTTGGTCAAAATGCGCAGCTTCTGCCCGCCGTCGGCCATCAGGAAGCAATAGGAGTCATAATCGCCCCGGCCAACGCGCCCGCGAAGCTGGTGCAGCTGCGCAAGCCCAAACCGGTGCGCCTCCTCCACCACCATAAACGACGCGTTTGGCACGTTGACGCCGACCTCAATGACCGTTGTAGACACCAGCACGTCCACCTGGCCCTCGTAAAACGCCTGAAGCACCGCGTCCTTTGCCGCCGGACGCATCGCGCCATGCACCAGCGCAATGCGCAGCTGCGGCAGCGCGCGGGTCAGCGATTCCAATGTTTCCTGTGCGCTTAAAAGCGCCAGCACGTCGTTTTTTTCGATCAGCGGGCATACCACATAGCCCTGCCGCCCCTGCGCAACCTGACCGGCAATAAACCCGTACAGGCCCTGGCGTTTGTGTTCGGGTACCAGATGCGTATGCACCGGTTTTCGTCCCGGCGGCAGCTCGTCGATCACCGAAACGGCCAGATCGCCGTAGAGCGTCAGCGTCAGCGATCTTGGAATCGGCGTAGCCGACATGACCAGCACGTTCACCCCGGCGCCTTTTTTCCCCAGATCCGTCCGCTGGCGCACGCCGAAGCGATGCTGCTCGTCGGTAATCGCCAGCCCCAGGCGCTGATAGACGACCGTTTCGGTAATCAGCGCGTGCGTGCCCACGATCACCTGCCATACGCCGTCTGCGATGGCCTGATGCGCCAGACGATGCTGCTTTGCTGTCATGGAACCCACCAGCAGCCCTACGCGCACGCCCAGCGGTTCCAGCAGCGCTTTGCAGGACGCATAGTGCTGGCGCGCCAGGACCTCTGTCGGCGCCATCAGCGCGCCCTGATAACCGCAGACCGCGCAGGCATACAATGCCGCCTGCGCCACGGCCGTCTTGCCGGAGCCCACGTCGCCCTGCACCATGCGCGCCATCGCGGCGTTTCCGGCCAAATCGTTTAAAATTTCATCCATCACACGTCTTTGCGCCCCTGTCGGCGCAAAGGGCAGCGCCTGAAAAAACGGCGCCATGCGCGCCCTGGCGTCGATCACCACACCGTTTTGCCCCTGCGTCCGCCAAAAGCGCAGCTGCATCTGATAAAGCAGCATGCTTTCAAAATTCAAATACCGGCGCGCCGCAAAAAGCGCCTGCGGGTTTTGGGGAAAATGCGCCTGCATATAGGCCTGCGCCCGGCCGCAAAGGCCGCAGCGGGCGCGCAGATCCTCCGGAAGCTGTTCCGGCAGAGCCGTTTGTTCCAATGCCAGACGCACCAGATGCCGGTAGGTTTTCGCCGGCACGCCCGCAACCGGCGGATAGACCGGCTGAATCGTCCCCAGCTCGTCCGGCGCGACAAAGGAAGGACTTTGCGCGCACAGCCGGCCGCGAAACACCTCCATCCGCGCATACAGCGCGTATTTCTGTCCCACGCGCAGCGTTTGACGCAGATAAGGCTGGTTGAAGAACATCGCCTGAATATCGCCCGTATCGTCGGCAAAAACACAGGTCGTAACGGATAGCCGGCCATGCCGGAGCACCGACGGGGGCTTTTTCAGCGCAGCAAAAAACACGGTGTGCATGCCGGATTCCAGCATGCACACCGCAGTGGTAACGGTATAATCCCGGTAATCCGTCGGCAGCCGGAGCGCAAGGTCGCGCACGCTGGCAATGCCGGCGTTTTGAAGCGCCGCCAGCCGTTTTTCTCCAACGCCGGGCAGCGTCGCAAGATCGCTCATGATTTATTCCACCGAAAACAGATAATAATACACCGGCTGTCCGCCGCTGATCACGTCCACATCGCAGTCGGGATACGCCTCGCGCAGCGCCTGGGCCATCTGCTGGGCATCCTGCTGGGAAACATCCTGACCGTAAAAGGCCGAAATCACACAGCTGTCCTCGTCGGTCATGGCGTCAAGCGTCGCGCGCACCGCATCGGTCAGATCGGATTTCACCGCAACGATATCGCTTTCAAACATGCCCAGATAGTCGCCCTGATGAATCTGCTGATCCTGCGCCTGCGAATCGCGCACCGCATAGGTCACCTTGCCGGATTTGACGGCCAACGCATTTTCCGCCATTGCCTGCTCGTTTTCATCCGCGCTGTTTTCCGGCACAAAGGCCAGCATGGCGTTCATTCCCTGAGGAATCGTTTTGGTCGGAATTACGCGCACGTCGCAGCTTCCCTCGTCGGCGCAAAGCTGCGCCGCCTGCTGCGCGGCCAGAATAATATTGGAATTATTCGGCAGGATGTAAACCACCTGCGCGTTGGCGTCCTCAATGGCTTTGAGGAAATCGTCCGTGGACGGGTTCATCGTCTGCCCGCCGTACACGATTTGCTCTACACCCAAATCCTGGAATACCGCGGCAATGCCCTCGCCCGCAGCCACCGCCACACATGCGTGCGGCTTGGGCGGCTCCTGCGGCTTTTGCCCGGCCTGCGCCGCTTCCTTTTCCAAAATCGACGTATGCTGCTCGCGCATATTTTCGATTTTCAGCCCATGCAGGCTGCCCAGCGCAAGCGCATGCTCCAGCGCCTGGCCGGGATGATTGGTATGTACATGCACCTTGAGCAGATCGTAATCGCCGATTACCAGCACGCAGTCGCCGATTTTCATCAGCGCGTCGCGCAGCGTATCGGCCGCCTGATCCACATCCTGGGACAGCCCGCGGACAAAAAATTCCGTGCAGTAGCCAAACTCGATGCTGTCATCCTGTTCGACCGCACCGTCAAAGCCGGGCCGGTCGGGCACGGCGTCAAACGCCGTGGAGAGCACCGCGCCCTCTTTGCCCAGCGCGCGCTGATAGCCCAGATAAATCGTCAAAAGGCCGCGTCCGCCTGCGTCGACCACGCCGGCTTTTTTTAACACCGGCAGCATATCGGGCGTTTTGCGCAGGATCGCCTCGCCGCTGGCCATCATCTTTTCAAGCAGCGTGTCAAAATCCGGAATCTGACCGGCCTGTGCCGTCATTTCCTCGGCCACCACGCGCGCCACAGTCAAAATGGTCCCCTCGCGCGGCTTCATCACGGACTTATACGCCATCTCGGCGCCGGCCGTCAGGCAGGCGGCAAATTCGTCCGCCGTCAGCGTCTGCTTTTTTTCCGCGCCGCGCGCAAAGCCGCGCAGAAGCTGCGACAAAATCACGCCGCTGTTGCCGCGCGCGCCCTTGAGCGCGCCGCGCGCTGCCGCCGCAGCAACGTCGCTCACGCTGTCGGAATCGGTCTTTTGCACCTCTTTGGCGCAGACCATCATCGTCAGGGACATATTGGTGCCCGTATCGCCGTCCGGCACGGGGAAAACATTGAGCGCGTCGATCGCCTCGCGATTCTGCTCCAGCACGGACGCGCCCATCAGGATCATCCGGCGCAGCAGATGACCGTCCAGTGTAACCACAGCCAATTTTGGTTCCTCCTACCAGTTGTGTCCGAAAAAACAGCGCTGTTATACGCGAATGCCCTCTACCGACACGTTTACTTTATTCACCTTGACGCCGGTGATGGTTTCCACATGGTATTTCACCGTTTCCATCACCGTCTTGGCCACCGCGGCGATCGAAACGCCGTACTCCACAACGATGTACAGATGAATCGTCACGGAATCCTCGGCCACAGAGACCTTGATGCCCTTGGTCAGGTTTTCTTTTTTGAACATTTCAACGATGCCGTCCGTCGCGCGCTTGGCGCACATGGCGACGATGCCGTAGCATTCCAGACAGCTGTTGCCCGCTACCATGGCGATCACCTGGTCGGTCACGGACACAACGCCCAGCTCATTTCGCATCTTACAATCCATCCAAGATCCCTCCCGTATTTGAATATCCGCGAATCGGATTTACAATCCGCCACTCTTATTATACACATAATCCGAATCCGAATCAAGGAAAACTTGTCCAGTCCGCTCTGGCGCGGCCAAAAAACGCTTGCGCTGCGATCTTTTTTTAAAAAACACTTGCGCTTTGTGCCGCGGCGTGATACAATAGCATTCGCGTTAGTTTTCCACCTAAGGAGGTGCTTACGATGGGTAAATTTTGTGAGGTCTGCCAAAAGGGCGTTATGTCCGGCAACAATGTCAGCCACTCCAACCGCAAAACCCCTGCCAAATGGGCTCCCAATACGCAGAAGGTGCGCGTGAACGTCAACGGCGCGCCCAAGGCGATGTATGTCTGCACGCGCTGCCTGCGTTCCGGTAAGGTTGAGCGCATCTGATTTTCGGCGCTGATCGTTCCCAAATATGAACCACCGTGGAGAAATCCCCGGTGGTTTTGGCGTTTCGGCGCTTTTTACCTTGTCGGGTTTTCCCGCCCTCCTACGCGCCCTTTCTGCCCGGCGTTTGCGCCTGCGGCAGCGGCTGCGGCTCGTGGCGCTCAAAGGCGTCCATTTCGCGTCTGGTTTTTGCAAAAAGCCTCACAATCGGGCGCAGCAGCTTCGGGCAGCGGATACACATCAGTTTCATGGCTCATTCCCCCTTATTCCATTGTATGCGCTGCGCCCCCCTCGTTAGCACCCGCTTTTTCTAATCAGCAGCGCAATACCCAGCGCCACCAGCGCCAGCCCCGTCGCAAACAAATATACCGCCGGCGGCACCACGCACAGAATGATGATCACGCCGATGGTAATCAGGACGCCCGCAATAATTTTCATCATGCTGCCATTGAGCTTCACAGTGCCCACCTCCCCCCGCTATATTGTATGCGCCGCTGCGCGCCGCTTGTGCGTCCGCAGCGGCAATATTTGCTTTTTCTGATCAAAAATCAAACAAACAGCCGGACGGTTGGACTGCTTAAAGGAAAATAGA
>DCTY01000045.1 GCA_002329335.1 Christensenella sp. UBA1428
CGCGGATCAGATCGATCACGATCTTGACCTTGCGGCTGGAAATGCGAATATATTTTGCCGTTGCACGGGCACGCTTGTCAGCGTTCTGCTTGCGCGCCGCGGCTTTTTCACGCGTTCTTGTTGCCATTTTGCGACCTCCTTCTTATCTGCCGCCCGTAGACTTTTCACCGGCATGGCCGCGGAAAGTTCTCGTGGGAGCGAATTCACCGAACTTGTGACCGACCATTTCTTCGGTGACATAAACCGGCACATGCTTGCGGCCGTCGTGAACGGCAACCGTGTGGCCGACAAAATCAGGGAAAATCGTGGACGAACGGCTCCAGGTCTTAAGCACCTGTTTTTCGCCCTTTTCGTTGAGCTCCTGCACTCTTTTAAGAAGAACAGGCTGGATATAAGGTCCTTTTTTAACGGAACGTGACATCTGCGTTTAGCCTCCTTCTTAATTATTTGCCGTTGCGACGCTTGATGATGAACTTGTCGCTGGGCTTTCTGTGCTTGCGGGTCTTGTAACCCATGGTGGGCTTGCCCCAGGGAGTCACAGGGCTGGGCATACCAACAGGGGATTTGCCTTCGCCGCCGCCGTGCGGGTGGTCGTTCGGGTTCATCACGACGCCGCGGTTATGCGGACGGAAGCCCTTATGGCGGATACGGCCGGCCTTGCCCCAGTTGACATTTTCGTTGTCAATGTTGCCGACCATGCCGATGGTCGCCTTGGCTTCCATGGGGATCATGCGCACCTCACCGGAGGGGAGACGCACCTGCGCGTACTTTTCTTCTTTCGCCATCAGCTGCGCCGCATTGCCGGCCGCACGGACCAGCTGTGCGCCCTTGCCGGGAACCAGCTCGATGTTGTGGATCAGCGTACCGACGGGGATCGACTTGATGGGCAGCGCGTTGCCGGGCTTGATGTCCACATTTTCGCCGGAGATGACCACATCGCCGACCTTCAGGTCAAGCGGCGCGATGATGTAGCGCTTTTCGCCGTCTGCATAGTGCAAAAGCGCAATATTGGCAGTACGGTTCGGATCGTATTCCAGCGCAGCAACCTTTGCGGGGATGTTGTCCTTGTTGCGCTTGAAATCAATGATGCGATACTGACGCTTGGCTTTGCCGCCGCGGAAACGCACAGTGATACGGCCGTTGACATTGCGTCCGCCGGTGCCGCGAATCGGAGCGGTCAGGGACTTTTCAGGTTCCTTCTTGGTCAGTTCGTCAAAGGAAAGAACCGACATGAAACGACGTCCCGGAGAAGTCGGTTTATACTTTTTGATAGCCATTGTCGTTTCCTCCTCTTACTGGATCATGCCGTCGAAGAACGCGATCCCCTTGGAGTCGGGCTTCAGGCGGACATAAGCCTTTTTCACTTCGGGCAGACGGCCTTCGTAGCGGCCCATGCGCTTCATCTTGCCCTGAATGCGCGCGGTGTTGACCTTCGCCACTTTCACGTCGAAGATCTCTTCAACCGCCTTTTTGATCTCAACCTTGTTGGCGCCAACGGCCACTTCAAAGGTATAGAGCTTGTTGGCCAGATTATCATAGCTGCGCTCGGTCAGTACCGGACGGCGGATGATGTCGTGTGCGTTTTTCATTATGCGTACACCTCCTGGATTTGCGCCACCGCATCCTTCACGACGATGAACTTGTCGTGGCCCAGGATGTCCAGCACGTTGATGGTGTTGACATAAGCGGTCTTAAGGCCGGGAATGTTTGCGCTGGCACGCAGCACAGCTTCGTTTTTGCCGTCGAGCACCAGCAGCGCCTTACGCTCAACGCTCAGCGCCTTGAGCACCTGGGCCATCTCGCGGGTCTTGGCCTGGGACAGCTCGAGGGAATCCAGAACGATCATATCGTTGTCGTTGACCTTACTGGTCAGCGCGCTCTTGAGCGCCAGGCGGCGCACCTTCTTGGGCACGCGGATGGAGAAATCGCGGGGCTTCGGCGCAAAAACGACACCGCCGTTTTTGAACTGAGGCGCCTTGGCCGCGCCGTGACGCGCATTGCCGGTACCCTTCTGACGATAAATCTTGCGGGTGCTGCCCTGAACCTCACTGCGGGTAAGCGTGGATTTGGTTCCCACACGCTTGTTGGCCAGCTGCGCGCGCACGACCTGGTGCACAACCGCTTCGTTGACCGTAACGCCGAAAACTTCGGGCATCAGCTCCATGGAGCCGACCTGTTCGCCCTTCATATTGTAAATAGCAACATTAGGCATGTTCTTTATCCTCCTTCCTGAAAGGCTTTACGCTTTGACCGAATTGCGGATGACGACCAGAGAGCCGTTCGCACCGGGCAGAGCGCCTTTGATGAGCAGGAGGTTGCGTTCCACGTCGACTTTCACGACCTCCAGATTTTGCACGGTAACTCTTTCAGAGCCCGCATGTCCGGCCATCTTTTTGTTTTTAAAGACGCGGGACGGATTGGTGTTGGCGCTCATGGAGCCCTGGCCGCGGTGATATTTGGAACCGTGAGCCATCGGGCCGCGGGTCAAACCCCAGCGCGTGATGGCGCCGGTGAAGCCCTTGCCCTTGGACGTGCCAATAACGTCAACTTTATCGCCGTTTGCGAACACGTCAGCCTTGATCACCTGGCCAACTTCCATCTGCTCCGCGTCGTCCAGACGTAGCTCGCGCAAAAAGCGGGTGGGCGCAATGCCGGCTTTTTCAAAGTGACCTAGCTCGGGCTTGTTCTTGAGTTTTTTGGCTCTGTTTTCTTCCAGCGCCGAAAAACCAACCTGAACGGACGAATAGCCGTCGCGCTGCACGGTCTTCACCTGCACCACAGGGCAGGGACCGGCTTCCACGACGGTGACAGGGATCACGCGGCCGTCTTCGGAGAAGACCTGCGTCATACCCAGCTTCATGCCGAGAATCGCCTTTTTCATGTTGTTACCTCCTAAAAAACTTACAGTTTAATCTCGATGTCAACGCCGGCGGGCAGATCCAGACGCATCAGCGCATCCACCGTACGGGGGGTGGGGTTGACAACGTCGATCAGGCGCTTATGGCTGCGCATCTCGAACTGTTCACGCGAATCCTTGTACTTGTGCGGGCTGCGCAGGATCGTCACGATCTCCTTTTCCGTGGGAAGCGGAATCGGGCCGGAAACCTTCGCGCCAGTACGACGAGCGGTCTCAACGATGCGCTCGCAGCTCTGATCGACGAGATTGTGCTCGTACGCCTTGAGCTTGATTCTGATCTTCTGATTGGCCATTTGTTAAACCTCCTTGCAGCTTGTACTTGATGTACACTTAGCCGTGTGTGCCGCGCTCATTCTTTTTCACAGGGGACACAACTCCCCCCCTGCAAAACGGCGTCCTGCGGCCATGGTCCGCGGAAATTACCCGACGGCCAATGCCGGCAACCTTCCGCATCATCCCAGACGCCAACTCCGTAATTGTACTATATTTTTCTTTGAATTGCAAGCCTTTTTTGCGATTTTTTTGCACTATTTTCAGAAAAAAACCATGTAAATGATCAATACGCACGCCGTTCCATGTCAAAAATTCCCCCGCTTGCCAGAATCCGGAGAACGGAGCGAACATACTGCGCGTTCGCTCCGTTTTTGCCAGGATTCAATTTGTCCCCTCGGCCAGCGTCGGTTTGCGCCCCAAGCAGTGTCCATACGGATCGTTTAAAGCACCGCCTGAAACATGCAAACAATCGCAGGGGCACGCGGCTTTCGCCTATACCGACGCGCGGCGTGCAATCGCCCAGCCTTCATATTCCCCCAGAAAGTCCTCTGCGCTTTTGCTCATGCAGACACCGGCCGTGCGTTCATCCCGGAACCCCAGCGTGATCACCAGCAGGCCGAAATAACGGTCCAGAATCTGTACGCGGATCTGCAGCTTCTGCGTTTCCACCCATCCGGCGGACACCGCACAGCGATAGCGGAAATCATCCATCACATGCACATTGCCGTATTCATCTGAATATCCCGCCTGCGGAAACGGGCCGAACCAGTTGCTGCCCATGCCAAACGGCAGCTTTTTTTCGCCCTGATCGTTTTCGTAGACGAAGCACCCCTGCCCCGCTTCAAATTCCAGCCGGAACCAGCGGATGCCCATTGCATTTTCCTGACAATCGAACCGCGCGCCGTGGATCTGACGCTCAAATTCCGACTGCGCCGCCCCGCGGGCAACGCTCAAATGCAGCGGTGCATCCAGATCAAACGCCGGCAGGCGCGCGCCGCCGTCCAGATTGTCCACAATAAGGTCGAACACCGCGTCGAAAATTGCCGGATTATCCACCTTGCCGGTAAGCTGATCGTCGCCGGTGCATACGAAAATGAAGTCCTTGTCCGGCACGCAGATGGCAAACTGGCCGCCCATGCCATAAAAGGCAAAGCTGTCCTGATAGGTGCGCCAGATCTGATACCCATATCCGCAGGAATCGTAATGGCGCGCGCCCACAACATCATTATCCGTCTGGCATCCCGTAGCCGCGCGCAAATAGGACTCGCTGAGCAGCCGGCGGCCATCCCACACGCCGTAATTCATCACAAAGCGGGCAAAGCGCATCAGCGCCTGCGGCGTGCAGATCAGCGCCGAATCCCCCCACGGTGTTCCGTCCGGTGTTTTGAGCAGCTGTGCAGACTCAAACCCGCCCAGGTGATCCAGCACCTTCGCTTTCAGATACTCCAGCAAACCCATATTGCTGAGTCTCTCAACCAGCGTGCCCAGCACATAGGAGCCGGTCGAATCATAATAAAAAACCGTCCCGGCAGGCTTATCCGGTTTTCGGCCAAAATAATACCGCAGCCGGTCCTGAACATCCGGCCGGAACCAGCCGTCCTTTGCAAAGCAGGTTCGCATGGTCAGCATATCGCGCACCGTCTGTTCCTGCAAAAGCGGCGGAACCTCCGGGGGCAGCTTATCCTTGAAAAAATCGCAGATCCGATCGTCCAGATGCAGCTTTCCTTCGTCAATCAGGCAGCCAATGGCAATGGAAACAAAGGACTTGGTAATCGAATACATCCGATGCGGCGTTTGCGGCGTAAACGGTTCAAAATACCGTTCAAAGAAAATATCATTACCGCGCAGCATCAGCACGGAATGCAGGTTGACGCCCTTATTTTGCATGGTTTGCATAAACCGGGCCACATGCGCTTCTTCAATGCCCGCCTGAGCAAAGGTACAACGGCCGATCATATATCGCACCTCCTAAAATACACATGTTCAAACGCGCCTGCGCCGGCATTCGGCGCACACGGCAAAGGCCAAATGTACGCAGAGGCCGCCGCACGGAATGATGCAGCAGCCTCTGTTTCTGCGCGTCAGGCCATCAAAGCCGTCCGGCGCATCCATGATTAACGCAGTTTTGCCAAATTCAGTTCAATCTGTTCGCACAGCGCCTCGAGCGTTTCGGGCGCTTCCGCCGCCAGATCCTTGCCCATGACGCCCTTATCCGAAAGCATCGGCATAAAGGCTTCCTTGGCGCTCTTGCCGGCAAGCGCGGCCTGACCGCAGGCGACCATGGTGTCGCGCATGTTGTCCGTGCTCAATTCAAAGGTCTCGCCCTTGAAATCCTTGCCGCAGCAATAGCTCAAAACGCCGGCAACGCTCTTGAGCACGCAAACCAGCTGATCGTCCTTAAAGCCTTTTTCCTTGGCCTCCCAATACGTTTCCATCAGGCGCGGCAGGATCTTCGTGGAGCAGTCGATGCCGATGCGCATGGTATCGTCAGGAATGTTCGGGTTGTTCAGGCGGGTATAGGTATCGGCCACAAAGTCTTCCACGCGAATGTTCTCAGGCTTTTCAATCGTCCCTTCCACCAGCTTGATGATCGCGGTAATGGTATCCAGAATTTCTTTTTCCTGCACGGCGTGATAAATGGAATACGCGCCGCGATAGCCGCGGATCGCGCCCATACCGGCAATGGTGGTGTGGCTCATATTGAGGATGCGCAGCTTCATGTCCTCATATTTTTTCACGTCCGCAAAGTCCTTGCACATGAAAACGCCGTCCGCCTTGTCAAATTCCGGACGTCCGCCCGGGAATACGTCTTCAATCGCCCAATAGCGGTTCTTTTCCGTCACAACGACGCTGGAAAGAATCCCCGCCTTCTCCAGGTCGGCAAACACGGCGGCATCCGGCGCAACCGCAATACGGTCAACCATCGTATTGGGGAAACCAACCTGATTGCGGTCGGCGATATAAGCCTCAAAGCCCTTGGGCGCAAAGCCGTTTTCTTCCCATGCCTTGGCCATCGTACGCACGACAGCGCCGGTGAAATAACCGTTTTTGGAGAAGTTGGTGCAGGAAACGAGCGCAAATTTCAAGCCGTTGTTGAAGCGCTCCAGCAAAAACCGCGTCCATTTGGCCGGATCGCTGGTCAGCGTGCCGTTTTTCATATCGTCCATCACGCGCTGATTGGTCGGTTCGGCATAATCGCCGCCGAAATAACGCATGCCATACACGCTTTCAGGCGCATTGATGGTCGCATACTGCACGCGCGGATCGCGCGCATAATCCAACAGGCGCTGCCAGCCCATGCTTTTTTCGTTTGCATCCAGGAATACCGCCGTTTTGATCGCGCCCTGCATTTTGAGCGTCGCTTCACCTTTTTTATCGCCATAAATGACATGGGTGGTCATAAAATCGTTGGCGACAGCCGCATTATAGCCGGGCTGCGAAAAGGTTTCAACGCCGCAGACCAGACCGGCTTTGCCGCCCTGATCCAGAATGTCCTGCAAAATATCCGCAAAATGCCCATAGCCCATGCGGCCCAGAGAAAAGCAGACCGCCGTCACCGGGGTGGTTTCCCGATCGTACTGGGGCAGCTGGCAATTATCCTTACCCGCCCAGAAGGATTTCTCAGCCAGAAGAGAAGAAGAAAGCACTCTCATGATGTAACAACCCTTTCAGTTGATTTGATGTCGGCTTTTATTATACCAATGATTGGACAAAAAAGCAAACAAAACGGCAAAGAAAACGGCGGTCATACAGGATGACCGCCGCATAACAGCTCAATTATTCGATGACCTTGGCCA
>DCTY01000073.1 GCA_002329335.1 Christensenella sp. UBA1428
GGGGCTTAGCCCCTCTTGCGGGAGTTAGAGGGCAGCGCCCTCTTTCCGGAACCGGGAGAGCAGCGTCTGCCGGCAAAAGAGGACTCGGAGGGCGGCAAGGCGACCTGAAGGCGAGAGGATCGCACGCAGTGCCGGGAATCCCAGGGGCGGAAGGATGCAGCTGCGGGAACAACGTTATTATGCGGAGTTGGCGGCCGCAGAATTTGGCTGAAAACAAGGAAAAGAAGCCCAACGAAGCGCAGCGGATTGCCGGAAAGGGACAAGCATAACGGATCGGACGACCGCATATGCTTTGGACGGAGGTGATCTGTCCATGGGCATCGAAGTGCCGATGATGGCGGTGCTGTGTTTTGCGATCGGGTTGGCGCTGCTTTACGTCGTCGGCTGGCTGCTGGTGCTGCCGCTGCGTTCCCTGCTGCGATTTCTTTTCAACGGCGTGTTGGGCGGCGCGCTCCTGGTGGCCGTAAACCTTTTCGGCGCCGCATGGGGGCTGAGCGTCGCGATCAATCCGTTCACTGCGCTTGTCGCGGGGTTTCTTGGCGTGCCGGGCGCGGCGCTGATGATCATTTTGGCGCGCATCCTGTAGGGAGGCACGACAGCACAAAAAAACCGGCGTTTGATGAAAAACGCCGGTTTTTTTGTTCAGGACGGGACGCGCTTAAAGCGCGCTTTTGAAAATATTGTAGCAATCCTGCGTGCTCAGATGGACAAAGCCGCCGACGGTTTCCTCCGCGGGCAGATTGGTTTTCTTCGTCTTCTGGGCCATCTCCATCAGCCGGTCCTCGCCGATGCCCAATTCGTGCAGCTTCAGCGGCAGGTTCAGCCCCCGCAGGAAAGCTTCCAGCGCCTCGATACCGGCCAGCGCGGTTTTTTCAAGGTCGAACGGATCGATGACGATACCGAAAATCCGGTTGGCAAACTGGGCAAACCGGCGCACGTCGTGCTTGTATACATAGCGCATCCAGGCCGGGAACAGCACGGCCAGCCCGGCGCCGTGGGGCACGTCGTACAGCGCGGAAAGCTCGTGCTCCATCTGATGGGACGACCAGTCCTGCTCCTTGCCCACGCCCAAAATGTTGTTGTGCGCCAATGTCGAACACCACATCAGCTGCGCCTGCGCCTCATAATCGGTCGGGTCGGCGTAAGCGGTTTTCGCCGCCTCCATCGCGGCCATGATCACGCCCTCAGCCATCCGGTCGGTGACCTGAACATCGGGCGTGTTGGTGAAATACCGCTCCATGATGTGACAGATCATATCGATCGCGCCGTAGGCGACCTGCTCGCGCGGCAGCGTCGTGCACAGCTCGGGGTTGAGCAGGCTGAAAAGCGGCCGGTTCAGCTCGGTGTTGACGCCGCGCTTGAGCCACCCTTCTTCTTTGGTGATGACGCAGCTCATCGAGCACTCGCTGCCGGCGGCCGGCAGCGTCAGCACCGTGCCGATGCCGATGGTTTTGGTCACGGGCACTTTATAGGTAAAAAAGTCCCATACGTCGCCGTCATAGGCCGTGCCGTGCGCGATGGCCTTGGCCGAGTCGATCACACTGCCCCCGCCGATGGCCAGGACAAAATCCACGCCCTCCCGCTTGCAAAGCGCGATGCCCTCGCGTACCAGCGCGAGCCGGGGATTGGGCTGTACGCCGCCCAGTTCAATATACGAAATGCCCTCCCGGGCAATGCTGGCAGCGATCTGATCGAAAAGCCCGGTCCTTTTGATCCGGTCCGAACCATAGTGCAGCAGCACCTTCGTCGCGTCGAACTTTTTTAAAAATTCGCCTGCGCGCTCCTGCACGCCGCGGCCAAGCACCATTCTGGTCGGCAGTGAAATTTCAAAATTAAGCATGGGAACCCCTCCTTGCATGCCGCCCCCGGGCGGCCGGTTGTGATTGGATACCCCTAGTATAGCATTTTTTTCGGTTGTTTGTACAGGGAAAAATACCGCCGGCACGCTTTCGGCTCAGGTCGGTTGATGTTCCAGAACTTCGATCATCATCTGCGCGCCAAGCTTGAAGCCTTTGACAAAGGCACGGCGCGTTTCCGCCGCCTGCGCGTCGATCTGCAGCTGAAGCATCTGCTCCAGCTCTGCCGCCAGCGCGCTGTCAAGCTTTTTCAAAAAACGCGTGTACGCCGCGTAAGCCGCGCTGTTTTCCGGCCGCTGCGCGCCGTCCTGCACTTCGCTCGGATTGAGTTCGCCGTCGTAAAGCTGCTGTAAAATACTGACCATGCAAAATACCATCCTTTCTATTCCGCTATGGGCGCGGGCGATCCTGCGGCCCGCCGCAGCCGCAGACAGCAACCGCTGCCGTTTTACGGCAGCACATGAAAAAATGAACCCGTGCCCGTGAATGGACAAGCAGGCGCGGTATGCCGGTTTGCCCAGTTTGCCATGCTCCATTTTTTGACTTTGCCGAGTTTATTTTACTACAGGTTTTTCGCCTCTGCAAGAAGCAGCGTGAAAACAGTTATGCGGTTTTTTCCATGACGGCTGCACGCAGAAAATTGCGCAGGACCGCACCGGATTTTCGGCAAACGCGCGCCGGCGCCCGACGGGCGCTCATTCTTTGCCGAAACGAAAAATCAGGCAGGCGCATCCATGCAAACGCGCCTGCCTGAGGGTTGGTGCCATGATCCAATTCAAAACCGCTTACAGCTCCAGCTTCAGATCGTTTTCGCGGATCCATCCGAGCCTGCGGCACAAAAGCCCCACGGCCCAGCTGATCACGCCGGGCAGGATAAAGCAGATCAGCGCCATGCCGATCCAGTCCATGGGGGTAATCGCGGCCTTGGCCCCGGCGGCGATGTCGTTGACCCAGCCGGTGTAAACGCCGATCTGGCCGACCAGCCCGCAGGTGCCCATGCCCGAAGCGACGGCGGCGCCGTTCATCTGCATATGAAATACGCAGGTGGCCAGCGGGCCGGTGACGGCGGAGGCGACGATCGGCGGAATCCAGATCCGGGGGTTTTTGACGATGTTGCCCATCTGAAGCATCGACGTGCCCAGCCCCTGGCTGATCAGGCCGCCCCAGCGGTTTTCGCGGAAGCTGAGCACCGCAAAGCCGATCATATTGGCGCAGCATCCGGCGACGGCCGCGCCGCCTGCAAGCCCGGTCAGGCTCAGCGCCGCGCAGATGGCGGCGGAGGAAATTGGCAGCGTCAGCGCGATGCCGACCACAACGGAAACCAGCATGCCCATGAAGAAGGGCTGAAGCTCGGTGGCCCACATGATGACCTGACCAACCTTGCTGGCCGCCGCGCCGATTGCCGGCGCCCACCAGGCGGACAACGCCACGCCCACGCAGATCGTCACCAGCGGCGTGACGATGATGTCCACTTTGGTCTTTTTGACCACCGCGCTGCCGGCCTCCGCCGCCAAAATGGCAATGATCAAAACCGCCAGCGGGCCGCCCGCCCCGCCCAGGCTGTTGGCCGCATGGCCGACGGCGAGCAATGAAAACAGCACCAGCGGCTGGCAATGGAGCGCATAGCCGATCGATACGGCCATCGCAGGGCCGGCCATCTGCTTGGCATACCCGCCGATGGTCACCAGAAAGTCCAGATGCAGCTGCTGCCCCAGCGTTTCCACGATCGTTCCGATCAGCAGCGAGCAAAACAGTCCCAGCGCCATTGCGCTCATCGCGTCCAGAAAATACCGCTTGCCCAGTTTCCTGAGCACTTCCTTGAATTTGTCCATCCCAGAATCCGCCTTTCCATCCCTGCGCCGCCCGGCGCGGTATCCTTCCGGCAAAAAATATAGGGTTCACGGCCGGCCAGCGCGTTTTTTGTGCTGCGGCACATTGACAAACATTCCTGCCAGTTTGCACTATTGTAACACAAAGCCGGCGGCTTTGCCCAGCGTTTCCCGAATCTTTTTCGAAAAACACCGATTTTATTTCGGGAAACAGGATTTGGGGTGCAATTGCGCGGCGGCGACAGATATGGTATAATAAAATGAATATTTTTGTTTTGGGTGTTTTTCGGCCGTTTTAGACGGATCTGCGGTAAAACCCCATCCGGGGTGGAACGGCTGCATCCCCTTGACAGAGGCTTTCAGGCGCGCCCCGCTATTTTTAATCCGGCACGTCCGGAAGGAAGAAGGGACTGTATTGGCTTTTGCGCAGACATGTATGCGGCGTTTGCTGCATGTGCGCGAATACGACGCGGAACAGAAAAACGGGCGGCCGCTGCCGCCGCTGGAGACCTTTTACAAAACCGGCCTGACCATTGCCGGCCCGGCTACGGCCGAGGGCGTGCTGGCCAGCCTGGTCGGATCGATTGATACGATGATGGTCGGCTCGCTGGGCGCGTCGGCTATTGCGGCGGTAGGGCTGACCAACCAGCCGCGGATGATTTTGCTGATCCTGATCCAGTCGCTGTGCATCGGCGCAACGGCGGTTATCGCCCGGCGCAAGGGCCAGGAAAACCAGGACGGCATCGACCGGTGCTTCCGCCAGACGCTGATGCTCTCGGTGCTCATCGGGGCGCTGATCACGCTGGTGGGCAATTTGTTTTGCGAACCGATCATGCGCATTGCCGGCGCAAACGCGGACACGCTGGCGATGAGCTGCGATTATTTCCGGATCGTCAACGGCGGGATGCTTTTTAACTGCGTCACTCTGGCGGTGTGCGCGTCGCTGCGCGGCATCGGGCTGACCAAGGTGACGATGACGACCAATATCACGGCCAATCTGGTCAATCTGGTGCTGAACTATCTGCTCATCGGGGGCAATTTGGGCTTCCCTGCCCTGGGCGTGCGCGGCGCGGCGATCGCAACGGTGATCGGCAACGGCGCGGGCTGTGTCATTGCCCTGATCGCTGTTTTGCGCAAAAACAGCCCCATGCCCCTGCATCTGGGGCAAAAATGGCGGTTTGACCGGGAAACGCTGCATTCGCTTACGGGCATTTCGCTGTCCTCCATGGGCGAAAACGTGTTTTTGCGCCTGGGTTTTCTGATCAATTCGCGCATCGTGGCGGAATTGGGCACGCTGGCCTTTGCCGCCTATCAGATTGTGACCAACGTCACGACGCTTTCCTTTACGCTGGGCGACGGCCTGTCCGTTGCCGGGGCGACGCTGGTCGGCCAGAGCCTGGGGCGCGAGCGGCCGGACGAAGCGCTGATTTACTGCAAAACGCTCCGGCGGCTGTCGGTGTTTTTATCCGCCGCGCTGATGGTGGTGACCATTGCGCTGCGCTTTCAGATCGCCGGGCTGTTTACCGACGATCCGCAAGTGGTGTCCTATGTGGTGCTGTCCTTCTGGGTGGCGGTGACGGGGCTGATCCCTCAAAACGGCCGCGTGGTGTACAGCGGCTGCCTGCGCGGCGCGGGCGACGTGGGCTTTGTGGCGCGCATGGCGCTTTTGTCGGTGACGATCATCCGGCCGACGCTGTCGTATCTGTTCTGCTTCCCGATGGGGATGCAGGTGGCCGGCGCATGGCTGGCGTTTGTGGTGGACGCTTTTATCCGAGATTTTGCCTTTACGCTGCGGCTTCGCGGCGGCAATTGGGCGCATATCAAGCTGTAACGGCGAACGGGCGCATCCGCGCCTTTCGATAGCCGCGCGCCCTGCGGCGCCGTCTCCGGGCGGCACGCCAGGGCGGCGAGCATGTATTTTCAGGGAGGTGAATTTCATTTGACAGCAGTAAAAATTACCGCGGACAGCACCTGCGATCTGTCGCCCGAGCTGATTGCCCGCTGCGGCGTGGATATTGCCCCGCTGTACATCGACATGGATGGCAAAAGCCTGCGCGACGGCGTGGAGGTGCAGGCCGAGCAGGTGTGCCAGTATTTTGAAAAAACCGGCCGCCTGGCCAAAACGTCGGCGGTGCCGGTGGGCGATTATCTGGAGTTTTTCGGCAAGTACACCCGGCAGGGCGTGCAGGTGGTGCATTTTACGATTTCCGCGCAGATGAGCTCCTGTTACCAGAACGCCTGCATGGCCGCGCAGGAACTGGGCGGCGGCGTATGGGTGGTGGATTCGCGCAATCTGTCCACCGGCATTGCGCTTTTGATCCTCAAGGCCTGCGAGCTGCGCGACCAGGGGCAGGATGCGCAGGAGATCTTCGACCGCGTTTCGGCGCTGGCGCCCTGCGCGCAGGTGACGTTTGTCATCGATACGCTGGAATATCTGGCCAAGGGCGGCCGGTGCAGCGCGCTGTTGGCGCTGGGGGCCAATCTGCTCAAGCTCAAGCCGTGCATTCAGGTGCGCCAGGGCGAGATGGTCGTGGGGAAAAAGTACCGCGGCGCCATGGCAAAGGTTTTGCCCCAATATGTGGCCGATCAGCTGGGCGGCGGACAGCAGCTGGACCTGTCCCGCGTGTTTATCACCCATACCGGGTGCAGCGCGCAGGTGGTGGAGCAGGTGCGCCAGCGCGTTTTGGCGTGCGCGCCCTTTGAGGAAGTGATCGAAACCATCGCCGGCAGTACGATTACCAGCCATTGCGGGCGCAATACCCTTGGAATCCTTTATATGACCAAGCCGTAACCGTAATTTTGTATGTTTTATTCGCTATCATTCCATCCTACGGTAAAACGGCGCGGCGGAGTGCCTGCCCGGGCGCTCCGCTTTTTTTGATTGCGCGATGGGGCGCAGTCCCGGAACCCGCGCGGAGGTAAGGGCGTTCCCATGGCTCTGCGCCGGTGAAAGTTCCCCTGCCCGAGGGCTTTGCTTTTTTGAGTGCATGGGCAGGCAGCGCGGGCCCTGATCCGTGGCGTCAATAACTCCATCCCGAAAAGGAGGCATACGATGCAGTCCGGTTCTTTTCGTTCTTTTCTGCTGCGGTTGTTTTTTGTGATGCTGGCGGCGCTGGTCGTCGTATATGTGGACAAAACGCTGCTTTTGGCGCAGACGGCGTCGAACATCCTGCTGCCCATCGTGGTTGGCGCGGCGCTGGCGTTTGTGCTGTCCATCCCGTTGGGATTTCTGGAAAAAATCTGGTTCCCGCGCAGCAAAAAACGCTGGGTAACGGCGACGCGCCGCCCGGTGTGCATCATCCTGGTGCTGATTTTCCTGTGCGCGCTGCTGGCGGCGCTGGCGCTTTTAATTCTGCCCAATTTTATCGACGCGCTGGCGGTTCTGGCAAAGGCGGTGCCCGAATATGCCGAAACCGTACGGGTATGGATTGTGGAAAACGGCGATTTTTTCCCGGAATTGGCGCAGTGGGCGCAGCAGGTGCAGATCAACTGGACGCTGATTACCGACAGCGTTGTGCAGTTTATGAGCAGCGGCTCGTCCGATGTGCTTTTATCCTCCACGGC
The DNA here is from genome assembly GCA_002329335.1 of Christensenella sp. UBA1428. Lineage (GTDB taxonomy): Bacteria > Bacillota > Clostridia > Christensenellales > UBA1750 > UBA1428. The sequence goes on from DCTY01000073.1 coordinate 7,250, forward strand.
CAGCCTGATCGGCGGCGTGTTCGGCGGCGTGGTCGACGCGGTGCTGTCGCTGATTTTTATGCTCTATTTTCTGGCGGGCAAGGAGGCGATATGGCGCGGTCTGCGCCGCCGGATGGACGCGTATCTGTCCCGGGAGCATGTTGCCTGGATGATCCATGCCGCGCAGTGCGCCAATGAAACTTTCCGCAGCTTTATCCTCGGTCAGTGTACCGAAGCGCTGGTGCTGGGCGGCTTGTGCGCGGTGGGCATGAATTTGCTGCGTTTCCCCTACGCCACGCTGGTGAGCGTGTTTATCGGCGTGACGGCGCTGGTGCCGATGGTCGGCGCGTATGTCGGCGCGATCTTCGGCGCATTGATGATTTTGACAATCGATCCTCTTTCCGCCCTGTGGTTTTTGGTGTTCCTGATCGTTTTGCAGCAGATTGAGGGCAACCTGATCTATCCCCGCGTGGTCGGAACATCGCTGCGCCTGCCCGGCGTTTGGGTGCTCGTGGCCGTGACCGTCGGCGGCGGCCTGGGCGGTATCGGCGGCATCCTCATCGGCGTGCCCCTCACTGCGCTGATCCATCGCCTCGTCCGCGAAAATGTGGATGCCAGGCTGAAAGCCAAGGGGATCGCTCCGGACATTCCCGCGTCCCCGGACAGGCAAAAATCCGCACGCAAAGCCGCTAAAAAGAAATAAACGGCTGCGGTTTTGGGGGAGGCGGGGCGCTGCCCCTGCACCC
>DCTY01000033.1 GCA_002329335.1 Christensenella sp. UBA1428
CGATACGATGGAAAAATACAGCCCTGAACTGAACTACAACGTCGTGTATGAATGGATCAAGGAGCACAACGCTTAAAACGAGTAAGAACAGGATTTTCATCCACTGTGAAACCTTTGTTGGAAAAATATTACCAAGAGAGAAAATTTGCGCCTGAATGGAAGATCCTGTTTCTGAAAATCATCCGGAATAACCGGCAGAAAAAGGCATTTTCTCGTTCTTTTTGCTGAAAATTGATTTTTCAGCAGAAGACTTTGGAACGGTTGCACGGAAAATGAAAATCTGTTATAATCATATTTGCCGTTTTTTCTATGAACATGCCGCTTTGATAAAAAGCGTTGTGGATCAACTAGTTTAGAAGGAGAAGAAAAATGAGCGATTTTCATGACAACCTACTCTTCAAAAAAATCCATGGCTATATCGCCGCAGGTTCTGTGGGCAATTCCATGGGCGAACTGATGGAAGGGTATACGGTTGAAGAACGTCAGCAGTATTGGGGCTATATTGACTATCTGCCCGAGGTGACGAAATTTACCGGTAAACGGCTGTTTAGCGTCAACGACCGTGCGGCCAACCCGTTTGATACGGGCCTGGGCCATCCGCCGATCGGCCATCCGCACACGCGCGTGCCCGGCACGACGGAGGACGGCGAGGAGCGTTTCCGCATCTTGTCCACCGCGATTATCGAAAAGGGCGGACGGATCGATCTTTGGGATCTGGCCAAGGCGTGGGCAACGTTGGTGAAGCCGGAGATGTTCGGCTGGCAGCTGGGCTCCCAGGACCAGGTGATCTATTATTCGATCAAAGCCGGTATTCCGCCATGGGATGTGGGAGCGCATGCTTCCTGGCCGGGATTGTATGGTACGACCAAAATGATGGGTGCGGTCGGCGTTGTCAACGCCTGCTATCCGGAGCAGGCGGCAAAGGATGCGATGGAGCTGGCGCGTTTAAAGGATGTGCGCGGCGTTCCGGGCAACTATGCCGTGGAAGTGGCCGGAGCGCATTGCGCCGGCGTTGCCGAATCGCTCAAGCCCAACGCGACGATTGAAAGCGTTATTGAGGCGGCGCGCAAGGTGCTGGGCCCCACGCCGCTGCGCGAGTTTGACGACGTGCAGGAAATTGCCAGAAAGTGCGGCAAGGATCCGGAGGAATACGGCAAAAAGCTCCAGTATAAATACGAAAACCGTCAGGTTTCCAACGCTGTTGAAATTCTCAGCGCGGCCTATGGTATTTTGTACATGGCGGACGCCGATCCCAAAACTGCAATTGTCATGGCGGTCAATTCCGGCCGCGATACCGACTGCCGCGCTCATACGGCAGGTTCGCTTGCCGGCGCGCTCAAGGGCATCGAAGCCGTGCCTGCGGATTGGGTGAAGACGATGGATGACGCAATGAAAACCAACGAGCATACGGCCTCCAACCGGACGTCCCTTGAAACGGCCGAGGGCCTGTACAAAGCGGCGATCAATAATATCAACCGCATGCGTCAGGTCGTGTCGGACATCGATTCGTATCTGGGCTGATCACAAAGGTATGGCTGTATAAAAGCAAATTGTCAAAACCGCGCTGCAAATCAATGCGGCGCGGTTTTTTATGCGTGCCTGCGGCAAAGGAAAACCGCCCAATGAAATTTAATGGCAGGAATCTTTCTTTTTTCGTGCTATTTGCAGTCAATTGTGATAAAATAGTATCAAAATAATTTTGGCGTGGCCATTGAGGTGTAGCGGTGTACAGAGCGACTTTCGCACAGGTGCATTTGGATAACCTGCGCTTTAATTTGAATCAGGTTCGGGCGCAGCTTTCGCCGGAAAAGAAAATCCTGGCGGTCGTCAAAGCGGACGCCTACGGACATGGCGCGGTTGAAACTGCGCGCTGCCTTTTGTCCGCCGGCGCGTATGGGCTTTGCGTTGCCATTGCGGAGGAAGGCGAGGCGCTGCGCAGCGCGGGAATCGACGCGCCGATTTTTGTGCTGGGCGGCGTCAATGCGCAGGGAGCGGAGGCAAGCGTGCGCCTGGGGCTGATTCAGGCGTGTTTTTCGGTGCAGACGCTTTTAGATCTTCAGACATCGGCACAGCGCCTTGGCAAAACCGCCTGGGTGGATTTGAAACTGGATACCGGGATGGGCCGTATCGGGCTGCGGACGCCAGATGAAGTTGAAACGCTGCTGGCACATTTGAAAAAGTGCCCGAATGTGCGCCTGCACGGTGCGTTTACGCATTTTTCAAGAGCAGATGAGTCAGATGAGGCGGCGTTGGCGTATACGCATGGACAATATGAACGGTTTATGGCGTTGTCGGCGCTGATTCGCGCGCAGTATCCGACGGCCTTTTTGCACGCTGCAAACAGCGCCGGGATTTTTAAGCATGATTATGCGCATCTGGACGGTGTTCGTCCGGGTATTGTGCTTTATGGTTACAGCCCGGATCCTGCGATGGCGCTGGATTTGCGTCCGGTGATGGATTGGCAAACGCAGATTGTCCATTTAAAAACCATTCAAAGCGGCGATGCGGTCAGCTATGGCGGGAAGTTTATTGCGCATAAGCCAACCAGGGTTGCAACGCTGCAGGTGGGGTATGCAGACGGGTACCATCGCGTCATTGGCGGCCGCGGTTGGGTATTGGTAGGCGGCAGGCGCGCGCCGGTGATCGGCAGGGTCTGCATGGATCAGATGATGGTGGACGTTACGGGGATTGACTGTGCGGTCGGCGATCCGGTGATGCTGCTTGGCAGGCAGGGCGGTCAGACTATCAGCGCAGACGATCTTGCGGCATGGTGCGATACGATTTCCTATGAAATTGTATTGGGCGTTTCCCAGCGCGTGCCGCGGCTGTATGTGCCATGAGCGCCGTGGAAAAGCAGGCGCTGCGCGCCAGTATGCGGGCGCAGCGTGCCGGAATCAGCCCGGAGGAGCAGCATCGGCTGTCTTGTCTTTTGTGCGAAATTGTGGTATCTTGGTATGTGTATCAGCAGGCAAAAACGGTGATGCTGTACGCGCCCGTCGGGCGGGAGCTGGACTTGATGCCGCTTGCCCAAAAGGGGGACAAGCGTTTTGCGCTGCCGCGTATGGTCGGGGAAACGCAGATGGAAGCGGCGCTGTTTTGTCCGGGGCATCAGATGGTCCGCGGACGCTATGGCTTTTTGGCGCCGGTTGGCCCGGCAGTACCGTTAGATGAGATCGATTTGATTTTAATGCCGGCGCTTGCCTGCGGTCTGGACGGGTTTCGTCTGGGCTATGGGAAGGGCTGCTATGACCGGTTTTTAGCTCAAAATGCGCTGCACGCGCAAACGGGCGCCGTTGTTTATGATTCGGCGCTGTTTGAAACGGTTGCGCACGATGAAATGGACGTTGCGGCGCAGTTTGTTATCACGCCCACCGGCGTGCGCGGCGCAGGAGGAGGAAGGTTATGAAATTGTTGAGCAAGTATTCCGTGACGGTTGCGCTGCGCGGGTTGGCGTTTATGTTTACCTGTACGCTGCTGAGCCTGTTTTTGGGTTCCGGCGCGCTGTCGGACAACGATTGGATTGGATGGAGCCTTTTTGCAGGCTTTCTGATCATCTATTTTGCTATTGCCTTTTATGACGGCAGCGACCGCGGTGCGCGCGACGCGCAGATCACCGCGCGCAACGAGCGGCTCAGCGCGCAGGGCCATGTGGTGGATCAGGATATGCTCGACCGCGCGTACAGCGTGAAAAAGGGGATGGTCATTGCGCTTTTAATTGCGGTGCCCGGGCTTATCCTGTCGCTTGCCGGGCTTGTAACGCTCGATGGGCTGACCTGGCTGCGAGCGGCTACCCGTGTGTATTTTTCGCCGTTTCTAAAGCTTTACTTTACGCAGCTGTCGCCGATTCAGTATGTGCTGTCCTATTTCCTGTTTTCGCTGACCTATCCGGCGGTGTATCTGCTTGGCTATGCTACGGGTCCCAAGCAGTACGCACAACAATGTGAAACCATCCGCAAAAACGAGGAGGATTATAAAAAAGGAATCCGCCGCAAGCGCAAGGCGCATAAGCGCCGCCGTGGTTTTTTCTGGTAAGCCTGCGGCTGAAATACGATAAAAAAAGCCGGCAGCAGTTGCTGCCGGTTTTGGCATATTCCAAACAGAGCAGGAGGAGTGACCAACGAATATCGGGCCTGTCCCGATACGTTCAGGATATCCATTTCCGCCGCAATTATACAGCAGAATAGAAAAAATGCACGGGAAGCATGATTGCAAGAAAAGTGCAAACGATTTTAAAACGCTGACAGGAGGGAAACGTATGGCAATTGAAGTGATCCGGGTTTACAAAGAGCATTTTCCGGCGCTGCGGCTGATCGGGAAACGCTATACCAACAAGGATCGGGGGCAAGACGGGTTTGGCAAGCAATGGGATGCGTGGATGACGCGGGATCAGTTTGCGGCGCTGAAACGGGCTGTTGGTATTTTGCCGTTTGATGAAGATCCCTTGGGGCTGATGACGATGCGCGCGGACGGAACCGACTTTGCTTATTGGATCGGTTTGTTTTTTCCGGTGCAGACGCAGGCGCCCGAAGGGTATGATTTTCTGGATCTGCCCAAAAGCGATATTGCGGTTGGCTGGGTTCGGGGCAATCCTGAAAACGGCGAAATTTATGGCGGTCCGCCGCATGAAGCCGTTTGTAAAAAAATACGGACGGAGCGTCTGGGCAATTTTCGCAGCGACATTGCAGGTCCGGACAGCGGGGTCTATTGTTTTTTTGAACGCTATCACCGCTTACGTTTTCATGAAATGGACGCAGACGGCAATGTGATTTTGGACTACGGCAATTATATCGTTTGAAAATGCGTCCGCGCCTGCAGGAGTGACAGCAAGCTGTGGGCAAAACTTTGGGCGTTTTGCGCTGTACAGCGCAAAAAGATCAGGGCATCGGTTGTGATCGGTGATCCCGCCAGGAGGATCGCTTCCGATGCAAAAGTCAGTAAAAGGCATGACCGCATTTGCCGATGCGTCATGCCTTTTTTTGTTGTGCGCTTTTTCATCTTTGGAAAGATAAGCGACGTTCGCTGCCAATTGAGTTCCTTTTAAATTACCCCAACGGTTTTCGTTTGACAGCCATGCGTTTGACGGCACGAAGTTCAAGATAACCGCGTTCTCCGCGCGGTTCCAGCTGGATTCGGGGGCTTGCATCGTTCCATTCGTAGCCAATTAAGGCGGGGTCGTAGCGCTCCATGGCGTGCTGAACGGCTCGAATTGCTTTTGCATAATCCTCTTCCCGAAACGGTTCGCCCTGAAACATCAGATATTCTGATGCCTGCAGATCAATTGCGTCAAAGCCCTCCGGGATTTCACCGTCAAAGTCCGACGGCACTTCAACGCCCTGGACATACATGGAGGTGTTCGGTTTCCGATACGCTTGCGGCAGCCATAAACATACCGGTTCGCCGCACAGAGAGTCCATGCTGGAGAGCAGCCCCCAGACATCGCAGCCGACTTCCTGACAGTATGCAAAATACTCCTGTGCATGAACTGCGCGTTTGATGAGGACCTTGCGTGCGGGCTTTTGAAGCAGCTGAATAAAAACGCTCTGTAAGTTTTCCATGTCGGGGATATCCTTTCTCAATTCTTTAAATTTGACGCCGTAGGGAATAAAAAGCGGGATGGGAACAGGTTCTTTGACGTATTGGCCTGGGTTGCAGCCAAATTCCCTGTAAAAGGCCCTCTGGTATCCATCGACGCTGCCAAACCCCAGGTCATTGGCAGCATCGGTGATTTTGCATCCTTCCTTTTTTAACCGCATGGCGGAACGGCTCAGCCGCAGCCTGCGGATGTACGCCGCAGGCGTCTGCCCGAGATATTCCCGAAACAAACGATAGGAGTACCAGGGAGAGAAAAAAGAAGCGCGGGCCAGGTCGGACAGCGTAATATCCGCCGCCAGATTCTTCTCGATATAATCCTGCATGCGCTGAACTGCCAATAGCTGTTCCCTCACGTTTTCCACCTCTGGGATATATTTTACATCATTTAAAAGTGGATTGCTCGACCTTTCTTGCCGTTTTTCTATCGTCTGTTTCGCAAGCAGCCGAGGAACTTTTGTTAAGACAAGATCGGTTTTCTAATATCCAAAGACATTAGCGGGAGCTTTGCTTGTTTGCCAGCTTGGAGCCGGGCATATAGAATTCCCGGTACGCTTTTTTTAACCAAGCGCCATGGCGGCTTTCCTTTCTTGGTGCAAATAATTTCGTTCAAGGAGGCATGGGCAAAATTAAAGCGGGGTATCACTGCCAGATGCGGTTTCCGCCATGTGCGAATCTGCATGGTATGGCAGAAATTGACGGCATACTTTGTGTCAATTGTTTGGCTTGGTGATGTTAAGCCCCTGATCGCCGATTTCTACTGCGCCGTCAACCAATGAAATATGCGGGGAAAAGGAGACGCTGTGGGTATCGTTGGATAAGAAGATGACGGCGTCTGCAAAGATATCGCTTGCATTGCACTGGATGATGAACGGCACACAAACGGGTGATTCAAACACAAGCGATAAATTGTCGCTCTGCATGTCTCGCTGATAGAGTTTCAGCGATAAATCCGGATATCTTGGGATAATCAGATAATATTCGCCGGATGAAAAATAATGGATGGGGATGTTTTCGCTGGAAAGATAATTTTGGACATACCAGGACAAATCTTCGATTTCCTGATAGCCTAAATATGCTGCCGCATAGAGCTGATCGTCCAGAAAGGGGAGTGCTGCAAAATTCTTTTTTTCATCGAGAACTGCCTTAGTATAAAGCAGCGCTTCCTTTGAGCCATCTACGGCAGATTGCGTTGGTGTTGCGCTTGCTGTCGGGATTGTGCGATTAGGTTGGGGTACGGTAAAAGCACAGCCAGTTAACAGCACCGTCAGCATGGTCAGCACCGCAAAACAAGCCATACGCTTTTTTCTTTTCATAATTTCAATGTTCTCCCTTCAAAATTTTTTTGGAAATACGGTCGATATGCAGGGGGCGTCAATAATTTTGAGCGACGCCGGTTTTCTGCTTTTGATTGTGCAGGCAAAACAGAGGCAGCGTATTTCCCCGAAAGGAATATGTCGATGAATCCTATGCGCCAGTACACCTATCATAACGACGAATCAGCGTTTTCCTTTGTTTCTGTACGCTGCAAAAAATATAAAAAACAAACGGCATGATTGTGTCAGGACGTCTTTTTGATGGCGGCGAAGGCCTTTTGTACGGCATAATATGAAGGCTTTCCAACTCCGTTAGAATCGACAAGCCCCCAGCGTGTTTCAGTTGGACAATCGCTTTGACCGCAGATATAGCATTTCTGATTATCCGAATAACAATAGATAAACATGCCGGCAACATATTTTTTCTGATAGAATTTGCAGATGGTTTTGGAGAAAAATCGCGCCTGGCCGTCGGGTGTATGCGGATAGCCGAAAATACGAGTCGATTTTGGCAGCTCGCGATAGAGATGATTTTTAAAATCACCATGAATAAAGTCCCAATATTGTTTGTCGTCATTTTGACAGACATGCCGGATATGAGTCTGCATGTGCTCCGGAAGGTTTGAAACAAATTGAGAGCTGTTCTTTTTGACTTCTTTTTCACTGGAAAATCCAAAGGATTTTAAGATGTCCTGTTTTTGCTTCTTTGTTTTTGAAGCGCCGCTGCTGATATAACCAAATTCCTGCACGAGGATTGGTTTGCGTGTGAAAGCCCATAGGTAATTTAATAATGCGTCGAACATCCCCATAAAGCAGGGGATTTTATAAAAACATCCCAGATAAACGTCGACGCCGACGTAATCGCAATACGGATGATACGGCTTTAGCATGGCGTGCAAATCAGCCTGTATCAGCGCAGCATTATACCCAATGAGCACATCTCCTTTTTCCGGGTACATCGTTTCAAGCTGTATGCCGATGAATCTGGCCGCCTGGTCAATCCGCAGCGGAACAGTAAATCTGGGAACGCCCATCTCGTTTGTAATTTGATAGGCCTGTACAATGCCGCGCAGATCTTTGAGCATAAAACGGGCGATTTCCCGGATGCGTTTTTCGCCGTCAGGCGTATTTAGCGCAATATTGCGTTGGATGTATTCCCGTGGATAGGGTGTGACAGCCATTACCTGAAATCCTTTTTCCACATAGGAAAAAGCGCGTTTTTTAAAAAGGAGATAGCGGCTGCAAATTTCTCCGTTTTCGTCAAAAGGAAACGGGATATCCATACGAACCCAGTCGATATTGGCATTTTTGATCTGATCATAATCTTCTTTGGGATGGCATACGCCGCAGATAAATCCTTTTTCACGCATTTTTTGCGTTTCAGAACTGCTTTTGGGAATGAACCACGATTTTATGAGGTTTATGGGAAAATACTTAAGCCCATATTGAAGTTGATTTTTTATAAACTGATCCATCTTTTTCACCACACAGCGTTTTTATCTTAAAAGTTCTGCAATTGGGATGTATCGATATACAAAAAAGCCGGATTTTGGGCAGAAATTTTATAACACTGTCAGTATAATATGGATTTTTTACTTTGACAAGGGTATGAAATTTCTATGTAAATGCTTTGAGAAACACGGAAATCTGTCGCTAAAGCAGTATTTTGTTTTTTCGGTGTGCGATGTTGGAGAAAAGAATGAAGGGCGCCGTATTTGTTCGGCGCCCTTTTTGGAAAAGGATCGAATATGGATGAGAATCGTGCCTGCGCGAAAGCAGGTCATACAAGTTACAGATTAAAATAGTTGACAGCGCTTTCAAACATCCCGATGTCGTAGCATCCTTCCACGTTGCGGTACAGCCCGCGGCCAACGCGCTCGCTGTGCCCCATTTTGCCAAAGACGCGTCCATCCGGGGATGTAATCCCCTCGATGGCCCAGACGGAGTTGTTGGGGTTGAACGCGACCTGACTGGTGGGCTTGCCGGTCAGATCCACATACTGCGTGGCGATCTGGCCGTTTTGCGCCAGCTTGGCGGCCAGCTTTTCGTCGATGACAAAGCGGCCTTCGCCGTGAGAAATGGCTACGGTGTAAATATCGCCCACGCGTGTTTTCGCCAGCCAGGGGGATTTGTTGGAGGCGATCCGGGTGCGCACCAGCATCGACTGGTGACGGCCGATGGTGTTGAACGAAAGCGTCGGGCAGGTATCGTCCGTTTCGATGATTTCACCGAAGGGAACAAGCCCCAGCTTGACCAGCGCCTGGAAGCCGTTGCAGATGCCGCAGATCAGACCGCCCCGGTTTTTCAGCAGCTCATGGACGCCGTCGCGCAGCTTGGCGTTGCGGAAAAATGCCGTGATGAATTTGGCCGAACCGTCCGGCTCGTCGCCGCCCGAGAAACCGCCGGGGATGAAAATCATCTGCGACTGCTTCAGCTTCTGCGCAAACGCATCGATGGATTGCGTGATTTTTGCGGCGCTTAGGTTGTTGATCACAAAAATTTCCGCCTCGCCGCCCGCAGCGCGCACTGCCTTGGCCGAATCATACTCGCAGTTGGTGCCGGGGAACACCGGAATCAACACGCGCGGATGATGCTTGAGGACCGCAGGCGCGGCCGGATGGCCGGCAACAAAGTTCAGCTCCGGAATCTGGCCGGCGCTCTGCGTAATGTTGCAGGAATAGACCGGCTCCAGCTTTTGTTCATAAACATGCAGCAGCGTTTGGAGATCGACGGCATTTTTGCCGTAAATCAACGCCTCCTGATCCGTGGTACGGCCAAGCAGGCAGGCGCCTTCCACGGGAAGATCGGTTTCAAGCACAAAGCCGCCGTATGCATAACCAAACAACGTGCTTAGCGAAACGTCTTTGTCAAATTCTACGCCGATCCGGTTGCCGAAGGCCATCTTCATCAGCCCTTCCGCTGCGCCGCCAAAGCCGGGCGTCCAGGCGGCAAACACATGTCCCTGGCGCATCAGCGCGGTGACCTGATCAAACAGCGCCTTGAGCGATTTGGCCTTGGGCAGGCCGTTTTCGTCATATTCAGGCGTAAGGAGCAAAAGATGATGCCCAGCTTTTTTCAGCTCCGGGGAAATGACCTGATCGGTCTGCCCGGTTGTTACGGCGAAAGAAACCAGCGTCGGCGGCACATCGATTTGTTCAAAGGTACCGCTCATCGAGTCCTTACCGCCGATGGCGGCGATGCCCAGCTCTTTTTGTGCCATAAAAGCGCCCAAAAGCGCGGCAAGCGGTTTGCCCCAGCGTTTGGGATCGCGCTGCGGTTTTTCGAAATATTCCTGGAAGGTCAGATAGACGTCCCGGAAGGATGCGCCGGTTGCAACCAGGCGCGCGGCGGATTCAACAACCGCCAGATATGCGCCGTGATAGGGGCTCTTTTCGCTGATATAGGGGTTAAAGCCCCAGGACATGAACGAACAGGTGGACGTGTCGCCCTGTTCCAGGGAAATCTTGTGTACCATCGCCTGAATCGGCGTGCGCTGGTATTTGCCGCCAAAGGGCATCAGCACCGTGCCTGCGCCGATAGTGGAGTCAAACCGCTCGGAAAGCCCGCGGCGGGAGCAGACGTTCAGATCGTCCGCCAACGCCAGCATGCCTTTTTGGAAGTCCTCCGGAATTTCCTTGCCAAAGGCGCGCGGCTTTTCCGGTGCGATGTCGATATGTTTGGGCGCGCCGTTGGAATTTAAAAATTCGCGCGAAATATCCACGATGGTTTGACCGTTCCAGCGCATGGCCAACCGCGGTTCCCGGGTTACCTGCGCCACCACGGTGGCTTCCAGATTTTCGCCGTCCGCCAGCTGACAGAAACGAGCGGCGTCCTCGCGGGCAACGACGACAGCCATACGCTCCTGCGATTCGGAGATCGCCAGCTCGGTGCCGTCAAGGCCCTCGTATTTTTTCGGCACCGCGTTCAAATCGATCTCAAGACCGTCTGCCAATTCACCGATGGCAACTGAAACGCCGCCTGCGCCAAAGTCGTTGCAGCGCTTG
>DCTY01000006.1 GCA_002329335.1 Christensenella sp. UBA1428
CAGACCGCCAGCAGGATAAAGGCTTTTAAAAGCTCGTAGGAAAACACCGATGCACCTCCAAATTCCCGTTTGCACTGCACCACAGCGCACCCCGCCGGAGCCGCTTGCAGCACAAGCGCATCCTGCCGTCTGCGTTTCATCCGATGCGCTTTTAATCCGGCGCCCGTCTGTAGGTCATCCCAATCAATCGTACCGGCGCAGTTTTACCGCCGCTTCCTTCATCAGCTGGGGAATCGGCAGATTATAGGGGCAGCGGGTCACGCAGGCGCCGCAGGCAATGCACTGCTCGGGCAGCCGGTCGCGCGCAACCGTTTGCGTATATTCCTGCGCAATCTGGTGGGTCTGCGACCAATCCAGCCCGCCGAAAGCCTCGCTGCGGTTTAAAAGCGCCAGCACTGTCGGGATGGGGATGTTCTTGACGCAGGGCAGGCAATACCCACAGCCTCTGCAATAGTTTTTCCCCTGCAGGCTGATGCGTGCCGTCAGCGCGTCGCGCATGGCGTCGGTATAAACCGCCTGCTGCGCACCGACCTGAAGGGCCGTATCCACATACTCCGGCTTGTCCATGCCGGGAATGATGCAGGAAACATGCGGATTGGAAACGGCAAACTCCAGACATTCCTTTGCCGTAACGGAAAAACCCAGCTGCGCCGAGCGCGCTTCGGACAACACGCCGCCGCCCAGCGGTTTCATGATCACCACGCCCAGCCCCAGCTGCGTGCAAAGCGGCAGCAGCGTCTGCTCCACATCGCGGCCAATGGGGTTATAAGCCAGCATGGCAATTTCAAAATGCCCGGTGCGGATCATCATCTCCCCCATCGCGCCGTCATGGGTGGAAATCGCCAAATGGCCGATACGCCCCTGCTTTTTTAATTCCAAAGCATAGTCCAGCGTCCCCTGGCTGATCAGCCGGTCCCAGTTTTTCCGGGTACTGACGTCGTGAAGAAACAGGATATCCAGATAATCCGTCTGCAAATTGCGCATCGTGGTTTCAAAATCCTGCTTGAACGCATCCAGATCGCGCCGGATCACCTTTGACGAAAGGATCACCCGATCCCGCGCGCCCAATTCCCTGAGCGCCTGCCCCAGATAAACCTCGCTGCTGCCATAAGCGCGCGCCGTATCAAAATAATTGATGCCGCCGTCAATTGCCCGCTTCACCAGCTGCGTCACCCGCGGCTGATCCAGTCCGTCAAAGCGGATGCAGCCGAAGCTAACCTGCGAAACGCGCAGCCCCGTATTACCAAGCGCCCGATAAATCATATGCATACCCTCCATTTGTTTTGCAATATCCCTTTTTAATTCTTATTTTATCATGGTTTCTTTCTTTTGGAAAGCAGCGGTTTTTTCGTCCCTCGCCCCCATCCGATCCCCTTTGCACGCAGCGGCGCATCCCCGCAAACGCAGGGATGCGCCGCCGTATAATTATAGCAGCTGCGCGTAGTGCGCAAGATTATAAACGCTGATCAGCGTAATGACCACCAAAAGCCCCTCAAACACACGATCCGCCCCCTTGCCAGTAAGCCGCCTGGCAATTTTGCGCCCGCTCATACCGCCCAGCACGCCGCCCACCGCCATAACCGTCAGCACCAATGGGTCAAACACGGGCACGGTTGCGCCCGCCAGCGTCATTGCCAGACTGGCAATCTGGGAGAAAAAGATCACATACAGGGAGTTGAGCGCTGCGGTTTTAGTATCCATGGAAAAGAAATAATATAAAACCGCCAGATTGATCGGCCCGCCGCCGATGCCCAAAAAAGCGGACAACACGCCCAGCGCAACGCCGATGAGCACGCACATCGCCCCGTTTTGGACGTTTTTCGTTCGAATTCGGGGCCGCATACGCATATAAAGCAGCACGCCGGCCGTCAAAAGCACCATCAGGACGCTTTGCACGACGCCCACCAGCGCACCATTGCCCGCAGCGCGCTTCACGATTTCAAACAGCTGCTTGCCCAGCACGCCGCCCGCCGCCCCGCCAAGGGCCAGCAGCGTCCCGCGGCGCGCCTCGACGCGCACCCCGCCGCCGCGCGCGCTCAGCAGCGACACCACCGTCATGGCCAGCACCGTACAGCCCGACAGGAAACTGATCTGCGCCACTTCCAGCCCGGAAACGGCGTCAAACACCGGTTTGATAATCACACCGCCGCCCACGCCGCTGATCGCCCCCACGGTGGTGGCAGCCAGACAAATCACAAAATATAAGATTAAACGCACCATCAAAACTCCATTTTCATTTACATCGGTTCAAGCGCCGAAGCCAGGTCAAAAAGCGACCAGGGGTCGCGATCAGGCGGCAGGCAGGATACGCACAGCGGCGTTTTCAGCGTCGGATGCGTCAAAGCCATCTGCGCGCACCAAAGCGCGATCTGCTGCCCGGGCTTACCGCCGCCATACCGGCTGTCCCCCCAAAGAGGATACCCCGCGTGCGCCATCTGCACGCGGATCTGATGGCTCCGGCCCGTCTCAAGCGCCACGCGCACCAATGACAGGCCGTCTGCCTGCCCGCAGCGCCGGTAGGACAGCGCGGCAAATTTCCCGCCCGCATCCGGCGCGCACACGCGGGAAGAATTGGTCCGCGCGTCCTTGATCAGATAATCCGTCAGCCGCTGCGCCTGCGGCGGCGCGCCGCGCACAACCGCCAGATAGGTTTTGTCCACCTGGCCCAAACGGATCTGCTGGGAAAGCCGGGCCGCCGCCTTGCTGGTTCTGGCAAAAACCATGACGCCGCCCACCGGCCGATCCAGCCGATGCACCAGCCCCAGATAAACCTGACCGGGTTTTTGGTATTTTTCTTTCAAATAATCCTTCATCAGCGTCAGCAAATCCAGATCGCCGGAATCGTCCGCCTGACAGGGCATGTTGACCGGCTTTTCAACCGCCAGCAAATGGTTGTCCTCATACAGCACATGGGGATAATCCGCCCTCATCGCGCCTCCCACCTTCCGGAAGCGCCGCAGGGCAGCACGACGCCGCCGTGTGTCACAGGGATCCCCACCTCGTCGGCCGAAGCAACGCCGCCCAGGCGCGCCACAACTGTTTTTTGAAGGATATCCTTCAGCACCGACGGCGCAAGGCCGGTCGTATAGGCGTTGATCAGGAAAAACAGCGGCCGGTTGCTCATCAGAAGCGCACAGCGCTCCACCAGCGGATACAGCCGTTCCTCCAGCTTCCAAACGCTGCCGTCCGGTCCGCGCCCATAGGAGGGCGGATCCATCAAAATCGCGTCATAGGTATGTCCCCGGCGCAGCTCGCGCTCGACGAATTTCTGCGCATCGTCAATGATAAACCGCAGCGGCGCGTCCTCAAGGCCGCACAGCGCCGCGTTTTCCTTTGCCCAGATCACCATGCCCTTTGCCGCGTCGACATGGCACACCCGCGCCCCTGCCGCCGCCAGCGCGCAGGTCGCGCCGCCGGTATAGCCAAACAGGTTCAGCACCGAAACCTCGCGCCCGGCCTGACGCACCAGATTGCTCATCCAGTCCCAGTTTACCGCCTGTTCGGGGAAAAGGCCCGTATGCTTAAAGCCGGTTGGACGCACATAAAAACGCAGGCCGCCATAGCTGACCTGCCAGCGCTCCGGCAGTTGATTTTTAAATTCCCACTGGCCGCCGCCGCGTTCGCTCCGGTAATAACGCGCGTCTGCGCCGCGCCACAGCTCCGGCTTTTCCGCCGGCCAGATGACCTGCGGGTCCGGCCGGCAAAGCGTGATATGCTTCCACCGCTCCAGTTTATTGCCGTCCCCGGTGTCGATGATTTCATAATCCTTCCATTTTTCCGCAAGATACATACAACATCCCTCTTTTGCCCCATGGTGAACGCACCGCTTATCCTTTTTACCCGGCCGCAGATGAAAATATCATAGCACAGCGCAGGGCAGATGAAAAGCCCCGCAGATCCAAACCGATAAATTTCCGCCGAAAAAAAGCCCGCGCAGATATCCGCGCGGGCCGAAATGGGTCGAATCAAATCACAATATTGACCAGACGTCCAGGAATGTAGATGAATTTGCGCACAGGCTTTTCGCCGATGAGCGTGCGGATCGCCTCGTGGTTCATCACGATTTGCTCCACGGCTTTGGCGTCTGCGTCGGCCGGTACGCTCAGGCGCGCCTTGATCTTGCCCAGCACCTGCACCGCCACTTCCACCTGAGCGGTTTTGAGCGCTTCCTCGCTGTGCCGCGGCCACGGATGGTTGTACAGATACCCCTCCCCGCCGATCAGCTGCCACATTTCCTCGGTAACGTGCGGCGCTACCGGGTTTAGCAGCATCAGCAGCGTACCAAGCTCCTTGCGGGTAATGCTCCCCTTGGCATAAACGTCGTTGACAAAGGACATCATGGCGGCAATGGCCGTATTGAACTTCATCTTTTCAAAGTCGTCGGAAACCTTTTTGATCATCCCATGGAGTGAAGCGCGCAGATCGTCGGACTCCTCCTCGCCCTGGATCATATCCAGCAGACGCCAGACGCGGTCGATAAACCGGCGGCAGCCGCGCGCGCCCTGCGTCGACCAGGGGATCGGCTGATCAAAAGCGCCCATGAACATCTCGTACATGCGAAACGCGTCCGCGCCGATTTCCGCAACCGTATCGTCGGGGTTGATGACATTGCCGCGGGACTTGCTCATTTTCTGCCCGTCCTCGCCCAGAATCATGCCATGGGACGTCCGTTTGGCGTACGGCTCCTTGGTCGGCACCACGCCGATATCATACAGGAACCGATGCCAGAAGCGGCTGTAAAGCAGGTGCAGCGTCGTATGCTCCATTCCGCCGTTATACCAGTCAACCGGCAGCCAATAGGCAAGCGCCTCGGGCGAAGCGATGGCGTTGTCGCAGTGCGGGTCGATATAGCGCAAAAAATACCAGGAAGACCCCGCCCACTGCGGCATGGTATCCGTTTCGCGTTTGGCAGGGCCGCCGCAGCAGGGGCAGGTCACATTGACCCAGCTGTCAATCGCCGCCAGAGGCGATTCGCCGTTATCGGTGGGCATATAATTGTCGATATCGGGCAGCTCCAGAGGCAGATCGCTTTCCTTAAGCGGCACACAGCCGCATTTTTCGCACCAGATCACCGGGATCGGCTCGCCCCAATAACGCTGACGGGCAAAGACCCAGTCGCGCAGCTTATAGTTGACTTTCTTTTGTCCAAAGCCCTTTTCCGCCATATAGTCGACAATCGCTTTTTTGGCCTGCGCCACGCTCATGCCGTCCAGGAACCCGGAGTTGATCATCTGCCCCTGGGTAATGTCAGTATAGGCCTCCTTTTGAATATCGCCGCCGGCAACGACCTGTACAATCGGCAGCCCAAAAACGCGGGCAAACTCATAGTCGCGCGTATCATGCGCCGGCACCGCCATAATCGCGCCGGCGCCATAGGACATCAGAACATAATCGGAAACCCAGATCGGGATTTCTCTGCCGGTGACCGGATTGACCGCGCGCACGCCCGCAAGCGCCACACCCGTTTTTTCCTTATTCAGCTCCGTGCGTTCAAAATCGCTCTTCTTTGCGGAAAGTTCACGGTAAGCCAGCACGTCCGCAAAATTTTCAATCTGCTTTTCGTATTTGTCAATGATCGGATGCTCGGGCGAAATGACCATATACGTCGCGCCAAAGAGCGTATCAGGGCGCGTGGTATATACGCGCAGCTTGTCGTCCGTCCCCGCGATGGCGAAATCCACCTCTGCGCCCTCGCTGCGGCCGATCCAGTTGCGCTGCTGTGTTTTGACCTTTTCGACAAAGTCCACATCGTCCAGGCCGTCGAGCAGCTTTTGCGCATAATCGGTAATTTTAAGCATCCACTGGCTCTTAACCTTATGAATCACCTGGCCGCCGCAGCGTTCGCAAACGCCGTCCACCACCTCTTCATTGGCAAGGCCGACCTTGCAGGAGGTACACCAGTTGATGTTCATTTCCGCCTTATAGGCAAGCCCATGCTCCAAAAGCTTTAAGAAAATCCACTGCGTCCATTTATAATACTTCGGATCGGTCGTGTTGACCTGGCGGGACCAGTCAAACGAAAAGCCCAGCATTTTCAGCTGCTGACGGAAATGCTCGATATTCTGTTCGGTAACGATGCGCGGATGAATCTTGTTTTTGATCGCAAAATTTTCCGTCGGCAGGCCAAAAGCGTCCCATCCGATGGGATACAGCACGTTATAGCCCTGCATCCGGCGCTTTCTGGCAATGATATCCATCGCCGTATTGGAACGCGGGTGCCCGACGTGCAGCCCCGCGCCGGAGGGATAGGGGAACTCGATGAGCGGATAGAACTTGGGCTTGGAATAATCGCTTCCGGCCTCAAAGGCGTGATTTTCCTCCCAGAGCCGCTGCCACTTTTTTTCGATGATTTCTGGTGCATACTGTTGAACCATAGCCATTGCTCCTGTCAAAAAAAATTCCGTCCTCCCCATTGGGAGACGGAACAAATCCGCGGTACCACTCCGCATTGGCGCATTGCGCCCGCTTTCGCTTCCCTTAACGCGGGAAACACGCCGCGCTCCCGGGCGAGATGCACGCCGCCCCGCCGCCTCGCACCAGCCGGCAGCTCTCTTGAGGGGAAAACACGCGCTTTTTCCCGTTCTTCACGCAGAACATGCCCCTATTATAGGGTTTCAAACCGGATTTGTCAAGCAAGACAACACGGCGGGCAAGACTGTTTTGACGCCAGCCCGCCGTATTTTCAAACGCATTTTATGAAAATTCCTGCCTTCGGTTTCGCACAAGCCCCGCAGCTCATCCAATCATCTTCTGCCATCGCCCGGTTTTATAGCGAATATTCATCAGCACCAAACACAGTACGCAATCGATTACCACAAGCAGGGGGAACGCAGCCCAAGACATGCAATTGCATTGACTCATCAGCCGGTACGCCAGCGCACTTACTGTCATAGACACGCAATTGATGATGACGACCGACCAGATATGGTCGGCGCTAAGCAGCGTGCCGGTCAGTACGCAGACCGGGAACAGCAGGAGTTGCCCGGCCGCAAAAATTTCAAGAAGCGTACTTGTCAATTCCTTTAAGCTTGCAGCATCCGTATATATGCCGGCAATATCGTACCGAAAAAGCACCAAAAGCAAAGCCAATACAAAGGCGCTGAGCAATCCGATCCATCTTAAACGACAAACATACGCCATTGCGTTGTCACGGCGTTTTGCGCCGATGCAATGACCCACAACAATCACGGCAACCATGCACAGGGTTTGACCCAAAGCGCCTGTCCACGAAAAAACCGATTTGCACATTAAACAGGCTGCATAAAACTCTGTGCCCATCTCGACAGGAATTATCTCACGGTATACCAACGTTCTTGCCGATATGGACGACAGCAACAGCAGAACAGGAATACTGATAAGCAAAATCCGTTTTATACTATCAAAGTGGATGCGCAGAAAGCCTTTAAAATCTAATTTCAGATTTTTCCGGCACAAAAGCAGCAATGCAAGCGCCGCCGCGAATATCACGCCGCTGCCAATCACGGATACAAGCGCAAGACGCTGTATGTCGGAACCGCCGAAACGGAAACCACCCGCAGCAAAACCGAAAAACAGCAAAAGCTCTGCCAATACGCCAACCACGCGATAGCAAAGGGCAAAAACCGGTTTCCCGATTCCGTACAACACAGCAGATATCGCAATTGTCAGGGTCATGGGAATAACGCCCCAGACAGCGGTACGATAATAGTCCAGCACCATGCTGCGCATTGCACCATCAACATAGACCAATTCCTTGACCAGCACTTCAGGAATTATGAAAAAACGATTCACTGCAAGGATCAGCGCGGATATCCCCATCAGCTTCATGCCCTGATGTAAAATCCGATTCACCTGCGCGTCGTTTTGTTCTCCATTGGCGCGGGCGGCAAGAATCATCATGCTCATGGCAATCGTCAGGACAACCGTCATCGGCCATTGCATGCCCGTATTGGCCGTTATAAACGCCGAAAGGATCTCCTCTCCATGCTGTGAAGCTGCCCCAAAATAAGCTTTTTGAACAACGAAGCAAGCTGAACGACGAGATTTTCCATCAGAATCGGCAGTCCAAGGATCAGGATTTTTCGATAGATTTCCCCTGACCGGTGCGTTTTTTGCGGCGGTACATGAAACCATCCGTTGCACAGACGGCGCATAAAGCCTGCGCCATCGGCATTTTGCACCGCATTTTCCTGTGACACAAAACCGCCTCCTTTTTTTATATATATGGAGATAAGATCCGCTCCATTGCACGAATCCAGCCATCACGTCCGGCAGCGCCGCTCAGGTTCCAAAAAAGTTTTTTGGAAAAATTGCCAAGGAAACATCATCGCCTTGACTTTAATCCCGACAACACCGGCTTTGCGGCCCTGTCAGCATACTGAGAGCAGTTTCAAATGAAATCGCAAATTTCATCTGAGGCCGTCGAAAAAAATCAATTCAACAGCCTCGGCGCCGTTTGCGAAAGCGTCGCTATACTTTAATCTGCTGCCATTTGCCCTTGCGGTAACGGATATAGGTCCAGATCGAGCGGACAGACTGATCCGTCGCCAGCGCCAGCCATGCGCCCCAGAGCCCCAGCGAGCAGGGATAGACCAGCAGCCAGCCCAAAAGCGGGCGGATTCCCAGCATGGTTGAGCCGCCGATCACCGCAGTGGAACGCGTATCGCCCGCGCCGCGCAGCGCGCCGGATAAAATCAGCTGAGAGCCCTGAAGGGGCTGGATCAGCGCGACAATTTTCAAAAGCCCGCCGGACATTTCGATGACATGCGCTTCGTTGGAATACAGCGCCGCAATCCAGGAGCCGCAGAAAAACAGGACGATTCCCAGCAGCGTAGAGACGATCATCCCCAACATGCGGGTATAGCGCACATAGGCCTTGGCCTCGTCCACGCGCTCGCGCCCGAGCGACTGGCCCATCAGGCTGGTGGCGGAAATGCCGAACGCCTGCCCGTTCATAAAGGACAGCGACAAAATATTCATACAAATCTGGTGGGTTGCATACAATTCCGTACCCAGGGATGCAACCAGCCGGACATACAGGATAATCCCGGTGCGCATGACCAGCTGCTCGATCATCGCGGGCATGCCGATGCGCATGATGCGCCGGATCAGATCCAGATCAAAGCGCAGGATCTGGTTAAAATGCAGCTTCAGATAATGCTTTCCGGCGGTCAGCAAAAGCAGCGCAATGACAAACGCCACGCACTGACCGAGCACCGTCGCCAGCGACGCGCCGGCCAGCTCCATGCGCGGCATGCCGAGTCGTCCATAAATCAAGCAGTAATTGAAAAAGACGTTCACCAGATTGGACACCAGATTATAATACATCGACGCCTTGGTTTTGCCCACCCCGCGCAGCGCCGCGGTAATGGCAGTCGTCAGCGCCAGCGGCACAAAGCCCAGCATCTGAATTTGCAGATACTGCGTCGCCGGCTCCAGCGTTTCCCCTGCGATGCCGCCCATCGCGCGCACCATCCATTGGGAAAACACATATCCCAGCGCCGCCACGACGACCGCCAGCACCAGCGTCAGGCTCAGGCTTTGGTGCATGGTTTTATTGGCCATAACCGGATCCTGCGCGCCCTTAAAGCGTGCAACCATCGCGGTTGCGCCGGAATTGAGCGCAATAAACACCATGAGCAGCAAAAATTTCGGCTGCGTCGTCAGTCCAACCGCCGCAATTGCCCAAGAGCCCAGCTGGCCGACCATCATCATATCGACCATCGATACCAGCTGCGTTAAAATCAGTTCCACCATCGCCGGCAGCACAATGGCCAGAATCTGGCGGCGCATGTGCGCCGGATGCAGATCTGACGGAATCGGATCCGCCTGAAACCACCGGATCCAAAAACGGCGCAGCGCACCGGCGGCAGGCGCAAAAACAGTTTGATTGACGGGTTGCGACAAGCAACCACCTCCCATGTTCGATTTTACTGATGGTATTATCATATCCGATTTTCTACATAAAAGCAAGCGGCAAAACACATTGCCATTGCCATGCCGCCAACCGGAAATACAAAAAAGCGCGCCCGTTTCATACCAGGCGCGCCCATGCAGCGATCAGGTTTTCAATTGAATAAAAACGCTATGCGTCCAGCTGGGACGTGCAGTGCGGACAACGGGTTGCCGCAATATCGATCTGGCTTTTGCAGTAGGGGCAAATTTTCGTCGTTGGCGCTGCGGGCGCCGCTTCCTGCTGTTTTGACGCGCGCAGCTTGCCCAGAATGCGCACAACAAAATAGATGCTCAGCGCAATGATCAGGAAATTCAAAATCACGCTTAGGAAATTGCCATAATTGAGCGTCGCCGCCCCGGCCTCTTTGGCCGCCTCCAGCGTCGCATAGGTCTGGCCGTCCATGGCGACAAACAGGTTGGTATAATCCAGCTTGCCGGTCAGCGGGCTGAGCAGCGGGAAGATGATATCGTTGACAAGCGACGTCACAATCGCACTGAACGCTCCGCCGACGATCACGCCGACAGCCATGTCCACCACATTGCCCTTCATGGCAAAAGCCAGAAAATCCTTTTTAAAGGACGACAATCTCGTGATTCCTTCCTTTTTGCCCATAAAAAACACCTCTTGTGATTTTGCTGCTTTTATTTTAGTGAAACTTTGCTGTCCTGTCAACGGCTGTCGGCTACAAAAAAGAAGAATGATAAAAAACATGTACGAATTTGTCGAAATTTGTTATACTGAAAATAATGATGCACAAACAAGGCAGGGATGGGTCGATGATTGCGATCGTGGTAAACGAAACGGCTGGGCACGGGAAGGCAGCGCGCCAATGTAAAAAAGTCGAAGCTTTTTTAAAACAGGCGCAGCTGTCTTACCGGATCTACAAAACGAATCAGGCCGGACACGCCAGCGCGCTGGCACGGCAGGCCGCACAGGAAGGGGTCCAGACGGTATTTGCCATGGGCGGCGACGGGCTGGCGCAGGAGGTTGCGCGGGGGCTCTATGGCTCCGAGACGGTCATGGGCATTTTGCCGGCCGGCACCGGCAATGATTTTGTCAAAGCCCTCGGCCTGCCGCAGGATCCGGTTGCGGCGCTGAAGCACGCCCTTGCCTGTACGCCGCAGAAAATTGACGTCGGTTTGATCAACGGCGAGGTGTTTCTTAACATCGTCGGCACCGGTTTTGACATTCAGACGCTCCTGTGGACACAGAAATTCAAAGCCCTGGGCAGCGGCATGCTGCCGTATCTGCTGGGTGCGATCTGCGCCATCGCCACATTCAAGCCCATCGAGCTGGAAATGAGCTTTGACGGCGAGTCTGTCCATCAGGCTGTAACCATCGTGACCATCGCCAACGGCCAGTTTTTGGGCGGCGGCATGCATGTATCCCCGAAGGCCAGCGTATCGGACGGTTTGTTTGACATTCTTCTGGTAGACCCCGTTGCCAAACCGCTGATCCCGTTTCTGCTGCCGCACTTTATCCGCGGCACCGCCGAAAAGCTTTCCCCGGCACATGTGCGCCGCTGCAAGCGCGTTACGCTGCGGCGCAAAGGGCAGATCATGGATGTGGACGGCGAACTGGTTTCCGCGGACGACGTTACCCTTGAAATCGTGCCCCAGGGGCTTTGGATGCGCTGCTAAGCGCGCCGCGGCCGCCTTTTGGCGGCGGCTATTCTCATAAAAATCAGGACGAAAATCAAGCCGCCAATTTTGCCTGACCATTTTCCTCAAGTACATTTTGGACAATCGAAAGCCGGGATGCTTTTGGCAAAACATCCCGGCTTTTATCATACGGTCAAAACCGCCGTTCTCAGGGACGGCGACGCCCCGACCCTACAGTGTATATTTTTCCAGATAGGTCTGATAATTCATCTGATAGGTGGAGCCCTTTTCCTTATTCAGGCCGCTCAGATACCCGTGCATATCCATCGCATTGTGCGCAACCTCAACAATACAGGCGGCAATATTGGAGCAATGATCCGATACGCGCTCCAGGTCGGTGAGCATATCGGAGAGCACAAAGCCCAGCTCAATGGTACACTTGCCCTGGCGCAGCCGCTCGATATGGCGCACCTTGAGCTGGTCGCGCAGCAAATCCACCACCTGCTCCAGCGGCTCCACCCGGGCCGCCGCCTGATCGTCCGCCTCGCAGAACGCCCGTTCCGACAGGGTCAGCACCTCGGAAACCGCGTCAAACATCACGCGCAGCTCCCGCTCGGCCACGCCGGAAAAGGCGAGCTTTTTGTCGCGGATTTCTTCAGCCGACTCCAGAAGATTGACCGCATGATCCGAAATCCGTTCAAAGTCCCCGATGATGCGCAAAAGCCCGGAAAGCTCCTGGCTGTCCTTCTGCGCCAGCTCATGGCTGCTCAGCTGCACCAGATACGTCCCCAGCTGATCCTCGTACTGATCGGCCAGCGCCTCATCCGCACGGATCTGCTCGCCAAGTTTGGGATTATAATCGTGAAACTGCTTCATCGCGTTGTCAAAGGCCCGGATGGAAATCCGCGCCATGGCGCAGGCGACCTCGCGGCAGCGCCCCAGCGCGACGGCGGGCGTCATCATCAGCCGCTCATCAAGCAGGTGCAGCTCGTCCTGCTTTTTGCTGTCGCGCACCAGCAGGCAGGCCAGCCTTTCAAGCTGTGCCGAAAACGGCAGCAGCAGCGCCGTACAGGTCAGGTTAAACGTCGTATGCACCACGGCGATGCCTGCCTCGTTGACCGGCATTTGCGTAAAAGAAAAATCCAAAATCGCATTGGCCGTGCAGTACAGCGTCAGCAGCACGGTCGTGCCGATGATATTAAACAGCAAATGCACCATCGCCGCGCGCCTGGCGTTTTTGTTCGTCCCAACGCAGGAAATCAGCGCGGTAACGCAGGTGCCGATATTTTGCCCCATGATAATCGGAATCGCCGTGCCGTAGGTCATCTGGCCGGTTGCGGACAGCGCCTGCAAAATACCCACCGACGCCGACGAGCTTTGGATAATCCCCGTTAAAACCGCACCTGCCGCCACGCCGAAGATCGGGTTTGAAAACCACAGCAGCGCCTGCCCAAACGCCGGCACGTCCTTCAGTCCCGCAACCGCGCCGCTCATCGTGTTCATACCGATCATCAGCAGCGCAAAGCCAATCAAAATCAGCCCGGTATCCTTCTTTTTGGCGCTTTTGAAAAACATGAACAAAACGATGCCCACCATCGCCAGAATCGGCGCAAAGGAACTGGGCTTGAGCATCTGCATCACAAAATCGCCGCCCGGCAGGCTGTTGAGGCTCAGCAGCCACGCCGTCACCGTCGTGCCCACGTTGGCGCCCATGATAATGCTGATCGCCTGGCTGAGCGTCATGATGCCCGAGTTGACAAAACCCACGACCATCACCGTCGTAGCCGACGAGCTTTGAATAATCGCCGTAACCCCAAGCCCCAGCAAAAAGCCCTTGAGTTTGTTGTCCGTCAGCCGGCCCAATACGGTCTTAAGCTGCGTACCCGCCCGCTTTTCAAGCGCGCTGCCCATCAAATTCATGCCGTACAAGAATGTCGCCAGCCCGCCGATCATCGTCAAAAAATCAAAAAAATCCATTGCGTACCCACCCTTATCCAAAATCCCCTTGACTATATCAAATCTTTGTTAAAACCACTCGCGCACATCGTTAAATAATTGTGAAACCTGATGCGCTCAATTGTTAAATACAGGTTAAAAAATACCCATATTTTGTGTGGCACAAAAAAACCGTTTTCTGCCGGCAAAAAACGCCGGTAGAAAACGGTATCAAAAGCATTGCGCCTGCCGCGGCAAATATCGGGGGCAAAAATCAGGCAAGCGTATATTTTTCCAGATAGTTCTGGTAATTGATCTGATAACTGGATCCCTGTTCCTTGTTCAGCCCGCTCAAATACCCATGCATGTCCATCGTATCATGCGCCGTTTCGATCACGCAGGCGGCGATATTGGAACAATGATCCGACACGCGCTCCAGATTGGTCAGAATATCCGAAAGCACAAAGCCCAGCTCAATGGTACACTTGCCCTGGCGCAGCCGCTCGATATGGCGCACCTTGAGCTGATCGCGCAGCAGGTCGACCACCTGTTCCAAAGGCTCCACTTTGGCCGCATCCTCCTTGCTGCCCTCGCAAAACGCCGTGCGCGCCAGGTGCAGCGCCTCGGAAACCGCGTCGGTCATCACCCGCAGCTCCCTTTCTGCCACGCCGGAAAACGCCATTTTTTTATCCCGGATTTCTTCCGCCGATTCCAGCAGGTTGACCGCGTGATCGGAAATCCGCTCCAAATCCCCGATGATACGCAAAATCTCGGAAAGCTCATGGCTGTCCCGCTCCGCCAGCTCATGGCTGCTCAGCTGCACCAGATACGTTCCCAGCTGGTCCTCGTACTGATCGGCCAGCGCCTCGTCCGCGCGGATCTGATCGGCCTGTTTGGCATTATAATTTTCAAACTGAGCAATCGCCGATTCCAGCGCAGAAACAACCAGGTTCGCCATTGCGCACGCCACTTCCTTGGCTCGTCCCAGCGCGACGGCAGGCGTCATCATCAGCCGTTCGTCAAGCAGATGCAGCTCGTCCTGCTTTTTGCTGTCGCGCACCAGCAGACAGGCCAGCTTTTCAAGCTGCGCCGAAAACGGCAGCATCGCCAGAGTGCCGGCAAACTTGAAGGTCGTATTGAAAATCGCAATCCCAATGGGAGAAATATACATGTCAGACAGCGGCATCAGCGCCAACGCGTCCAAAATGGAATAGGGAATCAAAAATACAATGGTGCTGATCACATTGAACAAAAGATGCACCATTGCCGCGCGCCGCGCATTTTTGTTGGTGCCCACGCAGGAAATCAGCGCAGTGACACAGGTGCCGATATTCTGCCCCAAAATGATGGGAAAGGCCGTGGCGCAGGTCATCTGCCCGGTTGCGGACAGCGCCTGCAAAATACCCACCGACGCCGACGAGCTTTGAATAATCGCCGTAAGCACCGCGCCGACCAGCACGCCCAAAAAAGGATTGGAAAACAGCAGCAGCGCCTGGCTGAACGCCGGCACGTCCCGCAGCCCGGAAACCGCGCCGCTCATGGTGTTCATGCCCAGCAGCAGCAGCGCAAAACCGATTAAAATCAGCCCGGTATCGCGTTTGCGCGCGTTTTTAACGAACATGAACAAAATGGTGCCTACCATTGCCAGAACCGGTGCGAAAGAGCTGGGTTTAAACAGCTCCATAATAAAGTCGCCGCCGGGCAGGCTGTCCAGGCTCAGCAGCCACGCCGTCACCGTCGTGCCCACGTTGGCGCCCATGATAATGCCGATGGACTGACTGAGCGACATGATGCCCGAGTTGACAAAGCCCACGACCATTACCGTCGTGGCCGACGAGCTTTGTATAATCGCCGTGACCACAAAACCCAGCAAAAATCCCTTGATTTTGTTGTCCGTCATACGACCCAAAATCGTTTTCAGCTGCGTCCCCGCCCGTTTTTCAAGCGCATTGCCCATCAGCGTCATGCCATACAAAAACATGGCAAGGCCGCCGACCATTGTCAAAAACTGAAAAAAATCCATAGCCGCTCCATCCTTCGTCCGAATTATCTATAATATAACAAATCCATGTTAAATTTAGCGCAGGCTTATGTTAAAGGAATGTTAAATCCCAATTGGCGGAATCTTAGCTACAGAAAAAAACAGCAGAAAATTCAGGGAAAATGAAACGAGCCAACTAAGAAGTTGGCTCGTTAGGTATTGTCCCGCCTGCTAAAAAAATGTTTTTAGGATAGGCATATTTTGGTTGGATATAAATGTGTGAGAAGGATTGGTAAATCATTAGCTTGGCTGGAACATACCCCTCTGCCTATAATATAACACATCCTTGTCAATTGTGCAAGACTTTTTTCGCCGAATCGTCAAAAAAATTCTTAAAATTGATGCATTCGCACGCTGCGCGCCGTCAGGCAAACAGCGCCTTGAGCGCGTCAAACCGATCCGCCGTCAAAAGCGCGTCGGCCGGGCATCCTTTCAGCCGCACCGTATAGGTCCAGCGGCCGTAGGGCGCAATGCTGTCGATATAGGACAAATTGACAATATAGGACTTATGCGTCCGGAAAAACTGCGCCGGATCCAGCCGCGCCTCAAGCGCGGAAAGCGGCTCGCTGGTGGTCTGCGTCCCGCCAAGCGTGTAAAGCACCGTAGCTCGGTTTTCGCGCTGAATCAGCAGGATCTCGCGCAGGTCGACAAAAACGACCGATTCCCGCCCTTTGAGCATCAGCTTTTTGGGCGCGGGCCCCTGCGCGGCGCGCGGCAGCGGCGCAGGAGCACGCTGAGCGCGCTCCCCAATCAGCGTGCGGATACGGGCCAGCGTCTGCGCCACGCGCTCGGCCTTAAACGGCTTGAGCAGATAATCAAACGCATACAATTCAAACGCTTTGTCCATAAAACGGTCAAACGCCGTTGCAAACAGGATAAACGTCCGCGGCGCAATCTCCGAAATGATCTTGGCGCAGGCAAGCCCGTCCGGCTCCGGCATTTCCACATCCAGAAAGACGACCTGGGGGCGCAGGCGCGTAAACAGTTCGATACACTGCGCGCCGTTTTCCGCCGCCGCGCACACTTCAAAGCCCTCGCAGCGCGACACCAGCATCGTCAGCACCGTGCGCATCCCCTCCAGATCGTCGCAGATCAGCACCTGTATCGGCCGTTCGCTCATCGCCTTGCACCCATCCGCCCCGCACGGCGGCTGACCGGCTTGTCAAGAATTTCTTTCATAACAACCATTTGCTTAAGATCCATGGTACGGATATCGCTGCGCGCGCCGCTTTTTTTGACCGGCATACGCGCCGTATCGGCAGGCGCTGCATTTGCAGTGCGCAGCGGCGCTTGCGGCGCAGCCTGCAAAACGGCCGGCTGTACCTGCGGCATAACCACCAGCGCAGCACTGGGTCTTTGCGCAGCAAGATCCGTCTGAAGCGGCGTACGGTGCAGCTTGGGCGTCGGGGCGGAAGTTCCCGGCTGTGCTGCACCCGAAAGCACGGCGGGCTTTCCCGGCTGTGCCGGCGGCTCCTGCCGGTTGGGCAGCCCCGGAATTTTTGCGCGCTCCTTCATTTCTTCCAGCTTGCGCTGCGCATTTTGCTTTTGGGTATTGCTCTTAATCACCGCGTTGACGACCAGCACAATCACAACAAGAATGATC
This sequence comes from Christensenella sp. UBA1428, assembly GCA_002329335.1. GTDB lineage: Bacteria > Bacillota > Clostridia > Christensenellales > UBA1750 > UBA1428. Next base: position 17,115 of record DCTY01000006.1, read on the forward strand.
AGTTCCATAAAAGCAGTATCACCTCATTTCAAAAGGCGGTTTGCAGGGAACGCTCCCCGCAAACCGTTTTGGCTCACCGCGCATCATTCGGTGGTTTTTTCGCTTTTGGCGATCGAATCGCGCATCTGGGTATCCGCGATGACATTTTGCATATTGTAATAGTCCATCACGCCCAGCTTGCCTTCCTTCAGCGCGCTGGCCATGGCCTTGGGCACCTCGGCCTCCGCCTCGACCACCTTGGCGCGCATTTCCTGCACGGCGGCAATCATTTCCTGCTCCTTCGCCACGGCCATTGCACGGCGTTCCTCCGCCTTTGCCTGGGCAATGCGCTTGTCCGCCTCGGCCTGATCGGTCTGCAGCTGTGCGCCGACGTTGCGGCCCACGTCCACATCCGCAATGTCAATGGAGAGAATCTCAAACGCCGTACCGGCGTCCAGTCCCTTGCTCAATACCGTTCTGGAAATCAGATCCGGGTTTTCCAAAACCGCCTTATGCGTTTCGGCGGAGCCGACAGTGGTCACAATGCCTTCACCGACGCGGGCGATGATCGTATCTTCCCCTGCGCCGCCGACCAGACGGTCGATATTGGCGCGGACGGTCACACGCGCCTTGGCGCGCAGCTCGATGCCGTCCTTTGCAATCGCGGCCACCACCGGCGTTTCAATCACCTTGGGATTTACGCTCATCTGCACAGCGGTCAGGACATCCCGGCCGGCCAGGTCGATCGCCGCCGCGCGCTCAAATTCCAGGGAAATATCGGCGCGCTGCGCGGCAATCAGCGCGTTGATCACGCGGTCGACATTGCCGCCCGCCAGGTAATGCGCCTCCAATTTGTTGATCGTCACGTCGATACCGGCCTTGGTGGCCTTAATCATCGGGAAAATCAACCGGGAAGGCACGATCCGGCGGATCCGCATGCCGATGAGCGTCATGATGCTCACATGCACGCCCGAAGCCATCGCGCTGATCCACAGCCCCACCGGGACAAAGGTAAAGAACACGCACAGCACAATGATGATCACGACGATGATACCAAAGACGAAAATAAGCTCCATAGCTGCCACCTTTCCTTTTTTGGGTCGATTGGGAACTTGAAATTAAAACGAAGCGGCGCTTCGTTTTGTTCCGTTACAGCGGACGCACAACGATGCGGCGGCCGTCCACCTGAATAATCCGCACGGGCACGTCCTTTTCCACATACGCGCTTTCGCTGACCACGTCCAGCTTGACGCCGTCAAAGTCCGCCATCCCGGCCGGCCGCAGCGGGGTTATGGTCACGCCCTCACGCCCCAGAAAGCAGGACATTTCCTCCGTTGCCGAATATCCGGCATCATGATCCAGCGACTCCTTGAGCACCAGCGGCGATTTGAAAATCCGCCCCCTGGCTGCGCTGCGCAGCGCAAAAAACACCAGGGTGCCGATCACGATCAGCACGATCAGCACGATAATCAACGCTTCGATGGCCGTGGAAGCGCCCAGAAAAATACCGACGCCCAGCAGCGTAATGCCGACAATACCAAAGACGCCGAACCCCGGCATGAAAATTTCAATACCGGTAAGCACGATACCCAGCACCAGGCAAATCACCGCCGGCAGGTGCGCAGTGGCCAGTGCAAACAATTCGTTCACGATTTTTTACCTCCTGTCCGGTTTACTGATTCAAGTATACCGCACCATGCGGTTATCGAGAAGCGCTATCGTCCATATTGTACAGTTTTAGCGCGCAACCGTCGTTTTAAACGCTTTTTTACACCGCCGGCTTTTCCGAAAAGAACGCCGGCGCCATCATGACCTGCAATTGGATCCGTATTTATTATATCATATTTTTTCTCCGGCGCAAACAAATGCTTCGACAGGATTCGCGCCGCGCAGCGGTTGCGAACCGGCGCAAAATCCGTTACAATAGCAGGGAGAAACAAACGCGCTTTTGTTTAAAGGAGAACCGGATCATGGCAGATCATGAGCATTTAATCGAACAGGAAATCGCGACCCAGCCCATCTATACCGGAAAGATCTTCCGTGTGGAGCGCATGACGGTCCGCCTGCCCAACAGCCGGGAGACGCTGCGGGAAATCGTGCGCCACAACGGCGCGGCCTGCGTCATCGCCGTAGACGACCAGCAGCGCGTCGCGCTGGTGCGCCAATACCGCGCGGCAATCGGCCGCGTGACGCTGGAAGTGCCCGCGGGCAAGCTGGATCACCCGGGCGAGGACGCCTATGGGTGCGCCGTGCGCGAGCTGCGCGAGGAAACCGGGCTGAAGGCCAGCCAGATGCGCTATTTGACGACCATCGTCACGGCAATCGGCTTTTGCGACGAAAAGGTGTCCATTTATCTGGCCACCGGATTAAGCCAGGACGAAGCCTGCCCCGACGAGGACGAATTTGTCGACGTTTCCTGGATGCCGTTGGACGAGCTTTGCCGTCAGATTATGGCAGGACAGATTGCCGACGCCAAAACCGCGCTTGCCGCGCTGATGGCGCAAACGCTGCTGCGCGCACAGCAATAACGCCATGGCTCAGGTATTGCTGCTCAGCCGCGCGTTTACCGGTTCCGGTTCAACCTGGTCCGCGGTGTTTGACCTGCCGCAGGAACCGCCGGAGGGGCGCAGCGATAAAATTTACTTTTTCGCCCCCGCTCAAAGCTGCGGCGGGGAGCTGCTCGTCAACGGCCGCCCGGCGCTCCAGTTTCAAGCCGGCCAGCGGCTGTTTGCCGACCTGACGGGCGATCTGACCGAAAGCCAGCCCAACCGCATCGATACCGTCTTTTATCAAAACCATGCCTGGCAGGGCGATGTCGGACTGCGCATGACCAGCTTTGCCTATTTTGACGCAGTGGAGACGGAAACCACCACGGGCATGCTCTATCTGCGCCTGACGGTGTGCGCGCAGGTGCGCGGCGTTTTCCGGCTGCGGATCCGCGTACATTTGGACAGCGAGCAAATCGCCGGCTATAACGTGGATCTGAATCTGATCGCCTCCAGGCAGGACATCACCGTCAAGGTGCCCATGCCGGACGCCGCACCATGGCATCCGGGAGATAACGCGCCGGCGTATCTGGTGCGGCTGTTTCTCCAGCGCGGCGGACTTGGCTGCGACAGCATTCAGACGGCGGCAGTTTTCGGCGCAATTCGCTTTTCAGACGACCGCTGGCATGACGCGATGACGCCGCTTTTCCTTTGCGCCGCAGCTGCGGACGCCGATTGTCCGCAGCTGCTGCCCCTCTGGCAGCGCGCCGGCATAAACGCGGTCGTCGCCCCTGCATGCGCAAGCGTCTCGTTTTTATATGCCTGCATGCGCGCGGGCATGGTGCTGCTTGCGCCGGACGGCAGGCTTTCAAGCGGCGGCTTTGCGGCCAGCCGCGAAAGCGCGCAGCAAAGCGCGCGGCTGGTGCCCCTGGGCGCGGGCCGGCGTACCCGCCCGCAGCTGCTGCGCAGCCGGATCTGGAGCCTGCGCACCCTGTGCGCCGCAGGGGTGATTTTGCAAACCGACGACATCCCGCTGTGCGCCGACGCCCTGATGACGCCGTCGGTCTGGCTCACCTTCAGCAAGTCGCCTCAGGCGCTTTCCGGACGCGCGATGGCCATGCTGCCAGCCGGTTTTTCCGGCAGGCTCTATGTGCAGGGACGGCTCTATGACGCCGTTGGCGCGCGCATTGCGGAAATGACCTGGCAGCCCCAGTCGGCCGGCGGCGGGCTGATCACCTGCGGCCGGTTTGAAACGCCGCGCACCGACGCGTTTTTAGCGCAGCTAAGCGTCTATGTCAGCGGCAGGATGATCGCCTTTTGCTCCCAGCAGCTTGCAGAAGCCCCCATGGCAGCCTGCGCCGACGTTCATTTTGCACGCAGCGGCGGCGCCTGCTATTTGTGCAACGACGGTTCGCATATGCAGTGCGGGCTGTATCTGACGGACGCCGCGGGGACGCCCGTGCTGACCAGCCCGGCGCTGATCGACCTGCGGCCCTGGGAAAAGCAGGCCATCCGTATACTCTGGCCCGACTCCCCGCCGCAGGAAATCCAAATCCATACATTATAGCGCAAGAAAGGCGCATCATGAACAGTTTGATTCCAGACACCTATATGCCCCCCATTCAAACGCCCCGGCTGATTCTGCGCCGTCTAAACATGGCCGACGCGCAGGATCTGTATGAGTATTTCAAGGACCCGGAAGTGGCGCGGTTTGTGCTGTGGAGCGCGCACCGCTCGATTTCAGATACCCGTTTTTTCCTGCGCTGTCTTTTGCGCCAGTACCGCGCGGGCGAATATGCCTCCTACGGCATCCAGTCGCGCGAAACCGGCCGCATCATCGGCACCATCGGGTTTGCGCAGTTTGTGCGGGAGCATCGCTGCGCAGAGATTGGCTACTCGCTTGCACGTTCGCAGTGGAACCGCGGCTATATGACCGAGGCGCTGTCGGCCATGCTGCGCCAGGGATTTGAAGTCGAACAATTTCATCGCATCGAGGCCATGCACGATGTGCGCAACCCGGCCTCCGGGCGTGTCATGCTCAAATGCGGGATGCAGCTGGAGGGCGTCATGCACGGCAAACTGTGCAACAAGGGCGAATATATCGACGTATGCCTGTATGGGATCACGCAGCAGCAGTATTGCCGCCTGAACCCGACTTTCACCAATTCCAACTGACCCGGCAGGCTGCCGGCGTCTGACGACCCTCCGGTCCGCATCCTGCCGGACGGTTACAAAACAGTTTATGAGGGCTGCCGATCCCCCTCGTTTGCTATATGGTTCATGGATTTTGTTGGCTTCAGGTCGGGCCCGGTATATCATAACGGCAGAACAGCAAATTGGATTTTGGAGGGATAAAGTGAACCGACCGATTACAACACTATTTATGTTAATGTCCGTTGATGGCAAAATCAGCACTGGCGCATCCGATCATTTGGATGTCGATAAAGACTTCCCAAAAATTGCCGGCGTTCAGGAAGGATTACATCAATATTATGAAATAGAAAAAACAACGGATTTATGGTCGCTCAATTCCGGGAGAGTACAAGCAAAAATCGGCGTTAACACGGAGAATATGCCAAATAAAACGCCTGTATCCTTTGTCGTTATTGATAATAAGCATTTAACGGAACATGGCATACGTTATTTTTGTGCTTTGTCAAAACAATTCGTGCTCGTAACGTCTAACAAAAATCATCCCGCATTTGAACTGGAAGAAGATAACCTGCATATCCTATATCAAAGTGAACGATCGCTGAAAAATGTTCTTACAAAGCTCAAATCGGACTATGGTTGTGAAAGAATCACGATACAAACCGGCGGCACGTTAAACGGCGTATTTCTTCGTGAAAAACTGATCGATTATATTGATATCGTTGTAGCACCTGTATTAATCGGCGGCAAAGATACATCTACTTTGATTGACGGACAGTCTTTGCGCTCCGAAAACGAATTATCGCAATTAGGGGTGTTAAAATTGCAGGAATGTGTGGTTTTGCAGGATTCCTATCTTAGATTACGATATAAGGTCATTTGCTGACAGCTTTCAGTTTGCTGCAACATACCCCAGGTTCAGACACACCCAAGGCCTGACCCGCGCTTCGTAAATAAAAATGCCGTATATCGCAATCGATATACGGCATTGAATTATTTTATCCCCCCCTGCCCTTCCGGGGGGTGACCGTAAGACAGTGAAAGAACAAGCATCGGTCAACGATACTTATGTTCCGGTTTGTTGAACTATTTATATCCCATCATATACACCCTAAAAATACAACAATCGGCACAGCGAACTCAATCGCTGTGCCGAATACCTGTTTTACGAACACCGCCTTTTCAAGGCAGGGGTTTTATTCGTGAGCAGAGATACGCTTAGCGCTGCGGCACCGGCACTTTATGTCCGTACCGCGTGTTTGAAGCGTCGGCAGGCGCAGTCGTCGCCGCCGGCGTCACAGGCGTCAGCGTGGAGCCGCCGGTTACCTTCACGGTGACCATGACGCTTTGTTTCCCGGAAGTGCCGACCAGCACCACCGTGCCGGCCTTCAGGCCCGTCACGCTGTAGCCGTTGATGCTGACCTGACCATCGGAAAGATCCTTCACCACAGACCAGGTCGTCAAAGGCAGAATCGCGCCGCCGTTGGAGCTGGTGCACACGATATTGGTGCGGCTGCCTACCGGCACGGACACGGTCGCGGGCGCGCCCGCCAGCGTCACAGCACGATTGGTCACCACATAGGAAACCGGAACGCTGATCAGATTGGCCTGCGTGCCGACATAAACGCTGACACGGCTGATGGTATCGGAAATCGTCTTACCGGTAAAACCGGCAACGCTCTTGATGCCGGGAATGTTCAGGCAGAAGCAGCCGTCCGCATCGAGCACATAGCTTCCGGCGGCGTTGGTTGCAGTCCCCTTGAACAACGACGAATCGGCAGATGCAGCAGCGCTGATCGCCGTACCGGCGGCGTACCGGTATCCATAGGCATTGACCGGCTGTACGCGCACGCGGATAAAATCGTCCGCCGCCGCGCCGATTGCCTTACGGTCCTCCTTGGTGTAAGCCGCGACATCCACGCGCAGCGTGGACCCGACCATCGAAGCGGTCGCATTGCCGAACTGATCGCCATAGGCTTCCACGCTCATCACGCGCAGCGAGCCGCCGCCCAGGATCGGATAGAGCTGACCCCCGGGAACGCCCACGATAATCGTGCCGTCCGAGGTGGTCGTGCTGCCGGGCAGATAGTGATTGGGGTAATAGGGATAGTAGGGATACACCGGCCACTGCGGATCGCCCACATAGCTGGGAGACTGCACATTGCCGATATAATCGGGACGGCGGTTTTCATCCACGAACCGCAGCTCCACATACTGGTTATGGCCCATGCCGTCGCCAAGCAGGTACAGCGCGCTGTTGCCGCCGCGGCGTACGGTAATGCCCAGCGCATACGCCTGCGCATTGCCAAAGTCGGACTTGCCGTTGACCATGGAGTTGATCAGGATCGAACCGGAATCATCCGTCATCGTCACCGGCATGTAAAGCGTTTTGGTTGTGATGGACGCCGTATCACCGTAAACGGTTACGATAATTTTGCCGTCCTCATCGGTCTGCGTCGAAATTGTCAGTACGGTGTTGTCGCTGCTGTCCTTAAGCGCATTGCCGTCGCGCACCAGTTTGGCGGTGCCATACAGCCAGTTGACGCCCGGCGCCGGCACGTTGGGTTCAAACGAACCTGCCGCCATCGCGCCCGCAGGAATCAGCAGGGCGATCATCGCCGCCGCAAGCAGCACAGATAAGAATTTACGCATCTTCATTACGCCCCTTTCTCATTTGGGTAAGATTATTCTAACAAATCTTTCCATAAATGTAAACGACTGCCGCACTGAAAAGTTGCGTCAAACCCCCGCAAAAGGCAACCTTCATTGTTTTTAACCATTATAATACAGCGCCAGATACGCGCCGAGGGTCAAAAGCGCGCCGACGGCCGCGGCGACAAAATGCCGGGCCATGGCAAGCATGCGCGTATGCAGCGCCGGCCGGGGCGGCAGCTGTACCAGCAGCGTTAAAATCCGCGTTGAAAGCGTCGTCCAGACAACCAGCGCCAGCGCGCCGCACCCGGCAATGGCCGCGCTGTGCGCCGCGCCGCCCACAATGGCCGCCTGCCAGAGCAGCACCGCCGCCCCAAGCAGCCATCCCCATCTGCCTGCGCCTGCCCACAGCAGCAGCGCCGTAGGGCAAAACGCCGCAAACAGCACGTCAAAAACCGATTGCCACGCCCCAAAACCGGACGGATATCCCAGCGCCCGCAGCCGCCAGCCCGCGCACAATCCGCAGATGACAAAAAATCCGTTCCAGAAAAGCGCGCGCAGCGCCGCCTGTCCCTGCGGCGTTTCCGGGGGCGGCAAAACGCGGCTGCGCCTGCCCGGCCAATCGCGCCGCGGCGCCAGGCGGTAACGGGGCGCGCCGGGCGTCATACGCGCGCCATTGCGCGCGCCCGCTCCGCCGCCATGGCGATAAATTCCCGGTTGCTCGGCTTGCCGACGCTCTCGCGCACCGTATAGCCGAACATCCTCCAAATGGCCTCCACCCGGCCGCGGTCCCATGCCATTTCAATTGCAAAACGCATATTGCGCTCCACGCTGGCGACGCGCTGGCCGGTTTGGGCGCAAAGCGGCTGATAAATATTGCGGGTCATATGATCCGTCGCCGTATGATCCAGCGCAGCGGTTTTGACCGCCCACACCAAAAGCCGGTATCCGGCCAGATGATGCGCCATGCCCAATTCATCCAGGATTCGAACCGCCGCCCGGTTGAAAACGCCTCCGGCATCCCGGGCCAGCGCATTTTCGCTTACGCACGCCAAAAACGCCGCCGCATCCACCGGCTTTTCCAGCACCGCCGTCTGCGCGTTGGTCATGCCGCGCAGCATGGGCGCGACACGCGTGTCTGCCGCCACCGCGCAAAAGGGCGTCGTTTCAAGCCCCAGACCCATCAGCATGCCCGGCAGCGCCGCACCGTCGCCGCCGGGCATCACCGCGTCGGTCAGCACCGCGTCCGGCAAAAACGCGCGCGTCGCCGCCAGCGCTTGCGGCGCATTGTTGGCAAAAAGCAGCGTATGCGCCCCCCAGTCGCCGCAGCGCATGGGGGCGCGATTGTGCGCATTTTGTACCACAAGGATTTTCATGCCTCTTTCCCCCCATCCTTGTGCAAAGCATTGTTCCGGGAATATTATACGCGGCCTGGCCCTGCGCGAGGCGTTTTCGGCAAAAGTGCTGATAAAATATGTTTTTTCGTCCAAAGCCGCCGGTCTGCGCCCCTGCGGGGCATGATTACCGCGAAAAAAAACACGCCGCACGCAAACCGCCCGCGGACACATGAAAAACGGCAGGCCCGCATACGGCCTGCGCAGGCATTTCACACCTCGCGCGCAAAGCCATGCCGACAGGCCGCCGCGCAGAGCGGTTCGTCCGCCTGCTCCAAAACAGCTCCACGCGCGAAAGGTGGCAGGCGCCCGGCCTGGCTGTATTTTGGCGCATGCACACAGGCCCCGCCGTTGCATAAAAAAACCGCCTTCCCGCCGGCGTCCAGCCCGCGCAAAAGCGATTTTTTATGGTCAGGCGGCGTTTGCCTGATCGGCCGCGCCCAGCATCCATTCGATATAAATGCCGTATCCGCGCGACGCGTCACTGACGTACACATGGGTAACGGCGCCGACGATCTTGCCGTTTTGCAAAATGGGGCTGCCGCTCATGCCCTGGACAATCCCGCCGGTTTTGTCCAGCAGCTGCGGGTCGGTAATGCGCACCACCATGGACTTGGCGCTGACCGTATTTTGCGAAAACAGCCGTTCAATTTCACAATCGTAGGCTTTGACGGCGCTGCCGTCAATTGTGGTGAGAATCTGCGCCGGGCCGCAGGTAATTTCGCCGCGCCCCGCCACCGGGTAAACCTGCCCGCCCTGCGGCGCCTGTTCCAGCGTTCCAAAGACGCCGTATGGCGTATTGAGCAGCAACGTGCCGATGCTGCTGGTGTCGCCGAACGTCCCTTCCAGCTGCCCCGGATTGCCGCGCGCGCCCTTGCGCACACCGTTGATGTCCGCGCCGTAGACGGAACCGTCGCGCACCGTCAAAAGCGCGCCGGTATCCGGGTCGGTAATGGGATGTCCCAGCGCGCCGAACACGCCGGTTTGCGGGTCGTAATAGGTCAGGGTGCCAATTCCGGCGGTTGAATCCCGCGCCCAAATGCCCAGCCGCGGTTTTTCTTCCGATATAACCGGCGTGACGAAAAACCGCATGGTCTTTCCGGCGCGCCGCACGGTCAGCGCCGCGGGCTGTCCTGCGCTTTCCAGAGCGCTTTGCAGCTGTTCCACCGTATCAACCGCCTGATCCCCGACCGACAGGATCACGTCCCCCGGTTCGATACCCGCCGTCTGCGCCGGGCTTTGAAGCGTCGTTTCTCCGTCGCTTACGCCCGCCATTCCCACAACCAGTACGCCGTCGGTTTTAAGCGTCATGCCGATCGCGCTGCCGCCCACAACCAGCGTTTTTTCCTGATACACGCTTACCGTGATCGTTTTGATGGGAATTTTTCCCCACAGCGACAGCGTAAACGACGTCTGACCGACCTGCGACGGTATCAGCGATACGCCGCGCGCACCCACGTCCGAGAGCGTCTGCGCCGTGCTGCCCAGCGCCTGAACCGACTGCGGCTCCAGCGCGACGCCTGCGGGCAAATCAAACAGGTATTGTTCCTGCGTCCCCTGCCGGATCATCACCTCGTCCGGCAGCGCGCGGATCTGCTGTGCCTGCGGCGATGCGTACGCGCCCAAAAGCGCCGCACAGATTGCCCAGGCAAAAATGTTTTTTATCGTCCTTCTTTTTTGCTGCATTGTGCCAACCCCGCTTCCCGGGCCGCGCCTGCGGCAGACGACCCGCAAACTAGGATGCCCGGGCCGCACGCTTTCATCCAAAGCAGAAGCTGTCATTTTGGGCGAAAATTGTCGCGTCAATCGTTGAAACGCCGTTTTTTCGCCATTTTTCACGGGTTTTGCTTGAACGTGACGCGCTTAGCTTTTCCAAAAAACGCAAAACGAATTCGTCTGTTTTATGCAATGCGCCAAATGATTGACGTTTTGCCAGCGCCGCCGCAGGAACACAATCCATGACAATATAAATACAGTCGCATTTGACACGCTGACACCCAAAAAAACATTACAAGGCAGTTAATTTTCCTCTTACGCGAACTTATTCGCGCAATCAATGCGGAAACGCCCATGTTCGCACAAAAAAGCATGTGCAGGCCGTACTTTTTGACCTGCACATGCATAGAACCAAGCAGCGCAAAACGCGCCTTATGAGCGTCCAAAGGCAGCGTCCACCGGTAAAAATTGGAATCAAAGGGTTTAAATTTCAATCAACCCCGTTTTTCGGCCCGACTGCGGCGGATAAAATCGCCCTTATGCATCGGCGGCGCATCGTGCAGCCGCAGGATCTGCTGCGGATGCGGCGCGGCAGACACGCGTTGGCCATCCTGCGTTTCAAGACCGCAGACGGTAAAATTCACCGCTGCGCCGGGCGAAAGCAGCGTCAGCGTTTCGCCGTCAAAGAAACGGTTGCGCTGCTGCACCAGCGCACAGCGCGTCGTTTCATCATACGCCAGCACCGACGCCACGAACACAGCGGACTGCTCATACCCGCCCTCGCCCGGCGGCGAATCCGGCGCGCCGAAATAAAACCCGGTGGAAAATGGCCGGTGACTGGCGCAGAGCACTTCCCGGTAAAGCCCTTCGTCAAACGGCGCGTTTGGGTTTTCCATGTATTGGTCCAGCGCACGCCGGTACGCGCCCACAACCGTCGCCACATAATACGGCGTTTTCATGCGCCCTTCAATCTTAAACGACCCGACGCCCGCCCGGATCAGTTCACCCAGATGCCGGATCATACACAAATCGTTGGCACTGTAAAGATAGGTCCCCTGATCATCCTGAAAAACCGGCAAATATTGCCCCGGCCGTTTTTCCTCCACCAGCGCATAGCGCCAGCGGCAGGGCTGCGCGCAGCCGCCCTGGTTGGCATCCCGCCCGGTTAAATAATTGGACAGCACGCATCTGCCCGAATATGACGCGCACATCGCACCATGCACAAAGGCCTCCAGGCACAGATCCTGCGGCAGCTGGCGGCGCATCTGACCGATACGCGCAAGGCTCAGCTCCCGCGCCAGCACGATCCGGCTTGCGCCCAGGCTGCGCCAATGCAGACAGGAAGGCGTATTGAGCGTATTGGCCTGCGTGGAAATATGCAGCGCCAGACGCGGCGCAACGCGGCGCGCCAGCTCTGCCGCCGCGTAATCGGAAACGATGACCGCGTCCGCCCCCGCGCCGTCCACTGCGCGCAGCGTATCGGCCGCCGCATCAAGATCGTCGTCATACAAAAAAGCGTTGACGGTCACATAGACCTTCACCCCATGACCATGGGCAAAACAAACGCCGTCGCGCAAAGCGCCGGCGTCAAAATTGCCCGCATAGGCGCGCAGGCCGAAGCGCTGCGCACCCAGATACACCGCGTCGGCGCCAAAGCGCACCGCGGTTTCCAGCTGCTCCAGCGCGCCGGCCGGCGCAAGCAATTCCGGTTTACGGTTCATAGTTCATTCCTCATTGACCCGTCTGGGCATCGTAGGCCGCCCAAAGGTCACGATATTTGGCGACGTTTGCTTCGTGTTCGGCAAGCGTCTTGGCAAAAACCAGCTCGCCCGACTCCGGATCCGCCGCACAGAAATACAGCATGCCGGAATCCAGATAGGTTTCATTGGGATATAGCGCCGCCTCCAGCGCATACTGGCTGGGACAGCATACGGGCCCCGCCGGCAGCCCTTGCGTCACATAGGTATTGTACGGCGAATCAATCGCCAGTTCCTGCGCCGTAAGCACCATGTTGCGCTTGCCGGTAATGTAATGAACGGTTACGTCGCTTTGCAGCTTCATGCCCTGACTGAGCCGGTTATGGAATACCGCGGACACCTTGTCAAAGTCGCTGCGCTTGGCTTCCTTTTCAATCATCGACGCCAGCGTGACCACCTCGTCAATGGTCATCGCGTCCTCATCGTCCAGGTGTGCGTTGGCCAGCGCCAGCATTTCCTTCATCCGGTCGAGCATCTTGCGGATAATCGTTTCCTCCGAAGCGCCGACATAGATTTCATAGGTATCAGGGAACAGATATCCTTCCAACAGATAGGTCCGCTGCGGCGAAGCCGTTTCCATCGCCGAGGCGATAAAATCATAATCGTCACAAAACGCCTCGCCGGTTTTGCAAAGCGCCAAAAAGCGCGCGCTGTCCTCCAGCGCCCCCTGCTCCACCAGCGACTGCGCCATCTGCTCCACGGTCGACCCTTCGATGGTGGTGATCATCATCGTCTTGCGCGACTCCTGCATGGTAGAGAGCGTGTCGATGATCTGCATAATGCTCATCTTGGGCGAAAGCAGGAACGAGCCCGCCTGAAGCTTCGGCCCCTTGGACAGAAAATCCGCCGTATACTGGAACACGGCTTTGCTGCGGATGATGCCCTCCTGCGCCAGCTGGCGGCCGATGGCGGAAACCGTCGAACCGGACTTGATCGTCACCACCCGATAGGTCGGATCGTCCTGCAAAAGCGCGCCGGAGGTATCCACCGGCCCGATATAATGGCTGTAAACAAATTGAAATCCCGTATAAAGCACCCCGGCAACCAGGCAAAGGCTCACCACAAACACACAGACCGGGCGCAGCGCCCCCCAAAGCGTTTCAACGGCGCGCAGCGCCTTTGGGGATTTCCTTTTTCCCCGGCCGCTTTTCCCCGCAGTCATGGGCTATCCCTGAAGCATGTCCAGGTCGACGCCGGCAGCCTCGCCCAGAATCTTGTATACGTCCGCCAGCATCCGCTGCAAGCGCATTTCCGCCATCAGATAGGCCGTCGCTTCGGGCGACATCTGCAGCACCGCCGTCAGTTTCTGGATTTTTTCCAGATCGTCGGCGTTGGGCGCAGCGCCGCCGGCCATCTGCACCTGCAGCTGAAACTGCAGCTTTTTGTATTCCTTCAGCAGCGCCTGGTTGGTTTCGTTTTCCGTCGCCGCCTCCTTGGCGCGCGCATAGAGCGTATATTCTTCGCTTTGCTTGATGGCGTTTGCCAGCGCATGCGCCTGATCGTAAATATTGACCATGTCGGCCCCCCCGGTATTATTTTCTGAATAAAGAACGCCAAAGCGCTCTGTTTTGTTACACCAGCATCACCACGGGCAAAATCATCGGCGAACGCTTGGTTTTCTGATACATAAAGGTCCGCAGATCATCCTTAAGCCGGTTGCGGATCGTCCCCGGATCGGCATGCCCCTTGGCAATACAGCCCTCAATGATGCGCACCGCCTCCGCGCGCGCCTGCTCCATCAGCTCTTCGGATTCCTTCACATAAACAAACCCGCGCGAAACCAGCTCCGGCCCCTGCGCAATGCAGTCCTCCTGGCTGTTTACCGCCACAGATACCACCAAAATGCCGTCCTGGGACAAATGCTTGCGGTCCTTGAGCACCACGTTGCCCACGTCCCCGATGCCCAGGCCGTCTACCATCACCGCGCCGCTGGGCACAGACGCGTCCAGACGCGCCCCGCCCCTGGCGTCAAAGCACAGCACGTCGCCGTTTTTGAGCCGGAAAATGTTTTCCTTGGGCATCCCCATGGCCTGCGCAATATGCTGATGGCTGTGCAGGTGCTTGCTTTCCCCGTGTATAGGGATGAAATAGCGCGGTTTGACCAGCGCGTGAATGATTTTCAGCTCTTCCTGACAGGCATGGCCGGAAACATGGACGTCTTCCAGCGCCTCGTACACGACGTCCGCGCCTTTGTTAAACAGCTGGTTGATCACCCGGGAGACGTATTTTTCGTTGCCGGGAATCGGCGTAGCGGAAACGATGACCATATCGTCCTGCGCAATATCCAGCTTGCGGTGCTCGGAAAACGCCATACGCGTCAGACCCGCCAGCTCCTCGCCCTGGCTGCCGGTTGTCAGGATGACAATCTCATCCTCGTCATAAAAATCCACATCGTCCACGTCGATCAGCCGGCCCTCGGGGATTTCCAGCTCGCCCAGGTCCCGCGCCAGGTTGGCGATATTGACCATGCTGCGGCCGTTTAAAACCACATACCGGTCGCATCGTACCGCCGCGTCAAAAACCTGCTGGATGCGATGGACGTTGGAAGCGAACATGGCCACAATGATGCGCCCGGTCGCCTTTGCAAAATAGGTATTGAACATTTCGCCGACCATGCGCTCGCTGGTGGTGTAGCCGGCGCGCTCGGCGTTGGTTGAATCCATAAACAGCGCCAGTACGCCCTGCGCGCCGATCTGCGCAAAACGCTGCAGATCCGTCACCTGTCCGTCCACCGGCGTAAAATCGATTTTAAAATCGCCGGTATACACAATGGTCCCCACGGGCGAGGTAATCGCCATGGCAACCGCGCCGCAGATGGAGTGATTGACATGCAGAAATTCCACCGAAAAATTGCCCAGTTCCAGCATTTGCCCGGGCTCGATGGCGATCAGCGGCGTGTCGGTCATCCGGTGCTCGCGCAGCTTCAGCTCGATCAGCCCCAGCGTCAGCTTCGTCCCGTACACGGGAATCCGCACGCCCAGCTGAGAAAGCACCAGCGGCAGCGCGCCGATATGGTCCTCATGCCCGTGCGTGATTAAAAACGCACGGATTTTTTCCTTGTTTTTCTGAAGATACGAGATATCGGGAATCACCAGATCCACCCCGGGCATGCTTTCGCTGGGAAAGCTCAGCCCGCAGTCCACGACGATCAGATCGTCCCCATACTCAAAAACGGTCATATTCTTGCCGATTTCCTCCAGGCCTCCCAGCGGGATCACCCGGAGCTGCGGCGTTTCTTTTTTCTTTGCCAAAGCAGTAATAACCTCCTTGAATTGCTTTCATTTTCCTTTTTTTCAACGCGTTTTTTCCAAAGCCCGCCGGCTTTTTGCATCAAAAGAAATGCGCGCAAAAATGCCCGCAGAAAAAGTTCCGGCCAAAGCCGGTCGATCAGAAACGGACCGTCCTTCCCGGTGCAAGACCAGAGCGCGCCCCCGTTTGGCCGCCCTGCCGCCCCATCGCGCACAGAGAAAAGACGTTTTTACGAAAGGTGCTGCCGCGCACGCCGGCAGGCATTTCTCTTCTTTATATTATAGCATTGCTTTGAAAAATATGCAATTCCATTTCTGCGCAAACTGTGCTACAATAGAATTGTTCAAAATCCGTCAAAAGGAGCGATTTGAAATGATTACTCTGCTTCAAAGCGGCAGCTACAAGGGCAAGGATTATGTTGTTTATCAAATGACCAGCGGCGTGTTTCAGGCGCAGGTAACCAACATCGGCTGCGCCATTATGCAGCTGCGCGTACCGGACCGCAGCGGCGTACCGGCGGACGTGGTGCTGGGCTACGACACAGTGGAGGAATACATCGACCGGCCCAAATATTTCGGCGCGGTGATTGGCCGGGTAGGCAACCGCATCAAAGACAGCCGTTTTTCCATCGACGGCAAATCCTATGCCGTTACGCCGACCCATCCGGACGGCACGAGCCTGCACGGCGGTCTGTACGGGTTTGACACCAAAGCGTTTGCCCACGCGGTGGGCGCCTATCAGGGACACGAAGCGCTTCATTTTTATTACACCAGCGCAGACGGCGAAGAAGGCTACCCCGGGAATCTGACGCTCCAGGTGACCTACTGGCTGACCGAATCGGGCGACCTCGGGCTGCACTATACGGCGACGACCGATCAGGCGACGATGTGCAACATCACCAACCATTCCTTCTTTAACCTTTTGGGCGAAGGCGGCGGCAGCATTGAAGGCCATACGCTCTGGCTGGACGCCGACTGTTATACCGACTGCGACGCGGGGCTGAACACCACGGGCGAAATCAAAAGCGTGCGCGGCACCGCGCTGGACTTTTCCGTGCCCACTGCCATCGGCGCGCGCATCGACGAGGACCTGGACATCCTGCGCTACGGCAAGGGCTATGATTTAAATTATGTCCTGTCTGTACGCCAGCCCGGAAAAATCGAAAAAATCGCCGAGGTTTATGAGCCTCAGACCGGCAGGGTGATGCAGGTGCTGACCAATACGCCCGGCGTTCAGCTCTACTCGGGCAACAACATCGCCGACGTTCCCGGCAAGGGCGGCAAAATTTACCGCAAGCGCGACGCTGTATGTCTGGAAACGCAGCTGTTCCCCGGCGCTACCGGGCATATGCATTTCCCCAGCTGTATTCTGCGGCCGGGACAGGTCTATGATTATACAACGATTTATCGCTTTGGCGCAAGATAACCCGCGTTTTTTTCGCCTTTGTACGGCGCTGTTGGCACAAAATCTTCGCGCCATCTTGATTGCTTGAAAGGGGCGGGCGCCTTTGGCCGGCCCCTTGATATTGTATGCGTCTTTTCAGGAGGAACCGATATGAACGACCGCAGGGATGAAATCATTGCCGCGCAGCTGGAAGCGCTCCAGGCGCTGAACCGGCGGAATCTGGCGAACATGGCCGCCGACCTGTGGGGCGCAGCGCCAACGCAAGCCCCGGCGCAGCTGTCGGACGCGCCGGAAAAGCTTGACCTGCCGGACAAGAAGCCGGAAGAAGCGGCGGTGCAGAAGCCCTCGCTGGAGGCGCTGATGGCGCAGCTGGACGCCTATATTGGGCTTTCGCGCGTTAAGCAGGAGGTGCGCGACCTTACCAATCTGATGCGCGTACGCCAGATGCGTCTTGCGCAGGGGCTTGAATGTGTGGATATGTCGCTGCACATGGTCTTTACCGGCAACCCCGGCACGGGCAAAACCATGATCGCCCGCTTAATCGCGCAGATTTACGCCGCGCTGGGCGTATTGAAAAAGGGCCAGCTGGTCGAGGTGGACCGCGCTGGGCTCGTCGCCGGCTATGTGGGGCAGACCGCAGGCAAGACCCGGGCGGTGGTTGAAAAGGCCCTGGGCGGCGTATTGTTCATTGACGAAGCGTATACGCTTGCCGGCGGCCGCGAAAACGATTTCGGGCAGGAGGCCATCGATACGCTGCTCAAAGCCATGGAAGATCACCGCGGCGAGCTGGTGGTCATCGTCGCGGGCTACGACGACCTGATGGCGCAGTTTATCGACTCCAACCCCGGGCTGCGTTCGCGCTTTAACCGATATCTGCATTTTGAGGATTACAGCGTCGACGAGCTTTGCCAGATTTTCCAGCTGCGGGTCCGCCAGGGCGGCTATACCGTCGATGCGCAGGCCATGCGCGCGGTGCGCGAATATCTGGTTTTATCGCTTTTGACCCAGCCGAATTTCGGCAACGGCCGCGGCGTACGCAATCTGTTTGAAAACCTGATCATCTGCCAGGCCAACCGGCTGGCCGAACAGGCCGCGCCGGCGCGCGAGGCGCTGATGGCCATTACTGCCGACGACGTGCGCACGCTGCGCGCCAGACAGGCGCCGCATCCGGAAAAATCGGCGGCATCGCCTGAAAAGAAAGAGGAGGAGCCCGATGCCTGACCAAAATGAGCGTATTCGCCTGGGCATGCGCGTCAACCGATTGTCCAATCACCTGCGTACCGTGATGGATCAGCAGTTCATGCGCAACGACGGGCTGACCGCTCAGCAAACACGCACCATTTTATTTCTTTACCGTACCACCTGCGAAGAAAACCGCGCCGTGAGCCAGCGGGATCTGGAGCGTTTTCTGGGGCTGAAAAGCCCCACGGTCACCGGTGTGCTCAAGCGATTGGAAGAGGGCGGCATGATCAAGCGCACCGTCAGCAAGACCGACGGCCGGGTAAAAACGCTGTGGCTGACCCCGCGCGGCATGAGCGTTCATGCGAATCTGAAAAATGAATTCGATTTTTTCGAGCAGGTACTGCTGGAAGGCTTCTGTCCTCAGGAGGCGCAGCAGCTGATCGACTATCTGGACCGTTTGGAAGAAAACGTGCGTCAGCTGTCCAGCCGCCAAAGCCATTGATCGCGCACTTTGACAAAATCCGACCTGCTTTTACATTTTATGCTTGACAAATATCCGACCGTTTGCTAGTATATATGCGGTCTTTAACAGCGGTACTGAGATGCCGGAAAGACGCAATGGTATTTGGGCAGCTTTTTTCTGTGCTGACGCCCTGCCGCGCTTTCTGGCGGCAGGGCTTTTGTTATGCCCGGGACGGAAAGAAGGGGTTTTAATGGTTGAAAAGGCAGTGCTGATGGAGCAAACGGCGGTCAGCCGCGCGCTGATGCGTATTGCCCATGAGATCATTGAACGAAACAAGGGCGTACAGCAGCTCGTGCTGGTCGGTATCCGCCGCCGCGGCGCCGTGCTGGCGGAAAAGATCCGGGACAACATACAATCCATTGAGGGGACAAGCGTTCCTTGCAGCGATATCGATATCCGTTTTTATCGCGACGACCTGACCACGATCGCCGATTCGCCCGTTGTAAGCAGCGCCAGTCTCCCTTTTTCTATCGCAGGGCAAAAGGTCGTGCTGGTTGACGACGTGCTTTATACCGGCAGGACCGCCCGCGCGGCAATCGAGGCGATTTTCGCGCTGGGGCGGCCAAAGCTGATTCAGCTGGCGGTTTTGATCGATCGGGGGCACCGGGAACTGCCCATCCGGGCCGACTATGTCGGTAAAAACATTCCCACCTCCCGCAGCGAGCAAATCCAGGTCATGATCCCGCCCTACGAACAACAGACGGCTGTAAAAATTCTCACGATATAGTTTTCACGGCAAAAATCATATGTGGAGGAGAAAGAAATGAAACTCACCTACGGCATTTCGGACAAACCCAAGTTTGGCCAGCTGATCGTCTTTGCCATCCAGCAGCTGCTGGCCATCATGGCGGCGACCCTGGGGGTTCCCGTCATCATCGGCAATGGCATGAGCCCGGCCGCGGCGCTGTTTGGCGCAGGCGCCGGCACGCTGGTGTACGTTCTGTTCACCAAAGCCAAAAGCCCGGTATTCCTTGGCTCGTCCTTCGCGTTTCTCGGTTCCATGGCGACGGCTTTTGCCGGCGCGGTATCCATGGCGGTCGGTTATCTGGGGCTGATCATCGGCGCTGTGTTTGCCGGCCTGGTTTATGTCGTCATCGCCATCGCGGTTAAAATCGCCGGTGTGAATTGGTTAAACAAGCTCATGCCGCCGGTTGTAATCGGCCCGACCGTTGCGATCATCGGCCTTTCCCTGGCGGGCAATGCCGTAGGCGATCTGCAAAAGGGCGGCGTCATGGCCAGCGTCATGCAGTGGGTCGTTTCCAATGAAGGCGTCGCTTCCCAGGTGGAAAGCTTTGTCCCCACTGCCAACGTGCTGCTGTGCGTGCTGTGCGGTCTGGTTACGCTGGCCGTAACGATGCTCTGCTCCACCTTCGGCAAAAAAATGATCAAGCTGATTCCCTTTATCATCGGGATTCTCGCCGGTTATGCGACGGCGACGGTGTTCACCCTGATCGGCAACGCCACCGGCAACGCCGCGCTTCAGATCGTCAACTTCGGCGTGTTTTCCAATCTGCTGGTTGACGGCAGGGTCGCCTTTTCCTCCTTCTTCCAGGTGCCCAGCTTTACGTTCTTAACCGCGCTCGGCGGCTTTAGCGAAATCACCGGCCAGTATATCGGCACCATCGCCGTGGCCTATGTGCCCGTCGCGCTGGTCGTATTTGCAGAACACGTAGCCGACCACAAAAACATCTCCTCAATCATTGAAAAGGATCTGCTGGAAGACCCGGGTCTGTCCAGAACCCTGCTGGGCGACGGTGTTGGCTCCATGGTCGGCGCATTCTTCGGCGGCTGCCCCAACACCACCTACGGCGAATCCGTCGCCTGCGTCGCCATCACCGGCAACGCTTCGGTCGTAACGATCATCGCTGCGGCAATCGGCGCTATTCTGGTATCGTTCCTGTCCCCGTTTGTCGCGTTTGTCAATTCGATTCCCGCCTGCGTCATGGGCGGCGTGTGCATTGCGCTCTATGGTTTCATCGCCGTTTCCGGCCTGAAGATGATTCAGAAAGTCGATTTGGAGGACAACCACAATCTCTTTGTCGTCTCCACAATTCTCGTCTGCGGCATCGGCGGTTTGGCGCTGACCTTCGGCAAAATTACCGTTACCTCCATCGCCACCGCGCTGATTCTGGGCATTTTTGTCAACCAGATGCTCTCCCGCAAAAAGAAGGCGTAATTAAACGCTTTGAAATAAAACCGCTGTCGATCGGCAGCGGTTTTATTTTGCGCGTTTTCAAGAAAAGCACCGGATCTACCGTTCCCCTACGGTTGCCCAAACAAACGTTTCCGCGCTGGCCCCTGGTGCAAAAGAATTGTCCTGCACACGGCAGCATACTATCGCCGCCAGTACGGGCGACAGGGATTATGCGTTGTTCCTATAATATACGAACTGATGATTCTGATCACACAGCGCCAGAAAAACGTCCTTTTCAGTGCGGATATTGTTTTGTTTCAGCTGATTCTCCACCCATTTTGCGTTTAACCCCATGCGTTTTAAATTCTCTTCCAGAATCCGACCATCCATGATCACCTCGGTGAATATCCGCTCCTGTGCCGGCGCCAGATTCATGTCGCCGGGCGTCAAAGGGCGCTGAACGCTTACCGGAAGGATCGACAGCTTTCCGTTATTTTCATAGACAGCGGTTTGAATATTGGACAGGTCAAAATATCCCTGCTGCCTGCACATGACCATAAACTCGCTCAGATCCAGCTTGGCTTTTTTCATGTTTTCTCTATAAAGCTTGCCGTTGTCCATCAAAATGGCGGGCGTCCCGTTGAGGTATTTGCGCATTCGCGGAAATTTCATGGAAATAAAGCTCATCAGCATCGTTGCCAATCCATAAAGGATCATTGCAGCAAAGGGCTTCCACGGTTCTTCCAGTTCGGTTGCCATCTCCGCTGCAATGGAACCGATGGTAATCCCCGTGATATAATCAAAAAAATCAAGCTGGGCAATTTGCTTATGGCCCATCCATTTTGCCGTTAAAAACAATACGCCAAACGACACCAGCGTGGTGATGCACAGCTGTAAAAAGCTCAAAAAAATCCCTCCCCTATGGGATTCTATCTTTCCCAAAAACGCCATAAATATCACGCGCTGCACCGGTTTGGCAACGATTGCGTATCGGCCGGGCAGGCTACGCGTAAAAAAGCGAATGTATCCCGGGCTGAGTTCGTTCTGGACGAAAGCCGCGATCTGCGGCAGCGACGGCAGCGCAGCGTTTTAAGCGCGCAGGGCCCATACGCAAATCAGGCTGTTTCATCGGTTTCCGGATACGCGCGGGATTTCATCATCGGTAATTATTCCACTCCCCTGCAAAATGGCGATAGATTTCAGCACCCCTGAATTTTTTCGTCAATAATATGATCCAATGAACATGACATTCCAGATGCTCATGGGATACAATCATCGGTAATTTTTCCATCGTCTTACGAGACAGTAAGGGATTTTGGCTCCTGAAATGGTTCGTCAATGATGCAATCCAACGAACATCGCATCACAAAAAAAGAAAAACCGGTTCCGTCGCGCGTCCTCCACGCACCGGAACCGGAACAAAGACCCAAAGCGCCGCCCGCAGGGAAAGCAGTCCCGCCGGCGGCGCATGGATATTTTGTACAGATTGATTTTTGAACATTCGGGGCGCCAGCGCGAGCAGGCCGATATGCGGCAAACGTATCGCGCAAGCAGGCATGGTGCAAAAAGGAACCGGTCCTTGCTCAGCAGTTACTGGATTATTTCCGGGTCTCCCACTTCCTCGTTGCCCAGATATACCCGATAGGGCTTTCCCTGGCAGAAATTCATAATCTGCCGTCTTAACCTTGAAGGATATAACGGCTGCAAATTCAGTTCAGAAACATCCAGCCATTGGACGCCAACCTGATTCGTATCCTTTTGCAGCGCTGCATGCGGGATTTCCCGGACAAATTCGCAATGAAAAATCAGGTCGATCCGGTGAAAACGCTCGCCATGAACGCCTTCGACAACGAAAAGCAATTCTTTGCATGCCACCTGGATGCCCAGCTCTTCCGACACTTCCCGGCAAACCGCCTGCTCAAGCGTTTCCTCGGGCTCCTGCCCGCCGCCGGGCATGATGTACCACGTTTCGCCGGCATCCCGGATTTTGATCGCGGCCATTTTCCCATCCCGGATGATCAGCGCTTTTGCGGAAGTTCGAATCGTTCTTTCCATGCGTTTGACCTCCCAATCGTTTTCATGCTTATTTCATAAACACAAGATTCGAATATACGCTTTTCTCAGGATTACCGCCCTTGATAAACTCTGCGCCCACTGTTTTACGATAAAACATTTCCGCTTCATTTACCCAGCCAATGATCGCATAACCGTATCCGTATTCCCGCATCGCATTCAGGGTCCTGATCAGCAAAGCCGTTCCTATATGCTCCTTTCTCCTTTTGGGATCAACGCCAATTGGTCCGAAGAAGCCTTTTGCGGCCGAATCAAAACACGCAAAACCAATTACTTCGCCATTTTCAGTTGCAATAAAACATTTTGAAACATCCTGCATCAGGGAACATTCTACTTCGTAAATCCAATTCCGATGGAAATGCGCCTGTACAAACCGAAGAATTGTTTCTTTATCGCCAACATAAGCCCTCTTAATTCTTATGAAATTAGAAATTTCTACCTCCGGAAGATTGTACAGGCTTACAATCATATCGCCGCCTTCTAACATATTCAACACCTCCGCAAATTCCGATTTGTCTATTCAATCCTCTATAAACCCTGTATTTTCAAGGCATATCGCCTATTAAATGTTCAAACCTTATGTATTTTCCCTTGTTTTTGCCCTTATGAGCCGAAACAAGGGAAATTTTTTATTCTCCGCCGATTACCTTATCCAGCAGTCTTGCGGAAGTACGCTTCGCTTCCCTTGTAGCGTGAGCGTAAATGTTCATTGTGGTACTAACATCAGCGTGTCCGAGAAGTTCCTGCACATCTTTAGGTGCTGCACCGTTTGAAAGCAGATTGCTTGTATAGGTGTGTCTGAGCATATGGAAGTGGAAATCCTCCAATCCCTCCACCTTTTTTCTTGCTGTTCTGCACATAATCCCCACCGTACTCGGTGCTTCAAATGCCCCGTCAGGTCTAAGGCAGACAAAGGATAATTCCTTGTATCCCTCTGGGACTTCTTCCGACCTCGGCAGACTGTAAACCTCATAATAGGTGCGGTCTTTTTCTTTGACCTCCAAATAGTAATTAAGGCTGTACAGTTCCCCGTATCGGAAACGGTTTTTGTGTTGTTCTGTTTTCGCAGTTTTCAGGATTGCGGCAAGCGTATCGCAAAAGTCCACGGTGCGGATTTTTTTACGCTTTGTTGCCCCTATTTCTGTTTTGTGCCTTGCCCCGTTGTAACGCATACTGCGGCGTACTGTCAGATATTGTTCTTCAAGGTTGATGTCCTGCCAAGTCAGACCACAGACCTCTCCAATACGCAAGCCTGTATAATAGGCTATCTGTATAGGAAGAAGTGCAGGATTGTTTTTCTTTTTCAGGAAGTCCTCTAATCTCTGATACTGTTCGTAGCTGAGCGTTGGTGTGGAAGCAGTTTCTCCGTCCTCGTCCGAGAACAGTTCGTATTCTTCTTTCTTTCCTCGCCATACCACATACTGCATCGGGTTAAAGGTTATCAGCCTTTTCGGGAATACCGCAAAACGGAACGCCCCTTGTAAAACAGCCGAAAACAATCGGAGATACCCTTTGCTGAGTGCTTTTGCGGTTGTACCGTCAGGATTTGTACCGCCAAAGCTGAGAAAGTCTATATATGCCTGTAAATGGTCGGCGGTTACTGTTTTCAGTTTTCGGTTTCCTATCGGGTGCTGTTTGATACGATTGACCGTTCCTTGATAGGACATTACCGTACCATTGCTGAGATTGCTGGGTTTCAGTTCTTCCTCCACCCACAGATCGAGCAGCATACCAACCGTGATGTTTTCAGACTTCGCAACGAATTTCTTTTCCTCATAGTCAGCGATTGCTTTTCTGAGCAGGGCTTCTGTTTCAGACTTACTTTCTGTTCCCACAAACTCTTTCTGTACTTTTCTGCCGCTTTCATCTTCGATATAGAAGCGTGCGTACCACTTTTTACCTTTTTTTCTTACAGAACCTTTTGCCATAGATAAATTTCCCCTTTCTATCCGTGGCAATCGGGACTGTGACATATGGTGTGCGTAAAGTAATAAGGTTACTTATGCCGATGAGTGTCAGTCATCGTTTTCACTTGTCAAAGAACCACGGAATTTTTCTTTTTCAGCAACCCTTTCTTCGGCTGCTGTCACTATCCCGAACAGGTCACCCATCTTTACAGCGGTGCGTCCCTCATCGTAGATATGTAAAATCCCATCTAAAAACTGCTTCATATCCTCGATAGGAAGTTCCATTTCTTTACGGTAAACCCTTTCCATAATTGCCCCTGACTCAATCGCATAACGGCGTAAGGACTGCTTTAAGCCCTCGTCCTCCGCTACACGGTCAACCTCAGCCATAGCGTCTGCAAAGTGATAAGTCATAACCGTATAGAGGTCAATCATCTTTCCGAGGAATGTCGTGAGCAGCTGTTGGTGCGGTTCTCCCTTTACCACAGAAGAAACCGTATCAAGATAATTTTTGATATGTTCCTCCATATCCCTTGCACATAAAGTGCGGCTGTCATATTCCTTATCTTCGGAAAGTCCTGTCAGCCATTCGGGAGTGGTCAGGAGTGCTTCTGCCAGCCCGTTGATAATCATTGTACGCTTCGGGTCTACACCGTCCGCTTCATATCTTTGAATGGTAGATTTGTTTACCCCGACACGCTTACCAAGTTCGGGCATTGTTAAGTTTAATTCTGTTCGGCGTTCTTTCACTCGTTCACCGACCTGTTTTGCGGTGAATGTAATTTCTTTTTTCAAGGTTTTCACCTCCTATTGCTGATAGTATAGCATAGTAAAACCTATTTTGCAACCACAAATTTAATAATAGATAAAAATATTTCTTAATAAGTTGCAAAATGAGTTGACAAGAGATAGCAAAATAAGTATAATTACAGATACATAGTTGCGAAATGCGTATTTTGAAAGGAGGTTGATAAAATGAGCAACATCAAAATGGGTTTAACCATAGAAGAAGCAGCAGAATGTACGGGTATCGGAAGAAATACAATGCGTAAGTTGGTAGACTGGGGCAAACTTCCCGTCCTCAAGGTCGGAAGAAAAGCGATTATCCGTAGGGATACTTTAGAGCGATTTATGAGCGTCAATCAGGGAAGAAACCTGCTGAATGAAAATGATGTCCGCAAAGTAGAATAACCGTTCTCCAAGCCCTCGGCGTTTGAGAGCGAAATACACCCCTCGCACAAATCTTCGATTTGTACTCTGGGTATTTCGCCCTTGCAGGGGGCTATGTATCACAGCTTCGGACAATGCTCCGCCGCTATGATACAGAAGAAAACAGCCCGCTGTTTTCTTCGCTGTCCGTCTGCTTACGCCGCCGAAACAGCGGCAACCGATTTATCGGTTGCAAAAAGAGTATGCCCGTCACGGGAGGAAGGAGTATATGGCAAGACACTCATTTATACAGATGTCGAAGCTACCCAATGTCAAGGGAAGAATATCCTATATCACAAGCCACGCAAGGCAAGAAAATCTCTATGCCACCTATCGCACCGCCGACAATGAATTTTGGAGTAACCTTGCAAGGGAAAACCAGCAGGAATTTAAACGAAGCGGAACAGAGGGCAAATGTATTGAAGCAAGGGAATTGATTATCGCCCTGCCCGAAATATATACAAGATATGAGCCACAGGAAGTCCTTGAAGATTTTACGGAGGAGTTCCACAGGCGGTATGGTGTGGAGTGCGTGTCAGCCCTCCACCACAACAAACGCAAAACAAACTATCATATCCACCTTATCTTCAGCGAAAGAAAACTGCTTCCTGAACCTGACATCAAGATAGCCACACGCAGCGTGTTCTATGATGAAACAGGCAAAAGGGTACGCACCAAGAAAGAAATCACAGGGGAGGACGGCCAGATACGAAAAGGCTGCACCGTCATAAAAAAGGGCGAGGTTTACGAAAGCCACCTCTTTACCGTGAAAGATGATAAATTCAAAAGTGAGCCTTTTCTTCGGGAGGTAAAAGAGATTTACACCGACCTTATCAATCGGCATATTTCTGATCCCGAACAGCAGTTAAAGGTATTTGATAAGAACAGCGTTTATCTTCCCACCAAAAAAATCGGCAAGAACAATCCCAAAGCCGCCGAGATTGAATCGGATAACACCGCAAGGCAGGAATGGAACAGGACAGCGGATATGGCGTTGTTATCGGGTATTTCCGAAGCAAAGATTTTAGAGGTCAAGCAGACCGAGATACACGAAAAAGCAAGCCAGTCTATCAAAAGCAAAGGCTGGCTGCCCAATCTGTTCCGTGGGATTGTGACAAAGGCAAAAGATTTTCTGCAAAACCTTATTCGAGAAAAAGATATGCCGCCCAAGCCTACGCTTGATATTGATATGGCAGAGTTCCGCCATATGAGAAACCTGATGATAAAAGTACAGGACGAAGCGGTAAAAATCAAAAACTTGCAGGACAAAGTTCTGCCGCAGTTGAAACAGCAGCTTGCCGATACAAAGGGAATTTTCAAAGGCAAAGAGCGAAAAGCGTTGGAGGTAAAAATCAAAGAAACCGAAACGGAGATTGCCGACAGGCTGGATAAAATCCCCGATACACTCAAAGCGGACGGTTATCCTGATGTGCAAGTTTTTATGCGTACTTTCCGAGAAATGGAAAGCGTTGTGGAACAGTACAACCGTGAACTTGCCGAGTGGGAATACCAAGTCAGCAGGAAACCGACAGCCACCGCCAAAGAACAGCACAGACCGCCTGAAAAGCAGAGCGTGTTAAAACATCTGCGTGAGATACAGGAACGCAACAAGCAGAAACCACCGCAAAAACAGCGTAAGAAATCCATTGACAGAGATAGCCGATAGGCATTGAAAAACCGCCGTTATGGTGTTACCCATAGCGGCGGCATACATAATCATTTGCAGCTACAAAATTAACAGTTATATTTTTTTGATTTGTTTAACAAAATATAAATTCCAATCAATACCAAAATAGTGATTCCAAGTATCATATACATCGTTCCGATATTTACTTGACTTCCGAAAAAATAAAGATTGCAATCAAGGGAATCTTTTAGTTTTTCAATAACCTCTGTTGGAATACCTTGATTTTGCATTTCGGCAAGCGCCCCTTGCATTGTATGATTTCGGATAAGTGATGTACCATAAGTACCCGGCAAAAATGAGATTATTTTTTGCAGCCCTTCTCCAAATGAAGAAATAGGCATATATGCACCACAAATGAAACCATATCCCGCACTGATGATTGTGCCTACCGCTGAAATTTGTCCTTGTGTTGATAAGAAAAAATTAATAATCGAAGATAATGCTGTTCCAAACAAAACAAGGAGTAAAATATCAAGAAACAAAAAGAATATATCTGCGAGCGACATATACCAACCGACAATAGCCACATAAGTAAGACAGATACCCGTTGCAGCAAAGCAAATAATAAGTGTTGAAAGCAAGGTTGCAACATAATAACTCAGCGAAAGTGTAGCTGACTTCACAGGAGATATTCTTAAATCTCTTATCGTACCATTTGCTTTATCTTGCACCATTAAAAAATTAGAACAAAAAGCAACCGTTACACACGAAACAGCAAGAATAGATGAGATAAGTTGACCGCCTACCAGTCCCTCTATTATGCTTTCTGATAGTTTTAATGAATTAGGAAAATTAGATGTAAAACTATCCCGATACACATTCCCAAGAAAAGTCACATAAAGTACAAGCAATATAGCAGGCGTTATCAAAGAGGTAAAGAACATTCCCTTATCTTTGAAAAACAATTTGATATTTCTTTTGATAAGAATGAAAGCCATACTCATTTTTCTGCACCTCCCACCAATGTTTT
>DCTY01000052.1 GCA_002329335.1 Christensenella sp. UBA1428
GCCGGGCCCCAGGGCGAAAAAGGAGAGCGCGGCGAGGCTGGCCCTCAGGGCGAAAAAGGAGAGCGCGGCGAGGCTGGCCCTCAGGGCGAAAAGGGAGAGCGCGGTGAGGCCGGGCCACAGGGCGAAAAAGGTGAGCCCGGTCGAAAAGGCGACCCCGGCAGCACCATGAGCCAATACGCACATCTGACCGCAAACACGCAGCTGACCGCCGCGCCAAACGGTGCGCTGACGCTGCCGGACTATGTATGCACCGATCTGTTCACCCCTGCGCCAAACGGCGTAACCATCACCCGCAGCGGTACATACCTGATTCTTTACTGTGTAGAAAGCGCGCTTTCCATACCGACCCGTTTTTTCCTGCGCGCGGGCAGCCGCGAGGTCGAAGGGTCGCAAAGCACGCTCATCCGCGGCGCAACCTCGCGCCACTGCGTCATTCAGGTGCGCGGCAGCGCAGCCGTAACACTCTGTACCGACCCTGTACTGACGGGAAAATCAGGCTACGCATCGCTGTGCATCATTCAGCTTTGCCCTTACGAGCCGGACGCCTGACCGTTCCCGTCCGCCTGACCCAGGCCCCAATGCGCCAAAATACCATCAAACCCCTGGCATGCCGCCAAGCACGCCAGGGGTTTTGAAAGTCCAGACAAATCGTTTCAGCCGGATTGGACGAAGTACGTCCGAACAGGGGATTATGCCTTGATTTTGAAAATACCGCTCACGCTGGCAAAGCCCGGCGCCAGCAGGATGCCTTCGTCCACCTTGCCGTACACATCCACGTCCACCTTGCGGCCGTCGCCCATGCGCACCTGAATCTGCGCGTCCTGCGCGCTTTTGTTCTTAACCTCAAAATAGTATTCGTTTTGGCTCTTATACCACACGCGCACGGCGATGCTGCCGCCCAAGCCGTCCTTGCCGTCCACGCAGTAACGGAACATGGGCATGGCCACTTCGCCGCGGTTGGCAAACGTCGGATCGCCCAAGATGGGCGTATACAGCACATCCACGCCATATTTGCTGCCCTGACGGGTAAACGCCGCGCACTGATGGAACTGATCGTCCCCCTCGGTGGTCGCGCTGTAGCGCAGCGCCATCTGATAGGCGCGCTCCAGCCACCGGGCGCTGCCGTCATAGAAATGCGCGGCAACAAACAGCGCCGCCGTCATCTGGTCATATTTGTTGGTATTTTCGTCGATATCCGCCGCCCAGCGCAAAATCGCTTCCTTATATTTCAGGCTGCCGGTGCGCATGGTATGGCGAACCGCCAGCCGCGGCAGGAAACCGCCGCCGGAGGAAAACCGGCGAATATCGATCTCCGGTGCGTTCGGATCGGCCTTCGGGTCGGGCGTTCTGGGCTTCATGCCCGCAATGCGCCATTCGCCGCCGGCAAAGGAAGTGGCCGGACGCACGCCGTTGCCATTGAAATAGAACTGATCCATCATCTTTTCCGCCGCAGCCAGATAACGCCCCTCCCCCGTGATGGCGTACACATCCATCAGGGTGCTGGCAATATCAAACAGCGTATTTTCCGCCACCGTGGCATAGAAAATCTGATAGGTTCCCTCCTGCGCCTTTTGGAACACGCCGGCATGGTTCATCTCCACGCTCTGGACGTTTTCCGGCAGGATCTGGCAGGTAATCGGCCCATGCTCCGGGCCTTTTTCAATATGGTCGCACCAACGGTCGCAGTAATCGCGGACTAATTCCATATAGCGCGGCTCTTTGGTATAAAGCCATGCCAGAATCGCTTCATCCAGGAACCGGAAATGGTTGGCCTCCTGATAATCGTGCGGCGGAAAATTCTTCACGCCGCGCGTGCCCAGATAAACGCTGACAAAGCCATGGTTTTCCCAATTATACCAGGCCGGCACATCGGCGACCCAGCTGCCCGTATGCTCAGCGACATCCAAAACGGAAGAAAGCGCGGTTTCATGGCCGGGGAACTGATAATACACCAGGGGATTTTGATAATACAGGTACGTTTCAATCTCGTGATGCACCTCATGGCAATCCACATAGCCATGATACTGGTTTTCGTCGGTGAACGCCTTGCGGGCCTCCATCATGGCCTGCATGTAATCGTACACATCTTTTCTGGCGCGCACCAGCTGATGCGGGAACGCCACGCGGAACTGGCCGCCCGCCTCGTGCATATGAATATTTTCACCCAGGGGCTTTTGAATTTCCACGTCCAGATACTGATCGATCGTATCTTCAAACGCCAGCTGCAGCATCGCCCAATCGGGCTTGGGGCCGCATTTTTTCAGCGCCGCCTCATAAATGGCGCGGTCCTTTTCCGGGCAGGCCTCCATAAAGCGCTGCCACATCGGTTTCCGGGTTGTCGTCTGGTTGGACATTGCTCATTCCTCCATGTAAAAATCGGTCGATGTTCGCACCCGGACATCAGCGGGCCTGCTCGCAGGCGTTTTGCATCCCGACCGGGAAACAGCCTGCCGCCCGCCTGACCACGCATGAAAAACCGCCGATACGGGAACGCGGCGCCGCTGCAAATACAAAACCTGCCAGACAGCGCCGCCTTTAGCTTCACGGCTTTTCGCGGCCTTTTGTCCAAATTCGAAGTAAAATACTATGCCAAATCGCTCTTGCTTTTTTATTATAGCACAGTTTTAAATCGAGGTAAACCGATTTCTACATAAAAATGCAATTATTCCCAGACCTTTTCCAGCGTTGTGCCAGGGTAAAAATGCGCCAAAATATCCTGCGCGCTGCCGCCCTGGGCCGCCATGGCGTAGGCGCCCCACTGGCTCATCCCCACGCCGTGGCCATAGCCGCGGCCGGAAATCAGCACTTTATCGCCTTCCGCGTCGATTTCGTCAATCATGGTCGAACGCATCACGTCCGCCCCCAACGCCGTGCGCAGCGCGGGCGCCGGCACAATCACGCCGTCCAGATCAAACGATACCGCCCGGCCGGACGTTCCCGTTTCCGCTACGGAAAAGCCCTGTGCGCTCTTTGCGGGGTAGCCAATCTGCTGCGCGGCATCCAGCAGCTGCTGTTGGGTAAAAGCCGCGCTCCACTGCTGCACCTGCTGCGGCGCTTCGTCATTTTCCATCCCCGATACCGAAACAATATACGGCAAATCCCCATGTTCATAGCTCAGCCCTTCCACCGCGCCGGCCGTCTGCCCGCCGGAATGGGCATGAAACCAGGTATACGCCGCGCCTTCGCCGTCGGAAAGGATCATCCCCCGCGTTTGCTGTACCGCCTGACGCACCGCGTCGCTGACGCGCGAAGCGTCATACGCCTGCACCTCGCCGGTATCGTCGGAGACGTCGGCGCCCTCATAGCGCGAACCGCCCTCCTGAACCAAAAAACGCACGGTAAAGGTTCTGGCGATGATCGCCTGGGCTTTGAGGGCTTCCTGCGGCCAGTCCGGCTGCATTTCGGCGGCAACCACGCCGCAAAGATAGGATTCCAGCGGCATCTGGGAAACGCTTCCGGTATCGCTCAGATAGACGTTTACCAGATAATCGCCCTGTTCGTCTTTTTCAAGGCCCAGCTTTTCCACCGCCTGTGCCAGCGCATTGGGCGGCGGCGAAGCGGTCGCCGCCGGCGTCTGCGTCGGCCGCGCGGATGTAGGCGAAGGCTGGGCGGGCGGCTGTGCGCACCCGGCAAGGCAAGCGCCGGCCAGCGCGCACACAGTCCATTTTGCAATCACGGCCAAAGCGCGTTTTTTCCACATAAAAAATACCCTCCGATTCCTAAATCGTGAGGGTATTTTGCGCATAAAAAGCGTCGTTTATGTGCTTTGCCGGAAAACTTCGATCACATCGCTGCTCTTTTTGAACTGCGCGATGACATTTTCCAGCTGCTGCGTATTTTTGATTTCCAGCGTCAGCCGGATCACCGTGGTACGATTCTTGTTCGTCTTGGCCGAAATCGCCAGAAGCGGTACGTCCATAGCGGAAATCAGCTGCGTCAAATTCGCCAGCATGCCGGGACGGTCATAGGAAACGATCTGAATATCCGCTTTAAACGACAAAGACGCGCCGTTATCCCAGGAAACCTCGATCAGCCTGGCGCCCTCCATCGATTCGTTGAGCAGGTTGCTGCAATCGCGCCGGTGAACAGTCACGCCGCGGCCGCGCGTCACATAGCCGATAATATCGTCGCCCTTGACCGGACGGCAGCATTTTGCAAAACGCACCAGCATGCCCGGCTCGCCGTTGACATAGACCCCGTCGATGCTGGTGCCCTTATTGGGCCGGCTCTCCACGGGAATATCGGTAATGTTGCGGATCATCTGCTGACGCTGCGCTTTTTTGTATTCATTGAGCAGCCGCGTCACCACGCTCACCGCTGAAACGCCGCCGAAGCCCACCGAAGCGTACAGGTCGTTGAGTTCCTTAAACCCGTATTTCTGCATCAGTTCGCCGATGACTTCCTGGTTCATGATACGCGAAAGGGCATAACCCTGCCGACCCGCCTCGGATTCCATCAGCGCCTTGCCCTGCTCGGTGTTCTCTTCCTTCATACGGGTTTTGAACCACTGGCGGATTTTGGCCTTAGCCTGGCTGGTTTTAACGATTTTCAGCCAGTCCATGCTGGGGCCCTTGCTGCCCGAGGAGGTGATGACCTCGACGATATCGCCCGTTTCCAGCTTGGTATCCAGCGGCACGATGCGCTGATTGACCTTTGCGCCGATGCACTTGTTGCCGATCGCCGAATGAATCCGATAGGCAAAATCAATCGGCGTCGAACCGCGGGGCATATCCACCACGTCGCCCTTTGGCGTGAAAACAAACACTTCGTCGGCAAAAACATCCATCCGCAGCGTATCGACAAATTCGCGCGCGTCGCTCATTTCGCTTTGCAGGTCCAGCAGCTGGCGCATCCAGTTGAGCTTGTCGTCCAGCGCTGTTGCGCGGTAATTGGCGCCCTCTTTGTATTTCCAGTGCGCCGCCACGCCGTATTCCGCCACACGGTGCATCTCAAAGGTACGGATCTGCACCTCAAAGGGCACGCCGTGCTCGCCGACCAGCGTCGTGTGCAGCGACTGATAGAAGTTCGGCTTCGGAACGGAAATATAATCCTTGAACCGCCCCGCAATCGGCCGCCACTGCTGATGCACAATGCCCAGCACCTCGTAGCAGTCGTGGACCTCCGGCACAATGACGCGCACTGCGATCAGATCATAAATCTGATCAAACGTGCGGTCCTTCATTTTTTTATAAATCGAATAAAAATGCTTCGGCCGTCCGTCGATCTGCGCCTTGATCCCCAGCTCCGCCACGCGCGTTTTGAGCGTCGCGATGATCTTTTCAATGGCCTCCTCGCGCTCCTTGCGTTTCATGGAAACCTTTTCCACCAGATCATAATACCCCTGCGGATCCAGCGTGTGCAGGCAAAGATCCTCCAATTCCCACTTGATGGAATAGATGCCCAGCCGGTCGGCCAGCGGCGCGTAAATATCCAGCGTTTCCTGCGCAGTGGCAATGCGCTTGCTTTCCTCGCGGAATTTGAGCGTACGCATGTTGTGCAGCCGGTCGGCCAATTTGATGATCACCACGCGGATATCCTTGGCCATGGCCACAAACATCTTTCGGAACGACTCCGCCTTCTGTTCGTCCTTGGTGGTAAACGCCAGGGAGTCCAGTTTGGTCACGCCGTCTACCAGCGTGGCAACCTCCTGACCAAATTTTTCGGCGATATGCTCAAAATCCGCGCCCGTGTCCTCGATGCAGTCGTGCAGCAGCGACGCCAGAATCGTCGGCTCATCCACTTCCAGGTCCGCCAAAATACAGGCGACCTCCAGCGGATGGGCAAAAAACGGTTCCCCGGAATCCCGCCGCTGCTCCCCGTGCATCGTGCGCGCATAATCAAACGCTTCGCAGACCCGCTGCGCATGGATGTCGGGATTATACTGGCGGATCCGCTGGATGAGTTTATCCCTTTTGTCGATAAAATAAGCGTCAAAATTGCCCGCGTTTGTCAAAGCGCACACCTCCTTGGACAAAAATACAGAAAAAACACAAAACCGGTTTGTTGGCGAAAGCCGGCGGACGCATTGCAAAGCCCATGCAAAACGCCCACCCGGCAACGATTTTAAGTCAAAGCGCCTTTAGGCCTTATAGCTGTCCTTCAAGCCGACGATCCGGTTAAAGACGGCGCAGTCCGCGTTGGAATCCTGATCCTTGATAAAATAGCCCACGCGCATAAACTGATAGCGCGTCCCCACCGGGCACTGCGCCGCCATGGGCTCCACCAGCGCGCCGCCGCGCACGATCAGCGAATCATGGTTGAACTGGTCTGCATAGGCGTTGGCCGCAGCGGCATGGTCACTTTCATATTCCTCCGCCTCGTCCTGCTGCTCCTGCGGCGCGTCCTTGATCATATAATCGTACAGCCGCGCCTGCGCCGGGCAGGCGTCGATCGCGCTGAGCCAGTGCAGCGTTCCCTTGACCTTGCGGTTGGCGCCCTCCATGCCCGACTTGCTGGTCGGATCATACGAGCAGTAGATCACGGTCACATTGCCGTTTTCGTCGGTTTCCACGCGCTCGCACTTGATGATATACGCGCCCTTTAAGCGCACCTCGCGCCCCGGCGCCAAACGGAAGAATTTCTTCGGCGGATCGAGCATGAAATCTTCGCGCTCGATATACAGCTCCCTGCCAAAATGCAGCGTCCGCGCGCCCAGCTCCGGCTTGGCCGGATGCAATTCCAGGCTCACGTCCTCGCTCTGGCCCTCGGAATAGTTTTCAATCACAACCCGTACCGGATCCAGCACCGCCACAGCGCGCACAGCGCTTTCGTTGAGCTCTTCGCGGATGCAATGCTCCAAAAGCGCGGAATCCGCCACGGAATAGGCCTTTGCCACCCCTGCGCGGCGCACAAAGTCGATGATCGACTCCGGCGTATAGCCGCGCCGTCTCAGCCCGGCAATGGTCGGCATACGCGGATCGTCCCAGCCGGCAACCAGCCCGTCCTCCACCAGTTTGCGCAGATACCGCTTGCTCATCACCGTATTGGTCACGTTCAGACGCGCAAATTCGATCTGGCGCGGCTTGCGCTCAAATTCGCACTGTTCAATCACCCAATCATACAGCGGCCGGTGCGCCTCGTACTCCAAAGAGCACAGCGAATGGGTCACGCCCTCGGTCGCGTCCTGAATCGGATGGGCGAAATCGTACATCGGATAGATGCACCATTTGTCGCCGGTGTGATGATGGCGGGTATGCAAAATACGGTACATGGCCGGGTCGCGCATATTGATATTGGGCGAAGCCATGTCGATTTTGGCGCGCAGCGTTTTGGAACCGTCCGGGAACTCGCCGTTTTTCATCCGTTCAAACAGGTCCAGGTTTTCCTCGACACTCCGGTCGCGCCAGGGGCTGTTTTTGCCCGGCGCCGTCAGCGTCCCGCGATAGGCGCGGATTTCGTCCTTGGAAAGGTCGCACACATAAGCCTTTCCCTTTTTGATCAGCTTTACCGCCAGTTCATAACAGATATCAAAATAATCAGAACCGAAACACACCTGTTTCCAGTCCAGCCCCAGCCAGCGGATATCGTTTTCGATGCCCTCGACAAACTCTTCCTCTTCCTTGGTGGGGTTGGTGTCGTCAAAGCGCAAATTGCAGTAGCCGCCGTATTTGGCCGCCATGGAATAGTCGATCCAAAACGCCTTGACGTGGCCGATGTGAATATATCCGTTGGGTTCCGGCGGATAGCGGGTGACGATATCGCCATAGCGATATTTGCCGCTTTGAATTTCGCCGTCGATGATTTCGTCGATAAAATGCATGATTTTGTCCGAATCATACAAAGCCGCCATAATAAAAGCCCTCCTTATCGGCGCGCTTATAAAATACGCACCAGCATGGATTTCTGTTCGTCCGTCTCGATTTTGGCCACATCCTGCTTTTCAAGCGCCTTGATCAGATCGCTGAATTTTTTAAATCCCAGCGCGCGCTCTTCAAAATCCGGATAGTCCTCCAGCAGCGCGTCCTTGATGACCGACGGATTGACGCGCTCAAATCCTTCCGCTTTCAACGCCCGAAGGCGTTGGCCGACCACCTGCACCCAGTTTTCCCGGCTGATATGCGTCCGGCTGGCCGGCACGGGCTTTTCCGCCAGCGTGACCTTCAGCGCAAAATTGTCCGCCTCCACATGGATATCCTTAAACTGCTTTTCCAGATTGCCCAGCAGTTTGCCAAACCCCGCCGCACCGTAACTGCGCTCATTAAAATTGGGACGCAGGCGCAAAAGCGTATTTTTCAGCTCGCTGGCATAGATGCAGTCTCCGTCCGCATCCTCCAGCACCGTTTTGACCAGCTCGTTAAGCTCCGCCGCCGAATCGGCTTCCTCTTCCTTTTTCTTGGTCTTTTTCTCCGGCGCCGCCATGGTTTCCAGGAAAATAAACTCGTTGCAGGCGTTGATAAACACCCGGCTGGCCACCTCGCTTCGGGAGATTCCCAGCACGAATTTGCCCATGCTCTTTAATTTGCCCACCAGAGGCGTATAATCGCTGTCGCCCGAAACGATGCAGAAGCAGTCGATCAGTTCGTTTTTATACGCCACCTCCAGCGCGTCGATGACCAGCTGGATGTCCAGATTGTTTTTCTGACTGTGCCCGAACTTAATGGACGGCACCACCTGAAACGTGTTGGACAAAAGCATTTCCTTCAGCGGTGAAAAGCTGTCGGTATACCCATAGGCCTTCCCCAACAGGATATTGCCGCGGATCTTCACCTTTTCAATGATGGTGCTGAGCATATGCACCTTGCCGCCCGCGTTTTCCAAGTCGATAAAAATCGCATAATTTGCCGAATTATTCATACATCCCAAACTTTCTGATCCCTTTTGCCGCCAAAAAACACCGGCTGCAAATGTACACAGGCGCGCCTGCCGCGATCAAAGCCCAAAAGCCCCGCGTGCGGCTGCGCGCCATATGAAAATTATATCTGAAAAAGCACGGACTTTCAAGTGCTATTTTCCCGGATTCTCCACCTTTTGGGGCGTTTTAAGGCCGCGCCGCCTTTTTGCGCCAGTTTTCCCAAAAACAGCCAGAAATATACGCCCTCCCGCGCGCCGTTTTCAAGCGCGCAGCGCTGACGTCCCGCCGCAACCAAACGCCGTATCGCAGGCGCGCGCATCCGCCGCCGTCCGCCGTGCGTAAACCGGCAAAGGCCGCTATCCCCATTGCATCAAAAGCTTTACCAGCTGCTGCGCGGAAAGAAACGGCTGTTCCCAGCTGGCCTGCTGAAACTGCAAAAGGTTTTCCTCGCTGTACTCGATCTGCTTGGAATACGCCTTGGCGATCCGGATTCTGTCCTGCAATGAAAACGCGTGCGTTTCTTGCCAGCAGGCGGTATCCATAACGGAAAGAAGCACAAGGCTGACTGCCATCAGCTTGATTTTTGACAATACGTCGCCGTCAAAGACGGATTTGAGCATATACCGGTACAAAAAGTAGATCGCCAGATGCTCGTATTCATAGGCGCGCGTCCGGTATTGATCCAAAAATAGCCGCCGCTGCCCGACCACCGCGCTTAAATGCGCCCGAATATCCGCCAGCATGCCGGGCCAGCTTTCATCCATGGATTCCAGAGACAGAAAAAAAGACAAAATTTGAAACAGCGTTTCTTCCGAACCACAGGGCGCTTGCGCCATTTCACAAAAAAGCCCGTCCGGCTGGGCGTCATAGCAAGCCAAAAATGCCGTGATCGCGTCCCCGGGCGCCTCCCCGTCCAGACAGTCCTGCAGCGCGCAGGAAAAGCGCAGCGCTGCCGCAAGCCGCTTCCAGATGGACTCGCTGCGCCGCTGCATCATCGACCAAAGCCGCTCCCGGGCCGCGCACAGCGCATCAAACAGGCGCTCGTCCGGAAGGTCGTCCAAAACCGGTTCGTCCGTCCGGGTATGAATCAGAGTATCCGGCGCTTCGTTTTCCACAATCAGCCGTGCAGCCGCCTCGCAGCACAGCCCCAGGCCGCTTTCTTTCACCGCGCCGAACCACGCATGAAACCGCGGATGCTCCGTACAGATCTCGCACAGCGCGCCTTCGCCCAGCGTCAGGATAATATCGCACAGATTTTCTTCATTCAGAAACGGGCATCGCTCTTTCTGCAATTGAAAATGCGGCGTTCCATCCGTCAAAATATGTTCGCGCAGCCGTCTGCCAAACACGCCCGTCTGGTTTTGATAGCGCAAAAACGCAGCGTCGTCAATGTCGATCTCCCAGCCAACGCAGCAGGTATCCGTGCAGGCGGAAGCCGTACAGCGAAACGCGGGATAATAATGGGGGTATGTTACCTTCATGCCAAAACTCCGTCCGTAAATTCAACTGATGCTGTGCGAGGGCAGCCACCAAAAAGCGCGCCGTCCGGCCGCCAGGTTCAGGATGCCCCCTGGCTTCACCGCTGCCCGACCGTTTGGGCGGTTATCGTAAATGCAATCCGCGCATTGGACCCTCTGGCAGCGCTTCGCATCCAGCAAAGGCAATGCAGCGGCCGGTCCCGCCTGACGCCATACCGGCAATTCCGGCGCAATACACAGGCGCTGCATTGTGCCGGACAAATTAACAAAAAACGATCCACCCGGCCTAGCGCCAATGAAAGGTTAGAATCCCATAAATATAAATCACCAGAATCGCCGCGGGCACAACGTAAACGAACACCGGCTTCATCCATTCCCGCACCTTCAGCCCGGTGCCGGCATTGGCCTCCGCCTTAAATGCCTCCCAGCCCCAGCCCAGACGCTTGTGACAGCAGAACAGCGCCACAACCAAAGAGCCCAGCGGCAGCAAATTGGTGCTGACAATAAAGTCCCACAAATCCAGCCAGGCGCTTCCCGGCGCAAACGGCACAAAGCCCGAAAACACGCTGTACCCCAGGGCTGTGGTAAGGGAAATCAGGAAAATGCCGATTCCGCAGATGACGCTGCCCTTGGGACGGCTCCAA
Organism: Christensenella sp. UBA1428; assembly: GCA_002329335.1. Taxonomy (GTDB): domain Bacteria; phylum Bacillota; class Clostridia; order Christensenellales; family UBA1750; genus UBA1428. The sequence goes on from DCTY01000052.1 coordinate 10,914, forward strand.
CCGGTCAGCTCGCGCACACACGCCAGGATGTTTTCAAACACCGCCAGCACCGTAGACAGCGCGGCAAAGACCATAAACAGAAAAAACAGCGTACCCCACCAGCGGCCGCCCGCCATGTTGACAAACACGGTGGCCATGGTGTCAAAAAGCAGGCTGGGCCCTGCGCCCACCTCCAGATCGAAGGTAAAGCAGGCGGGGAAAATGATCAGCCCGGCAACGATCGCCACAAAAAGGTCCAAAACAATCACGTTGACGGATTCGCCCATCAGGGTGCGCTCCCTGCCGATATAGCTGCCGAAGATGGCCATGGATCCGATGCCCAGGCTCAGCGTAAAAAAGGCCTGGTTCATGGCGCCCACCACAACGGTTCCGTCAAGCTTTGAAAAATCCGGCACCAGATAAAAGCGCAGGCCCTCTTCTGCGCCGGAAAGCGTTGCGCTGTGGACGGCAAGGGCAACCATCAGAAACAGCAGAATCAGCATGATATATTTATTAATGCGCTCCAGGCCGCTTTGCAGGCCAAAGCACAAAATGCCAAAGCCAAGCGCCACCGCAGCCGCCATATACCCTACGTTCAGGCCCGGATCGCTAATCATGGAAACAAACCCGAGATCCATATAATTTCCCGTAAGAAAACGCACAAAATAGCACAGCATCCAGCCGGTAACCACGGTATAAAAGGCCATCAGGCAGACATTGCCCAAAAGCGCAAAATAGCCATGAATATGCCATTTCTGGCCGGGACGTTCCAGTTTCTGATACATCCTTACCGGGCTGGCCTGGGATGCGCGTCCCAGGGCAAATTCCATGGTCATCACCGGCAGGCCCAGCAAAACCAGGCAGATCAGATAAATCAGCACAAAAGCCGCCCCCGCCGTATTCCCCGCACATCCATGGGAATTTCCACACGTTTCCGCAGCCGATGGCACAGCCTGCCGACAGCAGAATAAACCCCAGCCGGGAACCCAGCTTTTCCCGTTCCATACCCATCTCCTCCGTCCTATTTCTTTTATGGATGATTTACAGGCCACAATCAGACATCTTATACCAAATTCAAAGAAACGGCAAGCCAATCGCAGCAAAACATGCCAAAATCCGCAAATTTTCCAGTCATAAGCGCAAAAAGCAAAAGAGCGCAGCCGGGGATAAGAAATGACATTTTACTGTGCTATAATAAAAACGCAGCAGGAAAGAGGTGATTTCAATGGATTATACCCATTCGATACAAGCCGCGCTGGACTATATCGACAGCAGCATCACAGGCCCGCTCAGCGCCGGCAGGATCGCGCAGGAGGCCGGATATTCCGCGTATCATTTCAGCCGGGTTTTCTCGCAGACCATCGGCATACCGCTTATGGCCTATGTCACCTGGCGCAAATTGCAGTATGCGCTGTATGATTTATCCCGCGGCAAAAAAGTGATCGACACGGCAATGGCATACAGTTTTGAAACGCACGGCGGGTTTACGAAGGCCTTTGTACATTGGTTCGGGTTTCCGCCCTCCCTTTGCAAACTGCGTCTGACGGCAAATCCGCCGGCAAAAGTCACCGTTCCAATGCTTGCAAACAAATTTTCAGGAGGCAGCAGCATGAATCCGCATATTGTTGAATTAACGCCGTTTTCCGCCGTCGGGTATCCAACCCGGCATCAGATCGAAAACATGAAGGACAATGTCAATGCGCCGACGTTTTGGGACACAATCGACCTGGATTATGGTGCAATTCTGACGAAGCTGCACCGTACCTTCACCAAATCCAAACATTTTGAAATCTGCATGTGCTATGACATCGACGAAGGCACGGGGGAATTTACCTATATGATGGGCAGAGGGATCGACAATCCGGAGGATCTTGCCAACATGCAGCCCGACATGACCCGGATTGACGTCGCCGGCGGTTTATACGCCATTTTTTCAACGCCGCCCGCTGCCGATTCCTTCATCCAGGCCACCCAGGATACCTGGAACGAAATATTCCTGCATTGGCTTGCGCAGTCCGAATTTGAATACGATCCGACGCGGCGTGATTTTTCCTACCACGATTACAGGGACCACGGCTGGTATTTCGGCGGCAAGCTGCAAATTGACATCTGCATCCCGATCCGCCAGCGGGAGGAAGAAAAGCGAAAATCACAGATCCGAAAGGCGCACCGCGCCTGACGGTAACCAGCGACGCGCGCCCCAAACCCGCAGCAGACAAAAGAACAGACAAAAATCCGACCATAAAACGGTCGGATTTTTTAAACGCTGCGCAATTCGTTTTACGCACTTCAAGGTTCAGTATGCAGCCACCAGTTTACGCCATACCGTTCTGTTGCCAATACGCTCAGCGGCGCATGCGGCCAGGAAGCAGGGGCATCGGTTTCTCCGTCCCTGCGCAAAACGTCCTATGCGCTTTGCAGGCTGGCTTCGCTATCAAAATAAACCCGAACCCCCACAGCGCCTCCAGCCCTTTTTTCTTTGCCGGGATGCAGCAAAATAACCCAACCGCCAATTTCCATAACAATATGAAGATTTTCGCAGTTTGATCCCGATGGATTCAATTCAGAGATTTTTTGCGCCAAAGGCTTTTTGATAAAGCGCAAATGCCTGCATTTTATCTGTGTCTGTACCTGAAATTTCAAAAGCCACAGAAAATTTCGGATACGCTGGCATAATAAGTCTCCTGAACCATTACCGATATAAGTAAAAATCCCGACTGCTTTTGCAGCCGGGACTTTTTTGGAGGCGTCAACCGGATTTGAACCGGTGCATGAAGGTTTTGCAGACCTTTGCCTTACCACTTGGCTATGACGCCAAAAAAAGAGCCGCTGAAATATTCCAGCGGCTGCTCCTTGTGGAGCGGTAGACGAGATTTGAACTCGCGACATCCACCTTGGCAAGGTGGCACTCTACCACTGAGCTACTACCGCATCAACATCGTGCATTATATCACTTTCGTGACCGCTTGTCAAGTGGTGCAGGTGAAGAGATTCGAACTCCCACGTCGTATGACACTGGAACCTAAATCCAGCGTGTCTGCCATTCCACCACACCTGCAAAAAAGAATGGTGACCCATCGGAGATTCGAACTCCGGAC
>DCTY01000056.1 GCA_002329335.1 Christensenella sp. UBA1428
TCTATTTTCCTTTAAGCAGTCCATTGTCGTCATAGGGTTCTTCTTTTCCGCCAACCAAATCGACAAATGCGCGGATACGGTTTTTCGGCTCCATAAAATCGCGGTGCCGCACAACGCCGGTATCGATCGCCGCAATGGTGATGCCTGCGCCGCCGCGCCCCGCCAGATGCCATTTCGTTGCGTCGATCGTCCCGTCAGCGCGATCCATACAAAGGCGAACCGGTAAATCCCGCTCCAAATACCGGATATATCCTTTTGTCGCCAAAATGGGCAAAAGGCGCAGGGGTACGCTTGCCGCATAAGCGCCGATGATCGGCAATTCGCAGGAAATATGTATGCCGCGCCGGCGCAGATGATCGGCACAGCTGGAACAGGCCCCATAGATCAAAACCCCCTGCATCTGCGGCGAGGGCGCACGCACCATGGCCGCCAGTGCCGGGGAAAGTTTTCGCTCCAACGATGAGTTCATGGCAAACGCCTCCTTCCGTTCAGGATATGCGTTTGCCATTTGTCCGGGTGCCTGCGTATGCACGGAGCATGCGCTGCATAAAATTCAAAGAAGCGCCGATCCGCTGTGCTTTGCCGCATTATAAAAAACGAGCATATTCCCCTTTTTGTTGCGCTTGCCTATTTTCAGCAAATGTGATATGATAAGTCAAACATTTCGGCGATCGGAATGGGCCAAACCGGGCAGAAGGAGGGTCGCATGCGCCCAGGGCAAAAAACAAAATAGAAGCGCCGGGACTTGCCAGAGCAAGTTGACGAGGTCGGAACCGATCGAAAGATTCGGCGGATGGTTCCGCGGCGCGGCGTCAGCCGTAAACGCGCGGCAAAAACGCCTGGCGACAGGCAAACAAATTCGCGCAGACGCCCAAATTCAGATGTTTTTTACCAAAGACATGGCTGCATGTCTTTTTTTGCACCCATTTTTCGGGGAAGGAGTTTTTGTTGATGTGTGGTATTATTGGTTATACTGGCACGCACCCCGCTTTGCCGGTCTTGCTGGAAGGATTAAAACGACTGGAATACCGCGGCTATGACAGCGCGGGCGTAGCGGTTTTGCAGGAAGGCACAATTGCCGTAGAGAAGAAGAAAGGCCGTCTTGAAAATTTGAGGCAGGCAACGAAAGACCGCCGCTTTACCGGATGCGCCGGCATTGGTCATACGCGCTGGGCAACCCACGGAGAGCCGTCTGACCGCAACAGCCATCCGCATACCAGCGCCGACGGCAGCATCGCGCTGGTTCACAACGGGATCATCGAAAACCATGCCCGGCTGCGCGCTTTTTTGGAGCGTCAGGGCTATGTGTTCCAATCCCAGACGGATACGGAAGTACTGGTGCATTTAATCGCCCATCACTTCAAAGGGGATCTGGTCAGCGCTGTGCGCGACGCGCTGTACCTGGCAGAGGGTTCTTATGCGATCTGCGTTGTGGAACAAAGTCATCCCGATACGATCGTCTGCGCGCGCAAGGACAGTCCGCTGATTATCGGCCTTGGCGAAGGGGAAAACTTTGTCGCTTCCGATATCCCAGCAATTCTGAAATATACGCGCCGATGCTATTTGCTCGACGATTATGAGATGGCGCTGATCTCCCCGCAGCATGTCACCGTGCTGGATCGGAACGCCAAGCCGGTCAGCAAAGCGGTTTTTGACGTCAACTGGGACGAAAATGCAGCGGAGCGCGGCGGATATGCGCATTTTATGCTCAAAGAAATCCACGAAGAGGATAAAGCCATCAGCGAAACGCTGGCGCCGCGGCTGAAGGAGCATGAAATTACGCTTGAAAACATCGACCTTGCCGGTGTTGCGCACCATGCGCGCCGTGTTTTTATCGTCGCCTGCGGCACCGCCTATCATGCGGGCATGATCGCAAAATACACCTGGGAATCCGTTTTAAAGATTCCCGTTGAGGTCGACTATGCAAGCGAATTTCGGTATCGCAGCCCGCTGATCGGTTCGGACGATCTGCTGATCGTCATCAGCCAAAGCGGCGAAACCGCCGATACGCTGGCGGCGCTGCGCCTTGGAAAAAAATGCGGCGCGCAGGTGCTGGCAATTACCAATGTTGTCGGTTCGTCCATCAGCCGGGAGGCGGACAGCGTGCTGTACACCTGGGCTGGCCCTGAAATTGCCGTCGCCTCGACAAAGGCCTACTGCACGCAGGTTTTGTGTCTGGCGCTGCTGATGCTGCGCATCGGCTATGAAAAGGGCGTCTTTGACGCCACGACCTATGCGCAGCACCTGGATGAGCTGAAACGCCTGCCGCAGCTGGCGCGGGAGATTTTAAAAAACGAAGGCCAGATCAAAGATCTGGCGCATCGCTACTGTTCGCTTTCGGACGCTTATTTTATCGGCAGAAACATCGACTACGCCATGGCGCTGGAGGGTTCGCTGAAGCTCAAGGAGATTTCCTACATCCACAGCGAAGCCATCACGGCAGGCGAGCTGAAGCACGGCCCAATCGCGTTATTGGAGCAAGGTTCGCTTTTGATCGTACCAGCCACCCAGCCCGCGCTGTTTGACAAAGTTGCCAGCAATATGATCGAAAGCAAGGCCCGCGGTGCGCACCTGTTGGCAATTACCACCGCCGAGGCGCATTCAATCCTGGACTGCGCAAACGACGTGGTGCTTGTCCCGTCGTTAAGCCCGTGGTGCATGCCGATTATCGCCATCATCCCGATGCAGCTTTTCGCCTATTACTGCGCAGTCGAGCGCGGCTATGACGTTGATAAGCCCAGAAATCTTGCAAAATCTGTTACCGTAGAATAAAATTAAAAAGTCCGTCCCCGTCTTTTTCGGTGGGAACGGACTTTTTTATAAAGATGATCGTTTTATCCTGGCGTCAGCGCATGGGCGAAAGATTTTCAAATTCGACCTTCCATCTTTCCGGAAAGCCCGGCGTCTTTTTCCCGCAGCCATCCCAGCCCGCGCACATCATTGCCGCCGCCATCAGCAGCCCGCCGTTGCCGGGCAGATACAGCGGCAGACTTGCGCGGTCGGCCTGTTTATTGTGGCCATTGTTGAGATAGACGTTTTTCTGCGCGGGGTATAAAAGCGCCCGCACGGCCAGATCGGGCAGGCCAAGACGTGCAGCGGTCATCGCCAGCATGGGGAAATCCCAGCCCCATGTCCCGGTATCGATCTGCCAAAGCCCCTGCTCCAGCACTGCGCGCAGGGTGTTTTCCATAATTTTCGGATCAATCTGGCTGCCCGGCAGGATGCCGAGCGCGCCGACCATGGAGGGATGGTCATAATTAAACCGGGGCGTATAGGTTTGCAGGCAGTTGGCCCGCGCAAGATACCGCCCGTCCGCCTGAGGCGGCAGCGCCATGTTCCGCGCAATTTCAAGCCATTTTTCCGGCGCCTCCTGCCCCATCCGCTCAAGCCAGCCGGCTGCGGTTTTCAGCCCCCAGGACCAGTATTCCAGCTCAAACGGCGGATCCATCGTCACCGCAGGCTCATGGTTTTCCTGCGACGGGATCAACGCCGGACCCAGGTGATACCGGCCGTCGTCGCCCAACGCCGCATAATCCGCCATAAAGGCCGCTGTTTCAACAACCAGTTCCCGATAGGTTTCAAGCGTTTCTTCCGTTGGATTTTCCCGATAAAGCAGCCACGCGTAGTAGATTGGGTGCGGCTGCTGCCAAATTAAAAGCGGGCCAATATTAGAAGGACTGTCGTCTCCGGAAGGATCGGTCATTTTGGGCCAGCGTGCACCCGCATATCCCTGCCGTTTTGCAAGCGCCCTGGCGCCGGGTAAAATCGCCTGGTAATACCACATGCTGCGCGCCAGAAGCTGCGGGCGCTGCCACAGCGGAAAATGCGCGCTGTGCCACCAGTGCATTTCCAGATGAAATTTGCCGTACCAGCTGTTGCAGGTCAGGCCCGTTTCCGCCGGCGGATAAATCCCCGCACACTGAACCGCCGTTAAATACTGCGACAGCAGAATCCGACGCTGCAGCTCCCTGCCCTCGGCGCCACCGGCGCCAATAGCGATAAAGCCGCCGTTATCCCAATACGCCTGCCAATGTTCCACGCTGGCCTGCGCCACCGGCACATAGGACGCAGCCGCATCGCGCACGGAATCCGAAAAGCGCACAACCAGCTCCAAAACACCGCCCGCGCCAAGCAGGCAGTATTCGTGCGGACGATTTCCCGTCTGCATTTTATCAAAATTGCCGGACGCGCTGACAAAATACCGGTCCCGATCCATCTGGCGCAGCCATTTTGCGCATCCCGGGCCGTTTTCTATGCAGACCGTCTGATGTGTGTCTTCAAGATCGTAAACGGCGCCGTTTTTTTCAAAGGATGGCGCCGGAAACCGGAGAGAAACGCCCAGCCCGGATCCGACTAGGGCGCTTTGAATGCGGATAACCACTGCGTCCTGCGTCGGATGCACGCAGGTTTCAACCAAAACCGGCGTGCCGTCGAGCGTAAACCGGCTTTCGATCCGCCCCCTGTACAAATCCAGACGCTGATGCGCGTTTGCAATCTGCTCAGGCGCCAGACGCTCCCCGTAAGAAAGTCCCACATGCCCAAGGTTAAACCGGTGCGGGTTTTTGCGCAGCCAGTCATATCCTTTTGCCGTATCGCGCGCCAGCGTACAATACGGCACAAAGCGTTCGCCGTTATGATAAAGCGTCCACTTTTGATCGGAACGCTCAAAAGATTCACAATCCTGCGCATACGGAGCCGTGTGCCACCCCCACTGCGCCTGCGTTAAAAGCGGAATCGCCGGCCCGTCATACAGCGCCGGAAACGTCTGAAGCCCCGTCAAATCGCAGGTAAAGGCAAAATCGCCATTGCCCACAGTAAAGGGCGACCAGACGTCAAACGACGTATTTTCCGGTGAAAAATTCCCGAGAATTCCCTTGCGGTCAATCCCCATCCCAACTCCCCCTTGCATCCAATATGGCTACTATTTTAGACGGATGCGTTTGCGCCGTCAAGCCGGGCGGCCATTTCCTGCAAATTTGAAAAATTTCCATCAAACTGCTTGCGTTTTTATCGCCGGTATGCTATACTGACCCAGTTGACAAGTTTGTAGGAGGTGAATCCATTGCCCAACATTAAGTCCGCGATCAAGCGTGTGAACGTGACCGAAACCAAAAATCTTCGCAACCGCATGATCAAATCCAACATCCGCACCAGCGTGAAAAAGCTCGAAAACGCTGCTCAGGCCGGTGACAACCAGGCTGCTGAAGCTCAGCTGCGCGCTGCGGTTTCGACTCTTGACAAAGCTGCTGCCAAGGGTGTAATGCACAAAAACACGGTGAATCGTCAGAAGGCGCGTATGGCCCGCATCGCCGCGAAGGTTTCCGAATAATCTTTGCGCCGCCAGGCTTGTCCGACGACTACAGATTCCAAAGAGCAGGCAATATTGCCTGCTCTTTTTCGTTGTACCCTGCATCGTCTGTTTGTCGTTGCCAAGCCGCTTTGAGCGTGTTATAATGGGAGAACCGTGCGGCCCGCAATGCACAGGAGCCGCAGAAAAGGAGGCACCTGCCATGCGCGCCATTGTTACCGTCATCGGCAAAGACCGAGTGGGCATTATCGCGAGCGTCTGCCAAACGCTTGCAGGACACGGCGTAAACATTCTGGACATCAGCCAGACCGTTTTACAGGAATATTTTACCATGATTATGCTGGTGGATACGTCGGCCTGCGCCGTTTCGTTTGACGAGCTTGGCCGCACGCTCAAGGCGGACGGTGAAAAGCACAGCCTGTCCATCCGCATTCAGCGCGAGGATATTTTCGAGGCGATGCACCGCATCTGACCGAAAGGAGCAGGCCTGATGATCAACACCCGTGAAATTCTTCAAACCATCGAAATGATCGATCAGCAGCACCTGGATATCCGCACCATTACGATGGGCATCTCCCTGCGCGACTGCGCGCATCCGGATATCAATCAATGCTGCAGCAAAATATATGATAAAATTACCCGCTGCGCCAAAGATCTTGTGCGCGTGGGCGAACAGATCGAACGCGAGTTTGGAATCCCCATTGTCAATAAGCGCATCTCCGTCACGCCCATTGCCCTGGTTGCCGAAAGCTGCGAAGCGCAGGATTATACGCCCATTGCCCTGGCGATGGACAAAGCCGCCAAGCAGGTCGGCGTCAACTTTATCGGCGGTTTCAGCGCGCTGGTGCACAAGGGCTTTACCGCCGGGGATTTAAAGCTGATCCGTTCTCTGCCAAGCGCTCTGGCACAAACCGAGCGCGTCTGCGCCAGCGTCAACATTGCCACCACCAAAGCCGGCATCAATATGGACGCCGTCGCCATGATGGGACAAATCGTCAAGCAAACCGCAGAAATGACCGCCGACCAGGGCGGTATCGGCTGCGCCAAGCTGGTGGTATTTGCAAATGCGGTCGAAGATAACCCCTTTATGGCCGGCGCCTTTCATGGCATCGGCGAACCGGAATGCGTCATCAATGTCGGCGTATCGGGCCCGGGTGTGGTGCATCATGCGCTCCAGGCTGTCAAGGGGCAGCCGTTTGACGTGGTTGCCGAAACGATTAAGAAAACGGCGTTTCGCATTACCCGCATGGGGCAGCTTGTCGCGCAGGAGGCTTCGCGCAGACTGGGCGTGCCCTTTGGCGTGGTGGATCTTTCGCTCGCCCCGACCCCCGCAGTCGGCGACAGCGTCGCGCGGATTTTGGAGGAAATGGGGCTGGAGGTATGCGGCACGCACGGCACTACCGCTGCGCTGGCGCTGCTCAATGATGCAGTAAAAAAAGGCGGCGTGATGGCGTCAAGCCATGTGGGCGGCCTTTCCGGCGCATTTATTCCGGTCAGCGAAGACGAAGGGATGATTGCTGCGGCAAGCGCCGGCGCCCTTTGCCTGGACAAGCTGGAGGCGATGACCTGCGTCTGCTCGGTCGGTCTGGATATGATCGCCATTCCCGGCGACACGCCCGCCTCTACCATCGCGGCCATCATCGCCGACGAAGCGGCGATCGGTGTTGTCAATACCAAAACCACGGCCGTACGCCTTGTGCCCGTTCCCGGTAAAAAGGTCGGCGATCGGGCGGAGTTTGGCGGTCTGCTCGGTTATGCGCCGATTATTCCCGTGCACGCCTACAGCGCCGACGCCTTTGTGGCGCGCGGCGGGCGGATTCCCGCGCCGATGCACAGCCTGAAAAACTGATCTTTCAATCCGAGGGCGTCCGAAAGCCGCAGCTTCTTGCATATGCGCCGCATGCGCGCATTGCGGGAAACTCCGCTTTTCAGGCGTCCTCTTGTTCTGTAAAGTTCTTTTGTGGCAATGTTTCATCCTCCAACAAAGGAACGCCCCAATTGACGCGTAAATCCCACAGCGCATTTCGGGCATTGGCGTTTAATATCCGTTTGCTGTGCGTCAAACCACAGTGCAGGAAGGAGTTTTGTATGCAGCATTCAAGAGCCGGACAGACGCTTACCCTTGAAGTAACCGGCCATGGCGCCGGCGGCGAAGGCGTTTGCCGCTATGAAAATATCCCTGTTTTTGTTGACGGCGCAATTGCAGGAGAGCAGATCATCGCGCGGATTACGCAGGACAAAAAGCGTTTCATGAAGGCACAGCTTTGCCAGGTTCTTCGCCCCTCTCCCCTGCGCACTGCGCCATCCTGCCCGCATTTTGATCAGTGCGGCGGCTGCGCGCTGATGCATCAGAGCAGGCCTTTGCAGTCACAGGTCAAAACCGATATGGTTATAAACGCGCTTTGGCATATTGGCCGCATTGCGCCGGAAAACTATCGTCTTTTGCCGATCCAGACGCCGCAGGATGGGGAAACGGCGCGCAACAAGGTATATTTTCATGTCGACAGCGCATCCGGACGCGTCGGGTTTTATGCTCCGGCCAGCAAAACCGTCGTCGACGTGCCTCATTGCGTCAAACTCACGGCGCAGGCGCGCGCCGCACGGCAAACACTGCGCGCATTTTTTTCGGATTTTCCTCAAACCAACATCACCGGCATGATGGTGCGCACCACCCAAAACGGTGCTGCGCATATCACGCTGGTCAACGACGGCAGCCCCATTGAGGCGGCGGAACTGCTGGTTGAAAGGCTGTGCAATGCGCTGCCGCTCTGCGGGATTGTCCATGCGCAAAGCGGCGCGGACGACAATGTCGGACAAACGCGCGATATCCTGTTTGGTACGCTGACCTGTACCGATACCATTGGTTCTTTGCGTTTTACGCTTTCACCGCAGTCGTTTTTTCAGGTGCATCCGGCCATGACGCTGCGGTTGTATCAAACGGTTTCAACGCTTCTTGTGCCGGAGGGCAAGACCGTTTTGGACGCTTATTGCGGCGCTGGGACGATTTCGCTTTTTCTGGCCGCGCAGGGCGCCCGGCGCGTGCTGGGCGTTGAAAGCGTCGCGCCGGCGATTGAAGACGCAAAAGATAACGCCAGGAACAACGGGCTTTTGGATAAAGTCGACTTTTATTGCTGCAAAGCCGAAACGCTGCTGCCGCAGATTGCACAGACCCATCATTTTGACGCCGCCGTAATCGACCCGCCGCGCCGCGGCTGCGCTGCGCCGGTTATCGACGCCCTGTGCCGGATTGCGCCTGAAAGAATCGTCTACGTTTCCTGTAACCCCGCGACCCTGGCGCGCGACCTGAAGCTTTTCATCCACGCCGGCTATCATCCCCAAACCGTCGCTCCCCTGGATCTTTTCCCGGATACAACACATTGCGAGGTTTGTGTGGAATTGTGTCGGAATTTGGAATATAAGGAAAATGAACAGAGGGATAACGACAAGCCTAGAAGTTGAAATGTCAGAAACAATAGGGACATCTTATTATACGAACGAATTGAAAGGTGTACAATGGAAAAGTATACGGAATACAACATCAAACTTTTTATAGAAGATGCTATGGATTTATACAATAAGGGCCACTATGTGACATCCTTTTCTTTAGTCTGTTGTGCAATAGATGCGTGCGCTAAAATTAAATATTCTAAAAAACCTAATAATATCTGCATTAAACTATGGATTAATGATCATATCAATGCGATATCCAGAAAAGGCTTACCCGTTACTTTGGGAAAAGGATGTAAGTTTAAATTTGGCAACATACCGAACTTAAGAAAAGATGATAATGGATATTCTGGAATTGAGGATGTAATATATAGTCTGATTCGTTGTTCGTTAGTTCATGAGTGCAAATTGAGTAGTAACGTTATTTTGGGTAACGAAGATATATTTAGTTATAACAACGATATGATAACTATTCCCCATAAAATTATAGTTGGTTTAATAGAAGCAATTTTAGAAGATTTTGTAGGAAAGCACCCGTGAATTGATACAGCATTCTGAGATGTTGAATGCTTAAAGCATGCTAATTCCGCCAAGATTTAAATTCTACCCTTAAGAACTCTGGTCGCAGTCTTAGTGTCTTTTGTTGCCATCGGACAAACAGGCAAAGCCGTCCGTCGATCAATAAAAAACAAAGCATACAATCTCCTGCGTTTAAAACCGGTTCCAGGTTGAAGCGTTATTCTTTTGCGCAGCCATGCGGACTGCAATGCTTATCACTTGCTTGAAAATAAAATCCAGGTTCACACAAAACCTGTCGCTTCAGAGGCATAGGATGAAAAAAGTCGCTTTTATCTGCGTACACAATTCCTGCCGGAGTCAAATGGCGGAGGCGCTGGGCAAGCATTTTGCCTCAGACGTTTTTGAAAGCTATTCTGCCGGCACACAAACAAAACCGCAAATCAATCCTGACGCGGTAAGAATAATCAAAACATGCTATGGGATTGATATGTCTTTGCAGTATTCCAAATTGCTTTCGGATATTCCGGAACCGGATATTGCCATCTCCATGGGATGTAATGTCGCCTGCCCTTTTATTGGCAGAGATTTTGATGATCATTGGGCCATTGAGGATCCCACCGGATGTGATGATCAAGCCTTTATCGCCGCAGCAAAGCAAATTGAAAGAAATATCTTAGCGCTGCGCAAGGCGCTGGCTGCGCAGGAACCGTGAGGTATCCACGCGCCAAAAGAGTGCTTCATTTGCAACGCACCGCTAAAATATCTTCAGGAAAACGCCCAGTGTTTCAGAAGAAATACCCGTTTTCAAATGGAAACGCCCGTATAATATCGATGGTCCAGCGCGGAAAAACCGATTGAACTTCATCCTTAAAGCGCCCGGCGCATGGATACCAACACATTGTATTGAAACCGGCGCTTAAAATCGCTTTTTTCAAAAAACACTCGCTTTTTTGATCAAAATATGGTATATATGAATAGTAGAAACTGCGCTGACATGGCAATCAGCGACCTGCGGATTCCTCAATAAAGGAGCTAAAAAAATGAAAAAGTTGTACACAGGCAAAACCAAGGATGTCTATGAGTTGGAAAACGGAAACGTTCTTTTGAAGTTCAAGGACGACTGCACGGGAAAAGACGGCAAATTTGATCCCGGCGAGAACAGCGTTGGCCTGACCATCGAGGGCATCGGCAGGGAAAACCTGAAGACCTCCGTTTATTATTTTGAGATGCTGAAAGCCGCCGGCGTTAAAACGCATTATATCAGCGCTGATGTTGAAAATGCGACCATGGAAGTGCTGCCCGCTACGGTTTTCGGACACGGCCTGGAAGTCATCTGTCGTCTGGTTGCAACCGGCAGCTTCATTCGCCGTTATGGGGATTATATGGCAGACGGAACCAGGCTGGAAGGCGGATATGTCGAAACGACGTTCAAAAACGACGAAAAGGGCGATCCGCTTGTAACCAAAGACGCTCTGGTCGCTTTGGGCGTTATGAGCGATGAAATGTACGACAGCATGAAAGCCCAGACCCTGGCCATCACCAAAATCGTTGCAGACGATCTGGCAAAAAAAGGACTGGAGCTGTACGATATTAAATTCGAATTCGGCTATGACAAAAACGGCGAAGTGATTTTGATCGACGAAATTGCCAGCGGCAATATGCGTGTCTATCAGAATGGGAAAATTGTGGACCCGATGGATCTGACCGCAATGATTCTGGCAAAATAGCGGCTCAGGCTGATTTAGCAGGCTGCGTAACCGCAGCCTGCTTTATACAAAATACACGCGCGCAGTCCGCATGAACCAGCAGGCTCCTGCGGCGGATTGAAGGAACAGACGTCAAAGTATGAAAGGAGTATTGCCATAAACGAAAAAAAAGCCGAACGGACGCTGCCGGTGTTGATCTGACATTCAAGTAATTTGATAAATGCGGCTCGTTTTGCCGACAGTATTTATCAGATTCGTACTTGTGTCAATAATCAGGGTCGATTATATCATACAGGGACTACAGCAGATATATCGCTTTGCAGCCAATGCGGGACCGTTATCCCATGCTGCATATTTAATATGGACAGCAAGTGGATTTTTGGTCTTTCCTGCCTCCAAATGAAGTCGAAAGATCACCGCGCTTTCATGCTTCTTTTGGGCGTTTGATCCTGAAAGCAGCGCGGTTATTGGAAAGAATTCCCGTATATGCGCATATCATATACGATGGTACTGTTTTTCAGATACAAAGAAACTTCTGCAAAAACGCAACGCCATACAAAATCGGCTTTGCAAACGGCGCAATTATGGCCAAAAGCATCACCATTTTTGACCCGTCAGGCGCAGGCAAAACAGCGCTTGTCTGCAAAATGGAAAAGCGCTCTCCCCTTTTTGGACCTGAACGATGATATCCGGCGCGGTGACACGGATACATCGTACACCAAAATATACGCCAGACGGGAAAAAGACGGACAGGACAATATGCAATACATCATGGGCCGCATTTTTTGTTATGGCCGGCTTTTACGGATCGCATTCATGCACCGTTTGATTTTCTGCTGTAAGTTTATCGCCGTGCCTAAATTCAGCCCAGTTGGAGGCAGAATCCTCCCAACGGCAATCTTAACGGCAAACATTTGGTATTGTCCAGCTTCCGCTTCCGGTTACCTGATTCCTGCGCTCAAACCCAGCCGCAGTGGGCTGTGTCCCTGCTATATGGCGTGGCAATACCGAAAAAAGCTGCATGCGCTTTTAACCGCATACCGGAAAGCGTTTCCGTTACGCAAGGGATGAACGATGAAAATTGAAATTCTGCCGATTTATTTATATCTAAACGACTATGTTCGCCAACTTGAGTCCGGTGCGCCGGATGCGCCTGCGCTTTGGGAAAAATATGCCGTCGCGCCCTGGTGGAAGCATCTTTGCCGCTATGCGCCAATGGATTTGGCCGATCGAAAGCCAAAATGTATTGAAAATACAGCGCAGCTCAGGCAGCAGCTGGAATTGCTTCAGGGACTGGATTTGTCAAAACTGCAGGCGCAATTTGAACGCGCTGCGGCAGCGCTGCCGAACTTCGACGAGGACCCCATCACCGTTGCGCTTTATCCGCTGAGCGACAGCAACCAGGTTGTCCGCGAAAGGCAAAACGGCGTTATCGGCTGTTCGCTTTTTGGCAATATCATGATCTGCATAAATCCTCTTGCAGATGATTTTGCCGCATGGGTTCCTTATGTTTTCGCCCATGAGTACCATCATGCGGTATGGGGCAATTACTGGTATACGCTGAACGTCGGAAAACTTGACAATTGTTTTCTAAGTGCGTTAATCTGTGAAGGACAAGCGGACAGTTTTGCGCTGAGTCTGTATCCGCATTTGCGCCCGCAGTGGCTTTTCGGCCTTTCCGAGCAAACGCTCGCACAGCTTTGGAATGATGTATATGGTGTGCTGGCAGATCAAAAGGACGTGGATTATGTCAAATATATGTTCGGCCGGGGTGAAATTCCCTGGTGCGCCGGCTATGCCGTCGGATATTGGTTTTTTGACCGCTTGCGCCGGCAATTTCCAGGCCGCTCCTGGGTTGAGTGGATCCAAAGCCGCCCTTTAGCGCTATTGGATAATCAAACATCGGATTTTCATACTGACCGTCAATAGACGAGCAGGTTTCATTATCATACAGGAAGGAATGTCATAAATGCTGGAAAACCAGAGCATTTGCCTGTTAAACGATTCATTTCCGCCCCTGATCGACGGCGTTGCCAACACCGTTGTCAATTACGCCAATATTCTGCATGACAACGGCCATCCGGTTGTTGTCGCTACGCCCCGTTACCCCGGCTCCATCGAAGAATATCCCTATCCGGTGATTCGATATCGCAGTTTGAACACAACCAAACTGGTCGGCTACCGCGCCGGTTATCCGTTTAGTATGAGCGCGCTGTCCAAGATACAAAAAGAAAACGTCGGACTGATTCACAGCCACTGTCCGATTATGTCAACGCTGCTGGCACGCACGCTGCGCGAGATCATAAACGTGCCGATTGTATTTACCTATCATTCTAAATTCGACGTGGATTTTGCACAGGCGCTGAAATTTGGCTGGATTGAAAAAGCCGCCATTAAGGTGTTGGTTAACAACATCAGCGCCTGCGACGAGGTTTGGGTCGTCAGCCAGGGCGCAGGAGAAAACTTGCGCGGGCTGGGCTATGAGGGCGACTATCGGGTAATGCATAACGGCGTGGACTTCCCAAAGCGCCGCGCCGACAAGCAGCAGATTGAAGCCGTCAGCCTTGCGCACCATCTTCAGGCCGACGTGCCGGTTTTCCTCTTTGTCGGACGCATCAAGTGGTATAAAGGCCTGAGGCTGATTTTGGATGCGCTTGGTATTTTAAAACAGCATCAATTTCATTGCCGGATGATTTTTGTGGGAGACGGCGACGAGCTTGACGAGGTTAAGCAATATGCCGCGCGCATCGGCGTTATGTCCAGCTGCATCTTTACCGGCGCAATCCGGGACCGGGAGCAGCTTCGGGCATATTTCAGCCGTGCCAATCTGTTTTTGTTCCCCTCCGCCTACGATACCAACGGCATCGTTGTGCGCGAAGCCGCTGCATGCGCGCTCGGCAGCGTCCTGCTGCGCGGAAGCTGCGCCGCCGAGGACGTTCAGGATGGCCGAAACGGCATCTTCATTGACGAAACAGCCCAGAGTCTGGCGCAGGCGCTTTTATCCATCGGCGGCAATTTTGATGCAATGGCAGCGCTCGGGCAGCGTGCGCAGGATGAAATCTATATTGCCTGGCAGGACAGCGTCCAGACCGCCTGGTCGCGCTATCAGGTCGTGCTGGATCAGTATCAGGGCAAGCATCGAAAAAGCAATTCCGTGTTCGATTATGACGTCGAGCTTTTATTCCGTGCGGTTGCTCAGGTTTACGAAGGGATGGACCGCATGCGCCGTACCAAAACCAGCATCCAGCGCCATACGCGCACGCTGGGCGCACAGGTTGCAGAAAAACTGGACCGGCACAAGCCGGAGCAGCAATAAAAAAATACCAGAGGAAAAGGAGATGTTACAATGCCAATCACACATGCAATCATCGGATTTGGCGGCATGGGCAGCTGGCACTACCGATCCATTTCGGAAAAAGTCCCGGCAATTCATGTCAAGGGCGCGTTTGACATTCGTCAGGAAGCCATGGACAAAGTTCGTGAAGCAGGGCTTTATGCCTATCCTTCCCTGCAGGCACTGCTGGACGATCCGGAAGTTTCTTTGGTCACCGTCGCCACTCCAAACAACTTTCACAAGGAGCTTTCCATCGCCGCCATGCGCGCCGGAAAAAACGTCATCTGTGAAAAGCCCGTCACGCTTTGCGCCGCAGAACTGGAAGAAATCATCGCCGTTTCCAGGGAAACCGGCAAATTGTTTTCCGTACACCAGAACCGCCGTTGGGATCGCGATTACCGGATCGTCATGGAAGCGATCCGCACCGGCCTGATCGGCACGCCCTATTTCATCGAAAGCAAGGTACAGGGCTCCCGCCGCTCGATGCATGGTTGGCGCGGCCATAAGCTCAACGGCGGCGGCATGCTGCTGGATTGGGGCGTGCATTTGATCGATCAGATCATGAATTTGATCGATTCGCCCGTGGTTTGTGTGGACGCGCATTTGCTGGATATTTATTCCGGCGAAGTGGACGACAACATTAAAGTGACGCTGGGGTTTGAAAACGGCGTAGTTGCGATGCTGGAAATGGCGACAAACTGTCTGATCAATGCGCCGCGCTGGCACGTTTCCGGCAAAGAAGGCACGCTGGTAATCGACAACTGGAAGTGCGAAGGAAAAATCGTCCGTCTCAAAAGCGACGAGGTGATGCAATGGGCCGATGATATCGTCTATACCGAAGCCGGTCCGACCCGCACCATGGCGCCGCGCCCGCTGAAACCACACAGGAATTGGCGCTGCCCGATGTCAACGCCAACTGGGCGGATTATTACAACAACATTGCCGCCGTGCTGGATGGCCGCGAAGAACTGATCGTCCGGCCCGAGCAGGCGCTGCGCGTGATGCGCGTTATCGATTTGCTGTTTGAATCCCAAAAGGACGGCGTCGGCAAAAAGTGCCGCATTTAACCGGCCGATGCACAAGCGGTTTTTATGGCTGAAAGAAACCGATAATCGCAGCGTCTCTTCTTTATAGAATACCTTGCCTTTTTTATCAAAAGCACGCATACCTGACGGCATGCGTGCTTTTCTGAGTTTCATCCAGCCGCTGCGCTGACAAAAGCATTTCTGTTGGTCTGAGATTGTTCTTGCGTTTACGCCAGGGTAACGCCTGACGGCAATTTGATTTCCTTTTGTATGTCGCCATGATGATACTCGTATGTCACCTCGATAGGGCCAAACGGCGTCGGATATGCGCCGTGAACAAATTCCAGCCCCCCAAGATCCGGCTTAATATGCACACGAGAAAAACCAGGCGCTGCCGGGGTAATTCCCAGCACTCGCCGGGACAGAAACGCCGCCGGCCCGCTGGCCCATCCGTGACACAAACTGTGACGATACTGCTTATAGCAGAACCGCCCAAAATCCCCATGCAGATCGCTCTTGCCCGGAGGCACAATTTCGTCGATCCGGGCAGCGTTTTTCGTCCAGGCAAGATCAAAATCTTCCCAGAACGTTGTCGCACCAAAGGCCAGCATCGCGCCCCAATATTGACGGATGATTTCCAGCGTTGCAGGCATATCGCCCCTTGCCGCTTCAAGCGTGTAATATCCCAAAAAACAGGATATCCCCTGCGCGCCGTCTTTTAAAAGGATTTCACGAATAACAGACTCCCGTTCCATACCAGCCAGGGAAATCAGCGCGGCAACTTGCTTATTTCCGGCGTACGGAAGAGACCGCCTGCGAATCGCGGCAACCGCTTTGCGGCACCGTGCTGCCAGTGTTTGCCGGCCGAACAGATCCAACAGCTCCGCTGCCGCTTCCAGCCCCAAAATTGTCACCGCACAAAAGCCCGCCTGCATCTGTGGCTGTTCATTGGAACTCCAATCCACAAAATACGAATCCACACGGATTGTGCCGTCAGAATCAACACACCGCAGCACATGCTCCACGCAGCTGCACAAATATGGTATTTGCCCGGCAAGATATTCCCTATTTCCGCTTTGCCAATACCAATCGCGCTGGATTTTCATCCACCAGAGCGTATAGCTTGCAATACCGTTCATCCACTGATCCGGGGCCGTTGCATCACGAATCAGATCCAGGCTGGACCAAACAGGCTCTACAGTACCAAAGACAGCTGCAATGGACGACGTTTCCGGATGCATATCGCCAACCCATACCAACCGGTCACGCTTGATGCCATCCCAAAGATACTCCTGCATATTCAAATGCACCGTATAGGCTGCAGTCTGCCAGATTTGATTCAGCAGCGGGTCGCTGCTTTCAAATGCGCCCTGATAGGGCAAGTCGCGCCAACGCAGTACTGCCTGTACCGTTCTAAAGTCAATCCGCCCGCCTACTGCTTCCAGCTTAACAAACCGAAATCCCGTCCCGCCGATCTGTTGGGTGCTGTATGGCATAAGCGCAATGGTCATATCCCGCACTGCGTGATCGTTGGTCGCATTTTTCTGGCCAATGGTACTAAGCGCCTCCATCGCGCTTTCACCAAAAACGATTCTCAAACGCGTATCCGGATCAGAAAGCGCCTGCACTGCATAAGCAATTCCACCATGCAGTTCTCTGCCAAAATCCAGCAGCACATAACCGCCCTTGCAAATCCGAACGCATGCAGCATCGTCGCTCAGCAATGCTTGACAAGGAATATCTTCTAAAAAAAGCGATGCGTTTTCAACGCCGCAAGCCCTCAAAACCCGCGCCGCGCAGATCTTTTTTTCCTTCATTTTCACCCTCCGGTCATGTATCGAACGAAATCAACCCAAGGATATCACAGCCGCATCTGCCTGTCAACGCAGGAGGGTAAATTCATACAGTTCTTTCATCAAAGGTTGACAGCAGACGCATATTTGGGCTAGTATAGTAAGGACTTGTCTGATTTTGCAGATTGCAAACGATTTTACAGTAAAATTTTTTAAGAAATGATTAACATACTGGAACATATTAGCAATACCAGTCGTTTAGGAGGTGAGAAATGTGCATGAGGGTAAGCAGCCAACATTTGATTTGGAAGCGCTGGTGGACAAATACAGCGCCATGGTCATCAGTCAGGCATATTTCTACCTGAAGGATCGTCAGCGGGCCGAGGATATCTGTCAGGATGTTTTTTTACGGCTCTACAATAAAAAGCCGCTGCTGCCGGATGCACAAAGCGAAAAGGCTTACATCCTGCGCGTCACGATCAACGCCTGCAAGGATTATTTAAAAAGCGCCTGGAACCGCAAGGTTTCCTATATCTGTGAAAACTATGACGCGCCGTCGCCCTGTCAGACGCCGGAAAGCACTGTAGTGGATATGGAACAAAAGCAGCTTCTGCTCGACTGTGTCATGGAGCTGCCTGATATTTACAAGGATGTTATCCTGCTGTTTTATTACCAGGAACTTTCTACCGAGGAAATCGCCCGCGTGCTTGGCGTACCGGGCGTAACGGTGCGCACACGGCTGATGCGTGCGCGCGATAAACTGCAAACGCTGCTGCGAAGGAGACAAATCTCATGACGTATGGACCAGAGGACTTAAGGAAAGCTGCGGATGAACTGCTGGGGGATTTTCAGCCTTCCCCCGTATTGCGCCAGCGCATTTTGTCTGCCTGTTCAACGACCGTTCCAGCGGCTTCCAGACGAAAAAAACAGCTGCACACCTCCGTCTCCCGATGGGCAACGATTGCCGCGGCCGGACTGCTGGTCTGCGCGGTTTCCGCCATTGGACTTTCTTTTGCCCTTGGCAATAGCCAGAATCCGCAGGAAGAACCCGTTACGGCTTCAAACGGCCCCCAGGTTCAGGCTGTGCTGGCCGGTACAGCGCCTGACGCCTCCGACCGGTTTAAACAGATGGGCGCAGCTGCGGATGGTCAGGATAAAAACGCCTCTGATGATGCGGCGGTACAGGCAAAACAGCAAATCATTGTTTCCGGACCAGAGGGCCAGTGCATTTATTATTTGCTCCAGGGAGATAACGGATTATACGGCGTTGCCGACGCATCCGGTCTTTGGATTGTTTTACCGCAGTATGATCTGGCATATCTGAAGAGCGATGGTACGATTGCGCTGATCCGCGGTACGCAGACGACCCTTTTAAATCCCAGCGAGCTATCAAAAATCAACCCGTAATTTCCAAAAATCAAAACTCCCTTCTGCATCCAACGCAGGAGGGAGTTTTGGTATCACCAACAGATCACCCGGCAAAGCAGGACGACTTCCTGATAATGCCCATCAGACAAGGTTTCAAAACTAAGCAAAAATGATCAGAATACCGGTTAAAATGCCCACAAGCATTAAAAAAGCGGGCATTTTGGAGCGCCACATCAAGATCGCCTCTGGCATCAGCTCGCCAAAGACAACATAAAGCATCGCGCCGCTTGCAAAGGAAAGAGAAAGCGACAGCCCCAGGCTTCCAAGCGTACCAATATAATACCCCGCCAATGCGCCAAGGATCGTGGGCGCACCGCTCAGTGCGGTAATCACAACCGCGCGCACGCGGCTCATACCGCCGGAAATCAGCGGCACAGATACCGCCATCCCCTCAGGAATATTATGAAGGCCGATGATAACCGCCATGAGCATGCCGCTGCCGGAAAATACAGCCGCACCCGAATTCGACGCAAAGGAAGCACCGATAACCATCCCTTCAGGCAGATTATGCAGCGCAATGGCGCAGGCCATGACAATACCGGCAATAAAAAGAGACGATTTGGATCCGGACTTATGCTCGGAAAGATGATCGCTGTGAATCAGCTCATCCAGATTGTCCGCCGTGCGCGGATGGTGCGCGTCAATGTGCGCCACTTCGTTGTTGGTATGCTGATCAATCAGATGATTGAGCAAAAACACAATGCCATATCCAGCCAAAATACCTCCACATACAAGCGCCAGCTGGCTCGGCGCTGCGGCTTCCTGTGCGCCGATCGCCTCCGGGATTAAATCCAAACACACCACACTGAGCATCACGCCGGCCGCAAAACTCAAAAGCAGGCTGACCGTCTTTGAGGAATCACGCCGGAACGCACAGGCTACTACACCACCCAGGCCCGTACCGCCAACGCCGGCAATCGCCGTTATCAACACAATCCATCCAATTTGCTCCAAGTTCACCATTCCCCTTCGCAGACATTAGGCACGACTAACAGTATATGCGGCCTTCCCTGTTTTGTCAAGCTTCCCCAAAATTCGCAGGCAGTTCAAACCGCATACAGCGCACGCTAAATTTTCAACTGCGCTGTTGACTTTTTTGCCCGTGTGATATAATGTAATAAATGTGTAAATATGCCTCGTGCAAGATGGAGTATGCGCATGATGAAATTGGGCCAACGTCAAGTTGAAATGTGTTCAGGTCCGCTGATTCCAAACCTGATCCGTTTCAGCATTCCGGTAATGCTTTCCAGCATCCTTCAGTTGTTTTTCAACGCTGCGGACGTCATCGTTGTCGGTCGTTATGCCGGTCCCACCGCGCTGGCCGCCGTCGGTTCCACCGGTTCTTTGATCAATCTGATCATCAATCTGTTTATGGGACTTTCCGTCGGAACCAGTGTTGCAGTCGCGCAGTATTACGGCGCAAACGATCAGCAAAACGTCAGCCGCTGCGTTCATACCGCCATGCTCACCAGCGTATTGAGCGGAATTTTTCTGGCAATATTCGGGCTCTTGTTTGCGCATAATTTTCTGGCGCTGATGGACACTCCCTATGACGTAATCGATCAGGCGACGCTGTATCTGCGCATTTATTTTTCCGGAATGCCCGCCATGATGGTTTATAATTTCGGCAGCGCCATCATGCGCTCCACGGGCGACACGCAGCGTCCGCTGATTTTTCTGGCGATCGCCGGGGTAATCAACGTCATTTTAAACCTCATCTTCGTCATTGTGTTTGACATGGGCGTTGCCGGCGTTGGCTGGGCGACGGTCATTTCGCAGGTAGTTTCCGCTGCGCTGGTCGTTCTGGGCCTGATGCGCAGCAGCGACTGCTGCAAATTAGTGCTTAGAAAATTGCATATTTATAAGGATATGCTGCTTCGCATCACGCGTATTGGGCTGCCCGCCGGCATTCAGGGATCGTTTTTTTCCATTTCAAACGTGCTGATCCAATCGTCGATCAACTCCTTTGGCTCTGTCGTCATGTCTGCCAACGCAGCAGCAAGCAACATCGAAGGCTTCGTCTATAACGGCATGAACGCCTTTTATCACGCTTCGCTGACCTTTGCCGGTCAGAACATCGGCGCAAGAAACTATGATCGGCTGCCAAAAATCTACAGCCGATGCGCGTTTCTGGTCACAGCGACCGGATTGGCGCTGGGGTTGTCCTCCTGTTTTTTTGCAACGCCGCTGCTTTCGATTTATCTGCCAAACCAGCCGCAGGCCATTGCCTATGGCATCACCCGGCTGTGGATTTTGAGCGCGCCGTATTTTCTTTGCGGGTTGATGGACGTCAGCGTCGGCATGCTGCGCGGTATGGGTAAATCGCTGATGCCCATGTTCGTTTCGCTCATGGGCGTCTGTGTTTTCAGGGTCGCATGGATTTATACCGTTTTTGCCCATTATCATGAACTTAAAGTGCTCTATGCGTCCTATCCCATTTCCTGGATCATCACCGCATTGACGCATTTTATCTGCTATTTATTCTTATACAAAAAACTGCGCCGCCAATGGGCCGCACAAAACTGAGGAGAACGAATCAGGATGGCTGTTTTGCACAATCCCAAACGCATCGTGGTAAAGGTTGGCACCTCTACCCTCACCTATGACAACGGAAAAATGAATATCCGCCGTCTGCGCAGGCTGGTCACCGTATTGGCCGATGTGGTCAATTCCGGTATCGAAGTCGCGCTGGTCACCTCCGGTGCAATCGGCGTCGGCGTCGGCAAACTGGGTCTGAAAGAAAAGCCCGGCGATACGCCCGGGCGTCAGGCCGCGGCAACAGTCGGCCAATGCGAACTGATGTTCATGTACGATAAATTTTTCGGTGAATACAGCCACATTGTCGGTCAGCTGCTGATTACCAAAAGCGACGTGGAAAACGAGGAACGGCGCGCCAATCTGATCAACGCCTTTGAAAAGCTGTTCCACTTTGGCGCAATTCCGATCATCAACGAAAACGACGCCGTCGCCGTGGAAGAAATCGTCTATGGCGACAACGACAGCCTTTCCGCCATTGTTGCGGCGCTGATTCAGGCCGACGCGCTGATCATTCTTTCGGATATTGACGGCCTGTACGACGCCAACCCAACCGAGAACGAAGACGCCCAGCTGATTCCCGTCGTACGCGAAATTACCGACGAAGTTTTCGCAATGGCCGGCGGACACGGCACAAAGTTCAGCACCGGCGGCATGATTACCAAGCTGCACGCTGCAAAAATCGCTGCCAGCGCCGGGATTGATACGATCCTGCTCAACGGCACAGAGCCCGAAAATATCTATAAAGTCTTGGACGGCCGGCAAATCGGCACATTTTTTAAGGCACCGGAAAGGAAGGAACTGTCATGACGCCGATTCATGAGGCCATGCTGCGCATGGGCCAGCGCGCCAAGGACGCGTCGCGCGTTTTGGCGCTGGTATCAGAAAAACAAAAAAACGCTGCGCTTTTGGCCATTTCGCAGACGCTCCAAACGCATGCCCAGGAAATTTTAGACGCCAATGCGATCGATATCAGCCGCGGCGAACAAAGCGGTATGTCCCCGGCGCTGCTGGACCGGCTGCGCTTGACCCCGGCGCGCATCGATTCGATGGCCAGCGGCGTTTTGGACGTAATTGGGCTGCCGGATCCGGTCGGACGCGTGCTTGACCGATACGAGCATCCAAACGGCATGCAGATTGAAAAAGTCAGCGTCCCCCTGGGCGTGATTGCCGTTATTTTTGAAGCCCGCCCCAACGTCACCAGCGACGCGGCGGCGCTGTGCCTGAAATCCGGCAACGCCGTCATCCTGCGCGGCGGTAAGGAAGCCATCTATTCCAACAGCAAAATCTGTGCGCTGATGCGCCAGGCGGTCGTATCCGTCGGATTGCCGGAAGACGTGGTTTCACTGGTCGCGGATATGTCGCGCGAAAGCGCGCAGGAGTTGATGCGCCTCAACGGCCTGATTGACGTGCTCATTCCCAGAGGCGGCGCCGGGCTGATTCGCGCCTGTGTGCAAAACGCCACGGTTCCGGTCATTGAAACCGGCGCAGGCAACTGCCATATTTATATCGACCAGTCCGCCGACATTGAAATGGCCGCTCAAATCGTATTGAACGCCAAAACTTCACGGCCCTCCGTCTGCAATGCGGCCGAAAGCCTCCTGCTGCACGAAGCCATTGCCGAGACGGCGCTGCCATATATTGCCAGGCTGCTGGAAGAAAAAAATGTGATCCTGCATGGCGACGCGCGCAGCTGCGCGCTGGCGCCTCAGATTCTGCCCGCCACAGAGGAAGACTGGGCAACGGAATATCTGGATTACCAGATGTCGGTAAAAATCGTCTCCGATCTGAACGAGGCCATTGCGCATATCAACCGCTACAGCACGATGCACAGCGAGTGCATCGTCACGCGCGACGATGCTGCCGCCCGGCAATTTCTGGATCAAATCGACTCCGCCGCAGTCTATGTCAACGCCAGCACCCGCTTTACCGACGGCGGTGAATTCGGTTTTGGCGCGGAAATCGGCATTTCAACGCAAAAGCTGCATGCTCGTGGTCCCATCGGTTTGCCGGAGCTGAATTCGTATAAATACAAAATCCACGGAAATGGGCAGGTGCGCTGACAGCAATCCTTCTGTCTGCTTCGTCGGAAAGGAATAAAAAGTGAGAGCGCCCTATCAAATACTTGCAATTCCATATAAGCGGGTGAACGGTTCTCGCTTATATTGCGTTTTTCACCGTTCCGATCTTGACCAATGGCAGTTTATCGCCGGAGGCGGAGAAGACAACGAAACGCCGCTACAGGCTGCCAAACGGGAAATCTTCGAAGAATCCGGCGTCGATGCAGCCAACATTATGGTTTTGAAATCAATGTGCCACATTCCGACAAGCATTTTTCAAAAAAGCATTTAGCGCATTGGCCTGCGAATACCTATGTTGTACCGGAATATGCTTTCGGATTTTATTGTCCCAAACCGATCGTATTATCCCACGAGCATATCGAATATGCCTGGCTGGATTACGACAACGCGCTAAAGCGGCTAAAGTGGGATTCCAACCGTACCGCTCTTTATGAACTGAATTGCCGGTTGTGCTGCGAAAATGACATATAAAGTTTTATCTCCCCCGTATTTTGCAAGCCAGTGCAAAGCGTCAATCGCTCTTTGTGCGGCGCTCATGATGCAGGGGGAGTTTTTTGCGATATGATTGTAAAATTCTGAAGTATTCGCTATAATAGCGCTTGGCGTCATCCAATATAAAAAGGAGTATATGCATGAAAAAGCAGGTTTTCAATCCCTATCTTCCCAGTTTTGAATATATCCCGGACGGCGAACCCCGTGTATTTGGCGATCGTCTTTACATTTATGGCAGCCATGATTGCTTCAATGGCGTTGTATACTGCCAGAACGATTATGTTTGCTGGTCCGCTCCGTCGGACGATCTTTCCAACTGGCGCTACGAAGGTGTGATCTATCGCAAGGTGCAGGATCCACGCAACGCAGACACCAAGCACAAGCTCTGGGCGCCGGACGTCTGCCAGGGCAACGACGGCAAATACTATCTCTATTATTGTCTTGATTTCCTAAAAGAAGTCGGCGTCGCAGTTGCCGACAATCCCGCGGGACCTTTTGAATTTCTTGATTTTGTCCATTATGCCAACGGCGACATTTTGGGTTCCCGCCCTGGCGAATTTCGTCATTTTGATCCCGGTATCTTTATTGACGACGACAAACGGATCTATCTTTTTTCCGGCAATTCACCGCGCTACAAAACCGCGCCCGTGGATAAGGACAGCATGAAAATGGAGCTTGAACAGGATATGGTTACCGTCAAAGACGGACCTTACCATAATCTTCCTACCATCAATGATGCCGATGGTACGGAATATGAGGCGCATCCCTTCTTTGAAGCCAGTTCCGTCCGCAAAATCCATGGAAAATATTATTTTATCTATTCCTCTACATGGATGCACGAACTATGCTGGGCCGTGGCTGATTCCCCGATGGGCGAATATCGCTTCGGCGGCGTTCTGGTTTCCAACTGTGATATCGGCATTAACGGCAATACCGAGGCGCTCAACTATCGCGGCAATACCCATGGCAGCGTAGCTTGTGTAAACGGAAAGTGGTATGTCTTTTATCACCGTCAGACCAACCGGCACTTTTTCTCCCGTCAGGCCTGTGCAGAAGAGATTGATTTCGACGGGAAAGCTTTTCACCAGGCGGAAATGACCTCCTGCGGCCTAAACGGCGGCCCGCTAAGGGATGAAGGCACCTATGAGGCCCGCATCGCCTGCCACCTGTATTCGAAGAACGGTACCACCGAGAGCCTGCGCGAGCAGCAGGATGAAAATCATCCTGCGTTTACGCAGGAGGGACTTGATCGCCAGTGCGATCCAAATCAGTATATTCAAAACATGCGCGACGGCGCAACCGCTGGTTACCGTTACTTTGATATTCAAACTGCAAAAATTCTCACCGTCGAAGTACGCGGCGCAGGCACCGGCGAAATGGTCGTGCGCAACAGCCGTATTGACGGAAAAATCGTAGCCCGCATCCCCGTTGAACCACGCAAAAGCTGGGACAAATTTTCCTCCCTTTTGAATATCGCTTCCGGAAAGCAAGCACTCTACTTTACGTTTGAAGGCGAGGGCGCTATCGATTTTAACAGCTTTACGTTTGGAAAATAAACAAAAGACATGCGCATCCATTGACTTGACTATGCAGCAAAGCCCTGCCGTCTCCAAACAACGGCAGGGCTGAAATTTACACAGCGTATTTATTATATAGTCGTATGCAATGCAACGACAACGTCGTCCATGATCACCATTACATACGGCGTTCCTTTGGAGGTGCGCGTTTCCGCCATAATCTCCTGCACGCACATTGGAGTTATCACGCCGCTTTTTTGCTGAATTTCAAAAGCCATCTGCGGATCCTGCGACAAAAGCGCGCCGGCAATCATCGTACCGTTTACGCCGCCTTTTGCCATGGGGAAACACTTCTGCCCTTTTCCGGCCCGCTTTTGTCGGGCAATGGACGCCAGCGGAATGCGCTTACCGTATCCACGATCGGACAAAAGCACCAGCGAACTCTTTTCATCGGCAATACCGGCAAAACATACGCTGTCGCCAAGCTCCAACGCAATCCCCTTTACGCCCGCGCTGACGCGTCCTGTCACCGGGATTTCATCCGTATGAATCCGAATCGCCATTGCCTGCCGGCTGACCAGCAGCAGATCCGCAGCAGCTTCAAGCCGGATTACCCGAACAAGCCGGTCATCGTCCTTAAGAGACAAAGCGGCGTTTTTACCGCGGCGCGCGCCATAGAGCGCACAATCGCTGCGTTTGACCAACCCGCCGGCGGTGACAAACAAATAGGTGCCTGAGTTACCCTGCGGCGGCATAGAGAAAATATCGATCACCTGCTCCCCTTCCGCCAGACCGGCCAGCAGGGCAACATAGGGCATCCCACGATCCCGCAATCGACATTCAGAAATCTGTTCCGGCGAAACGGTAAAGCAATTACCAAGATCGGTAAACATCAAAAGCTTGTGATCGGTCATGATATCAAACACATGGGTATAAACGCCGTCATCCGGTTCGCGTTTGGCAAACACCCGTGCGCTCATCCGTTTGAGGAATCCGCCGCGCGCGACGGCAACCAGCGTCGGCAATGCTTCGGATATTTCCTCGATCTGAGGCTGTTCGGGCACATCGTCGACGATCTGCGTCCGACGCACATCGGCAAAACGCTTTTTGACGTCCAGCAGCTGCTCCTTAATGACGCCAAGGAGCTTTTTTTCACTTTTCAGGATCGCTTCCAGCGCTTTGATACGTCTTTGAAGCTGTTCATATTCTTTTTTCAGCGCTTCGATTTCAAGCCCGGTCAACCGCTGGAGCCTCAGATCCAAAATCGCCTGCGCCTGAATTTCCGTCAGTGCAAACCGGATCGTCAGCAGCTCCCGCGCTTCCTTGGGCGTTTTGCTGGCGCGAATCAGCCGGACAACCTCATCGATGTTGTCAACGGCAACCATCAGGCCTTCCAGCACATGCGCTCTGGCCAGCGCGCCGTCCAGCTCATAGCGCGTTGCACGCGTGACAACCGCCCGGCGATGCCGGATATAATACGCATTGACCTGTTTTAATCCCAGCTGCATGGGTTTGCCGTCGGCAATGGCGACCATATTGACGCCAAAGGAGGTTTGAAGGTCCGAGTATTTGTAAAGATAATTGAGAATGCGTTCCGGGTCGACGTCGCGCTTTAGCTCAATCACCGCGCGCATGCCCTCCCGGTCGGATTCGTCACGGATATCATAAATCCCGCCCAGCGCCGCCTTTTTTGTCTCTGCCAGCTTGCCGATCGCCGCCAGCATGGCCGCTTTGTTTACCTGATAGGGCAATTCTGTGATGACAATCTGTTTTCTGCCGGCGCTTGATGGCTCGATCTGCGTTTTGGCGCGCAAAACCAGCCGGCCTCGGCCCGTTTCATAGATTTTTTCCATCGGGTCGCCGCCCACAATCAGACCGCCCGTAGGAAAATCCGGCCCAGGCAAAACCTTGAGCAGCTGCTCAAGCGCAATATCCGGGTCGTCAATCTGTGCAACCACCGCATCGATGGTTTCGCCCAGGTTATGGGTTGGAATATTCGTTGCCAATCCTACCGCAATGCCGGAAGCGCCATTGACCAGAAGGTTGGGAAAAGCGCCCGGCAGCATGTCCGGTTCTTTCAGGCTGTCGTCAAAGTTCAGCCGGAAATCCACGGTGTTTTTTTCAATATCCGACAAAAGCTCCAGCGCCAGCGGCGCCATACGGCACTCCGTGTAACGGATCGCGGCAGCGCGGTCGCCGTCCACGGAGCCAAAGTTGCCATGGCCATCCACTAAAACACCGCGCATATTAAACGGCTGCGCCATACGCACCAGAGCGTCATAAACGGACGTATCCCCGTGAGGATGATATTTACCCAAACAATCCCCCACCACGCGGGCACATTTTTTATACGGCTTATCCGGCGTAAGCGCCAGTTCGTGCATGGTATACAGGATACGCCGCTGAACCGGCTTTAATCCATCCTCTACCCGCGGCAGCGCGCGCTCCAAAATTACATATTCGGCATACGGGAGCATCGATTGATGCACCATATCCTCCAGCGGTCGTTCAATAATGGTTTCGTTATAGATAATTTCTGTTTCTTTTTTCTTAGCCATTGGCATTCACTCGCGTTTCAAAGCTGTCTATTTTGTTAAAATCCGCATGCTGACTGATATATAGCTTGCGCGGCTCGACCTTATCGCCCAGAAGAATACTCACCAGGCGGTCCGCTTCGGCGCCGTCCTCCAGCGTTACGCGCATCATCGTACGGTTTGCCGGATTGAGCGTCGTGTCCCAAAGCTGCTCCGGATTCATTTCGCCAAGGCCCTTATAGCGCTGAAGCGCATATCCCTTGCCCACCTTTTTAATTGCGCTGGCCAGCTGCGCATCGTCGTAGGCATAAATGACTTTGGCGCCCTTTGACACCTTATAAAGCGGCGGCATGCCGATATAGACGTGCCCCGCCGCAATCAGCGGCTTCATATAGCGGAAGAAGAACGCCAGCAGAATCGCGCGGATATGCGCGCCGTCCTGGTCTGCGTCGGAAAGGATGACCACGCGATGGAATTTGAGCGCGCTCAAGTCAAAATCCCGGTCGATGCCGGTGCCGAGCGCTGTAATGATCGAGCGGAATTCTTCGTTTGCCAACACCTGATCGATCCGTTTTTTCTCCGCGTTGAGCGGCTTGCCGCGCAGCGGCAGCACCGCCTGAAAGCGCCGGTCGCGTCCCTGCTTGGCGCTGCCGCCGGCGCTGTCGCCTTCTACGATAAACAGCTCGTTCTGCTCGGCTTTCTTACCGGTACAGCTTGAAAATTTACCGATCAGCGCAGCCGTTTCCAGGGTGGATTTTGCACGAGCCACATCCTTGGCCTTGCGCGCCGCCTCGCGCACTTTGGCCGCCTGCACTGCCTTTGAAACAATCGCCTGGCCAACCACCGCGTTTTTCAGATCATCCAAATACAGCGTCAGCGTATCGGTGATGATGCTTTCCACAATGGGGCGCACCTCGCTGTTGCCGAGTCTGCCCTTGGTCTGTCCCTCA
>DCTY01000019.1 GCA_002329335.1 Christensenella sp. UBA1428
ACAATACAGGCCAGCGTGGTCTTGCCCAGGCCGGGCGGGCCGTACAGCAGCATATGATCCAGCGGCTCGCGCCGCATCCGGGCAGCCTCCAGATAAATCTGCAAACTATCCTTCGCCGCGCTTTGCCCAACATACTCCCGCAGTGTTTTTGGCCGCAGCGTCACTTCCTGATCATCCGCCCCGGTAAGATCGGGCGATAAAAAGCGTTGTTCTTCCATGTACGCGTATCCTTTCCATTCCTGGGACTAAGCCGGCGCCGCACCGTTCGTCTTGCCCGCCAACGGCGAACGATCCGCCCTGTCCTTTGGCAAAAAGATTGACGCAGCGCTGCTGCGCCCGGAATCGTGCATCGCCAGCCGGCGAAAGCTTCCCTTTCAGACGGAGCATTTCATTTGTGCGGTTACTGCCCTAAAACGCAATGCGGCGCAGCGCCAGACGCACCAGCTCGTCCGCCGAGTCCGCCTGTTCCTTTACCGCGCCTACCGCCTTGGCAGCCTCCGCCGAGGGATAGCCCAGCGCCATCAGCGCCTCGATCGCGTCTGCAACGTGCGACGCTTCGCCCAAAGCGGACGCGGGAACGTCTGCGCCCAGGACGCTGTTGGTAAAATCCTGCGCCGTTACCTTGTCTTTCAGTTCCAAAATAATTTTCTGCGCGGTTTTTAGCCCCAGCCCCGGCGTTTTTGCAATTGCCTTGGCGTCCTGGGACACCAGCGCAACTGAAAAATCCGCCACGGACATACGGCTTAAAAGCGCCAGCGCCGTTTTGGCGCCAACGCCTGAAACGCTCAGCAGTTTTTTAAACAGCTGACACTCCTCTTTCGTATAAAACCCGCAGATGTCCAGCGCATCGTCGCGCACGATCAGGTGCGTAAACAGTTTGAGCTTATCCCCGTTTTGCCCGGCGCGCGCAAGGGTCGGCGTATTGGTCAGCACATAGTAGCCCACCCCGCCAACGTCCAGCACAATGGCGTCAGGGGTCTTATCCGCAACAACGCCCTGTAAAAATGCAATCATTTCATTGTTCCTTTCTGCAAGCGCGTCCCGGCTACTTCATCCGGTATGCCTCGCGCGCCTGAAGCGAATGTGCATGGCAGATGGCAATCGCCAGCCCGTCGGCCGCATCGTCCGGTTTGGGCAGCGCGGGCAGCCCCAGCAAAAGCTTAACCATCTGCTGCACCTGAAGCTTATCCGCCTTGCCGTAACCGGTAACCGCCAGCTTGATCTGCATCGGCGTATATTCGTAGACATTTTGCGTATAAAGCGCGCAGGCGGCGATGGCCACCCCGCGCGCCTCGCCAACCGCAATGGCGGTTGTGACATTGGTATTGAAAAAAAGCTCCTCCATCGCCACATCGTCCGGCTGGTGACGCGCAATCAGATCGTTGACCCCCTCGTAAAGCGATACCAGCCTTCTGGGCAGCGGCACGCCTGCCTTTGTGGAAAGCACGCCGTAATCGATCATCCGCGCGCGCACGCCGTCATAGCTGACCACGCCGAACCCCAGGGAGGCAAGGCCGGGGTCAATGCCTAAAATAATCATTTATACACCGCCATTTTCTCTTTGCTTTGCCGTTGGCGCCGCAGAATCGCGCGCGGACAGGATAAAGCGCTCCGCCTTGCGCAAAAGTTCTCGCTCCGAAGCATAGGTCAGACGCTGACAGGCCTCCTGCGCCTGCAAAAGTGCAAAGGAGCTGATCTCACCTGCCGGTACGCGCACCTGATCGCTGAAGACCTCCGCAATAAAATACACCGCTGTTTTGCGCACGCCCTCGCGCACATAATACTGCACGCTCTGGCGAAAGCCCGGCAAAAACTGCGCCTGCAGCCCGGTTTCCTCCAGAATCTCCCGGCTGGCCGTTTCAAGCTCCGTTTCGTTGATTTCCACATGGCCCTTTGGGAATCCCCAGTTATGGCACCGGTTTTCAATCAGCAGATAATAAAGCGCGCCTTTTGTCACATAAAAAACCACGGCGCCGCAGGATTTCTCATACAGGCAGTCCGTCACCTGCGCCCCGGGCAGCATCTGCCGGATCTGCGCCTGAGTAATCTCAACGCCATAGGGCGCGCAAAGCGCCATCGTTTTGCCGTCAAGCAAAACCTGCGCCACAATATGCCCCCGCAGGGTGCTCTGCCTGCCGGCGGGAAGCCAGGCAAGCGCGTCAAAATGTTCATGCACCGCCGGATAAATCGCCGTGCCCGCGGTTTGGCGGGCGTCCACCTTTACAAATACGTCTTTCCCAATCATCCTGGATCCTTTCAATTCACCGCGCGCCCCTGCATCTGATACGGCGCGCACTTAACCTATTTGACATTATAACACAACTTTTCGCCGCGCGCACCCTCCGGTATCAGTTTTTAAGCGCCCAGCGGCCAATCCGTCTTGATTTTTAAAGCCGTTTATACTACTATAAATACAGCAAGCAAACGGTTAAAAGGAGTTCCGACATGGCATTTGCGCATTTACATTTACATACAGAATACAGCCTTTTGGACGGCGCCTGCCGCATCGACAAGCTCATGGCGCGCATCAAGGAACTCGGCATGGATACGGTGGCCATCACTGACCACGGCGTGATGTATGGCTGCGTCGATTTTTACAAGGCCGCCAAGGCCCATGGGCTGCATCCGGTAATCGGCTGCGAGGTTTATGTCGCGCAGGAAAGCATGCTGATCAAAACCGGCGCGCAGCGCGAATACGCGCATCTGGTTTTGCTGTGCGAAAATCAGACCGGTTATCAGAACCTGATCAAGCTTTGCTCTCTGGGCTTTACACAGGGCTATTACTATAAACCGCGCATCGACTACGATACGCTTGCACGCTACAGCGAAGGGCTGATCGCGCTTTCCGCCTGTTTAAGCGGAGATATCCCAAAGCTGCTTTTGGACGATCAATACGACGCGGCAAAGGCGCTCGCGCTTCGGTTAAACGGCATCATGGGCAAGGATCATTTCTATCTGGAGCTTCAGGATCACGGCCTTGCCGAGCAAAAGAAGGTCAATGCGCTTTTGGAGCGGCTTTCCCAGGAAACGGGCATCGAGCTGGTTGTCACCAACGACGCCCATTATCTTTCCCGGCAGGACGCGCACGCGCATGAGGTGCTTTTATGCATCCAGACCGGTAAGACCATGGACGACCCGGCGCACATGGCGTTTGGCACCAGCGAGTTTTATGTCAAAAGCGAACAGGAAATGCGCGCGCTTTTCCCGCACCTGCAAAGCGCCTATGACCGCACCTATGAAATCGCGCATCGCTGCCAGTACGATTATGAATTCCACAATTACAAACTTCCCGCGTTTACGCCGCCGGACGGGCTGGATTCGGAAACCTTCCTGCGCAGGCTCTGCTATGAGGGATTGAAAGATCGCTATGACGAAATCACGCCGGAAATCACCCAGCGGCTGGAATATGAACTGAGCATGATCGCCCGGATGGGATACGTCAATTATTATCTGATCATCTGGGACGTGATCAACTACGCCAAAAGTCACGGGATTATGGTCGGTCCCGGACGCGGCAGCGGCGCGGCCAGTATCGCCGCATATGCGCTGAAAATTACCAACCTGGACCCGCTCAAATACCAGCTGATTTTTGAGCGTTTCCTCAACCCCGAGCGTGTGTCGATGCCGGACTTTGATCTGGACTTCTGCTATGTGCGCCGGGGCGAGGTCATCGATTATGTCATCGATAAATACGGCGCGGATCATGTGGCGCAGATCATCACCTTTGGCACCATGAAGGCCAAGGCTGTCGTGCGCGACGTCGGCCGCGCTACCGGCATGTCCTATGCCGACGCAGACGCCATTGCCAAAATGATTCCGGACGATCTGGGCATGACCCTCCGGCACGCCATGGAGCATACGCCGGAGTTGATGGACGCCTACAATACCCGCGCCGACGTCCATGAGCTTTTGGACGTTTCCCTGGCGCTGGAGGGCATGGCGCGCCACAGTTCCACCCATGCCGCCGGCGTTGTTGTGGCGGACCGGCCGATTACCGACTATGTGCCCGTACAGGTCAAGGACAATGCGGTAACCACGCAGTTTACCATGGGAACGGTGGAGGAGCTCGGCCTTTTGAAGATCGACTTTCTGGGCCTGCGTACGCTCACCGTGCTGCGCGACGCCATCGACCTGGTCAAGCAGCGTCACGGCATTGACATCGATCTGAATCGTATGACCTTTGACGACAAGGCAACCTATGAAATGATGGGCAACGGCGATACCGACGGCGCGTTTCAGCTGGAAAGCGCCGGCATGCGCCGGGTATTGGAACAGCTCAAACCGGAATCGCTCGAGGATATCACCGCAATTATCTCCCTGTATCGCCCCGGCCCGATGGAATCCATCCCGCGCTACATCGCGGGCAAACGCGACGCGGCCAACGTCCGTTACCTGCACCCGTGCATGAAGCCGATTTTGGAAGTCACCTACGGCTGCATCGTCTATCAGGAGCAGGTCATCCAGCTGGTTCAGGCAATGGCCGGCTATTCGATGGGCCAGGCGGATATGATCCGCCGGGCGATGAGCAAAAAGAAAAAGTCCGAAATGGACAAACAGCGGGAAATTTTCATCCATGGACAAACCGATGAAAACGGCAACGTCCTCATTGAGGGCGCGCTGCGCCGCGGCATCAGCCAGGAAGTGGCCGCAGAGGTTTTCGATCAGATGGAATCCTTTGCTCAGTACGCCTTTAACAAAGCCCATGCGGCCTGCTATGCGGTAGTAGCCTATCAGACGGCTTATCTGAAATGCCACTATTTGCCGGAGTTTATGGCGGCAACGATGAATTCCATGCTGTCGTCGACCAATAAAATCGCCGGATATATCCAGTACTGCAAAAAGCATGGCATTCGTCTTTTGCCGCCGGATGTTTCGCGTTCCAGCGTGGGCTTTACGGTCGAAGCGGACGGCATCCGTTTCGGTCTGGGCGCGATTAAAAATGTTGGCGTCGGCGCAATCGAGGCCATCATCGACGGACGCAGGGACGGCGCTTATACAGACTTCTTCGATTTTTGCCAGCGCGTCAGTTCCGAGGCGCTCAACAAACGCTGCGTGGAAAGCCTGATCCTGGCCGGCGCGTTTGACGGTACGGGCGCCAGGCGCGCGCAGCTTCTGACCGTATATGAATCCTATCTGGACAGCGCGGCGGCAGACCGGAAAAAGAATATCGCCGGGCAGGTTTCTCTGTTTGACGCGCTGGACGACGTGGCCGCCGCGGCCAAGCCCAAGCTGCCGGACATTCCGGAGCAGAGCCTTGAAATGCTCTTAAAATGGGAAAAGGATATGATGGGCATCTATGTTTCCGGGCATCCCCTGGATCAATACAGCGATGCGCTTGAAAAGCTTCCCTGTTCAACCCTTCAAATCGCCCAGATGCAGCAGGAGGATAATGCTGCGGCGCGATTTGACAATATGACCACCACCATGGGCGGTCTGATCGCCTCCGTGCGGCGTAAAACCACCAAAAGCGACGCTCAGATGGCTTTCGCTGTGCTGGAGGATTTGTACGGTACCATAGAATGCCTCGTTTTCCCAAGAATTTACCAGCGCTATGCTTCCCTGCTGACGGTCGGAACGCCGGTAAAAATCCAGGGGCATCTTTCCTTCAGCGGCGAAGACGAGCCCAAGATGATCGTCGATACGGTTACCAGCCTTGAAAAAAGCGCGCAGACAGAAAACAAGCTTTGTCTGAAGCTTCCCAGCGCGGCGCAAAGCGAAATGATCGCCTCCGTTTTGCGTTCCTGCCCGGGCGGCTGCCCTGTATTGGTACGGTTTGCGGATACCGGCAAGGCCGTTCGGCTGGCCAAATCCCTGTATGTCTCCCCTACGGCGCAGCTGATTGAGCGGCTTGGCACGCTGCTGGGGCCGGATAATGTCCGGCTGATGTGACAGTTCCCCCGGTCTTTTGGGGAAAATCCATTTTCCAATCGGTCTGCCCGGCGGTTTGCCGATGCGGATTTTGCGCGGCAAAGATCTAAAAGTGCGCGCAGGGACAAAGTCGGCTGGGTCGGAGCACTTTCAAAGAGGCGTTCCGAAAGATGCATTTTTTCAAAAAGGAGCTTAGAGATGAAGGCGTTATGCTTTGGTTCGCTCAATATGGACTATACCTATCGCGTCGCGCATTTTGTTTCAAAGGGCGAAACCCTTGCCGCGGATGCTCTGAATGTATTTTGCGGCGGCAAAGGCCTAAATCAGTCCATTGCGCTGGCACGCGCCGGCGCAGCGGTTTATCATGCCGGCGCGATTGGCCCGGACGGACAGTTTCTGATCCGCCAGCTTCGCGAGGCCGGCGTTCATACGCAGGATATTCAGGTGCTTGAGCAGGCGCGCACGGGACACGCCGTCATCCAGAACGATGCGCAGGGTGACAACTGCATCCTGCTCTTTGGCGGCGCCAACCGGATGATCCGCAAAGAGCATGTCGATCAGGTTCTGGAACATTTCCAGGCCGGCGATTTTCTGGTTCTTCAAAACGAAATCAGCCAAACGGCCTATCTGATCCAAAGAGGGCATGAAAAAGGCATGAAAATTGCCCTGACTCCTGCGCCGGTAACGCCGGATCTTGCCGGGTTCCCGCTGGGCGAGGTGGATTATCTGCTGCTCAATCGCGTGGAAGCCGCCGAGCTGACCGCGCAGCGCGGCGCATCCGACGATGTGCTGGCGCAGGCGCTGGCCGACCGCTTTCCCCAAACCGTCATTGTGCTTACGCTGGGGGAAAAGGGCGCCGTTTACAGGCATGGCAGCAGCCGGTTTTTTCAGCCCGCGTTTCCCGCAAAGGCCGTTGATACCACCGCCGCCGGCGATACCTTCGCCGGCTTTTGGATCGGCGCAGTGATGCGCGGGCTTTCCGTCGCAGACGCGCTGCGTCTTGCAGCCATGGCCGCTGCAATTTCGGTGACAAGGCCCGGCGCATCGCCCTCCATCCCGACCCTTGCCGAGGTGCAGGCCCGCCTGGATCCCTTTTCGGCGAACTGCAACGAACCGCACCCCCGAACGGGGCATGAACGGTTTTAAACGCAGTCCCGTGCTTGCGGCGCACGGCGCGCCGTGGTATACTGTATTTTGTTGAAAATTGGCTGCTTCGGCAGAAATTGGAGGTTCAAGCGTGCTTTACAGCGTATTTGTCAATGTTGCGACCGTACTTTTGGGTGGAACGCTCGGCCTGTTATTTCGCCGGTTTTTGTCCAAGCGGCTGACAGATACGATTTTAAGCGGGTTGGGGCTGATTACCATCTATATCGGCGTCAGCGGCGCGCTCAAAGGCGAAAACACCATGGTGCTGGTGCTTTCCACCATCATCGGCTGTGTTCTGGGCACGCTGATGCGTCTGGACGACCGTCTCAACGGCCTCGGGGAGAAGCTGGAAAAGCGTTTTAAGCGCAAGGATGGCGGCGTATCCATTGCCGAGGGCTTTGTATCGGCCAGTCTGCTTTTCTGCGTTGGCGCAATGACGATTGTCGGTTCGCTGCAGGCCGGCTTAACCGGCGACCATACCATGCTATTGACAAAATCGATGCTGGATCTGGTATCCTCCGCCGTATTTGCCGCTGCGCTTGGCATCGGCGTGCTGTTTTCCGCTGCGTTTGTGCTGGTATTTCAGGGCGGCATCGTGCTTTTAGCCCAGCTTGCCGCGCCTTTTTTAAGCGAAATGGTCATTGCCGAGATGACCTGCGTGGGTTCTGTGCTGATCATCGGGCTGGGGCTGAACATTCTGGGCGTAACCAAAATCAAAACCATGGATTTTCTGCCCGCCATTTTTTTACCGATTCTGCTTTGCCGTTTTTTATAAGGAGCCTGCGGGCAGTGCCCGCAAAGCAGGATCCTGTATGGGCAAAACGGCGACGCGCCGCTGCGCCGGACGCTTTGTGCACGCGGCATTGAAACAGCGCCGCAAAATTCAAACAATATGTTGATTGCAATTCAGGAGGAATTTTTATGTTGGAACGCAAGAATGCCTGGACAACCTATACCCCCGAACAGCTTGCCGAGCTGGAGGACGTCGCCAAACGCTACCGCGCATTTCTGGACGGCGGCAAGACCGAGCGCGAATGCGTCGCGCAGACGGTGCGCATGGCCAGGGAAAACGGGTTTGTGGATCTGGCGCAGGTTGTCGCCTCAGGCGATGCCTTAAAGCCCGGCGATAAGGTATACGCCAACTGCATGGGCAAGGCGATCTGTCTGTTTGTCATCGGTCAAAACGGCATGAACGGCGGCATGAACATCGTCGGCGCGCATATTGACTCGCCCAGAATGGATTTAAAGCCCAACCCGCTTTATGAGGACAGCGATCTGGCGTATCTGGACACGCATTATTACGGCGGCATCAAAAAATACCAGTGGGTCGCCCTGCCGCTGGCGCTGCACGGCGTCGTCGCCAAAAAAGACGGCTCTGTGGTGACGGTTGTCATCGGCGAAGACGACAATGATCCGGTTGTCGGCGTGTCGGATTTGCTGATTCATCTTTCGGCGGACCAGCTGGGCAAAAAAGGCGCCGTCGTCATCGAAGGCGAGCAGCTGGACGTTATCGTCGGCGGCAAGCCCGTACCGACGGATGAAGAGGGCAAAAGCAGCGTCAAGGACGGCATTTTGACAATTCTTAAAGAAAAATACGGTATTGAAGAAGAAGATTTCCTCTCTGCGGAAATCGAAGTGGTGCCCGCCGGCAAGGCGCGCGACTTCGGTCTGGACCGGTCGATGATTCTGGGATACGGTCAGGACGACCGCGTCTGTGCCTTCCCTGCGCTGGAAGCGCTTTTTGCCATGCGCAGCCCGGAAAAGACCTGCTGCTGCATTTTGTCCGACAAGGAAGAAATCGGCAGCGTCGGCGCCACCGGCATGGAAGCGCATTATTTTGAAAATGCGGTAGCCGAAATTCTCAACTGCCTGGGCGCATACAGCGAATTGGCCCTGCGGCGCGTATTGGCGTCGTCCCGGATGCTCTCCTGTGATGTAGACGCGGGCTTTGACCCCAATTTTGCCGGCGTATTTGAAAAAAAGAACGCTGCGTACCTGGGTCGCGGCGTCTGCTTCTGCAAATATACGGGTTCGCGCGGCAAATCCGGTTCCAACGACGCCAACGCGGAATATATCGCCCGGCTGCGCGCCATGCTGGATCAGGCGCAGGTCTGCTATCAGTTTTCCGAGCTTGGCAAAGTGGACCAGGGCGGCGGCGGCACAATCGCTTATATCTGCGCGCTGTACGGCATGGAAGTCATCGACGGCGGCGTCCCGGTATTGAGCATGCACGCACCCTGGGAAATCACCAGCAAGGCCGATGTGTACGAATCTGTGCGCTGCTATAAAACATTTATGCAAAACGCTTAACCGCGCGCCGGTATTTTCCCGAACTCAAGCGGCGTTTCTTCGATTCGCCGCTTTTTTTATGACGCTGCGCCAGCGCGGGTCGTTCCGATACCGCTGCGGCGCTCCAACAATGGAAAGGATCACCTGCCATGACAGCGACGTTTGCGCGCCTGGTCACCATCCAGGATCTCTCCTGCTTTGGAAAAAGCTCTCTGACCGTTGCGCTGCCGGTCATCAGCGCGGCCGGGGTCGAAGCGGTTCCGCTGCCCACAGCGCTGCTTTCAACCCATACCACCGGATTTACGGACTATACCTTCCTGCCGCTGTCGCAGCAGATGGCGCAGATTGCCGCGCACTGGCAGAAAACCGGCGTCACCTTTGACGCCATCCATACCGGATACCTGGCGCAGGAATCCCAAATTCAAACGGTCAGCGCGTTTATCGACGCCTTTTCCCGGCCCAGCGCGCCGGTGATCGTTGACCCGGTCATGGGCGACGCCGGATCGCTCTACGACGGTTTTGCGGCGGATTATCCGGAAAAGCTGCGCGTCCTGTGTGAAAAAGCGGATATTTTAACCCCCAATGTCACGGAGGCCTGCCTGCTTTGCGGCGTCCCCTATCAGGGCGAATCCAACGACACCGGTTATCTGGATCCGTTGCTCCCCGCGCTTGGCAATCTTGCGCGCGGAGGCTGCGCCGTCATCACCGGCGTACACGGCCCGAACCATACCATCGGCGCACTGGGCATCCAAAACGGCGAACGCTTTGCGCTGTGGCGCGCGCAACTGCCTGCGCCGGTATGCGGTACGGGCGATCTGTTCGCCGCTGCGCTGTGCGCGCTGCTCGTCCGGGGCGCGCCGTTTCAGCAGGCGGTTGCCGATTCAGAGCTGTTTGTCGAAAAGTGCATCCGTCAAACCATTCCGGTGCTCAAAGCCCATCCGTACGGCCTGCGCTTTGAACCCTGCCTTTCCTGGCTTGCAAAACAGGCGCAGCAGTATGCCTGAAACATTCAGGAAACATCATGCAATTTCCCATCCATAAAGCCGCCGGCAAATTGCAGGAAGATCCCATTTTGATCTAAATTTACAGCCCCCTTCCGCGCCGGAAAAGCGCAAAAGGGGGCTGCTTTCTGTCATGCTTTTGCAGGTTGGCCCGGCGTCCCTAGGTGCGTGCGCCGTAGCCGTATGGACAATAGGGCTTCTGGTTTTTTACCGCGTCGGCCGAAAACGCGCCGCAGCGGTAACGCCCGCCCACCAATACCAGACAGCCGCCGCAGCAGCTGGTATGGGTGGCCAGAAACGCGGGCGAGAGCGTCACGCTGAACTTGGATACATCCGGCGCAGCGGTAAAAAACCAGTCTGCGACGCGGCTGTCATGGTTGCATCCGCAGTGACAGCCTTGATGACAGCCATGATTGCAGCCGCCATGATTGCAGTTTCTGCGGGAATTGCAGTTACAGGCCATGTCGTCCCCTCCCCCCTGGATTGCAGGATATCCAAATCAGATATCCTGTGATATATCCTATGCGGGGCGGAACCTAAAGGTTCAGCGTCAAAAGCACCGGACAATGGTCGCTGCCCATCACGTCGCTTAAGATCTGCACATCCTGCACGCATGGCATCAGCCGGTCCGAAACAATAAAATAGTCGATGCGCCACCCGGCGTTGTTGGCTCGGGCATGATACATATACGACCACCAGGTATACGCCCCGGTCACGTCCGGATACAGCGCGCGAAACGCATCGGTAAAGCCGCAGCCCAAAAGCGCGCGCAGCTTTTCCCGCTCCTGCGCCGTATAGCCGGCATTACCCTCGTTGGGCTTTGGATTTTTCAAATCCATCGGGCCAAAGGCAACGTTCAGATCCCCGCATAAAATCACGGGCTTATCCAGATCCAGGGCGCACAGATATTGTCTGAAATCGTCCTCCCAGGTCATCCGGTAATCCAAACGCGTCAATTCACGCTGCGCATTGGGCGTATAACAGCAAACCAGATAGAACGCATCGTACTGCACGGTGATAACGCGGCCCTCCTGGTCGTGCTGCTCCATCCCGATACCATACCGAACGGACAGCGGCTGCGGCTTTGAAAACACCGCCGTGCCGGAGTACCCCTTTTTGACGGCGCTGTTCCAATATTCATGATACGGCGCGTGCAGATCAATCTGCGCCTGATCCTTCTGCATTTTTGTTTCCTGAAGGCAGAGCACATCCGCATCCGCATCCGCGGCAAAATCCAAAAAGCCCTTGCCCAGGCAGGCGCGCAGGCCGTTTACGTTCCAGGTCAGGATTTTCATATGACACACCCTTCTTTCCATCCGGCGCCGCATACGCTTTGGCCGCGCCGCGTTTGAAAAATGATCGATTCCATTGTAGCATGCGCGATTGTTTGCGGCAAGCGGTTATGGTATAATCATGGATAGACGCCTTGCGCTATGCAGCGTGGCTATCCGGCGCTGTTTTCGGGTTTTCACACTTTTTCGGTTCTGATTCATACGTCCAACGCGTTTTTCCGTGCTCCGCGCCATATTGTCAGGCGCAATCCGGCAAAACGGTTGTTTCAAATGATT
This sequence comes from Christensenella sp. UBA1428, assembly GCA_002329335.1. GTDB lineage: Bacteria > Bacillota > Clostridia > Christensenellales > UBA1750 > UBA1428. Next base: position 11,873 of record DCTY01000019.1, read on the forward strand.
TTGGAGGGATTTTTATGAGCATCATCCGCGACGCTTCCCTGGCACAGCAGGGACTTAAGAAAATTGCCTGGGTGCGCGACTATATGCCGGTATTAAACACACTCAAGCAGCGTTTTGAAAAAGAGAAGCCGTTTGAAGGGCTGCGCATTGCCATGTCGATTCATCTGGAAGCCAAAACCGCATATCTGGCGACGGTGCTGCGCGCCGGCGGCGCGCAGGTTTTCGCCACCGGCTGCAACCCGCTCTCCACGCGCGACGATATCGCCGCGGCGCTTGACAGCCTCGGCATCGAGGTATATGCCATTCACGGCGCAAGCATGGAGCAGTACGAGGCGCATTTGACGCAGGCGCTTTCACACTATCCGCACCTGATCATCGACGACGGCGGCGATTTTGTGAAATTGCTGCACGGCCCCTGCCGCAGCTATGCGCGCGACGTGCTGGGCGGCTGCGAAGAGACGACGACCGGCATTCATCGGCTCAAGGCGCGCGATGCGGCGGGAACGCTGCTTTTTCCCATGCTGGCCGTTAACGACGCCAACTGCAAATATCTTTTTGACAACCGTTATGGAACCGGCCAATCCGTCTGGGACGGTATTTTCAGCGCCACCAACTGTGTTGTCGCCGGCAAGACGCTCGTTGTGGCCGGATACGGCTGGTGCGGCAAAGGCGTCGCGCTGCGCGGCCGCGGGATGGGCGCCAACGTCATTGTGACGGAAATCGATCCCTGGCGCGCGCTGGAAGCTGCGATGGACGGTCACCGCGTCATGACCATGGACGACGCCGCGCCGCTGGGCGATCTTTTCCTGACTGTCACCGGATGCAGAGACGTCATCACCCGCAGACATTTTGAGAAAATGAAAACTGGCGTCATTTTGGCCAACGCAGGGCATTTTGACGTTGAAATCAACAAAGAAGAGCTTGGACAAATGGCGGTCCGGGTAGAAAACCGCAAGGATTTCATCGACGGCTACTATTTGCCCGACGGCCGGGTCATCAATCTGATGAGCGAAGGACGCCTGGTCAACATCACCGCCGGCAACGGACATCCCGCAGACATCATGGATCTGAGCTTTGCCATCCAATCCCTCAGCGCGCTTTATATGGCGCAAAACGCGAAAAAAATGCAGCGCCATCTTTACCCGGTTCCCGAAGTGATCGACCGCGAGGTCGCCCTGCTCAAGCTGCGCGCGATGGGACTGGGGCTGGACGAATTGACGGCACAGCAGCAGCAATATTTGAAAAGCGAATAAAGGAGGGAGCGCCATGCCGGTTGCGCTTGTTACCGGCGCGTCGCGCGGGATTGGCCGCGCCATTGCGCAGACGCTGAGCCAAAAGGGCTGGCGTGTTGCCGTCAACTGCATAAAAAGCGAAAAGGAGGCACAGGCGCTGGCGCTTCAGCTGCGGGCGCATGCGCCTGCCATCGCGGTTCAGGCCGATGTCTCCATCCCCGAAGCGGTTGGCGCAATGGTGCAAAAGGTGCGCGCGCAGCTGGGTCCGATCGATCTTCTGGTCAACAACGCCGGCGTCAGCGCCATCGAGCTGTTTCAGGACACGACGCCGGAAAAATGGCGTGCGCTGATGGACGTCAATTTAAGCGGCGCATTTTACTGCGCCCAGGCGGTGCTGCCCGATATGCTGGCAAACCAGCGTGGCTGCATCATCAACATCTCGTCGATGTGGGGGCAAGTCGGCGCATCGTGCGAGGTGGCCTACAGCGCTGCAAAGGCCGGACTGATCGGCCTGACCAAGGCGCTTGCAAAAGAGCTGGGGCCTTCCGGCATCCGCGTCAACTGCGTTACGCCCGGCATCATCGATACGGATATGAACCGCCATCTGGACGCGCCGACCCTGAGCGCGCTGAAAGAAGAAACGCCGCTGGGACGCCTCGGCGCCGCGCAGGATGTCGCGGACACCGTCGCTTTTTTAGCCGGACCGGACGCATCGTTCATTACCGGCCAGGTCATCGGCGTCAGCGGCGGGCTGGTCATTTAGCAAAAGGAAAGCCGTTTTCGCTCAATTGAGGCGAAAACGGCTTGATTATTATCCAAAATAAGCCTGCCGGGTTAAAAGATAAACCCTGCCGTCCAATATTTTCCCAATCTGGCGCGCATCGTACCGATACGTCTGCCAGAAAACGAAGCCGCACTTTTCAATCACCCGGCGGCTCTGCCGGTTGAAATCGAAATGCCCGCAGAGCAGCGCCTGAAGGTCGGTCTTCGTAAACAAATAATCCACCACTACGCCCACCGCCTGCGGCATCAGCCCCTGTCCCCAATAGGGCTTGGCCAGCACATAGCCAATTTCGCGCACCTGTCCGGCACTGAGCCCCGGCGGCAGCGGCTCCTGACAGACATGCACGCCCAAAGAGCCGATCACACGGCCGCTTTCGCGCTCCTGCAGGGCGAAAACCTCATTTTTGCATATAAAATCCGTCAAAACGCGCCGGGTTTCCTCCAGAGATTCATGATGCTTCCAGCCGGCCATCTCGCCCACGCCGGGCGTGCTGGCATAGACATATAGGTCCGCCAGATCTTCCTGGCGGAAACGCCGCAGATGCAGGCGCGGCGTTTCCAAAACCAGATCGTTGATTTCAAATTTTTCCATACCGGTCACGCTAATCCCAGCAGCGCCCGGGCGTTGCCGGAAAATATCTTTTCCCGATCGCAATCATGGATGCGTTCATACAATACGCCGGCAACCTGCATCTGGGGGTTGCAGATCGGGTAGTCGGTCCCAAATAAAATCCGGTCCGCGCCGGCGCGTTCCACCGCATAGCGCAGCATCCCATAGCGGAACAGACCGGTACCGGAAATGTCCAGGTACAGATTATCATAGCGCATCAGCCGCTGCACCTGCGCGGCGCAGACGGCAAAATTGCCGGGATGCGCATAGACGATACGCAGATGCGGGAACGCTTCCGCAAGCGCCTCCATATCCGCGTCGTTTGTCGGATGCGCGCTGACGACCATGCCAAGCTGGGACGCCAGGTCAAAAATTTCCAGCGCGTCCTTACTGGCATATGCATCCCAGCCCATCATATAGGGCACCAGTTCGCCAATAAGCGTAATCCCCTGACGCTTCGCCCTTAAAAGCTCCTCGCAGCTTTCCCGGACAAAGGCCGGATGAATATGAAACCCCGGGATGTACGCGCCGGAATAGCGCTCGCGCAAAAGCAGCGCATGATCGTTCATTTGACGCACCGGCGCAAAATCATGGCCGTCAACCCGCACAATAACGCTGCCGGCAAAGCGCGTAATACCGGCACGGCGCAAATCCTCCGGCACGGCTTCAGCCTGCGAGACCGGCAGGTAAAACGAGGCGCTGTTTTCCTCCTGCGTAAAAAAGGGATGCATGTGAAAATCAATAATTTCAAACGGCATGGCGGCCTTCTCCTTTGCATATGGTTTGGTGATATTTTCAGCTGCATATTTATTGTATCCCCTGCGCCGCCATGCGTCAAGCCTACTGCCGGTGGCTGCGCGCCCGTTTTTCAAGCCCGGCCACGACAAAATACATCACGCCCGCCAGCAGGCAGAGAATCACCGTGCTGGTCATGACCAGATCCAGCTTAAACACCTGACCGCCGTAGACGGTCAAATATCCAAGCCCAGCCCTGGAAACCAAAAACTCCCCGACAATGACGCCGACCCAGCTTAGCCCGATGTTGAGCTTGAGCGCTGAGAGCATCGCCGGCACGGAACCGGGTAAAACCACCATCGTCAGAATTTGCCTTTTGGTTGCGCCGAAGGAACGCATCAGCATGATCTTTTCCGGTTCGATTTCACAAAACCCGGCAAGCGTTGTCACCAACGTCACAATAACGCTGACCATCACCGCCATTGCAATAATAGCCGGCATCCCTGCGCCGATCCAGACGATCAGCACCGGACCCAGCGCAATTTTTGGCAGCGAATTGAGCACAACCAGATACGGATCCAACACCTGGTTCCAGAACACGGACCACCACAGCAGCACCGCCAGCGCAGTGCCCAAAATTGCGCTGATCGCAAAGCCTGCAAGCGTTTCAAACAGCGTTGTGCCGATATGCAGAAAAAGCTCGCCGCTTTGTATCAGGCTTACCGCCGTGCGCACCATGCGCGACGGGGATGACAACAAAAAATCATTGATCAGGCCAAGCTGCGCGCCTGCTTCCCAAAGCGCAAAAAGCGCCAGGAGCAGTCCCCAGCGCGTCGCAGTGATCAAACGCCGGCGGCGGCGGATCTGCGCCAGATACCGCTGCCGGCTCAGGCTTGTGCTAGACGTCATCATGCTCCAGCTCCTTCCACAGCAGATTGAAATAGTCGCCGAACCCCGGCTGCATCCGCCGCGTAAGCGGCTCGCCGGTCAGCTTGATGGGCACGATGCGCTGTACATGCCCCGGCCGTTTGGAAAGCACAACAACCTGATCGGCCATGGAAACGGCCTCGCTGATGTCATGCGTCACCAGCAGCGCAGTTTTGTGATGACGCTTGATGATCCGGTAAACGTCCCCTGCCACCGAAAGACGCGTCTGATAATCCAATGCGGAAAATGGTTCGTCCAGCAGCAATACCGCCGGATCCGGCGCCAGTGTACGCACCAGCGCCGCTCGCTGACGCATACCGCCGGAAAGCTGGCGCGGGTATGCATGCATAAAATCACTCAATCCGCATTGATCCAACAGCGCGCGCACGCGCTGCGCCGTATGGGCAGACTGCATGGCGCGCACGCGCAGCCCCAGCATCGCGTTTTGTTCGATGGTCAGCCAATCAAACAGATGATCGCGCTGAAGCATGTAACCGATGCGCGACGTCGGCCGCGTCACCGGCGTGCCGTCCAGCAGCACCGAACCCTCGTCCGGATGCAAAAGCCCCGCCGCCAATGACAGCAGCGTCGATTTGCCGCAGCCGCTGGGGCCGACAATCGCGACAAACGCGCCGGACTCAACTTCAAAATCAACGCCCTGCAGGGCGCCCGTCTCGCCTTTTTCGCTGTTATAGCACAGCGAAACGGATTTAAAAGTCAATGTGGGCAAATAATCAACCCCCTAACGCCCGATTTTTCATGTCAAACGCCGTCCTCTGACCGCGTTTGATATAAAATATTCAAAATTTTATTTTTTCGTGAACGCGCACCTGTTGAAAAACGCGCGCAAATGCGATAAACTGTATATAATCTGGAAGGAGTCTGTATTTTTATGATAGATACCGCTCAAAGGAACAAACAGCCCCTCAATGAATCGCCCTATGCGCCGCTGCCGTTGGGCGCCGTACGGCTGACAGGGCTTGGCGGACAAATCGGCGAAAAAGTTTTACAGGTATTTACAGAGGCAATTGACGCCCAGCAGGGCGTTTTCTGTCAGGACAGCGCATGGCTGGGCGGCGGCGTTTATGCGCCGGAGATGTCCGCGCAGCTGCTGGCGCTGGCGCAGGCAGCCTGTGCGTTTGATGACCAGACGCTTTGGGCACATCTGCGCCGTTATATGCGCTGGTGCATCGATACCGCCAATCCAGACGGCCCGTTCGGTCCTGAAAAGGCTGATTTATACGATCACGCGCTGGCTTGCCGCGCGCTGGCGCATTATTACACCAGCTCCGGGGATCAAAAAGCGCTGAAAGTCATGGCGCAGTATTTTTATCATCTATTCCAGCATTTGGAGGATACCCCATTTAGCCTGCGCGACCAGGCGCTGGTTTGCGAGCTGGTTGGGCCAATGCTCTGGCTGTTTAATCTGACCGGCTATCCGTTTTTGCGCCGGCTCTGCGCGCAGATCAGCCGCCTGAGCCAGAACTGGACCGGGCACTTTACCGCGTTTCATCATACGCGCGACTTGAAACAGACGCTTCCGGACGCGCAGCGGGATCCTTATAATCGCGCTTACTATATGACCGACGGTGTAAGCAACGCGCTGGCGCTGAAATATCCGGCGCTGCTGTACGCTTTTTTGGGCGGGAATCAAAATGCCGACGCATCCAAGGCCGGCCTTGAAAAGCTGACGCTTTATCATGGTCAGCCGCAGGGGCTTTTCTCCTGCGACGCGCATCTTTCCGGTACGCATCCCAGCGCCGCCGTCAGTACGCAGGCAATCACCGCCGCAATGGATTCTCTGACCTTGCTTTGCGCGCAGCGCGGCGAAAGCCTGTTTGCCGATGCGCTGGAGCGTCTGGCGTTTAATGCGCTGCCCGGCGCTTTTACCCCGGATTTAAAATCCGTACAGCCCTATAGCTGCGCCAACCAGGTTTGCACGGTTCCGATGGGACATCGTTTTTACAATGCCGCGCAGGATGCGCTGGTTTTTGCGCCGACCCCGGTGCAGGCCCTTGGCGGCCTGTTCAGCTATATTCAAGCGGTTGCCATGAAAAGCGAAAACGGATTGGCAATTTTGTCCTATCCGGACGCACAGATCACCTGGGTGATCAATGGCACGCCGGTTCGGATTCGGATGGAAGGCGGCTATCCGGCCGGCGATACGGTCAGGATTACCGTCCGGCCCAAGCGTCCCCTCAATTTTGCGCTCAGGCTGCGGATCCCCTCCTGGGCAAAGGACGCGGTTTTAACCGATGAGACCGGAGAAACGCCGGCGGCTTCGGAGGAATTTTTCGTGCTTGACCGCATGTGGGAGGGCACCGCGACGCTGTCGCTGCATTTGCCAAAATCAATTTTGATCGAGCATGGCTACCGCCAGAGCGTCTCGCTGTATGCCGGGCCGCTGCTGATGGCGCTGCCGCTTTCGGAAAACCTGCAAAAGCAGTTCAGCGGCCGCTTTGCCGTAACGACCGATCAACCCTGGGCATATGCGCTTTGCGCGCCGCAGGAAGCCAGAATTGCGTATCAGGAAGGTTCCGGACGCTTTAAAGATGGATCTTGCGTAAGCGCAACGATCACAGCCGTACCGGTTTCCTGGCCGAATCAGGGCAGCGACGCCGGCGCGCCGCCGGTTCTGCCGGACGCGGTTGGGCCGCAAACCCAGCTGACGCTCCGGCCGTTTGGGGATACGACGCTGCGGGTCAGCCGTTTTCCCCTGTGCCGCGAATTATAGTTGTGCGGCGCTCGCCGGCTGTTTTTGAGCAGATGGATGCCGCGAATCATTTTCCGATACAACCATTGACGGATTGGCCATAACAGGCTGGCTGCCAAAAAAATCATAACCAATTTGAAGGTGAAAACAATGTCCAAAATTCAAGCACAGGCACGTCTTGCCATGCAGGAGCTGTTGGCGCAGGCGCAGCTGAAGCCCGGTCAGATCGTCGTAGTCGGCTGCTCCACCAGCGAGGTAATGGGTAAGCGCATCGGCACCGCCGGAACGCTGGAAACCGCGCAGGAATTGCTGGAAGGGCTGAAAGCCCCCTTAGATGAAAACGGGCTTTACCTGGCCGTGCAATGCTGCGAACATCTGAACCGCACGCTGATCGTCCCGCGCGCCTGCATGGAGGCCTATAATTTGGAAGAAGTCTGCGTGATGCCGCAGATGCACGCCGGCGGTTCGCTTGCCACGGTGTACTATCAATCCCTTGCCGATCCCTGCCCGGTCATGAGCATCGCCGCGCACGCCGGTATGGATATCGGCGGGACGCTTATCGGCATGCATCTAAGGCCGGTGGCCGTGCCGGTACGCATTGAACACGCAAAAATCGGCAGCGCGCCGTTGATTCTGGCGCGCACCCGTCCCCGTCTGGTCGGCGGCGAGCGGGCCGTATATCCAAAAAAAATCCGTTAAAACGCAACGCGCCCGCCAAATGCCAACTCTTCGGCGTTTGACGGGCGTCCTTTTGATAAGACGTTCTCCAAAAATCTCCCACTGGCAGCCAAACGCGTTTTCCCAGGATCCGTCACAAAATTTCCGTTCAACGGCAAAAAAACTTGACAACGCCAAACAGGGCTGATATACTGTTTTCAACTTGAACAGTCCTGAAAGGCTGTGAAGAGGAAGAGTAAGCAGCGTTTCCCATTTCAGAGAGGGGCATATTGGTGCAAATGTCCTATGGCGTAAACCTGCCCAAGTCGCCTCAGAGCCGTGGCTTGAACCGCATTTTGCGCAGTAGATGCCGCCGCGTGCCTCGCGTTAAAGGGGTGTGACATCGGGCGCCTTTGCCCCGTGTTGTAAAGATGGCAGGATTTTCTGCCAAAAATAGGTGGTACCGCGTTCCCACGCCCTATCGGAGGGTGTGGGTTATTTTTTTATCCTGCGGCGCCAAACTTGAACGAAAGGACGTTTTATTCATGCTTCCTGGAATTTTAAAGCAGCAGCGTTTTTCATCCTATGAGGATGCGCGCGCCAATTACAAGCTGCAGGTACCGCAGCAGTTTAACTTTGCAACGGACGTTGTGGACAAATGGGCGGATTGGGACGCCGACAAGCAGGCGCTGGTCTGGCTCAACGACGCCGGAGAACGCCATGTGTTTTCGTTTTCCGACATTTCCCGCCTGTCAAAAAAAGCGGCGAATTATCTGCGCAGCCTTGGCCTGAAAAAAGGCGATAAGGCGATGTTCATGCTGGGACGCCGCTGGGAATACTGGGTATGCGCCGTGGCCATGCACCGGCTTGGCGCGATTTTGATTCCAACGTCCATTCAGATGACGGCAAAGGATATTGCCTATCGCGTCAACAGCGCCCAGATCAAATTGATGCTCTGCGCCAACGACGATTACTGCGCTTCACAGATTGCCGCGGCAAAGCCGCAGTGTCCCACGCTTCAAACAGTCGCCATGGCAGGGGGTGCGCGCGAAGGATTCGAGGATCTGGACGCCGGTATCGACGCTGCGCCGGATTGTTTTGAGCCCGTATCCATCTCAAACGATGACATCATGCTGATCTATTTTACCTCCGGCACAACGGGCATGCCCAAAATGGTCGCGCACAGCTTCACCTACCCGCTGGGCCAGGTAACCACGGCGCACCTTTGGCAGCAGGTCGTCGATGGCGGGCTGCATCTGACGGTTTCGGACAGCGGTTGGGCCAAATTCGGCTGGGGCTGCATCTACGGCCAGTGGATCTGCGGCAGCGCGATTCTCGGCTATGATATGCAGCGTTTCAACGCCCACAACCTGATTCAGGTCATCCGCACCGAACGGCCCACAACGGTATGCGTTCCGCCGACGATTTACCGTTTTATGATGAAGGAAGGGCTTACGCAGGCGGATTTTGCCAGCGTGCGCCATTGCTGCACCGCCGGCGAACCGCTTTCCCCCGAAGTGCACAAAGAATTCACGCAGACCACCGGGCTTGAGATCCACGAAGGTTTTGGGCAAAGCGAAAGCACCGTCATGTGCGGCACCTTTGAATGGTTCAAGCCTGTGCCCGGTTCAATGGGCAGGCCCTCTCCCCTTTACGATATTGCCTGTGTGGACGCTGAAGGCCATGAATGCCCGATCGGCACCGAAGGGGAACTGGTGATCCGCAATCTGGACCGATTCTGCCCGCCGGGTCTGCTGCGCGGCTATTATGATAACGGTAAAGTCATCGGCTGCTACGAAAACGGCGTTTATCATACCGGCGACATGGTTTGGGTGGACGAAAGCGGCTATTTCTGGTTCGTCGGCCGAAACGACGATATGATCAAATGTTCGGGCTACCGGATCGGGCCGTTTGAAATTGAAAGCGTGCTTTTGACCCATCCGGCGGTTTTGGAATGCGCCATCACCGGCGCGCCCGATCCGATCCGCGGGCAGGTGGTCAAAGCCACCATCGTGCTGGCAAAAGGCTATGCGCCCAGCGAAGCGCTTACGCGCGAGCTTCAAAGCTATGTAAAAAAGATGACGGCTCCCTACAAATATCCCCGCATTGTGGAGTATGCCGCCCAGCTGCCCAAGACCACCAGCGGCAAAATCAGCCGCGCGCGCATCCGCACAGGCGAACAGGCGCAGGGGTAACGCAGGTTTCCCACGTTTTCATACCTGGAAAAATCGGCGCTTCATGCCGTGTTCGCTAAAAAAAGAAAAGGGCAATCCCACCGCTCACATCTTCAGACCTCCCGGCATAGGATACATCGTATCTTGAGCAAGGGAGGTTTTTCTTGATGAAAAAACTGTTGACTCTGATTCTTGCCGCGGCGCTGGTGGTATGCGTGTGCGGCTGCTCGGGCGATCAGGGATTAAAAAAGGTTCGTTTGACGGAGGTGACCCATTCGGTGTTCTATGCGCCGATGTACGCGGCGATTCAGTTGGGTTTTTTTGAGGAAGCAGGACTGGAAATCGAGCTGACCAACGCAGGCGGCGCAGACAAAGGCATGACGGCAGTACTCTCCGGTCAGGCGGACATCGGATTTATGGGCCCGGAAGCGGCTGTTTACGCCATCAACGAAGGGGCTTCGGATACCCCGACCGTTTTTGCCCAGCTGACACAGTGCGACGGCGCGTTTCTCGTCAGCCGCGTAGAAGAGCCGGACTTCCAATGGGAAAACCTGATCGGCAAAACCGTGATCGGCGGCCGCAAGGGCGGCGTACCGGAAATGACGCTGGAATATGTCCTGCGCCAGAAAGGCATTGACCCCAAAAACGATCTTTACATTGATACCGGTGTGCAGTTTGCGCTGATGGGCGGCGCATTTATTGGCGGTGAGGGCGATTATGTCGCGCTTTTTGAGCCCACCGCCACGCAGGTCGTCAACGAGGGTCACGGCTATATCGTCGCTTCGATCGGCGCAGAAAGCGGCAGCGTCCCCTACACCTGTTATATGGCGCTGGACAGCTATATCAAAGAAAACGCCGACACCGTGGATGCATTTGTCCGTACCCTATACCGCGCGCAGCAGTGGGTCATGGAAAGTTCGGATGAAGACGTCGCCAAAGCCATTGCCGAGGCATTCCCGGACACAGATGCCGCCACGCTGACGCAGGTCGTCGCGCGCTATCGTTCCATCAACGCCTGGGCGCAGACGCCGGTGATGGCGCCGGAAAGCTATGAAAGACTTTTGGATATCATGCAGCAGGCCGGCGAGCTGAGCGCCCGCCCCGCCTTTGACGCGGTGATTGACAACAGCATCGCTGAAAAAATCGTCAACGAATAACCCTGCATTTCAGACGCAGCGTTTCACACCGCCACGCGCGGCGCGAAACGCTGTATCTTTTTTTCTTTTTTTATCAAACGGGCTGCTGCTGTGCCTCATTTTCACCAGAAGCCCGCGTGACATTTCCGGATAACCAGAATGCACTGCGAATAGATCATCATCCTGCACAAAAAATGCGCCCGGGTTCAAAGCCGGGCGCATTGTCATTTTGCTTATTCGGTTTTCTCAACAATTTTATCGTCGCCCCAGCGATCGGAGAACGCCGGGCCTTTGGCCAGCATGGCGGCATAATGCATGGTCATCTCCGCCAGCATCTGATAGCGCACCTTCTCCCAGGCCGGATCGTCATAGAGATTGTACCATTCGTTGGGATCGTTTTTCAGGTCATACAGTTCGCCCCGGATTTCTCCGCCCTCATCCAGCACCGTGCCATACTGATAGACGATCAGCTTCACATCTTTTTTGCGCCACATCAGCTGGGGCATCGGCATGGTTGGCTCTGTGCCGCCGCCGACAAACTGGCAAAACCCGCCTTTGCGCACCGGCTTTGACAGCAGGTCATACCCCGGCAGGCGCGGATCCGCCGCAATGCCGCACGCGCGGAAAATCGTGGGCAGCACATCGACCAGCTCGGCAGGCCGGTCGTCAACTGTTCCGCGTTTTTCCGGCGGCACAACCGAGCCGGACAGGATCATCGGCACGCGCACGCTGGAATCGTACATACAGTATTTGCTGAACTGGTGATTGCGCTCGCCCATCATTTCACCATGATCGGAAACATAAACGATCAGCGCATGATCCAAAAGCCCGCGCTCGCGCGCCTTGTGCATGGCCTGGCCGATATAATAATCCAACCAGGTGCAATTGGCAAAATATCGCAGCGTAGAGCGCTTGCGCACCTCAACCGGCAGCTTCCGCCAGGCTTCCTGGCGCATCCGATACCCCTCGGCAATGGAAGGACTATAGCGCATCATGCAGGACAGGTGCGTATCGCCCTGATCCTCCCACGGCGGCGCGGGAATGTCCGGGATTTCGTCCAGATTGTACATCTGTTCAAACTGCGCAGGAACATTGTAGCCCGCATGCGGCTTGATAAACGACAGATAGAAAAACAGCGGCTGATCTTTCGGCAAGTCGCCGTTTAAAAATTCCATCGCCTTTTTGGCGATAAAGCCGTCTCTGTGATGCTCCATCGGCACCTGACTGGTTCTGCCGATATAGCCGTTGACATTTTCTTCACCGGAACCATAATCCCTGGTTTCTTCAAAATAAGCCGCCAATCCCTCCGGATCCTCGTCATCCATCATGACCGCATGCTCCTCAAACTGAGCGGATTTGCGCGGCTGGCCTTCTGCGCGCACCATGAACCCGCGGGGATCGCCGCTGTGGTTCCAATGGGTTTTGCCAAACCCGGCGGTAAAATACCCTGCATCCTGCATCAGCTGCGGCAGAGGCTTGGAAGGAATCTTCGACTCATCCCAGATCCCGCCGCCGTTGGTCAATACGCCGATCTGCGAAGGATAATAGCCGAACATCATCGAATTGCGGCTGGGTACGCACATCGGCGCCTGACAAACAGCCTGATCAAAGCGAATGCCCTGTGCGGCGAGCTTGTCCAGATTCGGGGTTTTAATATAGCGGTTGAAACGTCCAATGCAGTCCCAGCGCTGCTGGTCCGTCATCAAAAAAAAGACATTGGGTCTTTCCGACATAGTGCGTCCTCCTGAAAATTACAATTTAAACATCACTCATTATACCCAAGGAACAATTGAAAGTCAATGTACGCAAAAAAGGATCGTTTTACGCATTTCAAACGATCCTTTTCAAGCATCTTGTCAGAATTTACCAACCGGCATATGCTGGCAGACAAAATCCGCCGCATAGCGTCCCACCCACTGATGGCCGCCTTCGTGGATAAAATGCAGCAAATTTTCCTCCTTGCCCAACAACCGATAGCTTTCGCGCGTAAGCGCTACCTGTGAAATGACATTTTGAATTTTGCCGACGTCGCCGTTGAGATGATCCTTGCGGCCGGACTCCACATGGAATGGCCGCGGCGCAATGAGCGACCCCAGATCGCAGCAGTCAAACCAAAGCCACAGATTCGGCACAAAATTGCAGGCGCAGTTTTGAGGCAGCAAAAGCAGCGATTCCTTAAACCCATAAAACCAGCCGCTGGTAATGCAAAGGGCAATTCGCGGATCTGCCGCTGCCAAAAGCAGGCTTTGCTGTCCGCCGCCGGACATACCGCCCACGCCGACCCTGCCGTCACAGTCCGAACGGGAAAGGATATAATCCACCAAGCGCATCAAATCCCAGGTCATCATCCCCGCCACACTGTAGCCAAGGCTGATGGCCAGATTATTCAGCGGCGCATGGGAATTGGCGGAAAACTGTTCCTCACCCTGCGTCATGAACTCCCGTCTTTGCCCTGCGCCGCGCGCTTCCGGTGCAAAAACCAGGTATCCCTTTTTCGCCAGCGTCACTGCAAACGGCTCCGGCAAAGGACCGTCGCCCATGCGTTCCCGCATCCGTTTGAGCATGGGCTCCATACCGTCATACTCATACAGGCCAAGATTGCCAAACTGCGCCGGACCGTGGCCGTGGGGCGAAATAAACGCCGGACGTTTTTCACCGGACGCAATCCCATCCGGAATCAGGGCATACACCGGCATCTGTACACCGGGTTCTGTCTGCAAAAGCAGTTTTTCCCTGCGATATCCCTCAAACGCTTCACATTCCAGCGTCTCAACCTGCATCGAACAGGGTTCAAACCCGGAAAGGTTTAAAAGCTCGTGCAGTTTTTCGCGCGCCTGTACCTGCCAATCCGTCAGCTGCGCGGCATCCTGCTGCGGCGCCGGGAACTGACGGGCAACCCGATCATAGACCTGCGCCATATGATCCAGGCAGGTGTAAAATTGTTCAATTTTCTTCCCCATCCGTTTTTTCTTCCTCCTGTGCTTGGTTTCGGATCGTTTCAAGCCGTTTTTCCAGCTGCTGGCGCATGCGCGTATCCGGCGCAAACAGCAACACCTGCTGACGCTGCTCTTTGAGGAAAACCAGGCGGCATTGAACGGCCGAACCCGGCAGCGCACAGCGATAGTCCGCCTTTTCCCTGCCTGACGCGCTTTCAAGGGCTAAAATGGACTTTAGCGGCACCGTCACAACCGGCTTGGCGCGTTTGCCTGTAGAGCGTTCCACGACAAGCGTGTCGTCCAAAAGCGTATAGCAAAATTCCTCGATCACGCGCTTATAGAGCAGGTAAAGCATCCCTGCGCCGATCAGATAGGGAAACAGGCTGAAAAAGCCCATCTGCGTCGCCTGCTCCAGCGCGCCGAAGATCACGCTGCACACCACCAGCGCTGCAACGATCCCAAGCACCAGAAGCAGTGTTTTCAGCGGTTTGGCCTCATATTTGTCTGTATACTGATACATGAATGGTCTTTATGGCTCCTTTTTATTTTTCAGCGGTTTTTTGATAGATCTCCATGTAGCGCTGTGCCGAGGGACCCCAGCTGAAATCGCCGGCCATCGCATTTTTTACGATCTGATCAAACGCGCCGCGCTGCTTTTTATACAGCGAAACAGCATATCTGACGGTACGCATCATATCGTCGGCGTTGTAGCTGTAAAACGTAAACCCGGTTCCTGTCCCGGCTGCTGCATCATAGGGAATGACCGTGTCCTTCAGCCCGCCCGTTTCCCGAACAATGGGCAGCGTACCATAGCGCATGGCAATCAGCTGCGACAGACCGCAGGGCTCAAACTGAGACGGCATCAAAAACAGATCGCAGCCCGCATAGATTCGCCGTGCGCGGCCGAAATCCATCTGAATACAGGCCGAAAGCTGCTGCTGATAGCGCCACTGCGCCCATTTGAGCAGGTTCACATACCGTTCGTCGCCGGTACCCAAAACCACCAGCTGCACCCCAAGATTCATCAGCTGATCCAGCGCATATTCGACCAGATCCAACCCTTTCTGCCCGGTCAGCCGCGTCACCATGCCAATAAGCGGCACCGACGCATCCTCCAGCAGCCCGACCTCCTTTTGAAGGGCCAGTTTATTTTGAACTTTCCCTTCCAGATGCTGCGCATCATAGCGGCAGGCAATTTCCGAATCGGTCCGGGGATTATACGCATCCATATCCAGTCCGTTGATCACCCCGTACAGATCTGCCTCACGGCTGGCAATAACGCCTTCAAGCCGTTCGCCATAATAAGCCGTTCGGATTTCATTGGCGTAATTGGGGCTGACGGTCGTGATGGCATCGGCATAGAGCAGCCCGCCCTTCATAAACGATGCGCCGCCGTAAATTTCCAGCTGGTCAGCAGTAAACAGCGCGTCCTCCAGCCCGAAAAGGTCTTTGATTTCATCGATGCCGAAAAGGCCCTGGTAGCGCAGATTATGGATCGTATAAACCGTTTTGATGCCCCGATACTGATCGATGGAACCATACTGGCGGCGCAAAAGCACGGGGATCATGCCTGTCTGCCAATCGTGACAGTGAATCACGTCCGGCTTAAAGTCCAAATGCGGCAGCGCTTCCAGCACCGCGCGGCAGAAAAAGGCAAACCGTTCGCATTCGTCCTGGCTGTACCCGTAGATGCTGTCGCGGCCAAAATAGTATTCATTATCCAAAAAAACATATCGGACGCCCTGGTAGGTTAATTCTTCAATCCCGCAGTATTGCCGGCGCCACCCCAGATTCAGATAAAAATACATCCGATGACGCAGCTGCTGGCGCCAGGGCTGCATATATTTTTTATACAGCGGCAGGATCACGCACACATCCTCACCCTTTTCGCGCAGCGCCTGCGGCAGCGCGCCGATCACATCGGCAAGTCCGCCGGTTTTGACAAAGGGAACGCATTCGCTGGCTGCAAATAAGATTTTCATGCTCATTCCTCCTATCGGTTTGAAAAGGGCTGCGCCGCGCATGGACGTTAGACGATCATGTTCTTTTCCACCACAATCGGAAACCGTTCCGTGCCGATCAGCCTGGAATTGGCGCGCAGATGCGCGTTTTTGTCCATGATAATATGATCCGCCTCGCAGTTTTCGCCGATATCGCTGGCCTGCATCAGGATGCAGTTGCGCACCACCGCGCCCTTGCCGACGCGCACGCCGCGAAACAGGACGCTGTTTTCTACGGTTCCCTCCACCACGCATCCGTCGGCAACCAGGCTGTTGGTCACGCAGCTTTCCGCGCCGTACCGGGCTGGAACCTCATCCTTGATTTTGGTATAGACCGGCCGCGGACCGCCGAAAATCTGACGGCGGATTTCACCGTTGAGCAGATCCATATTGAAGCGGTAGTAATTGTTCATGGTTTCCACATGCGCCAGATAGCCCTGGTAATGGTATCCATAGACTTTATATTCGTGCAGCTGCTTTTGCAGTACATCCCGCAGAAAATCCTTTTTACCATGCGCCAGCGCCATATCCACGATATAGAGCAGCAGCGCCTTTTCCATCACGAATACCTCCATCAGCGTATCGCGATAGTGCGGCGTAAAAGGCGTAATCTCCAAATCACGCACCCGACCGTCCTGATCCATGGCAACATAGCTCAAGTCGCATTCATCATCGTGCGCACTGGTGGAAACGGTATTGTACAAAAGCGTAATATCCGCGCCGGTGCGGATATGCTGATGAAGCACGTCGTCAAAATCCACGTTATAGATGATGTTGGAGTTGGTTAAAATGACATATTTCTGAGCGCTGCGGCGCAGATAATTGATGTTGGAGCGCAGCGCGTCAAGCGTGCCGTCGTAGGTGCCGCGGTTGGCGCTGCTGACATACGGCGGTAAAATAAACAAACCGTCGCGCTTTCTGGAAAGATCCCATTCTTTTCCCGACCCCAGATGGTCCATCAGCGAATGGTAGTTGCGCTGAGTAATCACGCCCACGTTTTCGATTCCAACGTTGATCAGGTTGGAAATCAGCACGTCGATAATCCGGTAACGGCCGCCAACGGGCAGTGCGGCAATAGAGCGGGTACGCGTCAGCTCGCGCATTTTCGCCTCGCTATCGCCGGTTAAAATGACGCCAAATGCGTTTTTCATACTTATGCCTCCCCTCTCTGGTCAAAATAGTCCGGGCCGACCTGAACGCCCGCGGGCACCTTCGCGCCCTCCGGTACCTGTACGCCGGTACCGACAACCGTTACGCGCTCCCGCGCGCCAATCACGCTGGCGCGGCCAATCACCGCGTCTTCGCTGACAATGGTTTTTTCTACAACGCACCCCGGGCCAATGTGCGCGCCCGGCATCACGACGCTGTCGCGCACCACCGCGCCTTGACCAATATGAACGCCGGCGAAAATGACGCTGTGCGCCACAGTGCCGTAAATTTCGCTGCCCTCGGTCACCATGGCGTTTTGCAGCTTGGCCGTCGTGCCGAGATAGCAGGGCGGCTGCACATGGTTGCGCGAATAAATACGCCAGTCTTCGTCGTACAAATCAAACGCAGGGGGCGATTCAAGCAAGTCCATATTCGCCTCCCAGAGCGACTCGATGGTGCCGACATCCTTCCAGTAGCTGTTAAACTCATAGGTAAACATCTTGCGGCCGTCGCGCAGCATGGCCGGCAGCACGTCCTTGCCAAAATCGTTGGAGGACATGGGGTTTTCCTCATCGGCGCACAGATAATCGTACAGCTGGCTCCATTTGAAGATATAAATCCCCATCGACGCCTTGTTGGAGCGGGGCTTGGCCGGTTTTTCGTCAAACTCCACGATGCCGCCGGCGCTGTCGGTATTGATAATGCCAAACCGGGAGGCTTCTTCCCAGGGCACCGTCAGCGCGGCGATGGTCACGTCCGCGTCATGGGTGATGTGCTGCTGGAGCATGTCGTCGTAATTCATTTTATAGATATGGTCGCCGGACAAAATCAACACATAATCCGGATCATACTGCTGAATAAAAGGGATATTCTGATAAATGGCGTTGGCCGTTCCCTTATACCATTGGCTGCGCTTGCCGCTGACGTAAGGCGGCAAAATGAACACGCCACCGTTGATGCGGTCCAGGTCCCAGGATACGCCGGTACCCAGATACATGTTCAGGCCCATGGGCTGATACTGCGTCAGTACGCCCACCACATCGATGCCGGAATTGGAACAGTTGGACAGCGGAAAATCGATAATCCGGTATTTCCCGCCAAACGGCACCGCCGGCTTGGCCATGCTGTGGGTCAAAAGGCCCAGGCGGCTTCCCTGTCCGCCGGCCAAAAGCATGGCAACGCATTTCTTTTTCATTGAAACAACCTCCCTGGCACGCGGCAGGATACCGCGCGCTTGTGAATTACAAACCTGTTTTCTGAGCGCACAGCGCCCCGGCGCCCGCACCGGCCGCCGCTTTTGTCACGCCGGCAAACGCCGCGTGCGCCGTCTGTACAGCCGCATTGCGCGGCAGCTGCTTTTCCTGCGCTTCAAAAATCATGGCGCACAGCGGCGCAAGCTCGATCTGAGCGCTGTAATGCCTGCCCTCAAAGGCCACCGCCGTCGTTTCCACCGGCGCGCGGTCGCCCTTGCCCGATCCGCCAAAGCGCTCTTCATCGCTGCACAGCAGCGGCTTGAGCGTCGTGGGCCGATGAAACCCCATGCGGTAGGCGGGCAGGTACTGCGGCGTAAAATTGATTACGCACACCACTGCGCCGCCAAGCCCGTCCCGGCGGATATAGCTGATGACGGAGTTTGCCGAATCATTGGCGTTGATCCACTCAAAGCCGTCCCAGCTGTCGTCAACGCGCCAAAGCGCGGGGGTTTTGCGGTAAAGCTGATTCAACTCCCGCACATATGCGTGCATGTTGCGATGCGCGTCATACTGCAAAAGGAACCAGTCGAGCTGGTCGTCGTCCTTCCATTCGATGAACTGGCCAAATTCCCCGCCCATGAACACCAGCTTCTTGCCGGGATGCGTATACTGAT
Organism: Christensenella sp. UBA1428; assembly: GCA_002329335.1. Lineage (GTDB taxonomy): Bacteria > Bacillota > Clostridia > Christensenellales > UBA1750 > UBA1428. The sequence continues at coordinate 30,792 of DCTY01000019.1, forward strand.
ACCCGTACAGCGCCCGCAGGCCGGCGAACTTGCGCCAGTAATCCCCCGGCATTTTATCCAGCAGCGAATGTTTGCCATGTACTACCTCGTCATGGGACAGCGCCAGGATATAGTTTTCATTAAAGGCGTACATCATCGAAAAGGTCAGCTTGTCGTGATGGTAGCTGCGGTAAACCGGATCCAGTTTCAGATACGCCAGCGTATCGTTCATCCAGCCCATGTCCCATTTAAACCCAAACCCCAGACCGCCAAGATAGGTCGGGCGGGTCACCATGGGAAACGCAGTGGCCTCCTCCGCCGCCATAATCACGCCGGGACAATGTTCAAAGACCAGGCGATTGAGTTTGCGCAGAAAATCAATCGCTTCCAGATTTTCCGTCCCGCCGTACCGGTTGGGCAGCCACTGCCCCTCTTCCCGGCCATAGTGATTGTAAAGCATATAGCTTACGGCATCCACGCGCAGGCCGTCGAAATGATATTCTTTCAGCCAGTACATCGCGCTGGAAAGCAGGAAAGAGGCGACGCCGCCTTTGCCGTAGTCAAACACATGCGTCCCCCACTGCGGATTGTCCCCTCTGCGCGGGTCCTCGTGCTCGTAAAGCGCCGTGCCGTCAAAACGCCGCAGACCAAAAGCGTCCCTCGGAAAATGCGCGGGCACCCAGTCCATGATCACGCCGATATCCGCCTGATGCAGCCGGTCGATCAGCGCCATCAGCCCGTCAGGCGCGCCGTAGCGCGAGGTCGGTGCAAAATACCCTGTGACCTGGTAGCCCCAGCTTTTATCATAGGGATATTCCGTCAGCGGCAGAAACTCCACATGCGTATACCCCATATCCTTCAGATACGGCACCAGCTCGTCGGCCAGACGCTCATAGGTATAGACGCTGCCGTCTTCCCCGCGCTTCCACGACCCTGCGTGCATTTCATAGATGTTCATGGGGCTGTGATAGGGATCGGCCTTGCATCGGTTCTGCATCCACTGCTCATCCTGCCACGAATATGTTCCCGGATCATATACCTTGCTGGCGTCTCCCGGGCGCGTTTCGCTGTGGAACGCATAGGGGTCGGCTTTAAGCTGCCACTGTCCCTGCGGGGTAAGGATATCGTATTTGTAGGCTGCAAAGGGTTTCATGCCTGCCACAAAACATTCCCAGATACCGCTGTCGCCCTGAGGATGCATTTCAAACGCCTGCGCCGCACGCTTCCAGGCATTAAAATCGCCCGTCAAACGCACCTGTCTGGCTGCAGGCGCCCAGACACGAAACAATACGCCTTCCTCATCGTCGCGACGACAGGGATGCGCACCCATGCATTGGTAGGCAAACGCGTTGCTGCCCTCCAGAAAAAGGTATCGCTGCATATCGTCAAGCTGAAGATGTTTCATCGTCTTTTCCTTAAATATATTATTTTATTTGTAAGTGAATTATAGCACAGGAAACAGATTCTGTAAAGGAAATAATGGAAAACGGCTTTGCACGGCGGGGTCAGGAAGCTTTGCGGCACACGCAGTGTCCGCTTAGTGCTGCTGCCTTCCGGCCCTGACACGGTTCACGGTGCTTTCGTTGCACAAAACCCAACCCCGCCTTGCAAAGCCGTCTGCAAAACGTATCTTTAGTATACAACAATCTGCGCCGTTTTGCAAGCGCTATTGCGGCTTTGCACAATCCAAATTGGAAAGTCTTGCACCCCGTTGGGTTTATATGGTAAAATATGGGTGCAGAAAAGGCGGACTGACGCCATTTTGAATAAATTGGCCGGAAAACCGGCAAAGGAGCCTGTCACTATGAATGAACAAACCGCACAAAAACGAAGGGAGCTGATTTCACGCCTGTTTCCGGGCGGGATTCCGCGCATCTGGTGCCCGCTTTTAACGCAGTACACGCCCGACGGCGGCATTGACGCCTTCCGGATGCGTGCGCTTTTGCGTTCGCTGGCGCCGCATGTCGGCGGCCTGATGCTCACCGGAGACCTGGGCGACGGCTGGCAGCTTTCCCGCCGCCAGTGCGACCAGGTGCTTGCCGCCTGTCTGGACGATGCGCGCGCGCTGGGCATGCGGGTGCTGTTTGCCGTTGCAGAAGAAGAATCTCAGGACGCATACGGCACCATCGTCTACCATCTGGAGGCGCTTGCCCGCATACACGGCAAAGACAGCGCGCTTGAAAACCTCATTGCGGCCGGCCTTTGCGGGTACAGCATTTTTGCACCCTTTGGCGCCGGTCAGGAGGATCAGCGTATTGAGGAAGCGCTGCGGCCGATTCTCAATCTCGGCGCGCCCGTTGCGATCATCAACAGTCCCGCCAGCACCGGAACAACGCTTTCGCCGGCGCTGATCGGCAAATTCTGCGACGAATTCCCCAATTTCTATCTTTATCAGGATAACAGCGGACTGGATGAATATGTACTCAGTCCCTATGACGACGACAGCCTGATTACCCTGCGCGGCGTAGAATTTGACTACAACAAATGGTACAATCACTACGACGGCTTTATGCTGCCCTTTGCCAATTCGTTTGCCTCCACGCTCACGCGCGTCTGGGCCGAACGCGAGGACGAAAATGAAGACGTCGCAAAGGAAATGAGCCTGAAAATGGACGGGCTGATCCGCGGCCTGCTGGAGCTTGCCGAACGGCTGGAAGGCAACGCCATCCAAAACGCCGTGCGCCTTTGCGACCATTTCCGCGCCTACGGCAAGGACGCCTGGGAAATGGACGTCGCGCCCACCCTGGACGGCACGCAGTATCCGGCGCGCCTGGTAGAACAGGTCGGCGACCTGATCAACGACAGCGGTCTGCTCAATGAAAACGGCTATTTGCTATAATCATCGGTTTTTCAATGCGGGATTTTTCATCCCGCATTTATTTTATCATATCGCAAAAGGAGGAATTGTCCATGTCATTTAAAGTCGCGTTTATCGGAGCGGGCAGTATCGGTTTTACACGCAAGCTGCTGGCGGACCTGCTCACCGTCCCGGAATTCCAGAACATTCAGGTTGCCTTCACCGACATCAACCCGGACAATCTGCGCATGGTCACTCAGCTTTGCCAGCGCGATATCGACGAAAACGGGTTAAACATCCGCATTGAATCGACGCTGGACCGCAAAGAAGCGTTTTCCGGCGCCAAATACGTCGTCAACTGCGTCCGGGTAGGCATGCTGGAGGCTTTTCAGACCGACATCGATATCCCGCTCAAATACGGCGTGGATCAGTGCGTGGGCGATACGCTGTGCGCCGGCGGCATTATGTACGGACAGCGAAGCGCGTATGAAATATTGCAGTTCTGCAAGGACATCCGCCAGTTCGCTTTGCCGGGATGCATGCTTTTAAACTACTCCAATCCCAACGCGATGGTGACCTGGGTCTGCAACCAGTACGGCAAAGTCCCCACGCTCGGGCTTTGCCACGGCGTACAGGGCGGTCACGCCCAAATCGCGCAGGCGCTCGGCGTCCCAAAAGAGGAGCTGGATATCATCTGCGCGGGCATCAACCATATGACCTGGTATATTTCGGTTAAGCATAACGGCGTCGAATTGAATGACAAGCTCCTTGCTGCACTGGAAGCCGATGAGGAAGTTGCAAAGACGGAAAAAGTGCGCATCGACATGATGAAGCGCTTCGGCTATTTCTCCACAGAGTCAAACGGCCATCTTTCCGAGTATGTGCCGTGGTACCGTAAGCATACGGAGAATATTCACAAATATATTGATCTGGGGACCTGGATCAACGGGGAAACCGGCGGGTATCTGCGCGTATGCACCGAAGGGCGCAGCTGGTTTGAAACCGACTTCCCCAACTGGCTGAAGGAACCGCCGTTTGCCTACACGCCGGAAAACCGCTCGCAGGAGCATGGCAGCTGGATCATCGAGTCGTTGGAAACCGGACGCCTCTACCGGGGCCACTTTAACGTTGTGAATAACGGCTGTATCACAAATCTTCCGGATGACGCGGTTGTCGAGGTGCCTGGTTATGTCGATACGCACGGTATCAATATTCCGCGCATCGGTGAGCTCCCGCTTGGGCCGGCCGCGTGCTGCATGTCCAATATTACTGTACAGCGTCTTGCTGTGGAGGCGGCGGTTCATGCCGATATCCAGCTGTTGCGGCAGGCGATGATGATGGACCCCCTGGTTGGAGCGGTCTGTGAACCGGACGCCATCTGGCAGATGGTCGATGAAATGCTCATTGCCGAGGCTGAATGGCTGCCGCAGTATGCCGACGAGATCGAGCGGGCCAAGGCCCGCTGGGCAAAAGCGGAGGCTGACGGTACGCTGATCCCGCCGATCGTTACCCGCGGCGCAGCGCGCCTGCACACCAAGACCGTTGAGGAAATGGCCCGTGATAAAGCTGCCGCGCGCGCCAATGCCGCTGAAGCGGATAAAGCAAAGTCCCGTCCGGCGGCAAAATAAAACTGAAGTTTCTGTTTTTCTCTTTTCTTAAACCCAAACAAACAGGGCGGGAGCTTAAGCTCCCGCCCTGTTTGTTTGAACTCCGATATTTGGTGCATATGCAGGCTGTGCTATGTGCAAGATTCTGCCGGGGGATTATATGTTTTTCCCGGGCAATGGGATATTATCCAGAGAAACGAGCGGGATCCCGCGGTATTCCTTTCTCGTTCCGCCTTCAGTCAGCGCACAGGCGATGACCGAAATGGAAAACCCGATCTCTTTTGCCAAAGCGAGCACAGCGTCGATTGTTCCGCCGGTGGAAACCACATCGTCAAGGAAACACAGCTTTTTGCCGATAAAGGCTT